>NZ_SLUT01000006.1:0-368473 GCF_004341255.1 Curtobacterium sp. PhB142 | reverse complement strand
AGGCACGACTCGAGGGCATGAGCCCGGTTCAATACCGAGCTCACGCCCTCGCGGCCTAATCTGACTTCACGGTCCAACAAACCGGGACCGGTTCACAGCTGGCACCGGGCCTCCCGTCTGCGGTGTGGTCGCGACTAGATCGCGAACCCGAGCGCGCGCATCATCTCGCGCCCGTCGTCGGTGATCCGCTCCGGACCCCACGGCGGCATCCAGACCCAGTTGATGCGGAAGGCGTCCACGATGCCGTCGAGGGCGTTCGCGGTGTCGCCCTCGATGACGTCGGTGAGCGGGCAGCCGGCACTCGTCAGCGTCATGCTGATCACGAGCGCCGAGGCCTCGTCGTCCCAGGCCAGGTCGTAGATCAGGCCGAGGTCGACGATGTTGACGCCGAGCTCCGGGTCCTGGACCTCCTTCAGGCCCTCGACGACCTCGTCGAACTTCTCCGGGGCGAGTGCCGCGATCATCAGGCCTGCGCCTCTGCGGCGGACGCCGCCGCGGCCTGCACGTAGCGGTCGTAGCCCTCGTTCTCGAGGCGGTCGGCGAGCTCGGGGCCACCCTGCTCGGCGACCTTGCCCGCGACGAACACGTGCACGAAGTCCGGCTTGATGTAGCGGAGGATGCGCGTGTAGTGCGTGATGAGCAGCACGCCCAGGCCGGTCGCGGCCTTGGCGCGGTTCACGCCCTCGGACACGATCTTCAGCGCGTCGACGTCGAGGCCGGAGTCGGTCTCGTCGAGCACGGCGAAGCGGGGCTTGAGGAGCTCGAGCTGCATGATCTCGTGGCGCTTCTTCTCGCCACCGGAGAAGCCCTCGTTGACGTTGCGCTCGGCGAACGACGAGTCCATCTTGAGGTCGGCCATCGACTGGCGGAGCTCCTTGATCCAGCCGCGCAGGGCCGGAGCCTCGCCGTCGATCGCCGTCTTGGCGGTGCGGAGGAAGTTCGACACCGTCACGCCGGGGATCTCGACCGGGTACTGCATCGCCAGGAACATGCCGGCACGGGCGCGCTCGTCGACGCTCATCGCGAGGACGTCCTCGCCGTCGAGGGTGATCGAGCCACCGACGACGTTGTACCGGGGGTGACCGGCGATCGTGTACGCCAGCGTGGACTTGCCGGAGCCGTTCGGCCCCATGATCGCGTGGATCTCGCCCTCGTTGATCGTGAGGTCGACACCCTTGAGGATCTCCTTGGTGCCCTGATCGGTGTCGATCGAGACCTGGAGGTCGCGGATTTCCAGAGTGGACATTGCGTGGGTTCCTTCGGTTTTCTGTCGTGTCGCGGACGGGCCGCGGAAAGTGTGGGGGCCGCGAGGCGGTGTCAGTCGACGGGCACGGGGTCGTGCACGTCGACGTAGACGTCACCCTCGCGCACCTCGACCCGGAACACCGGGACGGGCTCGTACGCCGGGAAGTTCTGCGGCTTCCCCGTGGCGAGCGAGAAGCGGGAGCCGTGGGCCCAGCACTCGAGCGTGTCGCCCTCGATGAACCCCTCGGCCAGCGAGATGTCCCCGTGGGTGCACGTGTCGCCGATGGCGTGCACGGTGCCGGACGAGTCCTTCACGATGGCCACCGCGGTGCCGTCGACGACGGCGCGCATGGGGCTGTCCACCGCGATCTCGGACTCCGCGCAGACCTTCGTGGGCATCAGGCGTCGGCCTCCGCCGGCGCGACGATCACCGAGCGTCCTTCGGCGAGCTCCTGCTCGACCGCGGCGATGAGTCGTTCCTCGAGCTCGGGCGCACCGATCTTCTGGATGACCTCGACCAGGAAGCCGAGCACGACGAGACGGCGCGCTTCTTCCTCGGGGATACCGCGGGCCTGCAGGTAGAACAGCTGCTCGTCGTCGAAGCGACCGGTCGCACTCGCGTGGCCGGCACCCTCGATGTTGCCCGTCTCGATCTCGAGGTTCGGGATGCTGTCGGCACGGGTGCCGTCGGTCAGCACGAGGTTGCGGTTCTGCTCGTACGAGTCGGTGCCGTCACCGGCGCGACCGATGAGCACGTCACCGATCCACACGGTGTGCGCGCCCTTGCCCTGCAGCGCGCCCTTGTAGTTGACCCGACCGCGCGTGTTCGGCGCGTCGTGGTTCACGTAGACCTGCTGCTCGATGTACTGACCGGCGTCGGCGAAGTACACGCCGTACATCTCGGTGTCGGCGCCCTGCGCACCGAGGTGCGTCGAGGGGTTGACCCGGATGACGTCGCCGCCGAGGGAGACCACGACGTGCTTCAGGAAGGCGTCGCGGCCGACCTCGGCGAAGTGCGTCGAGACGTGCACCGCGTCGTCGTCCCAGTCCTGCAGGCTGACGACGGTCAGGCGTGCGCCGTCCTGCACGACGATCTCGATGTTCTCGCTGAGCAGTGCGCTGCCGCGGTTGTCGAGCACGACGATGCCCTGGGCGTGCGGCTCGGCCGTGATGACCGTGTGCGCCGCGCGGGGCTGCGTGCCGAAGTCGGAACGCGTGATGGTGATGAACTCGTGCGCCTCGGTCGCCGTGATGGTGACGGCGAGGACGGCGTCGCGCGCGGTCCACGCAGCGGCCGCTGCACGGTCCTCGGGCAGACCGGCGGTCCCGACGCGGGGGTCGTCGCTGCGACCCCACTCGACGTCGGCACCGTCGGACTGGCGGGCGAGGAACCGGTAGGCGGATCCGTCGAGGCCACCGTCGAGGAGCGGCTGGAGCTTCGCCAGGGGCGCGAACTTCCAGTTCACCTCGCGGCCGGTGACGGTCGGGAACGCCTCGAGGTCGCCGGACTGGAACCGCTCGGAGCGGGTCTGGACCGGGATCTTCTTGTCCGGGGCGTCCCAGCCGCCGTCGGAGTGGGCTCCGGCGCCGTGCTGTTCGGCACCCTGGGCGGGTGCCGCGGGCTCGATCGGCTGGTCGATGTGGGGAGGGGTGGTGCTGGACATCTAGCCGACGGATCCTTCCATGCTCATCTCGATGAGCTTGTTGAGTTCGAGCGCGTACTCCATCGGGAGCTCGCGGGCGATCGGCTCGATGAAGCCACGGACGATCATCGCCATCGCTTCGTCCTCGGCCATGCCGCGGGACATCAGGTAGAAGAGCTGCTCCTCGCTCACGCGCGAGACCGTGGCCTCGTGCCCGAGCTGGACGTCGTCGACGCGGATGTCGATCGCCGGGTACGTGTCGCTCCGGCTGATCGTGTCGACGAGCAGCGCGTCACACCGCACAGTGTTCGCCGCGTGGTGCGCCGCCGGGTCCACGCGGACCTCGCCGCGGTAGCCCGCACGACCGCCGCCACGGGCGATCGACTTCGAGACGATCGACGACGTCGTGTACGGCGCCATGTGGATCATCTTCGCGCCGGCGTCCTGGTGCTGGCCGGGGCCGGCGAACGCGACGGACAGGGTCTCGCCCTTGGCGTGCTCACCGGCGAGGTAGATCGACGGGTACTTCATCGTCACCTTGGAGCCGATGTTGCCGTCGATCCACTCCATCGTGGCGCCCTCGTGCGCGATCGCACGCTTGGTCACGAGGTTGTAGACGTTGTTCGACCAGTTCTGGATCGTCGTGTACCGAACGCGGGCGTTCTTCTTCACGATGATCTCGACGACGGCCGAGTGCAGCGAGTCCGACTTGTAGATCGGGGCGGTGCAGCCCTCGATGTAGTGGACGTAGGAGTCCTCGTCCGCGATGATCAGCGTCCGCTCGAACTGGCCCATGTTCTCGGTGTTGATCCGGAAGTAGGCCTGCAGCGGGATCTCGACGTGGACGCCCTTGGGGACGTAGACGAACGAGCCGCCGGACCACACGGCCGTGTTCAGCGCGGCGAACTTGTTGTCGCCGGCCGGGATCACGGTGCCGAAGTACTCCTGGAAGAGCTCGGGGTGCTCGCGGAGCGCGGTGTCGGTGTCCATGAAGATGACACCCTGCTGCTCCAGGTCCTCACGGATCTGGTGGTACACGACCTCGGACTCGTACTGCGCGGCGACACCGGCGACGAGGCGCTGGCGCTCGGCCTCGGGGATGCCGAGCTTCTCGTAGGTCGCGCGGATGTCCTCGGGGAGGTCCTCCCACGACTGCGCCTGCTTCTCGGTGGAGCGCACGAAGTACTTGATGTTGTCGAAGTCGATGCCCGTCAGGTCGGCACCCCACGTCGGCATCGGCTTGCGGCCGAAGAGCTGCAGGCCCTTGAGCCGGTTCTTGAGCATCCACTCGGGCTCGTGCTTGAGGTTCGAGATGTCGGTGACGACCTCGTCCGAGACCCCACGGCGGGCCGAGGCCCCGGCCGAGTCGGAGTCGGACCAGCCGAACTCGTATTGCCCGAGCCCTTCGAGCTCGGGACGGTCGATGAGCACGTCGGACATGGTCTCCTCGTTTCCTTCTCGCGGGGCAGCGTCTTCAGGTGTGAACCCGTGGCGTCTGGACGCCATTCCACCGCAGACCGCCGACAGGCGGACACGGTGCTGCTCCCTCGCAACGACAATGGTTCCACGCAGTCCCTGGATCGATCGGCGATCTCGGCCCATTCGGAGCCGGCGCCTGCCTAGACTTGACTGCTGCTGAACCCTCGAATCCTACAGGTTCACTGCACGGAACAACAGGAAGGCACCACCCTCGTGACTCGCGTCGGACCCCCCGTCGACCAGGATCTCCGGACCGCACGGTGGTGGTCGCTCCCCCGGGTCGTCGACCGCCGGGTCATCGCGCTGGCGTGGGCCTCGTTCGTGGTCGAGGTCGTGTTGATCGGTACCGGCGGCCTCGTCCGCCTGACCGCGTCGGGCCTCGGATGCCCGACCTGGCCCAAGTGCACGGCCGATTCGCTCGTCTCCACGCCCGAGATGGGCATCCACGGGATCATCGAGTTCGGCAACCGACTGCTCACCTTCGTGCTCGTCATCGTGGCGATCGCGATGTTCTTGGCGGTCGTCCGGATGCTCCGCACGCGCCCCGAACTGTTCTGGCTCGCGTTCGCTCAGGGCGTCGCTATCCCGGTCCAGGCCGTCATCGGCGGGCTCAGCGTGCTCACGAACCTCAACCCGTTCGTCGTCGGGCTGCACTTCGTCGTGTCCGCCGCCCTGACCTCGGCCACCGCGACCCTGGTCTACCGGACGATGCACGGCCCCCGCACCAGCCACCGCCTCGTTCCCGGCTGGTACACCGGCGTCGTCCGCGGCACGGTCGCCGCCGTCGTGGTCACCGTGCTCGTCGGCATCCTGACGACCGGCAGCGGCCCGCACGCCGGTGCCGACGAGGCCGTCGACGGCGGGATGCTGCACCGCACGGGCTTCGACCCCGCGGTCATGGAGCACGTGCACGCCTGGCCCGCGTACGCCCTGTTCGCGCTGACCCTCGTGCTCGTCGTCGGCGCCGTCCGGCTCCGGATCTCGAGCAAGTGGGCGCTGTTGCTGCTCGTCGTCGAGTTCCTGCAGATCGCCGTCGGCCTGACCCAGGCCCGCACCGGCCTGCCCGTCGGGCTGGTGGGCACGCACATGGTGCTCGCCGGGCTGCTCGTCGGAGCCACCACGGCGGTCGTGCTCGCCACGCGCGCCAGCGCCGGTCGCGAGGCCGTGCGCGAACCACTCGACACCGCCTGACGCCCGGGCGCGTCGCACGCGCGACTCCCGTTCTGCGACACCCCACGAGTCGATCGACTCGTGGGGTGTCGTTCGTTGCACACGCATCCCGGGCCACGCGTGCGCCCCGCGCCCACGCAGGCACCAGGCGGCCGGGAGGCCCGTGGCCGTGTCCGCCACGCGCCTCCCGGCCGCCTGGTGGGCACGTCCACAGCCGCGCCAGGTCCCGTACTGACCCGCAACGACGTCCTCGACGTCGTACGACGTCGAGGACGTCGCATCCCCGCGCGCGCAACCGTCGCGCACGCGCACCAACGACGAAGGCGACGTCGTACGACATCGAGTTCGTCGTACGACGTCGCCCAGTGGCGGCCCGCAGTGCCTAGAAGGTGAAGACCTGCGGCAGCAGCGGGTCGATGCCCACGGCGATGAAGAGCAGCGTCAGGTACGTGATCGAGCTGTGGAACACACGCATCGGCTGCACGTGCTCGACGTGCTGGATCGCCCGCGAGTACAGCCGGTGCGACTCGACGACGAACCAGATGCCACCGGCCAGTGCGACCACGGTGTACAGCGGCCCCATGTGCGCAACGGGGATGAGCAGGAGCGAGCAGACGAGGGTCGCCCAGGCGTACAACACGACCTGCAGACCGACGACGGTGCGACCGCGGACCACGGCGAGCATCGGGACGTCGGCGGCGTCGTAGTCGTCGCGGTACTTCATCGACAGCGGCCAGTAGTGCGGCGGCGTCCAGAGGAAGATCACCATGAAGAGGATGACCGGGGCCCAGGTGAGCGAGCCGGTGACGCCCGCCCAGCCGATGAGCACGGGCATGCAGCCGGCCGAGCCGCCCCACACGATGTTCTGCGGGGTGCGGCGCTTGAGCCACAGCGTGTAGACGAACACGTAGATGAGGATCGCGATGACGCTCAGGGCCGCGGCGAGCCAGTTCACCAGGAACCCGAGCACCGCCGTCGACAGGACGCCGAGGATCCACGAGAACACGAGGGCTTCGCGGTCCGAGAGCTCACCGGTCACCAGCGGGCGGGTGCTCGTCCGCTTCATCAGGCGGTCGATGTCACGGTCGATGTAGCAGTTGAAGGCCGACGCCGAACCGGCGGACATCGCGCCGCCGAGCATCGTCCAGAACACGAGCCAGAGGTCCGGCACGCCACGCTCGGCCAGGAACATGGTCGGCGCGGTGGTCACGAGCAGCAGCTCCATGACCCGCGGCTTGGTCAACGAGACGTACGCACGGACCTTGCGGGACAGCGTCGATCGGGGTCGATCGGTGTCGGGCCTGGTCACGGTGGCAGTCGGCAAGGGAACCTCAGTCTGTTCGCATCAGCTCGCACACTCGGTGGACGACTGCGGCGGCGTCCGGGCATGCGCTGACCCGGAATGTCCACGGGTCGTCGACAGTTTACGTTATAGAAGCGCCGCGATGATGCCCCGCTCCCCCATCCCGTGCAGCCATCCCGTGCAGAACGACGGGCCGCGGAGCACGACACGCCCGGCGGACGAGGGCCGGGGTGACCCGACTCGTGAACATCGGGCGTCACCTGAACCCCTTCTGAGTGGCTGGTCACTATGCTGGACCTGCCCTCCCGCAGTGCGCGCCCCGATGACGTCGGCCGCGATGAGCCGGTCGGCCGCCGCTAGACGGCGACACGACTCGGCCCCGGGATGGCCACATGTCCGTGCGATGGCACGAGCCCTCGCACATGTCGCATCAAGAAGGGTCAACATCCAAGTGGCTGAATTCACCTGGGACGCCATCGACCGGAAGGCCGTCGACACGGCCCGCGTTCTCGCCGCCGACTCGGTCGAGGCCGCCGGCAACGGTCACCCCGGCACCGCGATGAGCCTCGCGCCGCTCGCACACCTGCTCTTCCAGAAGGTGATGCGTCGCGACCCGAGCGACTCCACCTGGATCGGCCGCGACCGCTTCATCCTCTCCGCCGGTCACGCCTCGATCCTGCAGTACGTGCAGTTCTACCTGCACGGCTACGGCCTCGAGCTCGAGGACCTGCAGCACCTGCGCAAGTGGGGCTCGAAGACCCCGGGTCACCCGGAGTACGGCCACACCGACGGTGTCGAGATCACCACCGGCCCGCTCGGCCAGGGCCTCGCGTCCTCGGTCGGCTTCGCCTACGCCCAGCGCTTCGAGCGCGGCCTGTTCGACCCGGAGACCCCGGCCGGCCAGTCGCCGTTCGACCACTTCACCTACGTGATCGCCGGTGACGGTGACATGCAGGAGGGCGTGACGAACGAGGCGGGCTCGCTCGCCGGCCGTCAGCAGCTCGGCAACCTGATCGCGTTCTACGACTCGAACCAGATCTCGATCGAGGACAACACCGACATCGCGTTCTCGGAGAGCGTCCCCGAGCGCTACGAGGCGCTCGGCTGGCACGTCCAGATCGTCGACTGGAAGAAGACCGGCGAGTACTCCGAGGACGCCGTGGAGCTCCACGCCGCGATCGAGGCCGCCCAGCAGGTCACCGACAAGCCGTCGCTCATCGTCCTCAAGACGATCATCGGCTGGCCGTCGCCGACCAAGCAGAACTCCGGCAAGATCCACGGTTCGGCGCTCGGCGCCGACGAGATCAAGGGCCTCAAGGAGGTCCTCGGCTTCGACACCGCGAAGACCTTCGAGGTCGCCCCCGAGGTCCTCGAGTACACCCGCGGCGCCGTCGCCAAGGGCCAGGCGCAGCACGCCGAGTGGCAGAAGACCTTCGACGCGTGGGCTGCTGCCAACGCCGACAAGAAGGCGCTGTTCGACCGCGTCAACGCCAAGGAGCTCCCCGCGGACCTCGAGGCAGCACTGCCGGTCTTCCCGACCGACAAGGCCGTCTCGACCCGTGCCGCCTCCGGCAAGGTCATCAACGCCATCGCGCCGCTGATGCCCGAGTTCTGGGGTGGCTCGGCCGACCTCGCCGAGTCGAACCTCACCACGATCGAGGGCGCCAAGTCCTTCGGTCCGGCCGAGGCCTCGACGTCGACGTGGAGCACCGACCCGTACGGCCGCGTGCTGCACTTCGGCATCCGCGAGCACGCCATGGGCTCGATCCTCAACGGCATCGTCCTGCACGGGAACACCCGCCCCTTCGGCGGCACGTTCCTGATCTTCAGCGACTACATGCGTCCGGCGGTCCGTCTCGCCGCGCTCATGGGCGCCCCGGCGATCTACGTCTGGACCCACGACTCCGTCGCCCTCGGCGAGGACGGCCCGACGCACCAGCCGATCGAGCAGGTCTCGTCGCTCCGTGCGATCCCGGGTCTCGACGTGGTCCGCCCCGCCGACGCCAACGAGGTCGCGTACGCCTGGCTCGAGATGCTCAAGCACACCGACCGCCCGGCCGGAATCGCGCTGAGCCGTCAGAACCTGCCGGTGTTCGAGCGTGGCGAGGGCGACGCCTCCGGTGAGGTCTTCGCTTCGGCGAAGAACGTCGCCAAGGGTGCGTACATCCTGGCCGAGGCGCCGAACGGCACCCCGGACGTGATCCTCATCGCGACCGGGTCCGAGGTCCAGATCGCCGTCGAGGCCCGTGAGCAACTCAAGGGCGAGGGCATCAACGCCCGCGTCGTGAGCGCACCGTCCATCGAGTGGTTCCGCGCCCAGTCCGAGAACTACCAGGACCAGGTGCTCCCGAAGGACGTCACCGCTCGCGTGTCGGTCGAGGCCGGCATCGCCATGAGCTGGCGCGACATCGTCGGCGACAAGGGCCGCAGCGTCTCGATCGAGCACTTCGGTGCCTCGGCCGACTACCAGACGCTCTTCAAGGAGTTCGGCTTCACGACGGAACACGTCGTGGCCGCCGCGAAGGAATCCATCGCGGCTTCCTGACCCGCAGGGGCCGGGTCCGGTTCGCCGGATCCGGCCCTTCTGCCGGGAGGCGCGGTTCGGCTCCGCCACGCGCCCCCGGTCCCCCAGACCCCGGCCATCAGGCCGATGAAGGAAAGAAGAGAAACACATGGCTGAGAACACCCCCACTGCCGCCCTCTCCGCGGTCGGCGTGAGCATCTGGCTCGACGACCTGTCCCGCGAGCTCCTCGAGACCGGCAAGCTCACCGACCTCATCGCGCAGAAGAACGTCGTCGGCGTGACCACCAACCCGACGATCTTCGCGTCGGCCCTCGCCAAGGGCGAGCGCTACGACGCTCAGGTCAAGGAGCTGGCCGCTGCCGGTACCGATGTGACCGAGGCGATCTTCGAGATCACCACGCAGGACGTCGCCAACGCGTCCGACGTCTTCAAGCCGATCTACGACGAGACCAAGGGCTTCGACGGCCGCGTCTCGATCGAGGTCGAGCCGGGCCTCGCCCACGAGACCGCCAAGACCATCGAGCAGGCCAAGTTCCTGTTCGAGAAGGTCGGTCGCGAGAACGTCCTCATCAAGATCCCCGCAACGGTCGAGGGTCTCGAGGCCATCACCGAGGTCATCGGCGCCGGCATCTCCGTCAACGTCACCCTGATCTTCTCGCTCGAGCGCTACCGCGCCGTCATCGACGCCTACCTCGGTGGGCTCGAGAAGGCCAAGGCCGCCGGTCACGACCTGTCGAAGATCCACTCGGTCGCCTCGTTCTTCGTGTCGCGCGTCGACTCCGAGATCGACAAGCGCCTGGACGCCGTCGGCACCGACGAGGCCAAGGCCCTGAAGTCGAAGGCCGGCATCGCCAACGCGCAGCTCGCCTACCAGGTCTGGACCGAGGCGTTCGCCTCCGAGCGCGCCCTCGGCCTGCTCGAGGCCGGTGCGAACACGCAGCGTCCGCTCTGGGCCTCGACCGGCGTCAAGGACCCGTCGCTGCCCGACACGCTCTACGTGACCGAGCTCGCCGCCCCGAACACCGTGAACACGATGCCAGGCAAGACGCTCGACGCCACGTTCGACCACGGTGAGATCCACGGCGACGCCATCGCCGGCACCTTCGACGCCGCGCAGCAGGTCCTCGACCAGCTCGCCGCGCAGGGCATCGACTACGACGACGTCGTGGCGCTGCTCGAGAAGGAGGGCGTGGACAAGTTCAACGTCTCGTGGGGCGAGCTCGTCGACACCGTGAAGACCGCGCTCGAGGGCGCCAAGTAGTGACGGTTTCCATCGCTGCCAGCGGCGATGCCGCGCGGGCCATCGACTCGGTGGTCCCGCGGCTCGTCGCTGACCTGGTGGCCTCGGGCATCACCGCCCAGGACCCCGAGCTGTGGGGACCGGACGCCGAGGCCGAGGCGTCCAAGCGCCTCGGCTGGGTGGAGGCCGTCTCGGTCTCCCGCCCGCTCGTCGCCCAGATCACCGCGCTGCGCGAGTCGCTCCGTGCCGAAGGGGTCGACCACGTCGTCCTCGCCGGCATGGGCGGCTCGTCGCTCGCGCCGGAGGTCATCACGCGCACCGCCGGCGTCCCGCTGACGGTGCTCGACTCGACCGATCCCGCGCAGGTCCGCGCCGCCGTCACGACGGACCTCGAGCGCACCGTGCTCGTCGTCTCGTCGAAGTCCGGCTCCACGCTCGAGACCGACTCCCAGCGCCGCGTCTACGAGCAGGCGTTCCGCGACGCGGGCATCGACCCCAGCGGCCGCATCGTCGTCGTCACCGACCCGGGCTCCGCGCTCGAGGCCGCCGCGATCGACGCCGGCTACCGGGTCTTCACCGCCGACCCGACCGTCGGCGGCCGCTATTCAGCGCTCACCGCGTTCGGACTGGTGCCCTCCGGTCTCGCCGGAGCGGACATCGCCGAGCTGCTGGACGAGGCCGACGCCATCTCCGCGCTGCTGTCGGTCGACCTCGACGAGAACCCCGGGCTCGTGCTCGGTGCGATCCTCGCCGGTACCGACCCGCTGCGCGACAAGATCGCCATCGTGCCGGACGGCACCCACATCGTCGGGTTCGGCGACTGGGTGGAGCAGCTGATCGCGGAGTCGACCGGCAAGAGCGGACGTGGCCTGCTGCCCGTCGTGCTGCACGCCGACTCCCCCGAGGTCTCCGCAGCCCTGCCGGACGTCCAGGTCATCCGCCTGGTCGGTTCGCGCGAGGACGAGCGCCACGTCGCCGAGGGCGAGGTCGAGATCACCGGCACGCTCGGTGGTCAGATCCTCGTCTGGGAGTACGCCGTCGCGGTCGCCGGGCGGTTGCTCGGCATCGACCCGTTCGACCAGCCCGACGTCGAGGCCGCCAAGGTCGCGACCCGTGCGCTGCTCGACGACCGTCCCGCGCCTGCGGAACCCGCGTTCACCGAGGACGGCATCGCCGTCTCCGCGACGCCCGGACTGCCGGTCGGGACGACGCTCGCAGAAGCCGTGACGGGCCTCCTGTCCGAACTGGACGCCACCTGCTACGTGGCGGTGCAGGCGTACGTCGACCGCACCACGAACCGTGACCTCGAGACGCTCCGCGACGCCCTGGCGGCGCGCACGCGTCGGCCGGTCACCTTCGGGTACGGCCCGCGGTTCCTGCACTCGACCGGGCAGTACCACAAGGGCGGACCCGCCACGGGAGTGTTCCTGCAGATCGTGGCGGACGAACCGGACGACCTGGCGATCCCGGGCCGGCCGTTCACGTTCGGCCAGCTCCTCCAGGCCCAGGCAGCCGGTGACGCGAGTGTCCTCGCGCAGCACGGCCGCCCGGTCCTCACCCTCACAACGTCGGACGTGCGCGCCGCCACCGCGGCCATCGCCTCCGCCGTCTCCCACTGACTCGTAAGGAGTTCACCGACTCATGTCACCGGTGGCAATCACCCCGGAGCACAACCCGCTCCGGCTGCCGACGGATCGTCGACTGAACCGGATCGCGGGACCGAGCACGCTCATCATCTTCGGCGTGACGGGCGACCTGTCACGCAAGAAGCTGATGCCGGCGGTCTACGACCTGGCCAACCGGGGGCTCCTGCCCCCGGGGTTCGCGCTCGTCGGCTTCGCCCGTCGCGACTGGGAGGACCAAGACTTCTCCCAGCTCGTGCACGACGCTGTCAAGGAGCACTCCCGCACCCCGTTCGACGAGGACGTCTGGCGTCAGCTCGAACAGGGCATCCGCTTCGTCCAGGGCTCGTTCGACGACCCCGAGGCGTTCCTGCAGCTCAAGCAGACCGTCGACGACCTGGACGCCGAGCGCGGGACGCTGGGCAACCACGCGTTCTACTTGTCCATCCCGCCGAAGATGTTCCCGGTGGTGACCGAGCAGCTGAAGCTGTCCGGCCTCACCGCGAAGCGCGAGGGCTCGTGGAGCCGCGTGGTCGTCGAGAAGCCGTTCGGCTCCGACCTCCGCACCGCGCGTGAGCTGAACGCGATCGTCGAGAGCGTCTTCGCGCCCGACGATGTGTTCCGCATCGACCACTACCTCGGCAAGGAGACCGTCCAGAACCTGCTGACGCTCCGGTTCGCGAACCAGATGTACGAACCCATCTGGAACTCGAACTACGTCGACCACGTGCAGATCACGATGGCCGAGGACATCGGCGTCGCGGGACGTGCCGCGTACTACGACGGCATCGGCGCGGCGCGCGACGTCATCCAGAACCACCTGCTGCAGCTCCTCGCGCTCACCGCGATGGAAGAGCCCGTCTCGTTCAAGGCCGCCGACCTGCGTGCCGAGAAGGAGAAGGTGCTGTCCGCCGTGCGGCTGCCCGAGGACCTGTCGACCGCCACGGCGCGTGGACAGTACGCGGGCGGCTGGCAGGGCGGCGAGAAGGTGCTCGGGTTCCTCGACGAGGCCGGGATGAACCCCGAGTCCGGCACCGAGACGTACGCCGCGATCAAGCTCGACATCGCGACCCGTCGCTGGCAGGGCGTCCCGTTCTACCTGCGCGCCGGCAAGCGGCTCGGGCGCCGTGTGACCGAGATCGCAATCGTCTTCAAGCGCGTCCCCGAGGACGTCTACGGCAACTCGCAGTCCCCCCTCGGTCAGAACGCGCTCGTGATCCGCGTCCAGCCGGACGAGGGCGTCACGCTCCGGTTCGGCTCGAAGGTCCCCGGCGTCGGCACCCAGGTGCGCGACGTGACGATGGACTTCGGGTACGGCCACGCCTTCACCGAGGCGTCCCCCGAGGCGTACGAGCGACTCATCCTCGACGTGCTGCTCGGTGACCCGCCGCTGTTCCCGCGGCACCAGGAGGTCGAGCTGTCCTGGAAGATCCTCGACCCGATCGAGGAGTTCTGGGCCACGCAGGGCCAGCCCGAGCAGTACCGTCCCGGCACGTGGGGTCCGGCGTCTGCCGATGCCCTGCTCGCCCGCGACGGCCGGACCTGGAGGCGTCCATGAAGATCGACCTGCCGAACACCACGGTCTCGAAGATCCAGAAGAAGCTGGTCCACATCCGCGAAGAGGGCGGCGCCGTCGCCCTCGGTCGTGTCCTGACGCTGATCATCTCGACGGCCCTCGGCCACGAGGAAGAAGCGATCGAGGCGGCGAACGAGGCGTCCCGCGAGCACCCGATGCGCGTGATCATCGTGTCGAAGAACGACGGCGACACGAAGTCGCCCGGCCGTCTCGACGCGCAGATCCGCGTGGGCAGCGACGCGGGCGCCAGCGAGGTCATCGTCCTCCGCGCCTACGGCGAGACCGCGACCGACGAGGAGAGCCTGGTCACGGGCCTGCTCCTGCCGGACGCCCCGGTCGTGGCCTGGTGGCCGCAGACCGCGCCGTCGCAGCCGTCGGCCTCGGCACTGGGCCGCATCGCCCAGCGCCGGATCACCGACGCCGCCGCGCAGAAGGACCCGAACGGCGCGATCGAGGCCCTCGGTGCCTCGTACGTTCCGGGCGACACCGACTTCGCGTGGACCCGACTGACCCTGTGGCGGAACCAGCTCGCCGCGGCGCTCGACCAGCCGCCGTACGAGCCGATCACCGGCGTCGAGGTGACGGGCGCGTCGGACAGCCCGTCGACGATCCTGCTCGCCGCGTGGCTGCAGCTCCAGCTCGAGGTGCCGGTGACGGTCACCACGTCGCCCCGTGCGACCGGGTCGAGCGGCATCCACGGCGTCAAGCTCGTGCGCGAGTCGGGCACCATCGACCTCGAGCGTTCCCTGGTGGACGTCGCGACGCTCTCGATGCCCGGTCAGCCCACGCACGACCTGTCGCTGCCACGCCGCAACCTGCGTGACTGCCTGGCCGAGGAACTCCGTAGACTCGACCCGGACGTCCTCTTCGGAGACGTCGTCAAGCACGGGGTTCCCCAGCTGCGCGAGACCATCGCCCGCTGAGCACCCCACAACGGTCGGGTCGTCTGTCTGGTGCAGGCGGCCCGACCGGACCGAAGGCGGTCGTACGACCGGTCGGCCGCCACGAACACGGGAGTCACGTGACCAACGAACGGCGGGTGCTCGTGCACCCGGACAAGCAGGCCCTCGGCGCTTCGGTCGCCGCACGCTTCATCACCAAGATCATCGACGTGCTCGACGAGCAGGAGCGTGCCGACATCGCGATCAGCGGTGGCTCGGTGTCGTCCCTCGTCCTCGCCGCGATCGGCCAGTCGCCGGCGCGCGAGAGCGTCGACTGGTCGAAGGTCCACGTGTGGTGGGTCGACGAGCGCTGGGTGCCGGCGGGTGACGCCGACCGCAACACCACGGGGACGCAGACCGACTTCTTCGACCACGTCGACATCCCGGAGTCGAACATCCACCCGATGCCCGCGTCCGACGCCGGCATCGACATCGAAGCGGCCGCGCTGCAGTACGAGCGTGAGCTGCAGGACGCCGCGTACGAGGGTGCCGTCGCTCCGCGCTTCGACATCACGCTGCTCGGTGTCGGCCCCGACGGGCACACCGCGTCGCTCTTCCCCGAGTTCCCCCAGCTCACGGTCACCGACCGCGCCGTCGTGTCGGTCGACGACTCCCCCAAGCCGCCGCCGCAGCGCCTGACGGTCACCTACCCGGTGATCAACGCCTCGCAGCGCGTGTGGGTCATCCTGTCCGGTGCCGAGAAGGCGTCGGTCCTCGGGCTCGCCCTGGCGGGCGCCTCGGTCGAGGACGTCCCCGTCGGCGGCGTCCAAGGCCGCAAGCGCACCGTCTTCTTCGTGGACCAGGACGCCGCGCGCGACGTCCCCGAGAACCTCATCGCGTCGACGTACTAGACGCGCGACCTGACTGACGGGAGGCCCGGTGCCAGCTGGCACCGGGCCTCCCGTCCGTCGTGCCGTCGCGCCCACCGCTCCCACCGCCGCCCCACACCCGCTCGCCGGCGCCGAGCGGTCAAGAAGTGTCGCCTGAAAGCGCCCCGGGCGACAGAACCCGCCGCCGCAGCGAACCGCACGCGGCATGTCGTGACCACTCGGCGAGCCGGCTCTCCGCGCGGCACCCGGCAACCGAACGATTGCGACACCCCGCCGACACGACGCCGAGCGGTCAAGGACTGTCGGCTGCGGGCGTCACAGGCGACAGAACGTGCCACCACCGCGAGCCGCATACGGCGCGTCGTGACCACTCGGCGAGTAAGCCCCCGCGCGGTGAGCACTGCCACCCGCCCCCGCGGCGCACGAAGGCCCCCACACCATCGCGGTGTGGGGGCCTTCGTCAGTGTGTGTGGGCGCTACGCCTTCTTGGCGGCGGTACCGCGACGCTCGCGGAGCTGCTGGAGCGCGTCCTCGAGGAGCTGCGCTGCCTCTTCCTCAGTCCGACGTTCCTTCACGTACGCGAGGTGCGTCTTGTAGGGCTCCGTCTTGGAGACCACGGGAGGGTTCTCCTTGTCGCGCCCGGCGGGGAGCCCGCTCGACGGCGAATCGACCGTCTCGGGGATCTCTTCGTCCGGCAGGTTCGCGGCGAAGTACCGCACGACCTCGTTGCCGAGGGCGTCCCAGTACGAGATCGCCACACGCTCGGCCTGGACCCCACGGTCCTGTTCGCCCATCGGTCCGGCGCCGACGCGGGACCCTCGGATTGCACTGCCTCCGCTAGCCATGGATCAGACCCCCGCCGTGAACTTGTTGATGAGACCGAGCACGATGATGGAGACGATCCAGACCAGACCGAGGATCACCGTGATGCGGTTGAGGTTGCGCTCGGCGACGCCGGACGCCCCGAGGTTGCTCGTCACGCCGCCACCGAACATGTCGGAGAGGCCGCCACCGCGGCCCTTGTGCAGGAGGATGAGGAGCGTGAGCAGGAGGCTCGTGATTGCGAGCAGGACCTGCAGCACGACGGAGAGTATCGCCACGACGTACCTTTCGTGTCAGTCAGCCGTACCAGTGTACCGGCCGCGCGGGGCACGGCCGGTACACGGACGGGAGTGGTGCGGACTACAGCCCGACGACAGCCGGTGTGGCTACAGCCCGACGTGCTGGCGGAACCGGGCGATTGCCGCGAACTCCTGCACGTCGAGGGATGCGCCGCCGACGAGGGCGCCGTCGATGTCGGGCTCACGGAGGAACCCGGCGATGTTGCCGGACTTGACCGAACCGCCGTACAGGACGCGCGTGTCGGCAGCGGCCTGGTCGCCCCAGGCAGCAGCGATGCCGCGACGGATCGCGGCGCACTCGTCCTGCGCCTGCTCGGCGGTGGCCGCCTGGCCGGAACCGATCGCCCAGACGGGCTCGTAGGCGACCACGATGTCGGACGGCTGCACGGCGTCGAGCACGACGCGGAGCTGCTCGACCGGCACGACGCCGGCGCCGCGCTGTTCGCGCTGCTCACCGGTCTCGCCGACGCAGACGACCGGCACGAGGCCGTGCTTGACGGCCGCGGCGGTCTTGGCCGCGACGACCTCGTCGGTCTCACCGTGCAGCGTGCGCCGCTCGGAGTGTCCGACGATGACGTACTGCGCGTCGAGCGCCGACAGGAACGCGCCGGAGACGTCGCCGGTGTAGGCACCGGAGTCGTACTGCGACAGGTCCTGCGCACCGAAGTGGATCGGCAGCTTGTCGGCCGAGATGAGCGTCTGCACGCTCCGCAGGTCGGTGAAGGGCGGGAACACCGCGACCTCGACGTCCTCGAAGTCGTGGCGGGCGTCCTTCAGGGTCCAGGCGAGCTTCTGGACCGTGGCGATGGCCTGGAGGTGGTCCAGGTTCATCTTCCAGTTACCCGCAATGAGCGGCGTGCGGGTCATGCGGACCACCCCAATGCTTCGAGTCCGGGAAGCGACTTGCCCTCGAGGAACTCGAGGCTCGCACCGCCACCGGTCGAGATGTGCCCGAACTGGTCGTCCGAGAAGCCGAGCGAGCGGACCGCAGCAGCGGAGTCGCCACCACCGACCACACCGAGGCCGTCGACCTCGGTCAGGGCCTTGGCGACGGTCTTCGTGCCGGCGGCGAAGGCCGGGAACTCGAACACGCCCATCGGACCGTTCCAGAACACCGTCTTCGAACCGGACACCGCCGACGCGAACCGCGCCGCCGTCTCCGGACCGATGTCGAGGCCGATGCCGTCGGTGCCGAACGACGACGACTCGATCGCGTCGGCCGCCACCGTCTCGTGCGCCGCGTCGGCGGAGAACCCGGAGGCCACCACGACGTCGGTCGGCAGGTCGATCGTCACGCCGAGCTCCTTCGCCCGCGAGAGGTACTCGCGGACGACGTCGAGCTGGTCGGCTTCGAGCAGCGACTTCGCCACCCCGTGGCCCTGGGCCGCGAGGAAGGTGAAGAGCATGCCGCCGCCGATGCACAGCGTGTCGACCTTGGGCAGGATGTGGTCGATGACGCCGAGCTTGTCGCTGACCTTCGAGCCACCGAGCACGACCGTGTACGGCCGTTCCGGCGAGGAGGTCAGGCGCTCGAGCACCCGCAGTTCGGTCTCGATGAGCGAACCGGCTGCGCTGGGCAGCGCGGACGCGAGTTCGTAGACCGAGGCCTGCTTGCGGTGCACGACACCGAAGCCGTCGGAGACGAAGGCGTCACCGAGTGCCGCGACGCGGTCCGCGAAGGCCTTTCGCGCATCGGCGTCCTTCGAGGTCT
The DNA here is from genome assembly GCF_004341255.1 of Curtobacterium sp. PhB142. Classification (NCBI taxonomy): domain Bacteria; kingdom Bacillati; phylum Actinomycetota; class Actinomycetes; order Micrococcales; family Microbacteriaceae; genus Curtobacterium; species Curtobacterium sp. PhB142. Next base: position 350,068 of record NZ_SLUT01000006.1, on the reverse strand, counting down.
CCTCCGGGTTGAAGCGGAGGTTCTCGAGCAGCAGGACGTCACCGTCCTCGAGGGCCTCGGCGGCTGCGGTCGCCTCGTCGCCGACGGTCTCGCCGACGAACGTGACCTCTTTGCCGAGCAGCTCGGAGAGCCGCTGGCCGACCGGCGCGAGCGAGAACTCCGGCTTGGGTTCCCCGTCGGGGCGGCCCAGGTGGGAGATCACGATGACGCGCGCGCCGGCGGTGATGAGGGTGTTGAGGGTCGTCAGGGACGCCCGCACGCGGCCGTCGTCCGTGATCGTGCCGTCCTTGAGCGGGACGTTCAGGTCACAACGGACGACGACACGCTTGCCGGCGAGGTCGCCGAGGTCCTCGAGGGTGCGGAGGGCCATGTGTTACAGACGCTCGCCGACGTACTCGGTCAGGTCGACGAGACGGTTCGAGTAGCCCCACTCGTTGTCGTACCACGAGGTGATCTTCACGAGACCGCCGATGACCTTGGTCAAGCCGGAGTCGTAGATCGAGGAGTGCGGGTCCGTCGTGATGTCGGTCGACACCAGCGGGTCCTCGCTGTAGAGCAGGATTCCCTTGAGCGGGCCCTCTGCGGCTTCCTTGTACGCGGCGTTGATCTCGTCGACGGTGACCTCGGACTTGGTCTCGAGGGTGAGGTCGGTGATCGAGCCGGTCGGGACCGGGACGCGGAGCGCGAAGCCGTCGAGCTTGCCGGCGAGCTCCGGCATGACCTGGCCGATGGCCTTGGCGGCACCGGTCGAGGTCGGGACGATGTTCAGCGCGGCCGCACGGGCACGACGGGGGTCCTTGTGCGGGCCGTCCTGCAGGTTCTGGTCGGCGGTGTAGGCGTGGATCGTGGTCATGAGGCCACGCTCGATGCCGAACTTGTCGTTGAACACCTTGGCGAGCGGCGCGAGGCTGTTCGTGGTGCACGACGCGTTCGAGATGATGTTGTGGTTCGCCGGGTCGTACTGGTCCTCGTTCACGCCGAGGACGATGGTGACGTCGTCACCGGTGGCCGGGGCGGAGATGATGACCTTCTTGGCGCCCGCGTCGATGTGCTTCTGCGCATCGGCGGCCTTGGTGAAGAAGCCGGTCGACTCGATGACGATGTCGACGCCCAGCTCGCCCCAGGGGAGGTTGGCGGGGTCGCGCTCCGCGAGGACCTTGATGGCTTTGCCGTCGACGACGATGTTGTCGCCGTCGAGCTCGACGGAGACGCCGAGACGACCCGTGATGGAGTCGAACTTCAGCAGGTTCGCCAGCGCGGCGTTGTCGGTGAGGTCGTTCACCGCCACGATCTCGAGGTCGGAGCCCTTCGCGAGGGCGGCCCGGAAGAAGTTGCGGCCGATACGGCCGAAGCCGTTGATACCGATCTTGACGGTCAATGGATCTCCTGGTGGGTGTGGAGCGCCCGAGGGGCGCTGCTTTCGGAGGGCGCTGGCCCTGTCGGGCCCGCGTGTGGTGGACGATACGCCCCGTAACGTCGCCGTAACGACCCTAGCAGTCGGACCCTGCCAGGCAGTGCGGTGTGACGGTCCGTCCGGACGGTCGTCCGCAACGTCCGGAACGACGTCGGTGCGGCCCGTGGGCGCCCCCACAGAACGGACGGGAGGCGCGGTGCCAGCTGGCACCGCGCCTCCCGTCATGCAGGTCGGACGACCCGTCTCAGACGCCCTCGAGCTCCTCGGGGACGCTCGCTTCCGTCCCGGGGATGCCGAGGTCGGACGCGCGCTTGTCGGCCATGGCGAGGAGTCGGCGGATGCGACCGGCGATGGCGTCCTTCGTCATGGGCGGATCGGCGTGCTGGCCGAGCTCGTCGAGCGACGCGTCGCGGTGCTGCAGGCGCAGCGCGCCGGCGTACTGCAGGTGGTCGGGGACCTCGTCGCCGAGGATCTCGAGCGCGCGCTCGACGCGGGCGCAGGCGGCGACGGCGGCCTGCGCCGAGCGGCGGAGGTTGGCGTCGTCGAAGTTGACGAGGCGGTTCGCGGTCGCACGGACCTCGCGACGCTGCCGCATCTCCTCCCAGTCGGCGGTGGTGCGGGCGGCGCCCATCACCGTGAGCATCTGGCCGATGGCCTCGCCGTCGCGGATGACGACGCGGTGGACGCCACGGACCTCGCGGCCCTTCGCGGCGACGCCGAGACGCGACGCGGCACCGACGAGGGCCATGGCGGCCTCGTTGCCGGGGCACGTGACCTCGAGCGCTGCAGCCCTGCCCGGGTCGGTCAGGGTGCCGGAGGCGAGGAACGCACCGCGCCAGATCGCGGCGAGGTCTTCGCGGTTGCCCGTGGTGAGCCGGTTCGGCAGCCCGCGGACGGGGCGGCGGCGGGCGTCCATCAGACCGGTCTGGCGTGCGAGGGTCTCCCCCGCCTCGAGCACGCGGACCAGGTAGCGGGTGCCACGACGGGACGACGCGGACGAGCCCACCGACGCCTCGCTGCGGACGCCGTACAGCTCGGCGAGGTCCTTGCGGACCCGGTGCACGATGATCCGGGTGTCGAGCTCCACCTCGACCGCGATGCGGCCCGAGATGACGTGCAGGCCACCCGCGAACCGGAGGATCGTGGCCAGTTCGGCGGCGCGGACCGTGTTGCGGTTCACGGCGACCCTGGCCAGTTCGTCCTTGACCTCGGCAGTCAACGGCACAGCATCATTCCTAACGTTCATCTGGTGGTCCCGCGATTCCGGCGGCACGTACGTGGGGAGCGGCCGGAGGGACGGTCACTCCCGGCCGAGATCTCGGTTCTTCACACGCACGGCGACGCCAGGCATCCCGCGGAGGAGGTTCGCCAACTCGGCGACGATGGCGACCGAGCGGTGCTTCCCGCCGGTACAGCCGATGGCGATCGTAGCGTGTCTTTTGTTCTCGCGCTGGTACCCCTCGAGCACCGGCTCGAGCACGGAGACGTACCGATCGACGAACGGACGGGCTCCGGCCTGGGCCAGGACGTAGTCCGAGACGGGCTGGTCGAGGCCCGTGTGGGCCCGGAGTTCCGGGACCCAGTAGGGGTTCGGCAGGAACCGGACGTCGGCCACCATGTCGGCGTCGGCGGGCAGTCCGTACTTGAACCCGAAGCTCATGAGCGTCACCTGAACACCCACGAAGTGATCGTCGGCGAACTGCTCGGTGACGGTGTTCGCGAGCTGGTGGATGTTGAGGTCCGAGGTGTCGATCACCATGTCGGACGCCTCGCGCAGTCCGGCCAACCGGGTCCGCTCGCGCGCGATGCCGTCGAGCAGGGTGTCCTCGCCCTGGAGCGGGTGGGGTCGTCGGACCTGCTCGAAGCGCCGCACCAGGACGGCGTCGGTGGCTTCCAGGAACAGCACCCGGACCCGTGCGGACGTGGTCGACCGCACCTGTTCGACCGCGTGCTCCGGGTCCGTGAAGAACCGTCCGCCGCGGACGTCGACGACCGTGGCGATCTTCGGGATCTTCTCGCCGGCGCGGTCGGCCAGTTCGGTGAGCGGTGCCAGCATCTGCGTCGGCAGGTTGTCGACGACGTACCAGCCGAGGTCTTCGAGGGCCTTGCCGACCGTCGAACGCCCGGCCCCGGACATGCCGGTGACGATGAGGATGTCGTGCTGCGACGCGTGCGCGGTCGCTGTGGCGCTGTCGGTCATCTGGGAGTGGGCTCCGTCGTGGCGGCCCGGGCGCGTCGCCCGGGGAAGTCTCGGCTGCGGGACCAGGGTATCGCCCGACAGGTGTCGGGAGGCACGGGATGCGTCACGTGGGCAGCTGCGGACCGTCGTGGGTCACGTCGGGGACCCGCACCGGGCCTCCTGGGAGCGGCGCAGCGTCCCCAGGGTCCGCGGGATCCGCGGTGTCCGTCGGGTCCGTCTCGGCGTCCGGCGCGCTCGTCGGGCTCGCCGCACTGGTGGCCGGCGCGCTCGTCGGGGTCTGCTGCAGCTTCGTGACGACCGCCGCGGCAGTCGCCGGACCGACGCCGTTGACCTCGCTGATCTCGTCGGCCGTGGCCTCGCGCAGCCGTGCCACGGACCCGAAGTGCTTGAGCAGCGCGTTCACCCGCGACGGCCCGAGCCCGGGGATCTCGGACAGCCGGGACCGCACGTCGCGCTTGCGGCGGGTGCGCTGGTGCGTGATCGCGAATCGGTGCGCCTCGTCGCGGATGCGCTGGATGAGGAAGAGCGCCTCGGAGTTGCGCGGCATGATCACCGGGAAGTCGTCGTCGGGCAGCCAGAGCTCCTCGAGACGCTTCGCGATGCCGACCAGCGCGATGTCACGCACCCCGGCTTCGTCCAGCGCACGCTTGGCGGCCTGCACCTGGGGTTGTCCACCGTCGACGATGAGCAGTTGCGGGCGGTAGGCGAACCGCTTCGAGGGCTTGGAGCCCTCGACCACCTCGGCGCTCGTCACGTCGGGGACGTCCGGCAGGTCCGCGTCCTCGTCGAGGCGCGCCAGCCGCCGGGTGAGCACCTGGTACATGCTGTCGGTGTCGTCGGTGGTCTCGGCGATCGTGTAGCGGCGGTACTGGTCCTTGCGGGGCAGGCCGTCCTCGAACACCACCATCGACGCCACGACGTTCGTGCCCTGCAGGTGCGAGATGTCGTAGCACTCCATGCGGAGCGGGGCCTCGGTCATGCCGAGCGCGTCCTGGATGTCGGCGAGGGCCGCGGAGCGCGTCGTGTAGTCGGCCGACCGCTTCGTCTTGTAGAGCATCAGCGCCTGGGCGGCGTTCTGCGCGGCCGTGCGGGCCAGGCCGGCACGGTCACCGCGCTGCGCGGTGCTGAGCTTCGTGCCGCGGCCACCCCGCCGTTCGCTGAGCCACTGCTGCAGCGCGTCGGCGTCCTCGGGCAGGGTCGGCACCACGACCTCGCGCGGGGGTTCCTCGGCGACGGCCGCCGGCGTGAGCTCGTTGTCGGCGTAGACGCCCTGCACGATCTGCTCGACCAGGTCACCGGTCGAGATGTCGAGCTCCTTGTCGACGACCCACCCGCGGACACCGCGGATACGCCCGCCACGAACCGAGAACAGCTGGACGGCGGCGGCGAGTTCGTCCTCGGCGATGCCGAACAGGTCGAGGTCCACCGAGTCGCGGAGCACCACGGCGGACTTCTCGAGCACCGCCTCGAGCGCCTCGACCTGGTCGCGGAACTTCGCGGCCTGTTCGTACTGCATCGCATCGGCCGATGCGCCCATGCGCTGGCGCAGCTCGGTGATCACCCGGCGGTCGTAGCTGTTCATGAACCGCACGAACTCCTCGACGAGCGCACGGTGCTCCTCGATGGTGACGCGCTGCGAGCAGGGACCGCCGCACTTGCCGATCTGCCCGGGGAAGCAGGGCTTGCCCGTCTGCATCGCGCGCTTGTACGACGAGTCCGAGCAGGTGCGGATCGGGAACACCTTGATCATCAGGTCGATGGTGTCGTGCACCGCCCAGATCTTCGGGTACGGCCCGAAGTACTTCGCACCCTTGATCTTCCGGTTCCGCGTGACCATCACCCGTGGGGCCTCGTCCGCCATGGTGATCGCCATGTACGGGTACGACTTGTCGTCGCGGAACTTGACGTTGAAGGGCGGGTCGAACTCCTTGATCCAGGTGTACTCGAGCTGCAGTGCCTCGATCTCGGAGCCGACCGTCGTCCACTCGACGCTGCGGGCCGTCAGCACCATCCGCCGGGTGCGTTCGTGCAGCGTCGGCAGCGGCGCGAAGTAGTTGCTCAGCCGGGCGCGGAGGTTCTTCGCCTTGCCGACGTAGAGCACCCGGCCGGCCTCGTCACGCCAGCGGTAGACGCCCGGGTCGGTCGGGATCTCCCCCGCCTTCGGGCGCCACGGGACGGTGTCCGCCACCTACCGTGCACCCGCCTTCTGCTTGGTCGACTTCTTCGGTCGGCTCGCCGTGCGGGCCTCGACCGCCTGCTGCTTGCCGACCCGGGCGTCCTGCGCGTCGAAGATCTCCCGCAGGAAGACGCCCGTGAAGCTCTCCGGCACGTCGGCGACGTGCTCCGGGGTGCCGGTCGCGAGCACCGTACCGCCGCCGGCACCGCCCTCTGGGCCCATGTCGATGACCCAGTCGGCCGACTTGATCACGTCGAGGTTGTGCTCGATCGTGATGACGGTGTTGCCCTTGTCGACCAGGCTCTGCAGCACCAGGAGGAGCTTGCGGACGTCCTCGAAGTGCAGACCCGTCGTCGGCTCGTCGAGCACGTAGACGGTCCGGCCGTTCGAGCGGCGCTGCAGCTCGGTGGCGAGCTTCACGCGCTGTGCCTCGCCGCCGGAGAGCGTGGTCGCGCTCTGGCCGAGACGGACGTACCCGAGGCCCACGTCGACGAGCGTCGCCATGTACCGGTGGATCGCGGAGATCGGTTCGAAGAACTCGGCCGCCTCGCTGATCGGCATGTCCAGGACCTCGGAGATGCTCTTGCCCTTGTAGTGGACCTGGAGCGTCTCGCGGTTGTAGCGCGCGCCGCCGCAGACCTCGCACGCGACGTAGACGTCGGGCAGGAAGTTCATCTCGATCTTGATCGTGCCGTCGCCGGAGCAGTTCTCGCACCGGCCGCCCTTGACGTTGAAGCTGAACCGACCGGGCTGGTAGCCGCGGGTCTTCGCCTCGGGGGTCTCGGCGAACAGCTGCCGGATCCGGTCGAACACACCCGTATAGGTGGCCGGGTTCGACCGCGGCGTGCGGCCGATCGGGGCCTGGTCGACGTGCACGACCTTGTCCAGCTGGTCGAGGCCCTTGACGCGGGTGTGCTTGCCGGCGATGTGCCGGGCGCCGTTGAGCTGGTTCGCGAGCACCTTGTACAGGATGTCGTTGACCAGGGTGGACTTGCCCGACCCGCTCACGCCGGTGACCGCGGTGAACACCCCGAGCGGGAAGTCGGCGTCGATCGTCTTGAGGTTGTTCGCCCGTGCGCCCTGCACGCTGATGGTGCGCTTCAGGTTGACCTTGCGACGCTCGGCGGGGACCTCGATCGCACGACGGCCGGCGAGGTAGTCCCCCGTCACCGACTCGCGGTTCGCGATGATGCCCTCGTACGAGCCCGAGTGCACGACGTTGCCGCCGTTGACGCCGGCCCCGGGGCCGATGTCGACGACCCAGTCGGCCGTGCGGATGGTGTCCTCGTCGTGCTCGACGACGATCAGGGTGTTGCCGAGGTCCTTGAGCTTGACCAGGGTGTCGATGAGGCGGCGGTTGTCGCGCTGGTGCAGCCCGATGCTCGGCTCGTCGAGCACGTACAGCACCCCGGTCAGGCCGGAGCCGATCTGCGTCGCGAGACGGATGCGCTGTGCTTCGCCACCGGAGAGCCCGCCGGCGCCGCGCGCCAGGGTCAGGTAGTTCAGGCCGACCTCGAGCAGGAACTCGAGGCGCGCCCGGATCTCGCGCAGGACCGCCGCAGCGATGTGCGCTTCGCGGTCGGTGAGCGTCAGGGTGTCCATGAACGCGTACGCGTTGTCGAGGGACATGTCGGTGACGTCGGCGATGCTGCGGCCGTCGACCGTGACCGCCAGGACCTCGGGCTTGAGGCGCGTGCCCTCGCACACCGGGCACGGGACCTCGCGCAGGTAGCCCTGGAAGCGCTGGCGCTGCGAGTCCGACTCGGCCTCGGCGAACTTGCGCTCGATGTAGGGCATGACGCCCTCGAACCCGCTGGTGTAGCGCATCTCGCGGCCGAAGCGGTTGCGCCACGACACCGACACCTGGAAGTCCTTGCCCGTCAGGATCGCGGCCTGCACCGAGGCGTCGAGCTGGCTCCACGGGGTGTCGAGCGTGAACCCGAGGTCCTTGCCGAGGCCGGCGAGGAGCTTCTCGAAGTACGAGTACAGCCCGCTCGCTCCGGTCCAGGGCAGCAGGACGCCGTCGCGCAGCGAGGCATCGGGGTCGCCGAGCACCAGGTCCGGGTCCACCGACATGCGCGTGCCGAGCCCGGAGCACTCCGGGCAGGCGCCGAACGGCGCGTTGAACGAGAACGTGCGGGGCTCGATCTCGGTCAGCGCGAGCGGGTGGTTGTTCGGGCACGACAGGTTCTCGGAGTAGGTGCGCACCGCACCGGGGCCGTCGTGGTCGACCAGGTCGATGCCGACGGTGCCACCGGTCAGGCGCAGTGCTGTCTCGAGCGAGTCGGTGAGCCGACCGAGGATGTCCTCGTTCGACACCAGACGGTCGACGATCACCGAGATGTCGTGCTTGACCTGCTTCTTGAGCTTCGGCGGGTCGCTGAGCTGGATGCGCTCACCGTCGACGATCGCGCGGGCGTAGCCGGACGCCGCGAGTTCCTGGAAGAGGTCGACGAACTCGCCCTTCTTCTTGGAGATGACCGGGGCGAGCACCTGGAAGCGCGTGCCGGACTCGAACTCCATGAGCTGGTCGGCGATCTGCTGCACGGTCTGCTTGCTGATGACCTCGCCGCACGTCGGGCAGTGCGGCACCCCGATGCGCGCCCAAAGCAGACGCATGTAGTCGTAGACCTCGGTGATCGTGCCCACCGTCGACCGCGGGTTGCGGTTCGTCGACTTCTGGTCGATCGACACCGCGGGCGACAGCCCTTCGATGAAGTCGACGTCGGGCCGGTCGACCTGGCCGAGGAACTGCCTGGCGTACGCGGACAGGGACTCGACGTAGCGTCGCTGGCCCTCGGCGAAGATCGTGTCGAAGGCCAGCGACGACTTGCCGGATCCGGACAGGCCGGTGAACACCACGAGGGAGTCACGGGGGATCTCGAGGTCGACGTTCCGGAGGTTGTGCACCCGGGCCCCGCGGACGCTGAGCGTCGAGGAGCCGGTCGGGACGGTCACGCCGGGGAGGTGGGGGTCGGTCGGCTCGCCGAAGGCGTTCCGGCCCGAGGTCGCGGTGCCGCGGTCAAAGGTGATTGTCATCGCCGTCGATTCTACGAAAGGGGTCCGACATCCGCCCGCGAGTCGGTGGTCAGACGAGTGCGTCGAGAGCGAACGCGACCCCGGAACGACGCTCGCTGGCCGTCCAGAGCCGAGCGGCGGCGGTCCGGTCGTGGGCGCGCGGCTCGGCACGGACCACGGCTGCGGGTCCGCGCAGCTGCATCCACCCGGCCGGTCCCCAGTACTCCCCCGAGCGCACGTCCGCGGCGACCGCAGCGTGCACGAGGGGTTCGGCACCGGCGTCCTTGCCCTGGGCGTACACCCGCTGCGCCGGCCGGGTCCACGCGGGTTCCGGGCGCGACGGTGCGACGTCCGGGCGCTCCGGCGAGAGCGCGTCGAGCGACAGTCCGGGGTGCGCGACCACGCTGGCGACGGACGAGCCCGCATCCGCCAACCGCTGGGCGAGTTCGAGGCCGAACAGCATCACCGCGAGCTTGCTGCGGCCGTACTGCCGGTAGCTGGAGTAGTGGCCGACGCGGAACGGGTCGCCCGTGTCGAGGCTGGCCCACCGGTGTGCGATCGACCCGAGGTGCACGACGCGACCGCCACGCTGTTCGAGCAGCGGCATCGTCAGCGCCGTCCAGGCGAAGTGCCCCAGGTGGTTCGTGCCGATCTGCAGCTCGGTGCCCTGTGCGGTGGTGCTCGGGGTCGAGGCCCCGACGACGCCGGCGTTGTTCACGATCGCGTCGACGCCGTCCGGTTCGAGGGCCGCGAGCTCGTCAGCGGCGGCACGGACGGAGTCGAGGTCGGCGAGGTCGAGGTGCACGTGCGCCAACGACGCTCCGTCCACGTGCCGCCGGATGCTCTGTTCCGCTGCTGCTGCGCGACCGCGGTCGCGGGTGGCGAGCACGACCCGGTGCCCCGACGCGGCGAGCTGCTCGGCCGCGTGGTACCCGAGGCCCGCGCTCGCCCCGGTGACGACGACCGTGCGGCGATCTTCAGCTGACATGCCCGGCCGACTCCATCTGCCGCAGCGCCTTCTTCAGGTCCTGCACCTCGTCGCGGAGTCGCGCGGCGAGTTCGAACTTCAGCTCCGCTGCCGCCTGCAGCATCTGGTCGTTGAGGTCGCCGATCGTCGCCTCGAGCTGGGTCGCGCCCTCGCCCGCGATGCCGCCGCGCTTCAGGTTGGGCGTGGGCGAGCGGCGACCGTCGGCGCCGGGACGACCCTGCAGCAGCGCCTTGGTGTCGTCGTTCTCGCGCTGCAGCACCTCGGTGATGTCGGCGATCTTCTTGCGGAGCGGCTGCGGGTCGATGCCGCGCTCCAGGTTGTACGCGACCTGCTTCTCGCGACGACGATCGGTCTCCTCGATCGCGGTCTTCATCGAGTCGGTCATCTTGTCGGCGTACATGAGCACCTGGCCCGACACGTTGCGGGCCGCGCGACCGATCGTCTGGATGAGCGACGTGGACGACCGCAGGAAGCCTTCCTTGTCGGCGTCGAGGATGGCCACCAGGGACACCTCGGGCAGGTCGAGGCCTTCTCGCAACAGGTTGATGCCGACGAGCACGTCGTAGACGCCCTGTCGCAGTTCGGTCAGGAGCTCGACGCGCTTGAGCGTGTCGACGTCGGAGTGCAGGTACCGCACCCGCACGCCCGCGTTGCCGAGGAAGTCGGTCAGCTCTTCGGCCATGCGCTTCGTCAGCGTCGTGACGAGCACGCGCTCGTCCTTGTCGACACGCTGCTTGATCTCCTCGAGCAGGTCGTCGATCTGGCCGTCGCTCGGCTTCACGACGATCTCGGGGTCGACGAGGCCGGTCGGGCGGATGATCTGCTCGACGACGCTGTCCGTGATGCCGAGCTCGTACCGACCGGGCGTCGCCGACAGGAAGACCTTCTGCCCGACGCGGTCGAGGAACTCCTCGAACCGCAGCGGACGGTTGTCGAGCGCACTCGGCAGCCGGAACCCGTGGTCGACGAGGGTGCGCTTGCGCGAGGCGTCGCCTTCGTACATCGCGCCGATCTGCGGCACGGTGACGTGCGACTCGTCGATGACGATGAGGAAGTCGTCGGGGAAGTAGTCGATGAGGCAGTGCGGCGCCTCGCCAGCGACGCGGCCGTCCATGTGCCGCGAGTAGTTCTCGATGCCCGAGCAGAAGCCGATCTGCTCCATCATCTCGATGTCGAACGTGGTGCGCATGCGGAGCCGCTGGGCCTCGAGCAGCTTGCCCTGCCCCTCGAGCTCGGCCAGGCGCTCGGCGAGCTCCGCCTTGATGTCGACGATGGCGCGGTGCATGACGTCGGTGTCGGCGACGTAGTGCGACGCCGGGAAGATCGACACGGCGGGCAGGTCGTTGATCACGTTGCCGGTGAGCGGGTGCAGGGACGAGAGCGCTTCGACCTCGTCGCCGAACATCTCGATCCGGATGGCGTGCTCTTCGTACATCGGGATGATCTCGATGGTGTCGCCGCGCACGCGGAAGGTACCGCGGGCGAAGTCGACGTCGTTGCGCTGGTACTGCATCGAGACGAACTTGCGCACGAGCTGGTCGCGCGAGATCGTCTGCCCGACGTGCAGGGCCACCGAGGCGTTCATGTACTGCTCGGGTGTGCCGAGGCCGTAGATGCAGGACACCGTCGACACCACGACGACGTCGCGCCGACTGAGCAGCGAGTTGGTCGTCGAGTGCCGGAGCCGCTCGACCTCGGCGTTGACCGAGGAGTCCTTCTCGATGAAGGTGTCCGTCTGCGGGACGTACGCCTCGGGCTGGTAGTAGTCGTAGTACGACACGAAGTACTCGACCGCGTTGTTCGGCATCAGACTGCGGAACTCGTTCGCCAACTGCGCGGCGAGGGTCTTGTTGTGCGCGAGCACGAGCGTCGGCCGCTGCACCTGCTCGATGAGCCACGCGGTCGTCGCCGACTTGCCCGTACCGGTCGCACCGAGCAGCACGACGTCGGTCTCACCGGCGTTGATGCGCCCGGCGAGCTCGGCGATGGCCGCTGGCTGGTCGCCACTCGGCGTGTACTCGCTGATGACCTCGAACGGACGTACCGCTCGGGTCGGTTCGATCGCAACACCCATGGCATCAACGGTAGTCGGCACCCCTGACACCAGCGCCCCTGCTCGCCCTCGGCGTATTGTCCTCGCCAAGCAGCCTCCAAGTCCGCTGATAACCAGCGGGCATATCGTCCGGTCCGTTCAGCAACCCGATCGCTCCGCACGTCCCCGACGAGCCAGCACGAGCCACACCCGAAGAGGCCCCATGACGACGGCGACCCCCGCCGCACCGACGAAGGGCACCCCGTTCCGCGGTCGCATCCGCGGACGAGTGCTCCTCCTGCTCTGCTTCATGTACGCGATCTCGTACATCGACCGGACGAACATCTCGACGGCGCTGCCGCACATCACCGAGGAGTTCGGCTTCAACGAGGCCACCGCGGGCCTGATCGTGTCCGCGTTCTCACTGCCCTACGCGCTGCTGCAGGTCTTCGGCGGCACGATCAGCGAGAAGTTCGGACCGCGCAAGGCCCTCTTCGTCATCACCGTGGTGTGGGGCGTCGCGACACTGTGGACCGGCTTCGCGGTCGGCTTCTGGACCCTGTTCGCGGCCCGGGCGCTCCTCGGGCTCAGCGAGGCCGCGGCGTTCCCGACCGCGACCCAGGCCATGACCCGCTGGATCCCCCGCGACCGCAACGGCTTCGCGCAGGGCGTCGTGCACTCCGCGGCCCGGCTCGGCAACGCGCTGGCCCCGCTGCTCGTCGCCTGGGTGATCGGTTCGACGGGCAGCTGGCGGTGGGCGTTCTTCGCCACGGCGGTCCTGTCCTTCGCCTGGGGCATCGTCTGGTTCGTCTGGTTCCGCGACAAGCCCGAGTCCACGAAGGGCATCACGCAGGTCGAGATCGACGAGCTCCCGCCCGTCGAGACCCGTGCGACCCGTCCGCCGGTGCCGTGGCGGCAGATGGCGCGGCAGATCCTGCCGGTGACCTTCGTCGACTTCGGCTACGGCTGGACCCTCTGGGTGTTCCTCACGTGGCTACCGACGTTCCTCAGCTCGACCTACGGGCTCGAGATCGGCGACTTCGCGCTGTTCACCACGCTCATCCTGCTCGCCGGCGTCATCGGCGACACGGTCGGCGGCATGCTCAGCGACCGGATCATCCACCGCGGCGGCAACACCCGGAACGCCCGCCGGACCGTCCTGGTGATCGGACTCGGCGGGTCGCTCGTCTGCCTCATCCCGCTCGTCATCGGGCAGGGCCTGCTCGTCGCGACGATCTCGCTCGCGCTGTCGTTCTTCTTCCTGGAGCTCTGCAACGCGAACCTCTGGGCGATCCCGATGGACGTCGCCCCGCAGTGGTCCGGCACCGCGTCCGGCTTCATGAACACCGGCTTCGGCATCGCCGGCGTGGTCTCCCCCATCGTGTTCGGGCTGCTCATCGACGCGTCCGGCTGGCAGCTGCCGTTCGCCCTGTCGTGCGTGCTGCTCGGCGCCGCGGCGGTCGTCGCGTGGTTCATGAAGCCGCAGCGGCTCACGTCGACGAACGGCTTCCTCGAGGTCGGCACCCCCGCCGCCGAGCAGCGGGCCCCCTGACCCGCGACGCGCGCTGACAGCGGCACGCCGTGCCGAATCGGGCGTACCTGGTCGAGAGGAACGACCAGGTACGCCCGATTCCGCTGTCCGCAACGGGACGCACCGGACGCTTGCGGGGCCCTGGTGGTCCCCGACCGCCGGACGGGAGGCCCGGGTCCGGGCCGACCCGCGCCTCCCGTCCGCCGCGCAGCGCGTCCACCGCGGCGCAGCGCGTCCACCGCGGCGCAGCGCGTCCGCCGTCGCGGACAGCAAGCGGGAACGGGCGTCCCTGGTCAGGAGGACCGACCAGGGACGCCCGGAGTGCGCGGGTCAGCGCTGCGGGCTGCGCGCCCGACGCTGGGCGCGGGACGCGAGCGCCGGCCGGCCGGTGAGCGGCACGCTCAGCGGGGTCCACCGGAACGCCTCGGTGACCGCCACGGACAGCACCACCACGAGCAAGTACGTGACGAGCGTCAGCCACGGCCGCGGCACCACGGCCTCGAGCCAGCTGTCGCCGTACAGCAGGATCCAGATGAGGAACGGGTGGCTCAGGAAGATCCCGAACGACCGGTCCGAGGCGTAGTCGACGAAGCGCGCGACCGGGCTGCCGGGACGCCGACGATCCGCCCAGCGCGCACCGATCGCCAGGAAGCCGACGAAGACCGCGGTGCTCCACACGGCCTCGATCGGTTGCAGTGGCGTGCCGGCGGCGTAGAGCGACTGGCCGAGGGCAACCTGGAGCGCCCAGACGCCGAGCGTCAGCGCGCCGACGCCGCCGAAGGCCCAGAGCACGGCCCGGCGGTGCACCCGGATGAACCGGAGGAACGCATCGGCGTGGTCGGCGGCGATCGCCCCGGAGACGATGAAGAACACGTACGAGAAGAAGAACTGCTTCTGGTACCCGTGCAGCCAGGCGTCGCTCGCCGGGAAGTACTTGTACCCGGCGAACACGACGAGCTGCACCACCAGCGCCACGACGAGCGTCGTGACGTGGTGCCCACGGGTCTTCCGGACCAGCCACACGATGACCGGTAACAGCAGGTACACCTGCATGGTCACGAGCAGGAAGTACAGGTGGTACCAGGACGAGCCGGTGACGATGCCCTCGGCGAGGGTGCGCACCAGGTCGGGCACGTCGCCCCGACGGGTGCTGCTGAGGAGCCAGCTCGAGCCGACGTACACGAACGACCACGCCAGGTACGGCACCCCGACGAGCAGGAACCGCTTCGGCCAGAACTGCGCCATCGGCCGCGGTCGCAGCCTGTAGCTGTAGACGAGCACGAACGCGGTCAGCGAGAAGAAGACGAGCCGGGTGAAGTGCAGCAGGGCGAGCAGCGCGTTCAGGCCGACGTCGTCGGACGCGGCAGTGTGGCTCGTGGTGTGCACGCCGATGACGCAGGCGAAGGTCAGGATCCGGAGGACGTCGACCTCGTACAGGTGGCGTGGCTTGCCCGCCGCGGTGCGGGTCGGGGTCTGGACCTGCGGCTGCGGCTGCGGCTGGGCCTGCGGCTGCGGCTGGGTGCCGGTCACGACGGCTGCGCCATCGTCCGCACCTTCGCCCGCTGCACCTTGCCGGTGGGCGCGCGCGGCAGGTCGGGGACCACGATGATCTCGACGGGGCGGCGGAAGCGGGTCAGGTGGGCCTCGGCGCGCGCGGTCAGGTCGGCGACGAGCGCAGCGGCGTCGGCTGCGTCTTGCTGCAGGATCACGTACGCCACCGGGACGGCCCCGAGCACGTCGTCCGGCCGCCCGACCACGACGGCCTCGAGCACCCGGGGGTCGCCGAGCAGGACGTCCTCGACCTCGGAGGGGTAGACCTTCTCGCCGCCGCGGTTGATGACGTCGTCGGAGCGTCCGGCGAGCGAGACCCAGCCGTCCGCAGCGACGGACCCCACATCTCCCGTGCTCAGCCAGCCGTCGGCGTCGAAGCGGTCGGGCGCGCGCCCGAACAGGTAGCGCCCGACGATCCCCGGGCCGCGCACCCACAGCGCACCGACCTCGTCGGCGGGCAGGGCTGCGCCGTCCTCGTCGCGTGCCTGCACCTCGGACCCGACGGGCACGCCGACGGTCCCGGGGCGAGCAGGCGCGTCGAGCGGCGTCGCGGTGATCTGCGACGCACCTTCGGTCATCCCCCAGCTCACGACGAGCGGGACGTCCCCGAGTGCCGTGCGCACCGGGTCCGGCAGCGGTGCCGAAGCGCTCCGGACGAACCGGAGGCCCTCCGGGAAGTCCAGTGGCCCGGTCTTCGCGAGCACGGCGAGGATCGCCGGCACCGCGTTCAGCCAGGTGATTCGCCGCTCGGCGAGCAGTTCCCAGAACCCGGTCCGCCGGAAGCGCACGTCGAGCACGAGCGTCGCCCCGGCGACGAGCGTCGCCAGCAAGCCGACGACCTCGGCGTTGACGTGGAACAGCGGCAGCGAGTTGAACCCGCGGTCGCGGCCGGTCAACCCGTTGTGCCGCGCGACCGCCCGCGCGACGAACAGCAGCTGCGACTCCGGCAGCTCGACGCCCTTCGGAGCGCCGGTCGACCCGGAGGTGAAGAGCACCACGGACCCCTCGCCCGGTGCGTCCGGACTCTGCGTGGGCACGTCACCGTCACGGACGGCGGCCGGGAGGAACGTGGCCGCGTCGATCCCGCTGGCGGGCACTCCGGGGACGGTCCCGTCCACGGCGCGGTCCGACACCACGATCGAGGCCCCGCCGATCAGGTCGGCGAGGCGGGCCGGCTCGGTCGCCGGCTGTCCGGTGTCCACCGGGACGGCACGGCGCCCGGTCGCCACGGCGGTCAGGTGCACCACGGCGAACGCGAGCGGGTCGCCGACGTCGACGAGGACGGCTCCGGAGGCGGGCACGCCGATCGCGTCGAACGTCGCGGACCAGGCGGTCACGGCGTCCTCGAGCGCTCGGTAGGTCAGGACGCGCGCAGAACGGGCGTCCTCCAGGTAGGGGCGCTCGGGGCTCTCCGCCGCGCGGTCGCGGATGAGCGAGCGCAGGTCGGGTTCTCCGTCGACGGGCTGCACCAGCAGAGGCTATTGCGCGAGCCTATGAGCCGTCAGAGGGGAACCGGTGCAGCATCCACTGCCAGAGCGCGGTCATCCGCGGGTCCCCGTCCGGTCCGAGCGGCGTGGAGTCCTTGATGATGAACGAGTGCGCCTTCCCCCGGCCCCGGACGTCGGTCAGGATCGCGTGCGGGTCCGCGCCGGCGAGCGGAGGATCGGTGTCCGTCCGGAAGGGGCCGTCGACGCCGTCGAGCCCGAGCACCCGCCACGACCCGGTGATCCGCGGGCCGAAGGTGTCGCGGACGTCGTCGACGGCGTACATCCGGGCGACGGGGGTCTTGCCGGGACGGTCCATCCAGGCCGCGTGCGACGGACCCCGCGACTCGACGGGCGACGAGAACATCAGCGCCCCGCGGACCGACCGGATGTGCGCGATGTACGCCGCCTCGCCGCCGCCCTGGGAGTGTCCGGCCACGACGATGTCCTGCCAGGCGATGTCGTCGTCGCCGTGCACGAAGCGGCCCCACCCGCCGTCGGGGTCGTGGTCGTCGAGGTAGGCCACCGCGTCACGGAAGCGCGACACGATCGACCCGGCGGGCGTCACCGAACTGAACTCGGACTGACGGGTGCCGTCGAACCGGTTGCGCTGCACCATGCCGTAGCAGCGGGCGTCGGCCTCGCACGTGCCAGACAGGGTGCGACCGAGGTTCCAGTAGTCCAGCCCGAGCACGTGGTACCCGTCCGCCAGGGCCTGCCCGAGGAACCGCTGGTATTCCGCCGGGCGCGACCTCGTGGCGGGCAGGAACAGCAGCAGGGGGCCGTCCGCCGAGGTGCGGGCGGCGAAGTCGTCGCGGTTCGGGGTGAGCCGCTCGCCGCCCACGGTGCCGAGCCGGAAGCGGTGGAACTCCCCCTCGGGTCCGCGCTCGTCGCCCGACGGTGGCTCGTCGGCGTGCGAGCGGTCGATCGTGGGGACGCGGCCCTCGTCCTCGATGCGCTGCGCACCGAGCAGGTTCGCTGCCACCAGCGCACCGCCGCCGATCGCGACGAGCACGATCGCGGCGAGGACGAGCAGCAGACGGTGCTTCACGAGGTGATCCGCGACCACACCTCGTCGGCCGATCGGATCGTCTGGTCGAGGGTGCCCGTCGCGTCGACGACGTGGTCGGCGAGTGCGAGTCGGTCGGCGTCGCTCGCCTGTGCGGCCACCCGGCGCTCGGCCTCGTCGCGTTCCATGGCACGGTGCTCCACCAGCCGCTCGATGCGCTGCGCAGCGGGGGCGTCGACGACCACGACCGCATCGAACCGGAGCGGGCGGGATCCGCGGGCCTCGGCGAGCAGGGGTACGTCGTACACGACGACGGCGTCCGGGTCGGCGGCCTCGGCCGCGTCGAAGGCACGCTGGGCGAGCCGCCAGACCTCGGGGTGGGTGATCGCCTCGAGGTCCTTGCGTGCCGCCGGGTCGGAGAACACGATCGCTCCGAGCGCGGGACGGTCGAGCGAGCCGTCGGCCGCGATCACCGAGGGACCGAACCGCTCGGCGACCTGCGCGAGCCCGGGGCTGCCGGGTGCGACGGCGTCCCGTGCCAGCCGGTCGGCATCGACGACGATGCCGCCGTGCTCCGCCCACCGCTTGGAGACCGTCGACTTGCCCGCGGCGATGCCGCCCGTGAGACCGATGATGCGCACTGCGACAGGCTAACGACCCGCAGCGTGGAAACGCCGGAAGCCCGGCACCCCCTGGGGGATGCCGGGCTTCCGGTCAGTGCGACTCGCTCGATCAGTTGGTCGAGCTGAGCTTCTCGCGGAGCGCCGCCAGCGAAGCGTCGTCGGCGAGGGGGCTTGCACCACCGGTCTCGCTCGAGAACGACGACGAAGAGGAAGCGGACGACGTCGATGCGCCGGCCGGGAGGTCGAAGCCACCCTTTTCCTCGTCGGCGATGGTCTTCGCGACCTGCGCCTTGTGGGCTTCCCAACGACCCTGGGCGGCCGCGTACTGGCCCTCCCACTCGGTGCGCTGGGTGTCGTAGCCCTCGAGCCACTCGTTCGTCTCCGGGTCGAAGCCGTCCGGGTACTTGTAGTCACCCTTGTCGTCGTACTCGGTCGGCATGCCGTAGAGCGCCGGGTCGAACTCGGTGCCCTCGGGGTCCACGCCCTCGTTTGCCTGCTTGAGGCTGAGCGAGATGCGGCGACGGTCGAGGTCGATGTCGATGATCTTGACGAAGACCTCGTCGTTGACCGAGACGACCTGCTCGGCGAGCTCGACGTGCTTGTTCGAGAGCTCGGAGATGTGCACCAGGCCCTCGATGCCGTCGGCAACGCGGACGAAGGCACCGAACGGGACGAGCTTCGTGACCTTGCCCGGTGCGATCTGACCGATCGCGTGGGTGCGGGCGAAGACCTGCCACGGGTCCTCCTGCGTCGCCTTGAGCGAGAGCGACACGCGCTCACGGTCCAGGTCGACCTCGAGGATCTCGACGGTGACTTCCTGACCGACCTCGACGACCTCGCTGGCGTGTTCGATGTGCTTCCAGCTGAGCTCGGAGACGTGGACGAGACCGTCGACGCCGCCGAGGTCCACGAACGCACCGAAGTTGACGATCGAGGACACGATGCCCTTGCGGACCTGGCCCTTGTGCAGGTTGTTGAGGAACGTGGTCCGGGACTCGGACTGCGTCTGCTCGAGGAGCGCACGGCGCGACAGGACCACGTTGTTGCGGTTCTTGTCGAGCTCGAGGATCTTCGCCTCGATCTCCTGGCCGAGGTACGGCGTGAGGTCGCGGACGCGACGGAGCTCGATGAGCGAGGCGGGGAGGAAGCCGCGGAGACCGATGTCGACGATCAGGCCACCCTTGACGACCTCGATGACCGTGCCGGTTACGACGCCGTCGGACTCCTTGATCTTCTCGACGTCGCCCCATGCGCGCTCGTACTGCGCACGCTTCTTGGACAGGATGAGGCGGCCTTCCTTGTCCTCCTTCTGGAGGACCAGGGCCTCGACCTCGTCGCCGACCTTGACGACCTCGTTGGGGTCGACGTCGTGCTTGATCGAGAGCTCGCGCGAGGGGATGACGCCCTCGGTCTTGTAACCGACGTCGAGGAGGACCTCGTCGCGGTCGATCTTCACGACGGTGCCGGAGATGAGATCACCGTCGTTGAAGAACTTCAGGGTCTTCTCGACCTCGGCCAGGAAGTCATCAGCCGAACCGATGTCGTTGATGGCGACCTGCTTAGGAGCCTTGGTCGTAGTGGTTGTCATGTAGAGATTGCTCCGAACGGACATGAGTCGGGCCGTGGCGTGCGGGGAGTCGAGACCCCCGGGGTGCTCCGCCGTGGCGATTGATTGAGTGGCGCGGATTGCGCCGCACAAGTCTAACCGCACCGGCGGAGCCCCCACAACCGGGCGTGTCACCCGCGCGTCAGCCGAGCAGCGCACTCCGCAGCGTGTCGAGACCGATGCTGCCGAGGGCGAGCGCACGACGGTGGAACGACTTCAGGTCGAAGTCGGCGCCTTCGCGGGCGGCGACCTCGTCGCGGATCGACTCCCACACGCGCTGGCCCACCTTGTACGACGGCGCCTGTCCTGGCCACCCGAAGTACCGCGCGACCTCGAACTGCACGAACGCGTCGTCCATGTTCACGTTCTCGCGCATGAAGTCGAGGGCGTACTCCCACGTCCAGCCGCTGCCGTCCGGGTTGGTCTTCTGCAGGTGCACGCCGATGTCGAGCACCACGCGGGCGGCACGCATGCGCTGGCCGTCGAGCATACCCAGCCGGTCGCCGTCGTCGTCGAGGAACCCGAGCTGCTCCATCAGGCGCTCGGCGTAGAGCGCCCAGCCCTCGACGTGTCCGGACGAGCCGGACAGCTGGCGACGCCACGTGTTCAGCTCA
Organism: Curtobacterium sp. PhB142; assembly: GCF_004341255.1. Lineage (NCBI taxonomy): Bacteria > Bacillati > Actinomycetota > Actinomycetes > Micrococcales > Microbacteriaceae > Curtobacterium > Curtobacterium sp. PhB142. Next base: position 329,822 of record NZ_SLUT01000006.1, on the reverse strand, counting down.
CCGCGGTTGTAGACGCCCTGGCTGATCTGCAGGTGGTGCCCGGGGACGCCCTCGTGGTAGACCGTCGTCTTCTCGCGCCAGGTGCCGAACTCGGTGACGCCCTCGGGCACCGACCACCACATCCGGCCCGCGCGCGAGAAGTCGTCGGACGGCCCGCTGTAGTAGATGCCGCCCTCTTGCGTCGGGGCGATGCGGCACTCCAGCCGGCGGATCGGGTCCGGGATGTCGAAGTACGTGCCGGCCATCGCCGCGACGGAGGCGTCGCTCGTCTCCTGCATCCAGCGCTGCAGCGCGCCCGTGCCGTGCAGGATCCGCGACGGGTCGGTGTCCAGCACCTCGATCGCCCGGGCCACGCTCGCACCCGGTTCGATCCGGTCCGCGATCCGCTCCTGCTCGTCACGCATGCGGGCGAGTTCCTCGAGGCCCCACTCGTACGTCTCGTCGAGGTCGACGACGGCCCCGAGGAACCGGCGGGAGTGCAGCTCGTAGGCCTCGCGCCCCACGGCGTCGACCGGGGTGGCGAGCGGCAGCAGCTCGTGCTCGAGGAACTGCCCGAGGCTCCGGTACGCAGCCGACGCGACCTCGGCCCCTCGGGTCAGCTCGGCACGGAGCGAGTCCGGCACGGGAGAGCCGTCGTCGAACGCCGCACCCTCGGCGAGCCGGCGGAAGAAGCCGTCCTCGGCACCGTTGCGGGCGGCCTGCTCCGCGACCAGGGCGACCTGCCGCTTCGCCGGGGTCACGTCCTCGTGCGTGCCCTCGAGCAGGGTCTCGCGGATGCCCTCGAGCGCGTCCGGCAACGCGTGCAGTCGGCTGGCGACGTCGTGCCAGTCCGACTCGGTCGCCGTCGGCATCAGGTCGATGATCTCGCGGACCGACTGGGCCGGGCTCGCGATCACGTTGAGGTCGCGGAGGTGCAGCTTCCGCGCGTACGACTCCTGCACCAGGTCGAGTTCGGCGCCGAGGTCCGCCTTCGTGACCTCGTCGACGGGGTCCACCACGGCCGCGGCGTCGAGCGTGCGCTTCGCGGCCCGTGCCGCGTCGGCCAGGGCGGCCGCGCCGGCGGGCGAGGTGTCGCCGTACTCCCCGGTGCGACCCGGCACACCGATGTACGTGGCCGTCGTCGGGTCGAGGTCGACGAGGGTGGCGACCCATCCCTCGGCCACGTGGTCGACGGCGGTCTGCTGGCGGACGGGACGCTCTTCGCTCATGCTCCGACCCTATCCACCAGCGCCGTCCGGCACGCGGTCAGTGCGCCGCGCTCTCCCAGTTCGCGCCGAGACCGACCGAGACGTCGAGCGGCACGGTGAGTTCGGCGGCGTTGCCCATCCGGGTGCGCAGGATCTCCTCGACGCGGTCCTGTTCGCCGGGCGCGACCTCGAGGATGAGCTCGTCGTGCACCTGGAGCAGCAGGTGCGACTCGAGTCCGCCGTCGCGCAGGTCCTGGTCGACGCCGAGCATCGCGATCTTCATGATGTCGGCCGCCGAGCCCTGGATCGGCGCGTTCAGCGCAGCGCGCTCGGCGTTCTCGCGCAGGACGCGGTTCGGGCTCTTCAGGTCCGGGAACGGCCGGCGACGACCGAAGATCGTCTCGGTGTAGCCGTCCTCGCGCGCCTGCTCGACGACGTTGCGCAGGTAGTCGCGCACGGCGCCGAACCGGGCGAAGTACTCGGTCATGAGCGTCCGGGCCTCGGACTGCTCGATGCGGAGCTGCTTCGACAGCCCGAACGCGCTCAACCCGTAGGCCAGGCCGTACGACATCGCCTTGACCTTGGTGCGCATCTCGGCGGAGACCTCGGCCGGCTCGACGCCGAACACCCGGGCGCCGACGAAGCGGTGCAGGTCCTCGCCCTCGTTGAAGGCCTGGATCAGACCGGGGTCACCGGACAGGTGCGCCATGATGCGCATCTCGATCTGCGAGTAGTCGGCCGTGATGAGCGTCGTGTACGGCTCCGCGACGGCGAACGCCGACCGGACCCGGCGTCCGACCGCGGTCTTCACCGGGATGTTCTGCAGGTTCGGGTCGGTCGACGAGATGCGGCCGGTGCTGCTGCCGGTCTGCTCGTACCGGGTGTGGATGCGCCCGTCGACGATCGCCGCGTCGAGCGTGTCCACGATCTGGCGGAGCTTCGTGGCGTCGCGGTGCTGCAGCAGCAGTCCGAGGAACGGGTGCGGGTGCTGCTCCTGCAGGTCGGCCAGGCTCGCGGCGTCGGTCGAGAACCCGGTCTTCGTCTTGCGGGTCTTCGGCATCGCGAGCTCGGTGAACAGGACTTCCTGCAGCTGCTTCGGCGACCCGAGGTTCACCTCGTGCCCGATCTCGGCGAACGCCTGCTGCGCCAGGTCGGCGGCACGCTCCCCCAGTTCCTTCGACAGCCCCGTGAGCACCGGGCGGTCGATGCCGACACCGATCGTCTCCATGCTCGCGAGCACCGACACCAGCGGGAGCTCGATGTCGTCGAGGACCTTGAGCGACGACTCGTCGATCCGGGCACGGAGCGCCGTGATGACCCGCAGGACGAACCACGCGTGGACGCCGACGTTGACCTGGTCGGTCTCCGGCACGAGCTGGTTCGGGTCGGCGGTGGGGAGCTCTTCGCCGAGCTCCTGGTAGACGAGGTCGGCCAGCGGCTGCCCCTGCTTGCCGGGCTGGGCGAGCCACCCCGTGATGCGGGCATCGCCGGCGATGCCGTTCACGACGAAGCCCGCGGTCGCGAGCACCTTGATCGCGGTCTTGGCGTCGTGGAAGTGCTTCGGGGCGTCGGAGGCGAACCACGCCGACAGCTGCTCGTAGTCCTTCGCGCCGCTGCCACCGGGCACCTGGACGGCGTCGTCGTGCGTGGCGATGCCGATGGTGCTGAGTCGGCCGTCGATGACCTCGACCGCGACGCCGTAGCCGTTCGCCGCCTCGGAAGCGTTGCGGCGCTCGAGCCAGTACCCGAGTTCCTCGTCGATCAGGGTCTTCACCGACGGCGGGGTCGCGGCGCCGTCGGTCACCCCGCCCTCGGCCGGCTGCTCGGACGGTTCACCGGAGCCAGCGACCTTGAAGACGCGGTCGAGCAGCGTGCGGAACTGCAGCTTGGCGAACAGCTCGCGCACGGCGGTCTCGTCGAGGGGCCGGAGCGCGACGTCGGCCGGACCGACGGGCAGTTCGACGTCGGTGACCAGGCGGTTCAGCCGGCGGTTCCGGACCGCACGGTCCTGCTGCTCGCGCAGGTTGTTGCCGACGACGCCCTTGATCTCGTCGGCGTGCTCGAGGACCCCCTCGAGCGAGCCGTACTGCGTGACCCACTTGACCGCGGTCTTCTCGCCGACCTTGTCGATGCCGATCAGGTTGTCGCTGGTCTCGCCGACGAGCGCGGCGATGTCCGGGTACTGGTGCGGCTCGATGCCGTAGCGCTCGTACACCTTGTCGCGGTCGTACCGGGTGAGCTCGGAGACGCCACGGACCGACGGGTACAGCAGTGTCACGTCGTCGTTGACGAGCTGGATGGCGTCGCGGTCGCCGGAGACGACGTACACCTGGTACCCCTGCGCAGCACCCTGGGACGACAGGGTCGCGAGGATGTCGTCGGCCTCGTAGTCCTCCTTCGTCACCGTCGTGATGCCCATCGCCTCGAGCGCCTGCTGCAGCAGCGGGATCTGCCCCTTGAACTCGACCGGGGTCTCGGAGCGGGTGCCCTTGTACGCCTCGTACTCACGGGTGCGGAACGAGAACCGGGAGATGTCGAACGCCACCGCCAGGTGCGTCGGCTTCTCGCGCTGCAGGAGCATGAGCAGCATCGAGATGAAGCCGTGGATGGCGTTCGTGTGCTGCCCGTCGCGGTTCACGAAACTGTCGACCGGCAGCGCGTAGAAGGCCCGGAAGGCGAGCGAGTGGCCGTCGATGACCATGAGGGTAGGCTTTGCGGAGTCCGACACCCGGACAGCCTACCGACGCCATCCGACACGGGAGTTCGAGCGCGTGACCGACGAAGCCACCATCACCGGGAACGTCGACGAGCGGCTCGCGGCCCGCGGGATGGGTGAGCTGGCCACCAAGATGGGCATGGTCATCACCGAGATGTCGGCCGACCGCGCCGTCGGCAGCATCCCGGTCGAGGGCAACCGTCAACCGGTCGGCCTGCTGCACGGGGGCGCCTACGTCGTCCTCGCCGAGAGCCTCGGTTCGATGGCCGCCAACGTGCACGCCGGCGAGGGCCGCTACGCCGTCGGCATCGAGCTGAACGCCTCGCACACCCGGAGCGCCACGTCCGGCACCGTCACCGGTGTCTGCACCGCGATCCACCTCGGCAACACGCTCACCACGCACGAGATCGTGCTCACTGACGACCAGGGGCGCCGCTGCTCCACCGTCCGCATCACCAACCTCATCCGCGAGGCACGCTGACCCGTCGTCAGTCCTCGGGCGGACGCTGCAGCAGCAGCCGAGCGTCGCCGAAGCCGAGCCGCCGGTACAGCCGCTCCCCGTCGACGCTCGAGTGCACCGAGGTCCGCTCGACGCCGAGGTCGTCCGCGATGTCGAGCAGCGCGGTGACGAGTCGTCCGGCGACGCCGAGCCCCCGCAGGTCGGGGTGCACGTAGACGGTCTGCACGTCGGCGGTCAGACGTCGCCCCGGCCGGTCCGGGGTCGGCGGCCGGGCGACGAGTCCGAGCCACGCCATCCCGAGCACCGCACCGTCGCGCTCCGCGACCACGCACCGGTGCGTGTCCGGGTGCTCGAGGGCGAACGCCGTCATGGCCGCGCGGTAGTCGTCCGGCGTCGCGGCCGGCTCGGCGCCGCCCTCGCCCACACTCCACCGCCACCGCAGGTCTGCCACCGCCGGCATGTCCTCAGGCCGGGAGGCCCGGATCACCACGTCGTCCACGGCTCCAGCCTGCCAGGTGGTCGCCTCCACCGCCCCACGCGCCCGTGGCCGCAAGTGCATGCGTGCGCACACTCCGACAGAACGCGCGTCGATCGACCGGTGGTTCGTCGCAACATGCACACGCACCGAGCGCCGCACGCGCCCGGAAACGCAGCAGCGCCGCCGGACCGGGGTCCGACGGCGCTGGTGTGAGCGAAGGTTGGTACTACTTCTTGGCGCTGAGCTGCTCGATGATCGCCTTGGCGACGTCGTGCATGGTCAGGCGGCGGTCCATCGAGGCCTTCTGGATCCAGCGGAACGCCTCGGGCTCGGTGAGGCCCATCTTCTCGTTGAGCAGGCCCTTGGCGCGGTCGACGAGCTTGCGGGTCTCGAAGCGCTCGACCAGGTCGGCGACCTCGGCCTCGAGCGTGATGATCTGCTGGTGCCGCGAGAGGGCGATCTCGATCGCGGGGAGCAGGTCGTTCGGGGTGAACGGCTTGACCACGTAGGCCAGCGCGCCGGCCTCGGTCGCACGCTCGACGAGGTCCTTCTGGCTGAACGCCGTGAGGAGGACCACCGGAGCGATGTGGTTCTTGGACAGCTTCTCGGCTGCGGAGATGCCGTCGAGCTGGGGCATCTTGACGTCCATCACGACGAGGTCGGGACGGAGGTCGGTGGCGAGCTGCACGGCGGTCTCGCCGTCGCCGGCCTCGCCGACCACGTCGAACCCGTTGTCGCGGAGGATCTCGACGATGTCGAGGCGGATGAGCGACTCGTCCTCGGCGACGACGACGCGGCGCGGTGCTGTTGCGGTTGCTTCTGTGTCACTCACAGCCGCAAGCCTACTAGACGCCGGATGTTGCGTTGTACGAGTGGCGGGACGCGGTACCGGAACAGCCCCGCACGCCGTGAGCCTGCGTTGTACGAGTGGCGGGACTTGAACCCGCACGCCGTGAGGCAGAGCATTTTGAGTGCCCCGTGTCTGCCGATTCCACCACACTCGCGAGGCCTCCAGGCTAGCAGGGCCCCCGCCCCTCGACCGCCGCCGGCAACCGCAGCTCGAACACCGCACCGCCGAGCACGTCGCCCTCGCCGCCTTCGCGGTCGTCGGCGTGCTGCAGGGACCCGCCGTGCGCCTCGGCGATGCCCCGTGCGATCGGCAGGCCCAGTCCGGCCCCGCCGGAACGGGCGTCGCGAGCGGCCTCGAGGCGGACGAGTCGGTCGAACACCCGCGCACGGTCCTGGGTCGGGATGCCCGGACCGTCGTCCGCCACCCGGACCACGGAGCCGGCCCCAGGATCGTCGAGGGAGACGACGATGCGGCCTGCGGGTCCGGCAGCGCGGGCGGCGTTGTCGACGAGGTTGCCGACGACCTGGGCGAGCCGCTCGGCATCGACGTCGGCGCACACGGGCCGCTCGGGCACCACGACCTCGAGTGCGACGGACGGCAGCCGCACCCGCAACCGGTCGCCCTCCGCCACCAGGAAGGGGCCGAGGTCCACCGGTCGTCGGTCGAGCTCGATCCCCCGGTCGAGCCGGGCCATCGTGAGCATGTCCTCGATGAGCCGTGCGGCTCGGTCAGCCTGGCGGACGACGTGCACGGCGAGCACCTCGCGCGTGGCGACGTCGCCGCCACCGTCGCGCACGAGCGTGTCGGCCGCTGCCCGGACCCCGGCGACCGGCGTCCGCAGCTCGTGCGCGGCGTCGGAGAGGAACGAGCGGACCCGTGCCTCCGCGGCGACGGCCTCGCGCTCCGCGCCCTCGACGGCGTCGAGCATCTCGTCCATGGCGACGGCGACGCGGCCGATCTCGGTGTCCTGCCGAGAGGGTCGGAGTCGCCGTCCGCGGTCGCCGCCCGCGATCGACCGCGCGGTCGTCGCCATCTCGTCGAGCGGCCGCAGGGACCGGCGGACGACGAGCACCACCCCGAGGACGGCGACCCCGAGGAACGCCGCGGAGGCACCGCCCATCACCCAGCCGAGCTGCACCAGGGTGTCCTGCACGTCGCGGGTTCCGACGGTCAGCGTGATGCGGGTGCCGTCGTCGAGTCGGCTCACGAGGGTGAGCACCCCGTCGTCCTCGCGCACGGACGACGACGTGACCGTGGCGCCGTCCGCGGTGGTCGTCGGCGTCGCAACGGCCGTGGGTGTCGTCCCACCGACGAGTCCGCTGCCGCGCGGCACCGTCGCCGGCAGGCCGCCAGGGTCCGGCGGACCCGTCCGCAGCTGGTCCGGCGTCGGACCGGCCTCGACGGCCCCACCGTCCGGCCGGACGATGCGCACCGACAGCCCCTGCGCGGAGAGCCGGTCGGCGAGGTCCTCGGCGTCGACGGTCCCGACGAGCGCCGCGGCGGCCGACGCCCGGTCACGGAGGCGGTCCTCGGCCTGGGCGCGCAGTCGGATGCCGAGCAGCACCTCGACGGCGACCGCCAGCCCGGCGAGCAGCACCGCGAGCAGGACCACGATCGCGACGACCGTGCGGAGCCGCAACGAGGTCGTGCGGAGCGGGCCGCTGTCGACGGTCACGCGGCCGTCCGCTCGTCGCTCAGCCGGTACCCGATGCCGCGCACGGTGTGCACGAGCCGCGGTCCGTGCGCCTCCATCTTCCGTCGGAGGGCGCTGAGGTGGACCTCGACGACGTTCGCCGCGACGTCGTCGTAGCCCCACACCTGCGTCGTGATCTGCCCCTTCGACACGGTGCGGCCCCGGCTCTCGGCGAGGAACCGCAGCAGACGGAACTCCGTCGCGGTGAGGTCGAGCAGGACCCCGGCACGCCGAGCGGTGGCGGCGTCCGGGTCGAGGACGAGGTCGCCGACCTCGACGACCGACGGGATCCGCCCGCGCCGCCGGAGCACCGCCGTCACCCGCGCCACCAGCTCGGCCATCGCGAACGGCTTCACCACGTAGTCGTCGGCGCCCTCGGCGAAGCCGCGCAACCGCTCGTCGAGCTCGTCCCGCGCGGTCATCATGACGACGGCGGCGTCCGAGGTGGAGCGAACCCGGCCAGCGAGCACGATGCCGCTCGGCCCGGGCAGCATCCAGTCCAGCAGGACGAGGTCGGGCGCGGCGCGGCGGAGGTCCTCGACGAGGTCGCGTCCGTCGGACGCCTCGGCGACGAGGAAGCCCTCGGCACGCAGGGTCGTCGCGACGGAGGTCCGGATGGAGTCGTCGTCGTCGACGACCAGGATTCGAGCGGGAACAGGCACGGCGGACACCGTAGGGCGCTCCGGCGGCCACCGAGCATGGAGGACGCTGGAGAACCCCTGTGCTTCAGGCATGCTTCAGATTCGGACTCGAGCGTCGTCTCCAGCGGCGGATCACCCGGATCCGCCCGGTCACGGAACGGAACCACCATGCTCGACGAACGAGACGACTCGACCACCACCGCCACCCAGCGACGCGGCGCACTCCTGCGACGGGTCGGGATCGGCACGGCCGCAGCCGCGGTGCTGGTGCTCGGCGGGTTCGGCATCGCCACGGCGAACGCCGCGACGACCACCCCGGCGCCGAGCACCCCGACGGGCGCACCGAGCGGTGCTCCGACCAGCGCGACCACACCGGCTCCGGCTCCGGCCGACGGCGACGCCGCGACGCTGCCCGCTCCGCCCGAGGGCGGCCCCGCGACGGCGCCCGGCTGCACGGCACTGCCGAAGGCCGGCGACACCGCGACGGTGCCCGTGCCGCCGAAGGGCGACGAGGGGAAGGCACCCACCCCGCCGAAGGACGGCGCGAAGCCCACGGCACCCACCCCGCCGACGCCCGACGCGACCACCACGCCGGCGCCGACCTCCGGTTCCTGATCACCAGGCCGGGAGGCGCGCACCGTCGGCGGTCCCGACCGCGCGGGGCGTGCCTCCAGGCCGGGTCGTCCCGACCGGCTCAGGAACCCTCGAGCGCCTCGATCGCCGCCACGAGACCGGCCCGTCGCGGCGACCGCCGCGGCAGGACCGCGAGCAGCGCGCGGAGCACGCGCGCGTCCGCCGCCCCGTCCGGCGTCCGCGCCCACGCGAGCAGCGCCTCGACGCTGCCGTCCGCGACGACCGACTCGCGGAACCGACTGCGCACCAGGTCGCGCACGGCGTCCACCCCCGGCGCAGCCGACCCCGGCAGGACCGGTCCGGTGTACCGGTCGACGGCCTGGAGGCGCGCCCCGCGGTCGAGCGCGGACAGCACGGTGTCGACGTCGGTCGCCATCCCGGTCACCCGGTACGGTCGCGACGTCACGGTCACGCCCGACGCGTGCTCCGCGAGGACCCGTCGGAGCCGCACCACCTCGGCGCGCAGCGTCACGACGGCGCCGGCGTCGCCGTACACGGCGTGCGCGAGGTCGGCGGCCGCCAACCCGTCGGGGTGGGCGGCGAGGACGACCAGGAGCTCGGAGTGCCGCGCGGACAGGTGGATCCGGCGGTCGTGGACGCGCAGGACGGCGGTGTCGGTGCCGAGGACCGACAGTTCTGCGCCGCGTGCGCGCAGCGTCGACGTGGCGGACCCCGGGAACCGGCTCGCGGCCAGGGCGAGCCGCGCCTCGGCGGCGGCGACCGTGGCGGCGAGGAGCGAGAGGGTGTGACGTTCGACGGCCCGGTCGTCGCCCGTCAGGTCGAGCACGCCGACGGTGGCACCGTGAGCGTCGTGCACGGGCACGGCGCTGCAGGACCACGGCTTGACGGCGTTGGCGTAGTGCTCGTCGGAGCGGATCTGCACCGGCCGGTCGAGCCGCAGGGCGGTACCGGGCGCGCTCGTGCCGACGCGGTCCTCGGCCCAGTCGGCGCCGGGGACGAAGCCCATGTCCTCGGCAGCACGTCGGGCCGTCCGCGCGCCGTCGACCCACACGAGCCGACCGGAAGCGTCGCCGACGGCGAGGACGCAGCCGGCGGACCGGGTGTCGTCGAGCAGCAGGTGCCGGACCACGGGCAGCAGGGTGGCGAGGGGGCCGTCACGGCGGGCGGCGTCGAGCTCGTCGTCACCGAGCGCGAGCGCGGGGACCCCGTCCGGGTCGACCGCCGCGGACCGCCGCCAGGACGCGGCGACGAGCGGGCGGAGCCGGTCGGGTGCGCGCATGCGTCCTCCGATCGACCCCACCCGCCGCACCGTCGCGACGAGTACGGCCAGCCTACGTCCGGTGCGCGACCGGGACCAGGCCGAGATCCGCCAGCTCGGCGTCGTCGAACATCCGCGACCGGGTCAGGAACCGCTTGCCCTCGGGGCTCTCGACCGAGAACCCGCCGCCGCGACCGTCGACGACGTCGATCGTCAGGTGCGTGTACTTCCAGTACTCGAACTGCGACACCGACATGTACACCTCGACGGGGTCGAGGCCGTCGACCTCGAGTGCCCCGAGCAGGACGTCGCCGGAGCCGGTCCGGAACATGCCGACGGGGTAGCACATCGGGCTCGAGCCGTCACAGCAGCCGCCCGACTGGTGGAACATCAGCGGGCCGTGCCGGGCGGCGAGGGTGCGCAGGAGCTCCCCCGCCGCCGGCGTGACCGCCACGCGTGCGGTGTCGGGCATCAGAAGAAGCCCATCGGACCATCGGCGTAGGACACGAGCAGGTTCTTCGTCTGCTGGTAGTGGTCGAGCATCATCTTGTGGTTCTCGCGCCCGATGCCGGACTGCTTGTACCCGCCGAACGCCGCTCCCGCCGGGTACTGGTGGTACGTGTTCGACCACACCCGTCCGGCCTGGATGTCACGACCAGCGCGGTACAGCGTCGTGGCCTCGCGGCTCCACACCCCGGCACCGAGTCCGTAGAGGGTGTCGTTGGCCGTGGCGATCGCGTCGTCGTAGCCGCTGAAGGACGTCAACGCGAGGACCGGACCGAAGATCTCCTCCTGGAAGATCCGCATCGAGTTGACGCCCTCGAACACCGTCGGCGTGACGTAGTACCCGCCGGAGAGCTCCCCGCCGAGGTCCGCGCGCTCCCCGCCGGTGAGCAGCTTCGCGCCCTCCTGCTTGCCGATGTCGATGTAGCTCAGGATCTTCTCGAGCTGGTCGTTCGACGCCTGGGCGCCGATCATCGTGGACAGGTCGAGCGGGTGCCCCTGCTTGACGGCGCGCACCCGGTCGAGGCCGTCGGCGACGAACCCGTCGTAGATCTCCTTCGCCACGAGCGCCCGGGACGGACACGTGCAGACCTCGCCCTGGTTGAGGTTGAAGAAGGTGAAGCCCTCGAGTGCCTTGTCGTAGAACGAGTCCTTCTCGGCGGCGACGTCGGGGAAGAACACGTTCGGGCTCTTGCCGCCGAGCTCGAGCGTCACCGGGATGAGGCTCTGCGAGGCGTACTGCATGATCAGCCGTCCGGTGGTGGTCTCGCCGGTGAACGCGATCTTCCGGATGTCCGGGTGCTGGGCGAGGGGCGCGCCGACCTCGATGCCGAAGCCGTTGACGACGTTGAGCACGCCGGCGGGCAGGAGGTCGCGGATGAGCTCGACGAGCACGTGGATCGACGCCGGGGTCTGCTCGGCGGGCTTCAGCACGACGCAGTTGCCGGCGGCCAGGGCCGGTGCGAGCTTCCACACGGCCATCAGGATCGGGAAGTTCCACGGGATGATCTGTCCGACGACGCCCAGCGGTTCGTGGAAGTGGTACGCCACGGTGTCGTGGTCGATCTCGCCGGCCGAGCCCTCCTGTGCGCGGATCGCTCCGGCGAAGTAGCGGAAGTGGTCGATCGCGAGCGGGATGTCGGCGCCGAGGGTCTCGCGGATCGGCTTGCCGTTCTCCCACGTCTCGGCGACGGCGAGCATCTCGAGGTGCTCCTCCATGCGGTCGGCGATCTTGTTGAGGATGACCGCGCGCTCGGCGGCGCTCGTCCGCCCCCAGGCCGGGAACGCCTTCCAGCCCGCCGCCACCGCACGGTCGACGTCGGTGGAGTCACCGCGCGCGACCTCGGTGAAGACCTTGCCGGTGACGGGGGTGGGGTTCTCGAAGTACTGCCCGCTCGTCGACGGGACGTACTCGCCGCCGATGAAGTGGTCGTACCGCGATCGGTACTGCACGAGGGAGCCCGGTTCGCCGGGTGCGGCGTAGCTGGTGGGCGATGGTGCGATGGTCATGGTGGTGGCCTTTCGACGACGCTGTCGGGGCACGCACGGTTCGCGTGCTGCTCGCACCGTACGACCGCGGGGGTTGCATCCGGTTGCACCCGCTCGACCGAGGACCGCACGGGCTCGCCGTCGGCCGGGTAGCGTTCGGGACTCCAGCGGTCCGATCAGGAGGAGTGTCCGTGGATTCTCGTGCCGTCCGCACGTTCCGGGTGTTCGTCGTCGTCACGGCGGTCGTCGCGATCGCCCTGGGGATCGTCGCCATCGTGTGGCCCCGGCCGTCGCTCGTCCTCGTGGCGCTGCTGTTCGGCGTCTACCTCGTCGTCGCCGGCGCCCTGCGGGTCGTGGCTGCGGCGCGCGGGCACGGGACGCCGACGGTGTGGCGGTGGACCTCCGGGATCGTCGGTGCGCTCGTCGCGGTCGCCGGACTCGTCGCGCTGCTCGACCCCGCGATCCCCCTGGTCGTCTACGCCGTGCTCGCCGGGGTCGGCTTCGTGATCGAGGGCATCGTGTCGATCGTGGGCGGCTTCGTCGGCCACCCCGGGTCGTCCCGGGTGCCGACGCTGGTGAGCGGCGTGCTGTCGATCCTCGGCGGTGTCGTCGTGCTCGTCGCGCCCGGCCTCGCGCTCACGGTGTTCATGGTCTTCGCGGGCATCGCCCTCATCGTCGTCGGTGCCGCGGCCCTGCTGCTGCTCCCGCCGCGAGCCGCCGTCCGCCGGTAGGCGGTGCCCCGTCCGCCGCTACGCGGTGCCCGTCCCGAACAGCAGCCCGAGCGCGTAGGTCACGACCGCGGCGCCGAACCCGATCGCCAGCTGCCGGAACGCCCGCTTGCCCGGCGACGCACCGCTCAGCACGCCGACGACCGCACCGGTGCCGAGCAGGGCGAGTCCGACGAGCGTGCCGGCGACCGCGATGGCCGCCCACCCCTGCATGCCGAACAGGAACGGCAGCACCGGGATGATCGCGCCCGACGCGAAGAACAGGAAGCTCGACACCGCGGCGCTCAGGCCGTTGCCCACCGCCTCGTGGTCGTCGGTGACGGTGCCCGGACCGGTCGACGGGCGTCGCTCGCCGATGCCGGACAGCACGTGCGCTGCGTGCTCGGTCGCCTCAGCCTCGGCCATCCCGCGGGCGCGGTACACCAAGGCCAGCTCGTTCGCGTCGACGTCGAGGTCCGCCACGGCGCGGCCGGCCTCGGGGTGCGGTGCGGACGCCTCGAGCAGTTCGCGCTGCGACCGGACCGACACGTACTCCCCCGCACCCATCGACAGGGCTCCGGCGAGCAGGCCCGCGATGCCGCTCAGCAGCACGAAGTGCCGGTCGGCGCCCGACGCGCTGATGCCGATGATGAGGGCCAGGTTCGACACGAGTCCGTCGTTGGCGCCGAAGACCGCCGCACGGAAGGTGCCCGACAACCGCATCCGACCGCGGTTCGCGAGCCCGCGCACCACTTCGCCGTGGATGCGCTCGTCGGCGGCCATGCTCGCGGTCGCGTCGTCGTCGTCGGCGTACGGCGAGCGGTCCTCGGCGCGCTGCATCAACGCGAGGACGAACACCGACCCGAACCGCTTCGCCAGCGTCGCGAGGACCCGGGTGCGCAGACTGCCCCGCTGCGGACGTCCGACGTCGTCACCGAGCAGGTCGAGCCAGTGCTGCTCGTGCCGTCCCTCGGCCTCGGCCAGCGCGGCGAGGATCTCGCGTTCCTCGCCGGACCGCCGCGCGGCCAGGTTGCGGTACACGGCGCCCTCGGCGCGTTCGTCGGCCAGGTAGCGGCGCCAGCGGCGGACGTCGGCGCGCGGCGTCGGGTGTTCGGTCTGGAGGCTCACAGCAGCCATCCTGCCGCCTGCGGCCGACCGGTGGTCGCCACCACGGCCGTGGAGACGCGGCAGGGCGCGGACCGGAGGCGACGCGTGTTCGTGCGCCGTGCCTCCTGTCCGCGCCCCGCGGACGCCGTCGCGCCCCGATGTGTGGGGGCGCGACGACCACGGCGGGGCGCACCACGGGTACGTTGGCGGCGGGACGCGACAGGGCGCGGACCGGAGGCTGCGCGCACCACGTGCCCCGTGCCTTCCGTCCGCGCCCGGATGGGACGCGACGGGCGTCGGTGTCGGGCCGGGCTGTCGCGCCCCGCAGACGCCGTCGCGCCCCGGTGTGCGGGGGCGCGACGACCACGGCGGGGCGCAGCCGCGGCGCGTCCAGCGTCCGGCGTCCGGCGTCCGGGCAGAACGCGGCAGGGCGCGGACCGGAGGCGACGCGTGTTCGTGCGCCGGGCCTCCTGTCCGCGCCCTGTCGGCGTCGGGATCCTGCGGATCAGTCCCGCACGTAGGCGGGAGCGGCCTCGGCGTGGGCGTCGCCCACCCGGTGCACGCGCAGGTCGTTCGTCGAGCCCTCGATCCCGGGAGGCGAACCGGCCGTCACGATGACGCGGTCGCCGGGGGCGGCCAGGCCGTTCTCGAGCAGGACGTCGTCCACCTGCGAGAAGAGCTCGTCGGTGTGGGTCTTGCGCTCGACCAGGAAGGACCGGACGCCCCAGGTGAGCGCCATGCGGCGACGCGTGGCCTCGTTCGGGGTGAAGGCGATGATCGGCAGGCCGTGGCGCAGACGCGACATGCGGCGCGCCGAGTCGCCGGACTCGGTGAACACGCAGAGGTACGAGGCCTCGGTGAACTCCGCGATCTCGACCGCGGCGAGGGTGATCGCCCCGCCGAGGGTGCGCGGCTTGGTGCCGAGCGGCGCGATGCGCTCAAGGCCGTGGTCCTCGGTCGACTCGACGATGCGGGCCATCGTGCGGACGGTCTGCACCGGGTACTCGCCGACGCTGGTCTCGCCCGAGAGCATGACCGCGTCCGCACCGTCGAGGACGGCGTTCGCGACGTCGGAGGTCTCGGCGCGGGTCGGGATCGGCGACGAGATCATCGACTCGAGCATCTGGGTCGCGACGATGACCGGCTTCGCCATGCGGCGGGCGAGCTCGACGGCCCGCTTCTGCACGATCGGGACGGCCTCGAGCGGGAGCTCGACGCCGAGGTCACCGCGGGCGACCATGATGCTGTCGAAGGCGTCGATGATCTCCTCGAGCGCGTCGACGGCCTGCGGCTTCTCGATCTTCGCGATGACGGGGAGGCGCTTGCCCTCTTCGTCCATGATCTCGTGCGCGCGGACGACGTCCGAGGCGTTGCGGACGAACGAGAGCGCGATGAGGTCGGCGCCCTGGCGGATGCCCCAGCGGAGGTCGGCCTCGTCCTTCTCGCTCAGCGCCGGGACGTTGACGGCGACGCCGGGCAGGTTGATGCCCTTGTTGTTCGACACGGTGCCGCCGACGACGACCTCGGTGCGGACACGGACGCCGTCGGTGTCGAGCACGCGCAGGCGGACCCGACCGTCGTCGATGAGCAGCGGGTCGCCGGGCTTGACGTCCTGGGGCAGGCCCTTGAACGTCGTGCCGCAGATCTCCTTGGAGCCGGGGACGTCCTCGGTCGTGATCGTGAACACGTCGCCGACCGCCAGGTCGTGCGGGCCGTCGGCGAACTTGGCCAGACGGATCTTCGGACCCTGCAGGTCGACGAGGATCGCGACCGGCTTGCCGAGCTCCTCGGCAGCGCGACGGACGTTCACGTAGTTGGCCTCGTGGACGCTGTAGTCACCGTGGCTGAGGTTGAGTCGGGCGACGTCGACGCCCGCTTCGATGATCTCCTTGACGGTCTCGTAGTCCGACGTTGCCGGTCCGAGCGTCGAAACGATCTTTGCGCGTCTCAATGGATTCCTTCGTGGTGGTGGATGATGCTCTGGTTTCCGCGCTGTGGGGCCGCGCGGAACGAAGCGAGGCCACCAGCACCTTATCGAGTGCTGGTGGCCCCTCGCTCACCGGGGGGTGAGCATCTGGTGGTGGTTGGTCATGCGGCGATCCGTCATCTCAGACCGACATCGCGCGGTCGGTCGCCTTCACCGGCGCCGGCAGGATCGTCGAGCCCTCGAGGTACTCGTCGACCTTCGCCGCCGCGGCGCGGCCCTCGGCGATCGCCCAGACGATCAGGGACTGCCCGCGGCCGGCGTCACCGGCGACGAACACGCCCGCCTCGTTCGTCGTGTAGTCGGCGCGGCGGTCGAGCGCACCGGACACCGTCGTCGGCAGACCGAGCTGCGGCTCGATCGTGTCGGATTCCGGACCGGTGAAGCCCATCGCGACGAGCACGAGGTCTGCGGGGATCTCACGCTCGGAGCCGGCCTTCGGCACGCGACGACCGTCGAGGTACTCGGTCTCGGCGACCCGGAGCGCCCGGACCTCGCCGGCCTCGTTCGCCAGGAACTCGACGGTCGAGGCGAGGAAGTGCCGCTCGCCGCCCTCTTCGTGGGCGCTCGTGACCTCGAAGACGGTCGGGAACATCGGCCACGGCTGCTCGGACGGACGCTCCAGCGGCGGCTGCTTGCCGATCGCCAGGTTCGTCACGCTCAGGGCGCCCTGCCGGTGCGCGGTGCCGATGCAGTCCGCACCGGTGTCACCGCCGCCGATCACGACGACGTGCTTGCCCTCGGCGGTCAGCTGGTTGTCGACCCGGGTGCCGGCGTTCGCCTTGTTCTGCTGGACCAGGTAGTCCATCGCGAAGTGCACGCCCTCGAGGTCGCGCCCCGGGATCGGCAGGTCGCGCGGCACCGTGGCGCCGGTCGCGACGACGACCGCGTCGTAGCGCGACTTCAGGTCGTCCCAGGTGATGTCGCGGCCGATCTCGACGCCCGCACGGAAGCGGGTGCCCTCGGCCTGCATCTGGGACAGGCGCGCGTCGATCTGGCGCTTCTCCATCTTGAAGTCCGGGATCCCGTAGCGGAGCAGCCCACCGATGCGGTCGTCGCGCTCGTAGACGGCGACGGTGTGCCCGGCGCGCGTGAGCTGCTGCGCGGCGGCCAGCCCGGCGGGGCCGGAACCCACGACGGCGACGGTCTTGCCCGTCAGACGCTCCGGCGGGTGCGGGGTGACCCAGCCGTTCTGGAACGCCTCGTCGATGATCGAGACCTCGACCTGCTTGATCGTCACGGGCGGCTGGTTGATGCCGAGCACGCACGAGGACTCGCACGGAGCGGGGCACAGCCGGCCCGTGAACTCCGGGAAGTTGTTCGTCGCGTGCAGTCGCTCGATCGCCTGACGGCCTTCACCGCGCCAGGTCAGGTCGTTCCACTCCGGGATCAGGTTGCCGAGGGGGCAGCCCTGGTGGCAGAACGGCACGCCGCAGTCCATGCAGCGGCCGGCCTGGCGCTTGAGGGCACCCGACTCCTGCTGCTCGTAGACCTCTTTCCAGTCCATGAGCCGGACGGGCACGGGGCGCCGTGCCGGCAGTTCGCGTTCCTGGACCTTGAGGAATCCCTTGGGGTCAGCCACCGGTCACCTCCGGGGTCGTGTCGGGCGCTGCCGGTTCCACACGTGCGTGACGCTCAGCCACCGGTCACCTCCATGATTCGGTTCCACACGACGTCGCCGTCGGGGTCGAGCCCCTCGTCGACGGCGCGCTGACGGGTCTCGAGCACCGCCGCGTAGTCACGCGGCAGCACCTTGACGAAGTCGCTCAGGTCGCCGGACTCGAGCAGGTCGGACGCGAGCGTCGAACCGGTCTCCTCGGCGTGCCGGGTGAGCAGGTCGGTGACGATCTCGACGTCGGCGCTGTCGAGCGCCTCGAGTCGGAGTTCACCGGTCGCGAGGGCGTCGGTGTTGACGTGCTCCTCGCGCAGACCACGGACGTACGCGGTGCCGCCCGACATGCCGGCCCCGAGGTTCCGACCGGTCTCGCCCAGGATGAGCGCGAGCCCGCCCGTCATGTACTCGAGCGCGTGGTCGCCCACGCCCTCGACCACCGCGGTCGCCCCCGAGTTGCGCACCAGGAAGCGCTCGCCTACGATGCCGCGGATGAACATGCTGCCCTGGGTCGCTCCGTAGCCGATCACGTTGCCGGCGATGACGTTCTCCGCCGGGTCGAAGCCCGAACCGGCGTCCGGCCGCACGATGATCTCGCCACCGGACAGGCCCTTGCCGACGTAGTCGTTGCTGTCGCCGATGAGGCGCAGGGTGATGCCGGCGGGCATGAACGCGCCGAGCGACTGTCCGGCGGAACCGCGCAGCGTGACGTCGATCGAGCCGCTGGGCAGCCCGTGCTCGCCGTGCCGTTTGGTGACCTCGTGGCCGAGCATCGTGCCGACCGCGCGTTCGGTGTTGCGGATGGGCAGGTCGAGCGCGATCGAGCCGCCGTGGTCGAGCACGTCGGCGGTCTGCTGGATCAGCCCCACGTCGAAGTGCTGCTCGAGCTCGTGGTCCTGCTCGCGCTGGTGGCGACGGGGCTCGGCGTCCTCGAAGTGCGAACCCGCGAGGACCGGTGCGAGGTCGAGCCCTGACGCCTTCCAGTGCTCGAGGGCACGGTCGACGTCGAGGGCGTCGGACCGGCCGATCGCCTCGTCGAGGGTGCGGAAGCCGAGCTCGGCGAGGAGCTCGCGCACTTCCTGCGCGATGAACTCGAAGAAGTTCACGACGAACTCGGGCTTGCCGGAGAAGCGCTTGCGGAGCTCGGGGTTCTGCGTCGCGACCCCCACCGGACACGTGTCGAGGTGGCACACGCGCATCAGGATGCAGCCCTCGACGACGAGCGGAGCGGTGGCGAAGCCGTACTCCTCGGCGCCGAGCAGGGCTGCCACGACGACGTCGCGCCCGGTCTTCATCTGACCGTCGACCTGCACGACGACGCGGTCGCGCATGCCGTTCAGCATGAGCGTCTGCTGCGTCTCGGCGAGGCCGATCTCCCACGGGGTGCCGGCGTGCTTGAGCGAGTTGAGCGGGGACGCACCCGTGCCACCGTCGTGTCCGGACACGAGCACGACGTCGGCCAGGGCCTTCGTCACGCCGGCCGCGACCGCGCCGATGCCGGACTGGCTCACGAGCTTCACGTGGACGCGTGCGGCCGGGTTGGCGCGCTTCACGTCGAAGATCAGCTGCTTGAGGTCCTCGATCGAGTAGATGTCGTGGTGCGGCGGCGGCGAGATGAGGCCGACGCCGGCGGTGGCGTGCCGGGTGCGGGCGACCCACGGGTACACCTTCTGCGGGGGCAGCTGGCCGCCCTCGCCGGGCTTCGCACCCTGCGCCATCTTCAGCTGGATGTCGGTGGCGTGGGTGAGGTACATGCTCGTCACGCCGAACCGCCCGGAGGCGACCTGCTTGATCGCGCTGCGGCGCTCGGGGTCGAGCAGCCGGTCGACGTCCTCGCCGCCCTCGCCCGTGTTCGAGCGGCCACCGAGGCGGTTCATCGCGATCGCGAGCGTCTCGTGGGCTTCCTTCGAGATGGAGCCGTACGACATCGCACCCGTGTTGAAGCGCTTGACGATCGACTCGATCGACTCGACCTCGTCGAGCGCGACGGGCTTGCGGACGCCGTGCTTGAAGCGGAACAGCCCGCGCAGCGTCATGAGCTCCTCGGACTGGTCGTCCACGGCACTCGAGTACTCACGGAAGATGTCGTACCGGCGGGCACGGGTGGCGTGCTGCAGCCGGAAGACGGTGTCCGGGTTGAACAGGTGCGGGGGGCCTTCGCGACGCCACTGGTACTCGCCGCCGGTCTGCAGTCGCTCGTGCGACAGGACCGCGCCGTCCTGCGGGTACGCCTGGGCGTGCCGCTCGGCGTTCTCCTTCGCGATGACGTCGATGTCGACCCCGCCGAGGATCGACGACGTGCCGGTGAAGTACTTGTCGACGAACTCCTGGCTGAGCCCCACGGCTTCGAACGCCTGGGCGCCGGCGTAGCTCGACACCGTCGAGATGCCCATCTTCGACATGATCTTCAGGACGCCCTTGCCGAGCGCCTTGATCACGTTCTTGACGGCCTGCTCCGGGGTGATCCCGGTGATCATGCCGGCACGGACCAGGTTCTCGCAGGTCTCCATCGCGAGGTACGGGTTGATCGCCGACGCGCCGTACCCGATGAGGGACGCCACGTGGTGGACCTCGCGCACGTCGCCGGCCTCGACGATCAGGCCGACCTTCATGCGCTGCTCGGTGCGGATCAGGTGGTGGTGCACGGCGGCGAGCAGCAACAGGCTCGGCACGGGCGCCTGCTCGGCGTTGCCGTCGCGGTCCGACAGCACGATGAACTGCTTGCCCGACTCGATCGCGGCGTCGACCTCGTCGCACACGGCGGCGATGCGCTTCTGCATCGCCTTCTTGCCGGCGTCGACGCGGTACAGGCCCTTGATCGTGACCGTCAGGTGCCGACCCGACTCCGTCTCGAAGTGCTGCACCTTGGCGAGCTGGTCGTTGTCGATCACCGGGAAGTCGAGCGTGATCTGCTTCGCGTGCTCGGGACCGGCCGACAGCAGGTTGCGCTCCGGACCGAGGCCCATGCCCATCGAGGTGATGACCTGCTCGCGGATCGAGTCGAGCGGCGGGTTCGTCACCTGGGCGAACTGCTGGGTGAAGTAGTCGAACAGCAGCCGGGGGCGCTGCGAGAGCACCGCGATCGGGGTGTCGGACCCCATCGCACCGAGCGGCTCCGCGCCCACCTGCGCCATCGGGCGGAGCAGGATGCGGACCTCTTCTTCGGTGTACCCGAACGCACGCTGCCGACGGGTGACCGATGCCGGGGTGTGCACGATGTGCTCGCGGTCGGGCAGGTCGTTCAGGTTGATGCGGCCCTCGTCGAGCCATTCGCCCCAGGGGCCGGAGGACGCCAGGCCCTGCTTGACCTCGTCGTCCTCGATGATGCGGCCGGCCTCGGTGTCCACCAGGAACATCCGGCCGGGGCGCAGACGGCCCTTGCGGACGACCTTCGCGGCGGGCACGTCGATGACACCGGTCTCGGACCCCATGACGATGAGCCCGTCGTCGGTGACGAGGAAGCGCCCGGGACGCAGCCCGTTGCGGTCGAGGGTCGCGCCGACGAGCGAGCCGTCGGTGAAGGTGATGGCGGCCGGACCGTCCCACGGCTCCATGAGCATCGAGTGGTACTCGTAGAAGGCCCGCAGCTCCGGGTCCATCCCGACCTGGTTCTCCCAGGCCTCCGGCACCATCATCGACACCGCGTGCGGCAGCGTCCGGCCGGTCAGGGTCAGGAGCTCGAGCACCTCGTCGAACGACGCCGAGTCGCTCGCACCGGGGCTGACGATCGGCAGCAGCGGCGCGACGTCGCCGATCAGTTCGCTCTCGAGCTGCGACTGGCGTGCGCGCATCCAGTTGCGGTTGCCGCGCACCGTGTTGATCTCACCGTTGTGCGCGATCGTCCGGAAGGGCTGCGCGAGCGGCCACGACGGGAACGTGTTGGTCGAGTAGCGCGAGTGCACGATCGCGAGCTTCGACGCGAAGCGCTCGTCGCTGAGGTCCGGGTAGAACGGCTCGAGCTGCAGCGTCGTGACCATGCCCTTGTAGACCATGGTGCGGCTCGACAGCGACATGAAGTACAGGTCGTTCGCGTGCTCGGCGCGCTTGCGCAGCCGGTAGGTCTGGCGGTCCAGCGCGATGCCGCTCCACGAGGCGCCGTGCACGTCGTGGCGCACCGAGGCGACGAACAGCTGCTCGAACGCCGGCATGGCCGCGCGCGCCAGGGTGCCGAGCACCTCGGGGCGCACCGGGACCTCGCGCCAGCCGAGGACCTTGAGGCCCTCTTCGCGCGCCAGTCGTTCGACGGCGCCCTTGACGGCGTGCCGGTCGCCCTCGTCGGTCGGCAGGTAGGCCGTGCCGACCGCGTACTCCCCCGCCGCCGGCAGGTCGAACGGCACCACGGCGCGCAGGAACTCGTCCGGCACCTGGCACAGGATGCCCGCGCCGTCGCCCGTGCCGGCGTCCGAACCGACGGCACCGCGGTGCTCGAGGTTGCGGAGGGCGCCGAGTGCAGCGTCGACGATGTCGTGGCCGGGCGTCCCGCGCAGCGTCGCGACCATCGCGAGACCGCAGGCGTCCTTCTCGTTCGCCGGGTCGTACATGCCGGTGGCGTCGGGGACCGCCGAGAACCGCCGGCGCGGCGGCACGAGGGACTTCGGTGCCGAGGGCTGGAGTGGCTGGAGCGCCATGGGGGAACCGTCCTCACGAGGAAGTGGAACAGGGACAGCGGTGGCCCGGTGGTGCGTTCCGCCCAGACGGGCGGGACTGGTGCCCGTGCCCCGCTTGTGGCGGGGAGGAGTGCTCCTAGGCGCGGTCAGTGGGAGTCGTGACCGCTCCGGAGCCCTGGGCGACGAGGCGTTCGTCGTCGTCCTCGTGCTCCGAGAAGGTGTCGTCGGAGTCTACATCGGACTTCGGACGCGGCTCGCGACCGGGCAGGTACGGGCTCGGCTCCTTGCCGGTGTGCCGACGGCTCTGCACGATGAAGATGACGATCCCGAGCAGGATGGCCGCGAACGACATCCAGACGTTGGTGCGGATGCCCGCGAAGGTCTCGCTGGTGTCGACGCGGATCGACTCGAGGAAGGACCGGCCGACGCCGTACCAGATCAGGTACAGGGCGAGGACCTTGCCCCACTGGAGCGTGAACTTGCGGTCGAGCAGCAGGATGACGACGACGCCCAGGACGTTCCAGATGATCTCGTAGAGGAACGTCGGGTGGAACAGCGTGCCCTCGGGCAGGCCCTTCGGGAACGCGGCGTTCGTCGACTCGATCTGCAGGCCCCACGGCAGGCTGGTCGGCATGCCGAAGAGCTCGTGGTTGAAGTAGTTGCCGAGCCGACCGAACGCCTGCGCGAGCAGCACCCCGGGTACGACGGCGTCGATGAACGACGTGAACCGCAGGCCGACCTGGCGGCAGCCGATCCAGGCACCGACGGACCCGAGGATCAGGGCGCCGAAGATGGCGAGCCCGCCCTCCCAGATGTACAGGAAGGACAGCGGGTCGATGCCGGGGCCGAAGTAGTCGGACACGTGCGTGAACACGTGGAAGAGCCGGCCGCCGATGATGCCGGCGGGCACCGCCCAGATCGCGATGTCGATGATGATCCAGCGCTCGACGCCGCGCGCGTTGAGGCGGCGGTTCGCGAGCAGGACCGCGGCGACGATCCCGAGCAGGATGCAGATCGCGTACGCGTGGATGCGGAAGTCGAGCGGCAGCGACCAACCGAACACGTCGCGCAGCCAGGCGGTCAGGTCGAAGTACTGCCAGGCGGTGCTCGGGCTCGGGATGCTCAGGAGGGGCATGGAGGAACGGTCGCCTTTCGGAACTGACGGGGCGCGGTGTCGACGTGTCGTCGGCCCCGCTCACTGTAGCGCGGACCGTGGGCCCGCCAGGAACTGGACTAGGAGCGGCGGGCGCCGGTGGTGAGGTCGGCCGCGCGGTCGGCGACCCCCTGCACCCCGAGGTCGGCCAGTGCGCGGACGAACGCCGAGCCGACGATCGCGCCGTCGGCGTACTCCAGGACCTCGGCGACCTGCTCGGCCGTCGAGATGCCGAGGCCCACGCAGGTGCGCGCGACGCCGGCGTCACGGAGCCGCGACACCACCGTGCGTGCAGCGACGTCGACGCCTGCCCGTGCTCCGGTGACGCCCATCGTCGAGACGGCGTAGACGAACCCGCGGCTCGCCTGCACCGCCTGCTGCATCCGGGAGTCGGACGAGGACGGTGCCGCGAGGAACACGCGGTCCAGGCCGGTCCGCTCCGACGAGGCCATCCACTCGGCGGCTTCGTCCGGGATCAGGTCGGGCGTGATGAGCCCGGCGGCACCGGCGGCGACGAGGTCGTCGGCGAAGCGGTCCACGCCGTAGCGGAGGACCGGGTTCCAGTACGTCATCACGAGCACCGGCACGTCGGCGCGCTCGGTGATCTGGTTCACGGCGTCGAAGACCTGCGCGACCTGGAAGCCGTTCGCCAGGCTCTCCTCGGCCGCACGCTGGATGACCGGGCCGTCCATGACGGGGTCGGAGTACGGCAGGCCGAGCTCGATGACGTCCACGCCGTTCTCGGCGAGGGCGACGGCAGCGTCGACGCTGGTCTGCACGTCGGGGTAACCGGCGGGCAGGTAGCCGACGACGGCCCCGGCACGCTCGGCGTTGGCGGTGTCGATCGTCGTGGCGACGGTCTGGTTCGTGGTCACAGCTGCACCGCGTTCTCGTCGAGGATGCCGAAGTAGCGACTGGCGGATGCCACGTCCTTGTCGCCACGGCCGGACAGGTTCACGAGCACGACGCCCTCGGGGCCGAGCTCCTTGCCGAGCTTCATCGCACCCGCGAGCGCGTGCGACGACTCGATCGCCGGGATGATGCCCTCGGTCTGGCTGAGCAGCCGGAACGCCTCCATCGCCTCGGTGTCGGTGATCGGCGCGTACTGCGCGCGACCGATCGACGCCAGGTACGCGTGCTCCGGCCCGACGCTCGGGTAGTCGAGCCCGGCGGAGATGCTGTGGCTCTCGATGGTCTGGCCGTCCTCGTCCTGCATGAGGTAGGACTTCGCGCCCTGCAGGACGCCTTCGCGACCGAGCGTGATGCTCGCGGCGTGCCGACCGGTCTCCACGCCGTCGCCACCGGCCTCGAAGCCGTGCAGCGCGACGGACTCGTCGTCGAGGAACGCCTCGAAGATCCCCATCGCGTTCGAGCCGCCACCGACGCACGCGGCGACGGCGTCGGGGAGACGCCCGACGCGGTCGAGGACCTGCTGCCGGGCCTCTTCACCGATCACCTTGTGGAACTCGCGCACCATCTCGGGGAACGGGTGCGGGCCGGCGACCGTGCCGAGCAGGTAGTGGGTCGAGTCCACGTTCGCCACCCAGTCGCGGAGTGCCTCGTTGATGGCGTCCTTCAGCGTGCGCGACCCGGTCTCGACCGGGATCACCTCGGCGCCGAGCAGGCGCATCCGGGCGACGTTGAGCGCCTGCCGCTCGGTGTCGACGGCGCCCATGTACACGACGCAGTCCATGCCGAACAGCGCCGCCGCGGTCGCCGTGGCCACGCCGTGCTGGCCGGCACCGGTCTCCGCGATGAGGCGGGTCTTCCCGAGCCGACGGGCCACGAGCGCCTGACCGAGCACGTTGTTGATCTTGTGCGACCCGGTGTGGTTCAGGTCCTCGCGCTTCAGGATCACGCGGGCACCACCGGCGTGCTTCGCGAACCGCGGCACCTCGGTGATGATCGACGGACGACCGGTGTAGTCGCGCTGGAGCTCGTCGAGCTCGGCGCGGAAGGCCGGGTCCGCCCAGGCCGTGCGGAAGGCGGCCTCGAGCTCGTCGAGCGCGAGGACGAGCGACTCGGGGACGAAGCGTCCGCCGAAGTCACCGAAGTACGGGCCGTGCAGGTCGCGGAGTGAGGTCACGATGGGTCTTCCCGGGACGTGTCCGACACGACCGGCGGTGCCGGTGGTCGGACGGGTGGAACGTTCAGCCGCGGTCGGCGGCCTCGATGAACGACGCGAGGGTGGCGGCGGGGTCGGCGCCCGTGACGAGGGCTTCCCCGACCAGGACGACGTCGGCACCCGCTGCGCGGTAGTGGGCGACGTCGGCGGGACCGGCGACCGCGGACTCGGCGACGCGCACGACCCCGTCGGGGATGCGGTCGGCGAGCGACCCGAAGAGGTCGCGGTCGAGCGAGAAGTCGGTGAGGTCGCGCGCGTTGACGCCGAGGATCCGCGCACCGGCGTCGAGGCCACGGGAGACCTCGTCGGCGGAGTGCGCCTCGACCAGCACGCGCATGCCGAGCTCTTCGGCCAGCGTGTGGAGCTCGACCAGCTGCTGCTGCTCGAGCGCGGCGACGATGAGCAGCACGACGTCGGCTCCGGCGGCCCGGGCCTCGACGACCTGGTACGGGTCGGCGATGAAGTCCTTGCGCAGCACGGGGATGCCCACGCGGGCCTTGACGGCTTCGAGGTCGGCGAGACTGCCGAGGAACTTGCGCCCCTCGGTCAGGACGCTGATCGTCGAGGCGCCACCGCGCTCGTAGTCGGCCGCGAGGGCGGCCGGGTCCTCGATGGGGGCCATCGAGCCACGGGACGGGCTGGCGCGCTTGACCTCGGCGAGGATCTTCACCCGGTCGCCCGGGGCGAGGAACGCGAGGGCGTCGAGCGGCGACGCCACCCGGTCGAGGTCGCGTTCGACGTCCGAGTACGGGCGGTCGACACGACGGGCGGCGGCGTCCTCGAGCGCGCCCGCGACGAGGGTCTCGAGCACGTTCGGCATGCGAGTCCTACTCGGCGTGGTGCTTGGCGACGTACTTCGGGCCGTTCACGCCGTAGCCGGCCTTCGCCATGACCGCGCCGATGACCAGACCGATGACGACGACGGCAGCGGAGACCCAGACGCCCCACGGCTGGTCGAACCAGAAGAACAGCGTGCCTGCCGCGAATCCGATCAGCATGATCACGACGGCGGTCCAGGCGGCCGGCGAGTGGCCTTCGCCGAGTTCTGCGGGCTCAGTGTTGCTCACGGTGCTCCTCGTTCTGCTCCGGCGTCGTCGGTCGACCGACGCCCATCCGATCCTACCGTGCCGTCGGTCGGGTCGACCCCAGCACTGAGGTCGTCCCAGTCCACGACGGCGTCGCGCACGACCGGGGCTGCGGCGCGGGCGTCGGCGGCGGCTCCGGCGGTCGCCGCGCCGTACTTGCGGCTCGGACCGGGCCACGCACGCTGCACCACGATGACGACGACACCGAGCAGGACGGCCAGGACCCCACCGGCGATGCCGACGGCCGGCCAGATCGACACGTCGACGCCGGACACGACGCGGCGCACGGCGGTCAGGTCGCTGACCCCGGCCACCGCGCCGACGGCACCCTTCGCCGCGGCGACCGGATCGCCGAGGGCGGTGATGCCACTGACCACGACGCCGAGTCCGAGCAGGATCTCGACGCACGCGAGCACGATGCGCAGCACCCGGCCGGCGATCGTCATCGCGAGGAAGAGCGCCAGGCTCGCGATCGCCAGGGCGGTGTACTGCGGCACGACCGCGGCCCCGTCGGCGTCGACCGTCGAGGTGACGGCGGCACCGGCGTGCAGGTCGACGGTGAACCAGGTCTGCGTCCACGCGAGCATGATGATGCCGGCGACGAGCAGTCCGACGACGACGACGATCGGGCGTGAGCGCTTCACGAGCGCACCTCGCGCATCCGGTTCGCCGTGGCGACGGCCCGCAGGGGTGCCGCCGCCTTGTTGATGGTCTCCTCGTGCTCGGTGGCCGGGTCGGAGTCCGCCACCAGACCGGCACCGGCCTGCACCCGTGCCACGCCGTCCTTGATCAGGGCGGTGCGGATCGCGATCGCGATGTCCGCGTCACCGGCGAAGTCGAAGTAGCCGACGACACCGGCGTAGGCACCGCGCTTCGCCGGCTCGAGCTCGTCGATGATCTCGAGCGCGCGGGGCTTCGGCGCACCGGACAGGGTGCCTGCCGGGAACGTCGCCCGGAACACGTCGATGGCGGACATCCCCGGACGCACCGCACCCTCGACGCTCGACACCAGGTGCATGATGTGGCTGAACCGCTCGACCGTCATGAACTCGGTGACCGCGACGGTGCCGGGCTCGCAGACCTTCTGCAGGTCGTTGCGGGCCAGGTCAACGAGCATCAGGTGCTCGGCGCGTTCCTTCGGGTCGTCGAGCAGGTCGTCACCGAAGCGGACGTCCTCTTCCGGCGTCGCACCACGTGGACGCGACCCGGCGATCGGGTGCGTGATGGCGCGTCCGGACTGCACCTTCACCAGCGCCTCGGGCGAGGCACCGACGATCCAGTACCGCTCGTCGGCGGTGTCCGCCAGGGCCAGGAAGTACATGTACGGACTCGGGTTCAGCGTCCGGAGGACCCGGTACACGTCGAGCGGGTCAGCGGTCACCTCGTGGTCGAAGCGCTGCGAGACCACGACCTGGAACACGTCGCCGTCGCGGATGAACTCCTTCGAGCGCTCCACCGCGGCCATGTACTCGTCCGGCGTCGAACGGTGCGTCGGCGTCGGCTCGGCGATCTCGAAGGCCTCGGCGACGGTCGCGACGCTCGGCTGGACGAGGTCGGCCTGCAGGCGGTCCAGGCGGCGCTGCGCGTCGGACCAGAGCGTGTCGGCGTCGTCGGTGCCGTCGTTCAGCACGCTCGCGACGAGCAGGACGAGCCCCGTGCGGTGGTCGAGCGCGACGAGCTCGGAGACGAAGGACAGTGCCTGTCCGGGCACGGCGAAGTCGGCCGGCGGCACGTTCGGCAGGTGCTCGAGCTGGCGCACGGCCTCCCACCCGATGAACCCGACCGTCCCGCCGACGAGCGGCGGGGAGCCGGGCACCCGCGGGGTGGCCCAGCGCTCGTGCAGGCGTGCCAGGACCTCGAGCGGTTCGCCGTCGAGTGAGCCGACCGCACGTTCGGCGTCGATGCCGGTGTCGATCCAGGCGGCACGGTCGCCCTCCTGCGTGAGGACGCCGAAGCTGCGCACACCGACGAACGACCAGCGCGACCAGAGGCCGCCCTGGCCCGCGGACTCCAGCAGGAACGACCCGGGCCGGCCGTCGGCGAGCTTCCGGTAGACACCCACCGGCGTCTCGCTGTCGGCGTAGAGCGCGCGCACCACCGGGACGACGCGGTGGTCGCTCAGCAGGGCGTCGAACTCCGGCCGGGAGGTCGTGTGCGGCGCATCGGAGATCGTCGCGGTCGTCATCGGGTCGCCTCCACTGCCGTGTCGGCCGGGGCAGACGCGGTCACGGGCGCGAGCGGATCGACGTCGAAGCAGCGGTGCGCCCCGGTGTGGCACGCGGCCCCGACCTGCTGCACGGTGACGAGCAGCGTGTCGGCGTCGCAGTCGAACGCCGCGTCGCGCACGTACTGCGCGTGCCCCGACGTGTCGCCCTTCCGCCAGTACTCGTTCCGCGACCGCGACCAGAAGGTCACGCGCCCCTCGGCGAGGGTGCGGCGGAGCGCTTCCCGGTCCATGTACCCGAGCATGAGGACGTCCTTCGACGACTCCTCTTGCACGATGGCGGGGAGCAGCCCGTCCGCACCGAAACGTGCGCGGTCGAGGACCGCGTCGGTGTCGGTGCTGGTGCTGTCGGTCATGAGACTCCTAGCCTACGGCGGCGGATCAGCGGGCGGCGGTTCAGCGGACGGCGTGGCCGGTCGCGCGCAGCGCGGCCTTGACGTCGCCCACCGTCATCTCGCCACGGTGGAAGACGGACGCGGCGAGGAGGGCATCCGCACCCGCGTCGACGGCGGGGGCGAAGTGCTCGACCCGACCCGCGCCTCCCGAGGCGATGACCGGGACCCGCGCGACCGACCGCACCGCGGCGACGAGTTCGAGGTCGAACCCGTTCTTCGTGCCGTCCGCGTCGATGGAGTTGACGAGCAGCTCCCCCGCGCCCCGCTCGACGGCGTCGCGCGCCCAGGCGATCGCGTCGATGTCGGTCTCGGTGCGGCCGCCGTGCGTGGTGACCACGAAGCCGGACGCAGTTCGGTCGGAACGCTTGACGTCGAGCGACAGCACCACGGCCTGCGCGCCGAACCGGTCGGCGATCTCGCCGACGAGGTCGGGCCGGGCGATCGCGGCGCTGTTCACGCCGATCTTGTCCGCGCCGCACTGCTGCAGGCGGGACACGTCGTCGACGGAACGGACGCCGCCACCGACCGTGAGCGGGATGAAGACCTGCTCGGCGGTGCGGGTGACCGTGTCGTACATCGTGGCGCGGTTCTCGACCGTGGCACCGACGTCGAGGAAGGTCAGCTCGTCGGCGCCCTGCTCGTAGTAACGCGCGGCGAGCTCGACCGGGTCACCGGCGTCCTGCAGGTCGAGGAAGTTCACGCCCTTGACGACCCGGCCGCCCTTGACGTCGAGGCACGGGATGACGCGGACGGCCACGCCGCCCGGCGCCGTGGCTGCCGCGGTCAAAGTCGTGCCGCGTGGATCGGGCTGACGAGGATGGCGCGGGCACCGAGGTCGTACAGGGCGTCCATGATGAGGTTCGCGTCGTCGCGCGGGATCATCACGCGCACCGCGGACCAGTCGCGGCCGTGCAGCGGCGAGACCGTCGGCGACTCGATGCCGGACGCGACGGCCGTCGCCTGCTCGAGCAGCGCGGTGGGGATGTCGTAGTCGAGCATGACGTAGCCGCGGGCGACGAGCACGCCCTGCAGTCGACGGCGGAGCACGTCGATGCCCGGGATCGTCTCGTCGGTCGACACCAGCAGCGCGGTCGACTCGAGGATGACCGGACCGAAGATCTCGAGGCCGGCCTGCCGCAGCGTGCTGCCCGTCGACACCACGTCGGCCACGGCGTCGGCGACACCGAGACGCACCGCGCTCTCGACCGCCCCGTCGAGCTTGACGAGCGTCGCCGTCACCCCGTGGCGGGCGAGGAAGTCGCCGACCAGGCCCGGGTAGCTCGTGGCGACGCGGACGCCGTCGAGGTCCTGCAGGGTGCTGTACCTGCCGGGCGTGCCGGCGAAGCGGAAGGTGGAGTCGGCGAAGCCGAGCGCATCGACCTCGTGCGCCTCGGAACCGGAGTCGAGCAGCAGGTCACGGCCGGTGATCCCGACGTCGAGTGCGCCGGAGCCGACGTAGGTCGCGATGTCCCGCGGGCGCAGGAAGAAGAACTCGACGCCGTTGCGCTCGTCGAGCAGGTGCAGCGCCTTAGGGTCGCGGCGACCGGCGTACCCGGCCTCGCACAGCATGTCGGACGCGGTCTCGGACAGGGAGCCCTTGTTGGGCACGGCGATGCGGAGCATCAGGGGGTCTGCTTTCTGGTCGGGGTCGTGGCGGATCGAGGTCGGTGCACGGGCGGGCCCGAGCGCGTCCTACAGATGTCGCCAGATGTCCGCCGGGGACAGCCCCTTCGCGACCATGAGGACCTGCAGGTGGTACACGAGCTGCGAGATCTCCTCCGAGGTGCGCTCGTCGCCCTCGTACTCGGCCGCCATCCAGACCTCGGCCGCTTCTTCTACGATCTTCTTGCCGATCTGGTGCACGCCGGCGTCCAGTTCGGCGACGGTGCCGGAGCCCTCGGGGCGCATGCGCGCCTTCTCGGTGAGCTCCTGGAACAGGTCGTCGAACGTCTTCACGCGGTCCAGGCTACCGGTCTCCGCTGACGCTGCCGACGTACCGTCCGGACGGGTCGCGCTCATGCCCGCGCCCGTGCGGCCGCTTCGCGCAGGTCCGTGATCCGCGCGGCGGGCTCACCGCCGTACACGGCCGACCCGGCGACGAGCGTGTCGGCGCCGCTGCGCACGGCCTCGGGGACGGTGTCCACCGAGATGCCGCCGTCGACCTCGAGCCACACGTCGAGGCCCGAGGCGTCGACCGCCGCACGGGCGTCGGCGAGCTTCGGCATCACGGAGGGCATGAACGACTGCCCGCCGAAGCCGGGCTCGACGGTCATGAGCAGGATCATGTCGTAGGCGTCGAGGTGGTGCAGCACCTGCGTGATCGGGGTGCCGGGCTTCACCGCGACGGCGGCACGGGCCCCGTTCGAGCGGATCGCGGCGGCCGTGGCCACGGGGTCGTCCGCAGCCTCGAAGTGGAACGTCACGCTCGACGCACCGGTCTCGGCGTACTTCGGTGCGTTGACGTCGGCGTCGGTGATCATGAGGTGCACGTCGAGCGGCACCGGGGAGACCTGCTGCAGGCGCTCGACGATCGGCAGCCCGAGCGTCAGGTTCGGCACGAAGTGGTTGTCCATCACGTCGACGTGCACCAGGTCGGCGGTCTCGATGCGGTGGAGTTCACGCTCGAGGTTCGCGAAGTCGGCGGACAGGATGCTCGGCGAGATGCGGATCGTCACCGGGCAAGCCTACCGGCGCGAGCCTGCCGGGCCGCTCCGCGGCGACGTCAGCGCCCGCCGACCACCCGGGTGCCGAGCTCCGAGCCGAGCATCGTCTCGAGCGCGGCGTCGACGAGCCGTTCGCCCTGCGCCCGGTCGATCCGGTGCGAGACGACCAGGGTGGCGATCCCCTGCATGGTCGCCGCGAACAGGAGCTTGAAGAGGAGTCGGGCGTCCGCACCGTCGTCCCCTGCCGCCGCGGTTCCCACGGCACCCTCGAGCACGGCGAACAACGACTCCGCAGCAGCCTGCACGGGGCCCGTCCGGCTGGTCGTCTTCGCCTGGAACATGAGGTCCATCAGCGCCGCGTCGTCGATCGCGAAGTCCACGTACGCCAGGGCGACCCGGCGGAACCGGTCCTCCAGCCCGTCGGCACCCGACAGTGCCCGGCGCACGGCAGCGGTCAGCCGGTCGAAGCCGAGTTCGGCGAGGGCGTCGAGGAGCGCCTGCCGATCGACGAAGTGGCTCCGGGGGGCGCCGTGGCTGACCCCGGCGCGACGGGCGAGGTCGCGGAGCGAGAGTCCGTCGGCCCCGGACTCCCGCAGCACCGCGACGGCCTCGTCGAGCAGCACTGCCCGCAGGTTCCCGTGGTGGAAGGGCCGCTCGGTCATGAGGACATCCTAGACCCGAACTAGGCATTGACTATTTTCTAGGCATCGCCTAGTTTGGCCAGATGCCTGCAGATCAGACCCTCCTCGTGTTCGGCGCGACCGGCCAGACCGGCCAGCACTTCACCCGACTCGCGCTCGACGCCGGTCACCGAGTCCGAGCAGTCGCACGGACGCCGTCGAAGCTGGCCGTCCAGCACGACGACCTGCAGGTCGTGCGCGGCTCGGTCACCGACGACCTCGACCTCGACGCGCTGCTCGACGGCGTGACCGGCGTGGTCGTGATGCTCGGGGACGTCACCGCGCAACGCGAGCGCCCCGTCAACACGCAGTTCGTCCGCGCCCTCGTCCCCGCCATGCGCCGGAACGGCACCCGGCGCCTGCTGTACCAGGCCGGCGGGCTGAGCGCCCCTCCCGGCAAGCGGCTCGCCCCCGTGCTCCGCGTCGTCCGGTCGACGATCGCGCGGGACTACCGCGGCCAGCACGCGGACAACGAGGCGGTGATGCGCTACCTCGACGCCGACGCGCAGGACATCGCCTGGACCGTCCACCGGGCCGGCATCGGCTCGGACGGTCCCACGAAGGGCGAGCTCCGCCGGTCGGCGCGGTGGATCAGCATCGGCACGTTCCGGGACTGCGCCGCGTACAACCTGCGGGCGCTGTTCGACGACACGGCCGTGCACACCTGCGACGGCAGCGCCTACCGGCGAGCGGCCTGAACGCCGGGCGACGCGCTCAGCCCACGCGACGGAACAGCGCGATGAACATCGCGTCGGTGCCGACCCGGTGCGGCCAGAGCTGCGCCGTGTTGCCGTCCGCGATCTCCGGGTCGCGCGCGGCGACCCCCCGGACGATCGTCGCGGTGTCGAGCTGCTCGAGGACTTCCCCGTGCCGCCCCATCAGCGCGTCGACCTGGCCACGCGTCTCGGCCAGGTGCGGCGAACACGTCACGTACGCAAGCGTCCCACCCGGTGCGAGCACCCGGACCGCGGCGTCGAGCAGCTCGGTCTGCAGCACCGCGAGTTCCTGGACGTCCTCGGGGGTCTTCCGCCAGCGCGCTTCCGGACGCCGACGCAGGGCGCCGAGGCCGGTGCACGGCGCGTCGAGCAGGATGCGGTCGAAGGTCATCCCGGTGCCGTCGCGGCCGTAGCGCCGGGCGTCGCCCTCGACGACGCGGACGTGGTCACCGAACACCCCGAGGGCGTTCCGCACGAGTCCGGCACGTGCAGGCACGAGTTCGTTCGCGACGAGGGTCGCGCCGCCCTGCTGCGCCTCGGCGGCGAGCAGCGCGGCCTTACCGCCGGGGCCGGCGCACATGTCGAGCCAGCGCTCGCCCTCGCGCACCGCGGACGACCGGCTCAGCGCGAGGGCGGCGAGCTGCGAACCCTCGTCCTGCACGCGCAGGCGCCCGGCAGCGACGCCCGGCACGCGCGCGGGGTCACCGGAGATGCCGCGGATCCCGACGGGCGAGACCGGCAGGGCATCAGCGGCCGGCACGGGGTCGGCGGTCCGGACGGGAGGCACGGTGCCGGTCGCGCCGTCGGCCTCCGGTTCGTCGTCGGCGGGCACCAGGGCCGCTGGCACGTCCGCCGCGCCGGTCGCGTCGGCGAACGCGGCATCGGCGTCGTCGTCGGCGTCGGCGTCCTCGTCGGGCACCGTGCGCGCGGTCGCGGTGGCGATGTCCTCGTCGGTGGCGAGCCCGGGCAGCGCCGCGAGCTGCACCCGGGGCGCGGCGTTGTCGGCGGCGAGCAGGGCGGCGAGCTCGTCGCGGGAGCGTTCGGCGGCGAGGGCGTCGCGCAGGGCCGAGACGACCCAGACCGGGTGCGACCAGCGCGTGGCGAGCAGGGCGTCGCCACCACGGCCCTCGGTGATCTGCGCGTCCCACTCGTCGTCGGTACGCGCGGCGATCTTGCGCATCACGGCGTTGACGAAGCCGGTGGCACGGCGGGCACCGACTTCGCGGGCGAGCTCGACCGTGGCGTCGACCGCGGCGTGCGTCGGGGTGCGCATGGCGAGCAGCTGGTGGGCGCCGAGCCGCATCACGTCGAGGACGTCGGCCTCGATGTTCTCCGGCCGACGACCCGACGCCAGCGCGATGATGACGTCGTAGCGACCGAGCATCCGGATCGAGCCGTAGGTGAGCTCGGTGGCGAACGCGGCGTCGCGCGCGGTGAGGCCGGCGCGACGGATGCGTGTCGGCAGCAGCAGGTTCGCGTACGCGTCGTCGACCTGCACGGCGCGGAGCACGTCGAACGCGACACGACGGGCGTTCGCGGGGCGGGGACCGCGGCGGGCGCCCCGGGTGTTCGTCGGCTGGCTCATGCGAGGACCTTCCCGTCCAGTTCGCCCAGGCCTCGGGCCCAGGCAGCGGCGTCCATCGCCTTCTTGCCGGCCGGCTGCACCTCGAGCAGCGCCAGCGGAGTGTCACCGGTCCCGACCAGCAGCCGACCGCCGTGGAGTGCCAGCGCACCGGGCGCGAGCTGCGGGGCGGGGTCCGCGGGGCCTCCTGTCAGGCGGTTGCTGCGGAGCAGCTTCACGCGGGTCTCGCCGAGGTGGGCGTACGCGCCGGGCTCGGGGGTGACCCCGCGCAGACGGGCGTGTACGACCGCCGCCGGAGCACCGAAGTCGATGCGCCCGTCGTCGATGGTGGTCTTCGGCGCGAGCGTCGGCTCGCCGGTCTGTTCGGTCGCGACG
Source organism: Curtobacterium sp. PhB142 (assembly GCF_004341255.1). NCBI lineage: Bacteria > Bacillati > Actinomycetota > Actinomycetes > Micrococcales > Microbacteriaceae > Curtobacterium > Curtobacterium sp. PhB142. The sequence goes on along the minus strand of NZ_SLUT01000006.1, from coordinate 294,938 downwards.
GCCGTGCCGGCGGCGATGGCGTCGACCACCCGGGCGACGGTCTCGGCGCCGGACTCCGCCATGGCGGAGAGGACCTCGCCTGCGGTGGCCTCCGGGTCGATCGTGAACGGGTCCGCCGCGAACACCGGGCCGGCGTCGAGCGCCTCGACGAGCTGGAAGACCGACGCGGCGGTGCGGGTGTCCCCCGCCATCACGGCCCGCTGGACCGGCGCCGCGCCGCGGTACGCCGGCAGGTCGGAGAAGTGCAGGTTGACCCAGCCGAGGCGCGGGGCGTCGAGCGCGGGACGGCGGAGCAACGCGCCGTAGGCGACGATGACACCGAGGTCGACGTCGAGGTCGGCGATGCGCGCGGTGACGTCGTCGTCGACGCGGCTGGCCTCGATGACGGGCAGTCCGAGCTCCGCGGCGACCTGCGCGACCGGTGTCGGCGTCAGGACGCGCTTCCGGCCCTGCGGTGTCGGCGGACGCGTGAGGACCGCGGCGATCTCGTGGTCGGACGCCGCCAGGCGGCGGAGGGTGGGGACGGCCGCAGCGGGGCTGCCGGCGACGACGAGACGCATGGGTTCGATCCTCCCACGCGCGCGCTCGGTGGACTGACCCGAACCAGGCCCGCGCCGGGTGGGTACGGTCTGCGGCACAGCACGAGAGGGGTTCCCATGTCCGACGTCACCACGCCCACCGACCGCTTCGCAGGGTCCAGCATCCAGAAGGTCGCGCTGCTCGTCGGCGTCGTGTTCCTGCTCGTCGGCATCGCCGGGTTCGTGCCCGGGCTGACGTCCGGCTCGCTCGCGGGTGCCGGCCACGGGTCGATGGCGATGCTGCTCGGGGTCTTCCAGGTGTCGGTGCTGCACAACGTCGTGCACCTGCTGTTCGGGGTCGTCGGGGTGCTCGCGGCGGGGTACGCCACCGGCTCGCGGATGTACCTGGTGCTCGGCGGGGTCGTCTACTTCGTGCTCTGGGTCTACGGGCTGTTCACCGCCGGGCACTCGTTCGGCGCGAACTTCGTGCCGCTGAACTGGGCGGACAACTGGCTGCACCTCGTGCTCGCGGTCGGGATGGTCGCGCTCGGCGTGGTGTTCCCGCGCGTCGGCGGGCGGGCCGTGCGCGCCTGACGCTGCTGCGCGGCGGACTCGTTTCGCGACGAACCACTCGTCGATCGACGCGTGGTTCGTCGGAAGGTGCACACGCATCGGGTGCGTGCGCATCGGCCGACAGAACACGAGGTGATCGACGCGTGGAACGTCGCAAGATGCGAACGCACACGGCCCGGGAGGCGCGGCGCAACTCCGCCACGGAGGCCCCGCCCCGACGGCCGGTGCGGGTCAGACCTCGCTGAAGGGTTCGGCGTCGTCGAGCCGGACCCGCAGCGTCGGTGCCGCCCGACGCCGGTTGCCGCCCTTCAGGACCCGCCGGGTCGACGACCGCCGGATGACCTCGGCCTTCAGGGTCGCCGCGACCTCGGCACCGTGGGCGTACGGGAACCGCACGATCGCCCGGACCGTGCCCGGCAGGGCGTCGTCCTCGACGGGGACCGGGCCGAGCACCGGGCCCGCGGTCGCCCCCTCGAGGGCCTCGACCGCGGCGGTGACGGCCTCGTCGGTACCGGTCATCGTCGCGACGCGGACCGCCGGCGGGAAGTGCAGTTCGCGCCGGTCGGTGAGTTCGTCGTGCGCGGGACCGTCGAGCCGCCAGAGCGCCATCGCCGTCGCGAGCTTGCCGCCGATGCCGACCAGGTACGCCTCGGCCCCGGGAGCACCCTTCGCGGCGGCGTTCGTCCAGAACCGGAGCACGTCCTCCTGCACGCGCAGCCCTTCGCGCGCGAGCATCTTCTCGCCGTCGAGCAGCAGGACGCACGCGTAGCCCCCGGGCACGCTCGGCTCGGCGCCACGGGTCGCGACGACGACGGAGGGCCGCGCGGGCACCTCGTCGAGCGGGCGTGAGCCGTCGGCCACCACGATCCGGGTGCCGGGGAACGCCCGCCCGAGTTCGTCGGCGGTGCGTTGGGCGCCCTGTCCCACGGGCTTCACGGTGCCGTTGCCGCACGTCGGGCAGCGGAACCCCACGGCGAGGGCACCGCAGAACCGGCACTGCGGCGTGGCACCGCGGTGCGGACTGCCGAGCGGACCGCCGCAGATGCGGCAGTGCGCCCGCTCACCGCACTCCGCGCAGACGAGTCCGGTGCCGAACCCGGGGCTCGCGACCTGCACGAGCACCGGGCCGTGCTGGCTGGCCTCGCGCGCGGCACGCCACGCGGAGCTCGGGATTCGTGCCTGCGCGGCGTACCCCTCGGCCGAGGTCTGCTGCACGGTGGGGATGACCTTCGGGGTCTTCACCCGGAACGGCGTGACGTCCTGCAGCCAGTGCAGTTCGACGAGCCGCTGCACGTCGGTGCTGCGCGCGTGCGAGACGAACAGCAGTGCGGCACCCGACTGCGCAGCCCGCACGAGGGCCACGTCACGCGTGTGCACGTACGGCGCGCGCTGCTCGATGAACGAGGCGTCGCCGTCGTCCCACATCGCGATGAGCCCGAGGTCGGTCGCCGGCGCGTACACCGCCGTGCGGTTGCCGATCGCGACGACGGGGTGCGTCCGCGCCTGCAGCAGTGCCTTGGCCCGCTGCCCGTTCGTCTGCTTGGCGTCGAAGCGCACGACCCGTTCCGGCGGCAGCACCGCGAGCAGCGCGCGCTCGAGGTCGATCACGTCGCGGAAGTCGGGGACGGCGATGACGGCGGACTGCTCGCTCGCCAGCGTGTGGGCGGCGGCCTGGGCGAGGGTGGCGGCCCAGCCCGGCACCCAGATCGGATCGGAATCGCCGTCGCCCTCGTCGCTGGTGGGCCCGGCCAGCGCCACGGGGTGGGGAACGGCGGCGACCGCAGCGCGATCGTGCTCGGCGATCACGCCTTCGAGCATGCCCGGGGTGTAGCCGGTCACCGGCGGTGCGGACACCGGGGGCGGAGACCACGAGGTGTCCCGCGCGAGCCAGGCCTTCTCGGCGCGGACCTGACGGGTCGGCACGGCCAGGCGCAGGACGTCGGACGCCACACCGGCGGCACGGTCGGCCACGGCGCGGGCGAGCTTCCAGATCTCCGGCGCCAGGACCGGGACGGGTGACACCAGCGTCTCGATCGCGCTGAGTTCACCCGGGTAGTCGCCCTCGTCGACGATCTCGACGACGTAGCCGTCGGACATCCGGGCCCCGGTGCGGAGCGGGACCTTCACGCGGACCCCCGGCACGCAGTCGTCCTCGAGCTCGGCCGGCACCCGGTAGTCGAACAGACGGTCCAACTGCGGGAGCGGCGAGTCGAGGACGACGCGCGCGACGGTGGTCACGCGGTGCCTCAGACGGCGGCGGTGACGAGCCCTGCGGCGGCGCGGAGTTCCTCGACGCGGTCGAGCTGCTCCCAGGTGAACCCGGGGAGCTCGCGGCCGAAGTGTCCGTACGTCGCGGTCTGCGCGTAGATCGGACGGAGCAGGTCGAGGTCGCGGATGATCGCGGCCGGACGCAGGTCGAAGACCTGGCGGATCGCGGCTTCGATCGTGGCGTCGTCGACGTGTCCGGTGCCGAAGGTCTCGACGTAGAGCCCGACGGGCTTCGCGCGGCCGATCGCGTAGGCGACCTGCACCTCGAGCCGGTCGGCGAGGCCTGCGGCGACCGCGTTCTTCGCGACCCAGCGCAGCGCGTACGCCGCCGAGCGGTCGACCTTGGACGGGTCCTTGCCGCTGAAGGCGCCGCCACCGTGACGGGAGGCCCCGCCGTAGGTGTCGACGATGACCTTGCGGCCGGTGAGTCCGGCGTCGCCCTGGGGGCCACCGATCTCGAAGCGACCCGTCGGGTTGACGATGACGTCGACGTGCGAGGAGTCGAGGTCGACGAGGTCGAGCACCGGACGGATCACGTGCTCGGTGATCTCGGCGGTGAGCTGCTCCAGCGTGACGCTCGGCGAGTGCTGCGTCGACAGGACGACGGTCTCGACGGTCTTCGGCACGACGCCGTCGTAGCCGACGGTGACCTGCGTCTTGCCGTCCGGGCGCAGGAACGCCAGCTCGCCGGACTTGCGCACGGCGGCCAGACGCTCGGCCAGGCGGTGGGCGAGCCAGATCGCGACCGGCATGTACTCGGGGGTCTCGTTCGTCGCGAAGCCGAACATGATGCCCTGGTCGCCGGCACCCTGGCGGTCGAGCGGGTCGACCGCGCCGGTGCGGGAGTCGAGCGACTCGTCGACGCCCTGCGCGATGTCCGGCGACTGCGCACCGATCGACACCTCGACGCCGCACGTGGCACCGTCGAAGGAGACGTCCGACGAGTTGTAGCCGATGCCCGTGATGACGTCACGGACGAGCTTGGGGATCTCGACGTAGCCCGAGGTCGTGACCTCGCCGGCGACGTGCACGAGGCCGGTCGTCACCATCGTCTCGACGGCGACCCGAGCGTGCGGGTCCACCGTGAGCAGTGCGTCGAGGATGCTGTCCGAGATCTGGTCGCAGATCTTGTCGGGGTGCCCCTCGGTCACCGACTCGGACGTGAAGAGGCGCAGAGCAGCTGCAGTCACCGGGATCAGTCGGAGGGCTGCTGCTGCTTGGTGACGGTGAGCTTGTCCTCGTTGATCTCGTGGAGAGCCACGGACAGCGGCTTGTCGTCGATCGTCGAGTCGACGAGCGGGCCGACGTTGTCGAAGAGCGAGCCCTCGTGCAGGTCGGCGTAGTAGTCGTTGATCTGACGCGCGCGCTTGGAAGCGAAGATGACGAGCGCGTACTTCGACTCGACCTTGCTGAGCAGGTCGTCGATGGGCGGGTCGATGATGCCCTGGGGGTTGGCCATGGAGTCTCCTCGTCGTCGGTGCGCCCGTCAGGGCGCAGAGAACAAGTCTACGACCTGTCGTGCCGCGGTGCCGACATCGGAGTTCACGATGCGGACGTCGAACTCGTCCTGGGCGGCCAGTTCGACCTTCGCGGTGTCGAGTCGACGCGCCTGTTCCTCGGGCGACTCGGTGCCGCGGCCGATGAGTCGACGCACCAGTTCTTCCCACGTCGGGGGCAGCAGGAACACGAGCACGGCCTCGGGCATGGCGTCACGGACCTGGCGAGCACCCTGCAGGTCGATCTCGAGCATGACCCGCTCGCCGGCGTCGAGCGCTCGGTCGATCGGCGGCCGCGGGGTGCCGTACCGGTACGAGTTGTGCACCGTGGCCCACTCGAGCAGTTCGCGCTCGCGGATCATCCGGTCGAACTCGGCGTCGTCGACGAAGTAGTAGTGCACGCCGTCGACCTCGCCCGGGCGGGGCTTCCGGGTGGTGGCGGAGACGCTGAGGTTCACGTCCGGGTACTGCTCGCGGATGTACGCGCTCACCGTTCCCTTGCCGACGGCGGTCGGCCCGGCGAGGACGACGAGCTTCGAGGCACCGCGCTTGCGACCGCGCGCGGCGAGCCAGTCGGCCAGGGCCGTGCGCTGCCGGGTGCCGAGGCCCCCGAGGCGCTTCGACGGGGCGATGCGCAGCGTGCCCATGATCGACTCGGCACGCGCCGGGCCGATGCCGGACAGGCTGACGAGCAGGTCGCGCACCCGGAGCGAGCGCTCCGCCGAGGTCGTGTCGACGAGGGCGTCGTCCCATGCCGAGCGAGCGACCTCGAGTGCTGAGCGCTCCCCCGACGCGATCGCAGACTTGACCGCGGCCCGGGCGCGTCGCGCGGCGACCGCCGCCTGGGCCGCCGCGACGCGGTCGACCTCCGGTGGCGTGCGGTGGGCCGGCAGGTCGGTGCCGTCGGTGCGGTCGCCGTCGGTGGTCATGCTGCGGCCCCGAGTGCCGCGCGGATCCGGTCGGCGCGGTCGGACACGAGTGCCGTGACCCCGTCCGGACCGTCGGTCAGCAGACCGCGCGACTCGCTGACGAGCACCTGCTCGGCGCGCGCACCGTATAGCGCACGGAGGTCCTCGATCCGGGCGCCCTGGGCACCGAAGCCCGGGGCGAGCACCGGCGCGGTGCCGATCGCGTCCGCGTCGATGCCGAAGTCGTCGAGGTGAAGGGTCGCGCCGAGCACGAGCCCGACGTCGCCGAGGGCCTGGTCGCCCGCGGCCCGGTTGTCGTCTGCCACGTCCAAGACGATACCGGCAGCCACGGACCGCCCGGCACGCGGGCCCTCCGCCAGGACCGCGGTCTGCAGCACCCGCGCCTCCGGGTTGCTCGTCGCGGCGAGCACGAAGACCCCGGCACCGTTCCGTCGAGCGACGTCGACCGTCCCGCTGAGCGAGCCGTAGCCGAGGTACGGCGACACCGTCATCGCGTCGGCCGCGAACGGCCCGTCACGGTCCAGCCACGCGAGCGCGTAGTCGTCACCGGTCGACCCGATGTCGCCCCGCTTCACGTCGGCGACGACCAGGAGGCCCGCATCACGTGCCCGACGGATCGTCGCGTCGAGCGCGCGGTAGCCCGCCACCCCCGCCGCCTCGAAGAAGGCGATCTGCGGCTTCACGATCGCCGCGCGGCCGGCGGCCGCGTCGACCAGGGCCGCGCCGAAGGCCGTCAGGCCCTGCTCGTCGCGGCCGAGCCCCCACGCCGCCAGGGTGGTGGCGTGGGGGTCGATGCCGACGCAGAGCGGTGAACGCTCGCGCATCGCGGACGCGAGCCGATCGCCGAAGGAGGCCGGGCCTCCCGTGTGTCCCTCGCTCACCAGGTGGCGCGCTCCCGCGCGTAGTCCTGCAGGCTCCGGACGTTGAGCGGCGTGCCGATCGTCTCGATCGCCGCGACCGCCGCACCGATCTGCGCGATCGTCGTGAACAGCGGCTTGTCCGCTGCGACCGTGGCCGCACGGATCTCGTACCCGTCCGCACGACCGGCGGCACCCGACGGCGTGTTGATGACGATGTCGACCTCGTTGCGCGTCAGCAGGTCGACGACGCTCTCGCCGCCCTGGCTGTACTTGCCGACGATGCCGACCTCGATGCCGTTGCGGCGGAGGATCTCCGCCGTGCCCTCGGTCGCGATGATCGTGAAGCCGAGCTGCTGCAGGCGGTGCACCGGCAGCACGATGGCGCGCTTGTCGGTGTCCGCGACGCTCACGAAGACCGTGCCACTGGTCGGCAGACCGCCGTACGCGGCGTCCTGCGACTTGAGGAACGCCCGCGGGAAGTCGCGGTCGATGCCCATGACCTCGCCGGTGGAGCGCATCTCGGGGCTGAGTACCGAGTCGACGACCTGACCCTCGCGGGTGCGGAAGCGGCGGAAGGGCAGGACGGCCTCCTTCACGGCGACCGGGGCCTCCATCGGGACGAACGCCCCGTCGCGGGCCGGCAGCATGCCCTCGGCGACGAGCTCGTCGACGCTCGTGCCGGTCATGATGCGGGACGCGGCCTTGGCCAGCGGGATGCCGAGCGCCTTGGAGACGAACGGGACCGTGCGGCTGGCGCGCGGGTTCGCCTCGAGGACGTAGAGCACGCCGGCGCCGATGGCGAACTGGACGTTGAGCAGCCCCTGCACGCCGATGCCGCGGGCGATCTTCTCGGTCGCGTCGACGACGCCCTGGATCTCGGCGCGGCCGAGGCCGACCGGGGGCAGGGTGCACGCGGAGTCACCGGAGTGGATGCCGGCCTCTTCCAGGTGCTCCATGATGCCGCCGATGTAGAGCCGCTCACCGTCGAAGAGCGCGTCGACGTCGATCTCCACCGCGTCGTCCAGGAACCGGTCGACGAGCAGCGGGAGCTCCGGGCCGATGATCGCCTGGTCGGCCATCCGGTCGAAGTAGTCGGCGAGCGACGGGGAGTCGTACAGGATCTCCATGCCGCGGCCGCCGAGCACGAACGACGGGCGGACGAGCACCGGGTAGCCGATCTCCTCGGCCACGGCGGTCGCGCTCGCCAGGTCGTGGGCGGTGCCGTTGCGCGGCGCGAGCAGCCCCGCGGCGTCGAGGATGGCGGAGAACTGGCCGCGCTCCTCGGCGGAGTCGATCGCCGTCGGGCTGGTGCCGAGGATCGGGATCCCCGCCGCCTCGAGCGGCTTCGCCAGGCCCAGGGCGGTCTGCCCGCCGAGCTGCACGACGACGCCGACGAGTTCGCCCGACGCCGCCTCGGCCTCGATGACCTCGAGGACGTCCTCGGCCGTGAGCGGCTCGAAGTACAGACGGTCCGAGGTGTCGTAGTCGGTGGAGACCGTCTCGGGGTTGCAGTTGATCATGATCGTCTCGAACCCGGCGTCGCTCAGCGCGAAGGACGCGTGCACGCAGGAGTAGTCGAACTCGACGCCCTGGCCGATGCGGTTCGGGCCGGAGCCCAGGATGACGACCTTCTTGCGGTCGCTCGCGACCACCTCGGTCTCGGCGTCGTACGACGAGTAGTGGTACGGCGTCAGGGCCGGGAACTCGCCGGCGCAGGTGTCGACGGTCTTGAAGACGGGGCGGATGCCGAGGGCGTGCCGGTCTTCGCGGACCTGCTGCTCGCTGACCGGGTGCTCCGGGGTGCTGCGCAGCGCCGCGATCTGGGTGTCGCTGAAGCCGTGCTCCTTGGCCCAGCGGATGGTGTCCGCGTCGAGCTCGTCGGCGGCCGCGACCTCGGCGGCGACCTCGTTGATGAGCACGATCTGGTCGATGAACCACGGGTCGATCTTCGTGGCTTCGAAGACCTCGTCGGCGGTGGCGCCGGCGACCAGGGCCTGCTGCACCGTGACGATCCGGCCGTCGGTGGGGATGGACGACTTCGCGAGCAGGGCCTCCTTGTCGAGCTCCGACGCCGGGGTGTCCCAGTGGAAGCTCGAGCCCCGCTTCTCGAGCGACCGCAGCGACTTCTGCAGCGCCGTCGCGTAGTTGCGACCGATGGCCATCGCCTCGCCGACGCTCTTCATCGTCGTGGTGAGCGTGGCGTCCGCCGCGGGGAACTTCTCGAACGCGAAGCGCGGGGTCTTCACGACCACGTAGTCGAGCGTCGGCTCGAAGCTGGCCGGGGTGACCTTCGTGATGTCGTTCTGGATCTCGTCCAGGCGGTACCCGATGGCGAGCTTCGCGGCGATCTTCGCGATCGGGAAGCCCGTGGCCTTCGACGCCAGGGCCGACGAACGGGAGACGCGCGGGTTCATCTCGATGACGATCAGGCGGCCGTTCGACGGGTCGACGGCGAACTGGATGTTGCAGCCACCGGTGTCGACGCCGACGCGACGGATGATGTCGATGCCGATGTTGCGCATGTTCTGGTACTCGCGGTCGGTGAGCGTGAGCGCCGGGGCGACGGTGATCGAGTCGCCGGTGTGCACGCCGACAGGGTCGACGTTCTCGATGGAGCAGATGACGACGGTGTTGTCGTAGTTGTCGCGCATCAGCTCGAGCTCGTACTCCTTCCAGCCGAGGATCGATTCCTCGAGCAGGACCTCGGTCGTCGGGCTGGACTGCAGCCCGTCGCCGACGAAGCGGACGAGCTCGGCTTCGTCGTACGCGAAGCCCGAACCGAGACCACCCATGGTGAAGGACGGGCGGACGACGAGCGGGTAGCCGAGGTCCTTCGCGAACTCCTTCGCCTCTTCCAGCGTGTGGGCGATGTGGCTCCGGGCCACGTCGGCGCCGGACTCGAGCACGAGCTCCTTGAAGAGCTGGCGGTCCTCACCGCGCTGGATGGCGTCCACCTTGGCACCGATGAGCTCGACGCCGTGCTTCTCGAGGATGCCGGCCTCGTCGAGCGCGATCGCCGCGTTCAGGGCGGTCTGGCCGCCCAGCGTCGGCAGGACGGCGTCCGGCTTCTCGATGCGGATGATCTCCTCGAGGCACGCGTTCGTGATCGGCTCGATGTAGGTCGCGTCGGCGAAGTCGGGGTCGGTCATGATCGTCGCCGGGTTCGGGTTGACGAGGATGACCCGGACGCCCTCGGCACGGAGGACACGGCACGCCTGGGTGCCGGAGTAGTCGAACTCGGCGGCCTGACCGATGACGATCGGGCCGGAACCGATGACGAGGACGGAGTTGATGTCTGCGCGCTTGGGCATCAGTTCGCTTCCTTGGTGATGTCTGCTGCGGGAGTGGTCGCGTCGGCGGTGGCCGCGTCGAGCGGCTCCCCGTCACGTCGCGCGCGCACCAGGTCCGCGAACCGGTCGAAGAGGTACATGCTGTCGTGCGGACCAGCGGCGGCCTCGGGGTGGTACTGCACGCTGAACGCGGGCACGTCGAGCGCCCGCAGGCCCTCGACCACGTCGTCGTTCAGCGAGTAGTGCGAGACCTCGACACGACCGAACCCGGCCGGCGACTCGAGGACCTGCCCCAGGGGAGCGTCGACCGCGAAGCCGTGGTTCTGGCTCGTGATCTCGACCTTGCCCGTGGTGGTGTCGAGCACCGGCTGGTTGATGCCGCGGTGCCCGAAGGGCAGCTTGTAGGTGCCGAAGCCGAGCGCGCGGCCGAGCAGCTGGTTGCCGAAGCAGATGCCGAAGAACGGGCGACCGGTCCGCAGGCTGCCCTGCAGCAGTTCGACCTGGGCGTCCGACGCCGCGGGGTCCCCGGGGCCGTTCGAGTAGAACAGGGCGTCCGGTGCGAGCTCCTCGAGCGCCGCAGCGGAGATGTCCTGCGGCACGACGTGCACCTCGAAGCCGCGCTGGGCGAGGTAGCGGGTGGTCGACGCCTTCACGCCCAGGTCGAGCACGGCCAGTCGGCCGATCTGCTCGCCCTCGGCCGGCACGACGTAGGTCTCCGGGGTGGACACGATCGCCGAGAAGCTCGCGCCGGCCATCGTGGCCTGCGACCGGACGGCGTCCAGCTGCTCCGACTCCGAAAGCGTCGCGTCGGCGCCGCTGAACACGCCGCCCTTCATGGCGCCGGCGTCGCGGATCCGGCGCGTGAGGGCGCGGGTGTCGATGCCGGAGATCCCGACGATGCCGTCGCGCACCAGGTGGTCATCGAGCGACGCGTTCGCGCGGTGGTTCGAGACCACGCGGCTGGGGTCGCGCACCACGTACCCGGCGACCCAGATGCGACGGGACTCGGGGTCCTCGTCGTTGACGCCGGTGTTGCCGATGTGCGGTGCGGTCTGCACCACGATCTGGCCGGCGTAGGACGGATCGGTCAGCGTCTCCTGGTAGCCGGTCATGCCGGTCGCGAAGACCACCTCGCCGAGCGTGCGCCCGCGGGCGCCGTAGGCCCAGCCGTCGTACCGGGTGCCGTCTTCGAGGACCAGGACGGCCCGTTCGCGTGTCATGCTTTCTTCCCTTCGCCCGCGGTTCGCGGGGCATCGGCCGCAGTCGCCTGCGGCCCGGTCTCGGTCAGTCCCTGCAGGGCGAGCAGCGCGGCTGCGTCGCCCTCCGGGAACCGGAAGTACGTGTCGAGGTCCGTCGCACCTGCGGCGCCGGTCGCCGTCCATCGCAGACGGACCAGTCCCCCGGGCTCGACCACCCGGTCGATCGCCCACGTCGAGCGGTCGGCACCGCGGACCGCAGCACGTGCGATCCAGCGGTCGTCCGCGCCGGCGAGTCGCAGGACCACACCGGTCGCGTGGACGCGCACGCCGCCGCGACCCCGGAACCCGAGTCCGCCGGCGGTGATGCGTTCCAGCGGCTGGTCGGCACGGGTCGTCGCGACGGAGAAACCGTCCCAGGACCCGACTGCCGGTCCGATCGTGGTCGGGACGGGGACGGGAGGCACGGATTCCGCTTGCTTCCTGGTCCGCGTCCGCCAGGTGCGCGCCATGGCGACGAACAGCGCGGCCACCGCGAGCAGGATCACCCCGCCGAGCAACCAGCGCGCGGCGTCGCCGCTCATGCGCGCGCCCCCGTCCGGAGCGCAGCGGCGTGCGCGGCGACGGTGTCGGCGTCGACGAGGCGGCCGTCGAGCACCGTCGGCGCCCCCAGGTGGAACGTGGCGACGACCCGGCCGGGCAGCGTCATGCCGAGGTACGGCGAGTTCTGCGACTGTCCGGCGAGGTCGGCGACCGCGAACTCGCGGCTGGCCGTCGGGTCGTAGAGCGTGATCTCGGCGGGCGCGCCCTCGGCGATGCGCTGACCGTGGCCCTCGACCTGGCCGATGCGTGCGGGCGCCTCGGACAGGACCCGGGCGACGTCGGCCCAGTCGAGCTGGCCCGACGCGACGACGGCGGACTGCACGACGCTGAGCGCCGACTCGAGGCCGACCATGCCGTTCGCCGCCGCGGGCCACTCGCAGCACTTCGCCTCGGCGGTGTGGGGTGCGTGGTCGGTCGCGACGATGTCGATGGTGCCGTCGGCCAGGGCTGCGCGCAGGGCGTCGACGTCCTCGCGGGCCCGGAGCGGCGGGTTCACCTTGTAGCGGGCGTCGTACCCGGGGGCGCCGTCGTGCCCGGCGATGAGGTCCTCGGTGAGCACGAGGTGGTGCGGGGTGACCTCGGCGGTGACGTCGATGCCGCGGGACTTGGCCCAGCGGATGACCTCGACGCTGCCGGCGGTCGACACGTGGCAGACGTGCAGTCGTGCGCCGACGTGGTCGGCGAGCAGGACGTCACGGGCGATGATCGCCTCTTCCGCCACGGCCGGCCAGCCCGCGAGGCCGAGCTCCGACGACAGACGGCCCTCGTTCATCTGCGCGCCGATGGTGAGTCGGGGTTCCTGCGCGTGCTGCGCGAGCACCCCGCCGAAGCCCTTGATGTACTCGAGTGCGCGACGCATGAGGAGCGGGTCGGACACGCACGAGCCGTCGTCCGAGAAGACCCGGACCTTCGCCCTGCTCGTCGCCATGGCACCGATCTCGGACAGGTGCGTGCCCTGCAGCCCCTGCGACACCGCGCCGATCGGGCGGACCGTGACGTAGCCGGCGTCGTCGCCGAGTGCCTGCACCTGCTCGACGACCCCGGCGGTGTCGGCGACCGGGCTCGAGTTCGCCATCGCGTTGACGGCGGTGAAGCCTCCGGCCGCCGCGGCGCGCGAGCCGGTGAGGACCGTCTCGGATTCCTCGTGGCCGGGCTCGCGCAGGTGGGTGTGCAGGTCGACGAGACCCGGCAGGGCGATGAGCCCGTCGGCGTCGACGACCGTGGCACCGCTCGCGTCCACACCGGACCCGATCGCCGTGATGCGGCCGTCCTGCAGTCGGATGTCGGCGCGCGAGCCGTCGACCAGCTGCGCGCCGCGGATCAGGTGAGCGGTCATGCTGCGGACTCCTTCGGTTCGGTGCCGGTCAGGGCCAGGTAGAGGACCGCCATGCGGACCGAGACGCCGTTCTCGACCTGCTCGACCACGGTGGAACGGGGGTCGTCGGCAGCGACGCCGGCGATCTCCAGCCCGCGGTTCATCGGACCGGGGTGCATGATCAGTGTGCGCTCGGACAGTCGCGCGAACCGCGCAGCCGTCAGGCCCCAGTGCCGCGTGTACTCGCGCGGGTTCGGGAAGAACGCGTCGTCCATCCGCTCCTGCTGGATCCGGAGCGTCATGACGACGTCCGGGTCCTCGGCCAGGGCGGCGTCGAGGTCGTGGTGCACCGCGGCCCCGAACGGGGTCGTGGTGGCGGGCAGGAGCGTCGGCGGTGCGGCGAAGGTCACGCTCGCGCCGAGGGTCCGGAGCAGCCACGCGTTCGACCGGGCGACGCGGCTGTGCAGCACGTCGCCGACGATCAGGACCCGGACGCCGTCGAGGCCCTGTCCACGCGACCCGGCACCGTGCAGGCGACGACGCATGGTGAAGGCGTCGAGCAGCGCCTGCGTCGGGTGCTCGTGCGTGCCGTCGCCGGCGTTCACCACGGGGACGTCGATCCAGTCGGCGTCGGCGAGCACGCGCGGCGCACCGGACGCGCCGTGCCGCATCACGATGCCGTCGATGCCCATCGCGCCGAGGGTCTGCACGGTGTCCTTGAGGGACTCACCCTTGGAGACGCTCGAGCCCTTGGCCGCGAAGTTGATGACGTCGGCCGACAGGCGCTTCGCCGCGGCCTCGAACGAGATGCGCGTGCGGGTCGAGTCCTCGAAGAACAGGTTCACGACGGTCTTGCCGCGCAGGGCCGGGAGCTTCCGGACCTCGCGCGTGTTGACCTCGGCCATCTCCTCGGCGACGTCGAGGATGTGCACGGCCTGGTCGCGCGACAGGTCGGCGGTGGAGAGCAGGTGCCGCATCACGCCACCCCCTGCTCGATGAACACGGTGTCGTCGCCGTCGGTCTCGGACAGGTGCAGGGTGACCCGCTCGTCCGAGGCGGTCGGCAGGTTCTTGCCCACGTGGTCCGCGCGGATCGGCAGCTCGCGGTGGCCGCGGTCGACGAGCACGGCGAGCCGGACGGCGCGCGGCCGGCCGATCCCCTGCAGGGCGTCGAGCGCTGCCCGGACCGTGCGACCGGAGTACAGGACGTCGTCGACGAGCACGACGACCTTGCCGTCGATGCCGCCGGCGGGGATCACCGTGCGGTGCGGGGCACGACCGATGCCGTGCCCGAGGTCGTCCCGGTGCATGGTCACGTCGAGCGTGCCGACCCGTTCGGATCCGATGCCGGCCCGCGCGGACTGCCACTCGGGCTCGATGTCCGCCAGGACGCGGCCCAGCCGTTCGGCGAGCACGGCGCCCCGGGTCGGGATGCCCAGGAGGACGAGGTCCGAGCCGCCGTGGTTGGCCTCGAGGATCTCGTGTGCGATGCGCGTCAGAGCGCGCGTGATGTCGGGTTGCTGCAGGACCGTTCTGGTACCCACGTCGACCCCCTTCCCCGCCTCACTGGACGGCATTAAAGGATGCTGACGTGCACAAGCCTAGCGGGACTCCTGGTCCCCTGCGACCGTCCGACCGGACGGTGCACGACCGCCGGCGACGGCTCCGAGGACACCGTTCACGAAGCCCGCGGAGTCCTCGGTCGAGAGCGACTGGGCGAGCTCGACGGCCTCGGCGATCGCGACGGCGTCCGGCACCTCCGGGTTGAACCGGAGCTCCCAGACGGCCATCCGGAGGATGCAGCGGTCGAGGACCGGCATCCGGGCGATCGACCACCCCTGGGCGTGGTCGATGATGACGGAGTCGATCTCGTGGCGGGCGTCATCGACGCCCGTCACGATCTGCCGTGCGTAGTCCCAGCTCGAGGCACGCTCGGGCTGGTCCAGGTGGCGGACGGTCTCGGTCGCCAGGACGTCCGTGATCGGGAGCTCACGCACCTCGGCCACGTACAGCATGTCGAGGGCGCGCTTGCGGGCCTTCGAACGAGCACTCATACGGACGTCGCCTAGGAGTTGACGCGGCCGAGGAAGCTGCCGTCGCGCGTGTCGATCTTCACCGTGGTGCCGCTCTCGAGGTAGAGCGGGACCTGGATGCGGTGGCCGGTCGCGATGATGGTCGCGTCCTTGGTGCCACCGGAGGAGCGGTCGCCCTGCAGGCCCGGCTCGGTCTCGACCTCGGTCACGATCGACGTCGGGAGCTCGACGTAGAGCGGGTTGCCCTCGTTCATCGCGATGGTGACCATCGCGGACTCGAGCAGGTAGTTCTTCGCGTCGCCGACGACCGTCGCCGAGACCGGGATCTGGTCGTAGGTGTCGGTGTCCATGAACACGTACGAGTCGCCGTCCTCGTAGAGGAACTGGTAGTCGCGGCGGTCGACCACGGCGGTGTCGATCTTCGCACCGGCGTTGAAGGTGCGGTCGACGACCTTGCCGGAGACGACGTTCTTCAGCTTGGTGCGGACGAACGCGCCACCCTTGCCGGGCTTGACGTGCTGGAACTCCACGACCGACCACAGCTGGCCGTCGATGATGAGAACGGCGCCGTTCTTGATGTCAGTGGTACTGGCCATGAGTCTTCGGTGTCCCGTTCGGTCGTGTTGTGAAAGGTCTTCGGGCCGCGCTGGCCCCGGACGAGTGTAGCGGACGCCCGCCCGTCGCCATCAGCGCCGTCGCCGTGCGCGCCAGGAGTCGATCGCCGCCCAGCCGAGCAGCACCACGGCCGCTCCCCCGAGCAGGGACCCGGCCACCGCGGTCGAGATCGCCGCGTCCGGTCGGGCGGGCAGTGCCAGGTAGACGATCGCCAGGATGCCGGCACCGGCACCGAGCAGCACGAGCAGGATGCGCCGGATCATGCCGGACACGAGCTCGCGGTCGCGGCGGTCCGCGAAGAGCCGGATGTTGACGGTGAACTTGCCCGTCTCGATCGCCTCGCCGATCCGGTCGACCCGGCGCGGCAGTCGTCGGGCCGCAGAGACGACGCCGATCAGCTCCTTGGCCGCCAGGTCGCGCAGCTTGCCGGGGCGCAGCTGGTCGGTGATCTGCTCACGGGCGAGCCCGCGGGACTCCTCGAGCAGGTCGAACGACGGTGCGAGCGTGCGGAGCGTGCCCTCGAAGATCGCCAGCGCCCGCGCGGCCGCGACGAAGTCCGGCGGCGCCTTGAGCCGGTACCGCCCGAACACCTCGACGGCGTCGTCGACCGTCTCGACGCCGATGCGCGCGCCCGGTCCGAGCTCGTCCGCGACGAAGCGCGCGATGTCCCGACGGAAGTCGGGCTCGTCGTGCGCGTCGCGCACCGGTGCCATCCGCAGGACCGCATCGGCGATCCGCGAGGTGTCGTCCTGCAGGTAGGCGACCAGCAGGTCCTGGACCGTGTCCCGGAGGGTCGGGTCGAGCCTCCCGACCGATCCGAAGTCGATCAACGCGGGCCGCCCGTCGGGCAGCACCAGGACGTTCCCGGGGTGCAGATCGGCGTGGTACAGACCGTCGAAGACGACCTGGCGCAGGAATGCTCGGAGGATCGCGCGCATCGGGCCGTCGAGGTCGCGGTCCGCACGCTCGGCGCGGATCGCGCTGAGCGTGTCGCCCTCCAGGAACTCCATCACGAGCACGCGGCGCCCGGACAGGTCCGGGTACGGGTCCGGGAACCGGACCTCGTCCGGACGGGCACTGCGGGCCTGTGCGGCTCGCAGGGCGGTGAGGTTCCGCAGCTCGGAGACGAAGTCGACCTGGCGGACCAGGTCGTCGGCGTACTGCGCCGCCACGTCCTGCACGCCGACCTGCCGGGCCTCGGTCGACCAGCGCGCCATGAAGCGGACGACACGGAGCGCGATGTCGACGTCACGGCGGACGGCGGCGTCGATGCCGGGACGCTGCACCTTGACCGCGACCGCGGTGCCGTCGGGCAGGCGGGCGCGGTGGACCTGGGCGATCGAGGCCGCGGCGACGGGCACCGGGTCGAAGGACGCGAAGACCTGGTCGACCGGTGCGCCGAGTTCCTGTTCGAGCAGGGCGAGCACCTGGTCGGCGGGGGCGGCGGTGACGTTGCGCTGCAGGTGGGCGAGTCCCTCGGTCCACTCCTCCGGTAGCAGGTCGTCGCGGGTGGAGAGCAGCTGGCCCATCTTCACGAACCCGCCGCCCGCTTCCTCGAGCGCACGGCGCAGGTGCTCGGCCTGGCTGCGGCGCAGGTCGGCGGTGGCCGGGTCGTGCGAGAAGTCGAGGCGACGGAACGGGACGAGGCGGTGGCGTCTCGCGATCGACAGCAGTTCGGTGAACCGGCGGCCGCGGGACCGGAGGGTGCCGGTGTCGGCCTCCTGCGAGCCGGACAGGTCGCTCAGTCGGGGTGGGTTGGGCACGTCGTCAGTCTGCTCCCCGCTGCTGGGTCCGCCGGGTGCGCCGGTTGTCGTGCACAGGCCGGGAGGCGCGGTCCGGCATCCACAGGTCGGCTCGCGTGTCGCGTCGGGTCGCGCCCACTGCCGCAGGCTTGCCCAATGGAGACAGCACTGGTCGCGGCGTGCATCGCCGCCGGCGCGGCGATCGTGGCGGCGGTCGTCAGCTGGTTCGGGGCGTTCCAGAGCCGGCGGACGACCGATCGAGAACACGCCTGGAAGCGGTTCACCTGGTCGCTCGCCCAGCCACGAGGCGGCGGTGCATACGACATTTCGAGAACTGTGCTCCGGGAACTCGAGACCGTACGGTGGTGGTCGAAGGCGGACCGACGGCTCGCCACTCGTGCACTCCGGAGGCGAACCGCCGCCGATCACGTCCACCCTGAGGAAGAGGAGTCCACCTGATGCCGATCTTGCGACCCTTGCCGGATGCGCCCGACGTGGACGCGGACGACGACGTGCTCTTCGCGTGGGACAACGGAGCCACCGTCGCGGAGTTCCGGGAATGGCAGCGGACCGGCGTCCTCACCGTGTCGATGCAGGTCAAGTGGTGGTGGCGACGGACGCGGCGGGTGTTGCGCTGACGCCGGGTCAGGCACCGCTGCCGTTGTAGCGCGCGGTGGCACCGGACTCGACCAGGTCGCGGTAGCGCTCGAGCGCCGTCTCGGAACCGGCGCCGTGCTCCTGGTGCACGTCGATCCCCCGAGCAACGAGCTGCTCGCGCCAGTCCCCCGGCACCGGGCCCTCGTCGAAGCCCGTGATCCGCTCGACCGTGGCTCCGTCGGCGGCGAACTCCAGCGCGGAGACCCCCGACCACAGCAGGGCCCCGAGGCACATCACGCACGGTTGGGCGTTCACGACGAGCACACGCCGGTGGCCGACGTCACGGCCGAGGTTCCAGGCCCCCGTCCGAGCCTGTGCGAGTGCGAGGGTGACGACCTCGGCGTGCATCGACGACAGGTTGGTGTGCAGCACCAGGTTCACCCCGAGGGCGACGACCGCGCCGGTGTCCTCGTCGACGACGGCCGCCGCGAACGGACCGCCGGTGCCCTCCTCGACGTTCCGTTCGGCGAGGGCGTTCACGAGCGCGAACCGCTCAGCACGGGTGCCGAGGTGTTCCGGAGCAGCGGCCTGCGCGTCGCGGAGCCAGTCGGGGACCCCGACACGGAGCTCGGTCGGGAACGGGGCGAGGGCTGCTGCAGACATGCGGCGACGCTAACGGCGCATCGTTTCGACGGTGTTTCCCGATCGAAACGATGCCGAAACACCGCGCCCGTAGCGTCGTCCACCACCGGCTCGAGCCGGTCGGAGAACGCGACACGAGCACGGGCGACAGGGGGACGACGATGACGGCACACCACGCGACCGCCGCGTCCCGCTGCTGGCCCCGCGGCGCCATCGCGCACGGACACTGACGTCCGTCCGACCGACCGACCGTTCTTCCGTCGGACCGCCGCGCGCCGATCCGCCGGGCGGTCCACGCGCTCTGGAACGCGCCGTCTCGCCGAGCCGCGCCGATCCGCGCACCCTGCTCCGTGCCTCCCGTCCGCCCGCCGGAGGCACCCACCCACCTGCTGCACCGTCCCCTCCGAGAGGACCCCCGTGACCACGATCCACCTCGCAATGTTCCTGTTCCCCGGCTACCACCTCGGCGCCTGGCGCCTGCCGGACGCCGTCCCCGAGCTCGACCTCGGCATCGACCACTACGTCCGCGCCGCCGAACTCGCCGAGGCAGCGAAGCTCGACGCCCTGTTCTTCGAGGACCAGGCCGCAGTCCGGCGCAGCAACGACATCCTGGCCGGCGACACCTACGGTGCGGCGAACCCCCGCTCGATCCACTTCGACCCGACGATGCTCCTGCCCGCCCTGGCGATGCGGACCACGCACCTGGGTCTCGCGGCGACGTCGACCACGACCTTCAACGACCCCTACAACCTCGCGCGGCGGTTCTCGACCCTCGACCACATCAGCAAGGGCCGCGCGGGGTGGAACCTCGTGACGTCCTTCAACGAGGACGAAGCCCAGAACTTCGGACTCGACGCCCACGTGCAGCACGCCGCCCGGTACGAGCGGGCGAGCGAGTTCGTCGACGTCGTCACCGGGCTGTGGGACTCGTGGGACCCGGACGCGATCGTGCGCGACAAGGAGTCCGGCACCTACTTCGACATCGAGAAGATGCGGTTCCTGCAGCACGACGGCGAGCACTTCCGCGTGCGAGGACCGCTGACGACGGGTCGGAGTCCGCAGGGACGGCCCGTCGTGTTCCAGGCGGGTGCGTCGGAGCCGGGCCGCGCACTCGCGGCGCGCACCGCCGACGTCGTGTTCACCCTGCAGGCCGACCCGGACGAGAGCCGTGCGTTCCGCGACGACATCCGAGCGCGCTCCGAACGGTTCGGCCGCGACCCCGACCACGTCAAGGTGCTCGTCGGCATGACCCCGATCGTCGGCGACACCGACCAGGACGCCCGCGACCTCGCCGACCGGATGATGGCGTTGATCCCGGACGACCTGGCACTGAGCAACCTGAAGCCCCTCGCCGGTGGCGTCGACTTCCGGCAGTTCGACCTCGACGCGCCCGTGCCGGAGCTGCCCGAGTCGAACGCCGGCAAGTCGCACCGGGCAGCGATCATGGCGGTGTCACGGCAACAGGGGCTGTCCGTCGTCGAGACCGCCCGGTACTTCGCCGAGGGCAGCTACCGGAAGATGATCGGGTCACCGTCGACGATCGCCGACACCATGCAGGCATGGTCGGAGGCCGGGGCGTGCGACGGGTTCCTGGCGGTGCCGACGCACTTCCCGGCCGGGGTCGAGGACTTCACCCAGAAGGTCGTGCCGGAGCTGCAGCGCCGCGGACTGCACCGGACCGAGTACACCGGACCGCACCTGCGCGACCACCTGGGCGTGCAGAAGTACTAGACGCCGACCTCTTGGTAGGCGGTGAACAGCAGGTGGTCCTCGGGGCCCTCGAGGATCACCGGCTTGCCGACACCGTCGAGGATGATGAACCGGAGCATGCCGGCACGGGCCTTCTTGTCGCGACGCATCGCGGCGAGGAGGCCCTGCCACCGTCCGAGACCGTACGACGTCGGCAGGTCCAGGGAGTCCAGGATCGCCCGGTGCCGGTCCACGGTCGCGTCGTCGAGGTGGCCCGTGAGGCGTGCGAGCTCGGCGGCGAACACCATGCCGACCGACACCGCAGCACCGTGCCGCCACTGGTACCGCTCCGCGTGCTCGATGGCGTGCCCGAGCGTGTGACCGTAGTTCAGGATCTCGCGTCGTCCCTGCTCGGTGAAGTCGTCGGACACGACCTCGGCCTTCAGGGCGATGGCGAGCTCGACCACGCGGCGGAACTCCGACGACGTCGGGTCGGTGACGCGGGCGACGTCGGCCTCGATGATGTCCAGGATCTCCGGCACGGCGATGAACCCGGCCTTCACGATCTCGGCGAAGCCGGTGAGGATCTCGTTGCGCGGCAGGGTGCGGACGAGGTCGAGGTCCGCGACCACCGCGCGGGGGGCGGAGAAGGAACCGACGAGGTTCTTGCCCTCGTTCGTGTTGATGCCGGTCTTCCCGCCCACGCTGGCGTCCACCATGCCGAGCACGCTCGTCGGCACCGACACGTACGGCACCCCGCGCAGCCACGTCGCCGCGACGAAGCCCGCCAGGTCGGTGACGGCACCGCCGCCGAGACCGATGACGGCGTCGGTGCGGGTGAAGTCGGACTGGCCCATGATCTGCCAGCAGAACGACGCGACCTCGATGCGCTTGGCGGCCTCGGCGTCGGGCACCTCGGCGATGAGGGCTTCGAGGCCGGCGTCGACGAGCAGGTCGCGCAGGTCGTTCGCCCGCGCACCGAGGGTCGGGGCGTGCACGATGAGGACCTTGGCGACGCGAGGGCCGAGGATCGCGGGCAGCGAGCCGAGCAGGCCCGAACCGACCGCCACCACGTAGCCGTCGTCACCGCCGACGCGGATCTCGGTGGTGCCTGCGGGCAGGATCGGGTCGGTCACGGTGCTCCTTCGGTGGTGGTGCTGGTGTCGTCGCGTCGGCCGGCGCTGCTGTCGCCGCTGGCGCTGCTGTCGCTCCGCAGCCAGGTGACGACCTCGTCGACCACCCGGAACATCGGACGGCGCGAGGTGTCGACGACGACGTGCGCGAGCTCGGCGTAGGTCGCCGCTCGCTCGTCCATGATCGTCTGCCAGGCGTCGATGCCGCCGTTCGCGAGCAGGGGCCGGTCCGAGCCGGCGATCCGCTCGGCGACGGCCTCGGGCGAGACGGTGAGCAGGACGATGCGGGCGCCGGACAGTGCCTCACGGGTGGCGGCGTGCGTCACAGCTCCGCCGCCGACGGCGATGACGCCCCCGGTGCCGAGGGCGGTCCGGACGGCGTCGGCCTCGAGGGCACGGAAGGCCGGCTCACCACGGTCGGCGAAGATGCCGGGGATCGGTCCGTGCTCGCGGACGATGACCCGGTCGGTGTCGGTGAACGGCACACCCAGCGCCTTCGCGACGCGCTTGCCGACGCTGGACTTGCCGGCGCCCATCGGGCCGATCACGACGACGGGCGCAGCCAGACCTCGCGCGGCGCCGCCGGACGGGAGGTCGCCGGTCGCGGCGCCGCCGCCGTTCGTGCTCACGACGCGTCGGCCGGTGCCGCCGGCTCCGTCCGACGGGTGCGGAGCGTCTCCGGGATCGACGCGAGGTAGGCGTCGAGGTTGCGCTTGGTCTCGACGACGTTGTCGCCGCCGAACTTCTCGAGCACGGCGTCGGCGAGCACGAGCGCCACCATCGCCTCGGCCACGACCCCGGCGGCCGGGACCGCGCAGACGTCGGACCGCTGGTGGTGCGCCGAGGCGTCCTCGCCCGAGACGACGTCGACGGTGTGCAGCGCGTGCGGCACGGTCGCGATCGGCTTCATGCCGGCACGGACGCGCAGGACGGTGCCCGTGGACATGCCGCCCTCGGTGCCACCGGCACGGTCGCTCGTGCGGTAGATCTCGCCGTCCTCGCGGTAGAGCTCGTCGTGGGCCGCGGAGCCACGACGACCAGCGGTCGCGAAGCCGTCGCCGACCTCTACGCCCTTGATCGCCTGGATACCCATGATCGCCGCGGCCAGACGGGCGTCGAGCCGACGGTCCCACTGCACGTGCGAGCCGAGCCCCGGCGGGACGCCGTAGAACAGCACCTCGACGACGCCACCAAGGGTGTCGCCGTCCTTCTTCGCGGCCTCGACCTCGGTCACCATGCGCGCGGAGGTGTCGGCGTCGAAGCAGCGCAACTGGTCGTCGTCGAGACGGTCGACGTCGTCGGGGAGCGGCAAGTCGGTGCCGTCCGGCACACGGACTGTGCCCACCTGCAGGGTGTGCGCGACCGACCGCATGCCGAGTTCGGCGAGGAAGGACTTCGCGACGGCGCCGAGCGCGACGCGGGCCGCGGTCTCACGGGCGCTCGCACGCTCGAGGATCGGGCGGGCCTCGTCGAAGCCGTACTTCTGCATGCCGACCAGGTCGGCGTGGCCCGGACGCGGGCGGGTCAACGGGGCGCTGCGGCCACGCGACATCTCGGTGGACTCGACCGGCTCGGGGTTCATGACCTCGACCCACTTCGGCCACTCGGTGTTGCCGATCCGGATCGCGATCGGGCTGCCGAGCGAGAACCCGTGCCGGACACCGCCGGACACGTGCAGCTCGTCCTGTTCGAACTTCATGCGCGAGCCGCGACCGTAGCCGAGCTTGCGGCGCGCGAGATCGGTACGGATGGACTCGAACGACACCGGGACACCCGCGGGCAGGCCCTCGAGCATCGCGATCAGTTCGGGTCCGTGGGACTCACCAGCAGTCAACCAACGAAGCATGCTTCAATCCTCCCACAGCGCACCGCCGTGCGACGTCGCCGCCCTACTGGTAGTCGGGGTGCGCCCGGAGCCACGCCTGGAACTGCTTCACGGCGACGAGGTGCTGGTCGTAGGTGTCCGAGAACACCGTCTCGCCGGTCTCCAGGTTCACCGTGACGAAGTAGAGCCACTTGCCCGGCGCCTCGTTCGTGACGGCCTTGATCGCGATGTCCCCGGGGTTCGAGATCGGTGCCGGCGGCAGTCCCTCGTGCACGTACGTGTTGTACGCGTTCGACTCGTCGGCGCGTTCTGCGTCGGTCGTCGTGACGGTGTGGGTGTTGCCGGTGCCGTAGGCGACGGTGGCGTCGGACTGCAGGCGCATGCCCTGGTCGAGCCGGTTCTGGAACACCCGCGCGACCTTCGGGTAGTCGGCGGCGAGGCCGGCTTCCTTCTGCACGAGCGATGCGAACACGATGACGTGCTCCTGGTCGGCCTCCTTGACGCCGGCGGCGGCCAGGTGCTCCTTCATCGTGTCGACCATCGACCCGAAGTACTGCTCCGCGGTCCACCCCGGGTTGATCGGGTACGTCGCGGGGAACAGCCAGCCCTCGAGCGTGGTGACGCCGGACGGCAGGTCGTACGCGGACAGGTCCTTCGCGGCCTTGGCGACCTCGGCCTTGGTGAGCCCGGCCTTCGAGACCATGCCGGCCTCGATGTCCGCCAGCGCGGTGCCCTCGGGGATCACGATCGAGGCCTGCACGCGGTTCTTCTCGTCCTGCAGCGCGGCCAGGGCCGACTTCGAGCTCATCTGCTTCTTCAGCGAGTACGAACCGGGCTGGAACTGCACGTCGGGCGACGCCAGCAGCAGCTTGTAGAAGACCTTCGAGTCCTTCACGACCCCGCTGCGCTGCAACGTCGCGGCGACGTTCTCGCCGATGTCGCCCTGCTTGATCGTGATGGTGACCTTGGCCTTGCCGGAGCCGGTGTAGTCGTCCGGTTCGGTCGAGCCGCTGACCGCGGCGACGATCTGCTGGATCTTCGGGGCGGCGAACGCGTACGCGCTCACCCCGCCGGCCACGACCACGGCGACGATCACGATGCCGGCGATGAGCGGCCCGCGTCGGCGCTTCGGGCGCGGTTCGCGCGGCGGCCTGGAGGCTCCCCCGCGTCCGCCACGGCCACCACGTCCGCCGCCTCCCGGGGCTCCACCGCCACCGGTGCGCCCGGCGTCGTCGGTACCGTCGGGCCCGTCGGACCCGGCTCCGCCGGCGGCGGGCGCCGAGGGCACCTCGCCGGTCAGCAGCGCTGCGACCTCGGGATGGAGTTCGGGGGCCGCCTGCTGCGGTCGAACGGGCTCCGGTGCCGGCTGCTCGCGCGGAGCGGTCGAGTCGGGGTCCATGCGGTCGGCAGCGGCGGCGGCCTCCTCGGGTGTCTGCTCGGAGTCGGGCCCGGGGGCGGCGTCGCGACGAGCGCGTTCCGCTTCGTGCGCCCGAGCCTCGCGGCGGGACATCGGACGGTCCGGCTGCGGGGTCACCCGCGCGGAGTCGTCACGGTCATCGGTACCTGCTGCGCGGTCGGAAGTGGTCTTCCGCCGCTCGGCTTCGTTGCCGGGCGCGATGATCGCGTTCCAGTCCAGATCGTCTGCCAACGGTTCTCGGTCTCTCGGTCGGGAACTCCGCCTGGGCACCGTCGTCCTCGGGTGACGGAAGGGCAGCCGGGTCGCGGTGGGTTGCCCTGTCAGGGAAGCGTGGTGCCCGGAGGGGCACCGGCACTGCGTTCGTGGTCGAGCGCGTGTTGCAGAATGATAACAGCGGCCGCTTGGTCGATCACGGACCGCGACTTCTTCGTGTTCTTGCCGGCCTGGTGCAGTCCGCGTTGCGCAGTCACCGTGGACAGTCGTTCATCGACCAGCCGGACCGGGCGGCGCTCGGCGATCCGGGCCGCGAACGCCCGCGCGTCGTCCGTCGACGGAGTGTCGCCGCCGGACATCGACAGGGGCAGTCCGACGACGAGCTCGAGCACGTCGTACTCGTCCGCGATCTCGAGGATCCGACGCAGGTCGGTCGAGTCGTCGCGGCGCACGGTCTCGACCGGCGTCGCCAGCAACCCGTCGCGGTCGCACACGGCGATCCCGATCCGGGCACGGCCGACGTCCACGCCGAGCCGCCGCCCGGACCGGATCGCCACGATCAGCCCGCGATCCGAGCGGTCACGGCGCGGAGCGCAGCCGGGAGCGCAGCCGGGTCGGTGCCGCCGCCCTGGGCCAGGTCCGGCTTGCCGCCGCCGCCGCCACCGAGCACACCGGCGGCCTCCTTGGCGAGCGGACCCGCCTGGACGCCCGCGGAACGCGCCGCGTCGTTCGTCGCGACGATCACGATCGGCTTCCCGCTCACCACGGCACCGAGCACGACGACGGCAGCGCCGTCACCGAGCTGCGCACGGACACCGGTCGCCAGCGAGCGCAGGTCGTCGCCGGACTGCAGGCCGTCGACGGTCTCGGCCACGACGGTGGTCGTGCCGACGGTCGTCGCGGTCCGTGCGATCGACGGGACCCGTTGCTGCAGGTTCGCCGACTCGAACTCGGCGATCCGCTTCTGCGCGGTGCGGAGGTCCTCCATGAGCGACTGCACACGCGTGGGCAGGTCGGCACGGGGGGCCTTCAGCGCGCTGGAGAGCTGCGACACGATCGTCCGCTCGACCGCGAGGTCACGGAAGCCCTCGAGCCCGACGAGCGCTTCGACACGACGGTTGGTCGACCCGACGCTCGACTCCCCCACCAGGTTGACGAGTCCGATCTGGGCACTCGACGCGACGTGCGTCCCACCGCAGAGCTCGCGCGACCACGGTCCACCGATGTCGACCATGCGGACCTCGGCGCCGTACTTCTCACCGAAGAGCGCCTGCGCACCGAGCGCCTTGGCCTCGTCGATGGGCATGATGCGGGTCGAGACCTCGAGGTCGGTGCGGATCGCGGTGTTGACGACCTCCTCGATCTCGGAACGGGTCGCGAGCGAGATCGGCTGCGACCACGAGAAGTCGAGGCGCATGTAGCCGGACTTGTTGTACGAACCCGCCTGCAGCGCCTCCGGGCCGAGGATGTCGCGGAGCGCGGCGTTCACCAGGTGCGTCGCGGAGTGCGCCTGCGTGGCGCCGCGACGGTACTCGGCGTCGACCACGGTGCTCGCCGCGTCGCCCACGCCGACCTCGCCCGAGCGGACCTGGACGGTGTGGCTCCAGAGGCCGGCGACGGGACGCTGGACGTCGAGGACCTCGAGGTCGAAGCCGTTGCCGACGATCGATCCCTGGTCGGCATCCTGGCCACCCGACTCGGCGTACAGCGACGTCTCGCCGAGGACGACCTCGGCGATGTCGCCCGCCACGGCCCGGTCGACGCTGACGCCGTCGACGATGATGCCGAGCACGTTCGTCTCGGCCTCGAGCGCGTCGTAGCCGAGGAAGACCGTCTCGCCCTTCGCCCGGAACGCGCTGTACACGCTCAGGTCGGCGATCGCGGTCTTCTTGCTCTTCGCGTCGGCCTTCGCCCGGGCACGCTGCTCTGACATCAGGGTCTCGAACGCGGTCCGGTCGACGTGGACCCCGGCCTCTTCGGCCATCTCCATCGTCAGGTCGATCGGGAACCCGAAGGTGTCGTGCAGCAGGAACGCGGTGTCCCCGCCGATGGACGGAGCACCGTCCTGCTTCGCGCGCTCGACAGCGACGTCGAGGATCGTCGTGCCCTGCGCGAGCGTGCGGAGGAACGTCTCCTCTTCCGCATAGGCGATCCGCGCGATGCGGTCGTAGTCGGAGGCGACCTCGGGGTAGGCGTCGCGCATCGCGTCGCGGGACGCCGGGAACAGCTCCGGGAACGTCGCGGTCTCGACCCCGAGCAGGCGCATCGCACGGACCGTGCGGCGCAGCAGACGACGCAGGATGTACCCGCGGCCCTCGTTCGACGGGCTCACGCCGTCGGCGATGAGCATGAGCGCGGAGCGCACGTGGTCCGCGATGACCCGCATGCGGACGTCGTCCTCGTGCACGGCGCCGTAGCGGCGGCCGGAGATCTCGGCTGCGCGGTCGAGGACCGGGCGGACCTGGTCGATCTCGTACATGTTGTCGACGCCCTGCTTGATGAAGGCGACGCGCTCGAGCCCCATGCCGGTGTCGATGTTCTTGTTCGGCAGCTCGCCGGTGATCTCGAAGTCGTACTTCGAGCGGACGTCGGCGATCTGGTACTGCATGAACACGAGGTTCCAGATCTCGACGTACCGGTCGTCGTCGGTGGCCGGGCCGCCGTCGATGCCGTACTCGGGCCCGCGGTCGAAGAAGATCTCGGAGCAGGGACCGGCGGGTCCGGGCTGGCCGGTGGACCAGTAGTTCGTGTCCTTGCCGAGTCGCTGGATGCGCTCCTCGGGCAGGACGGAGTGCTGCTTCCAGAACGCGATCGCCTCGTCGTCGTCCTCGTAGACCGTCACCCAGAGGTCGTCGGGCGAGAAGCCGAGCCCGCCGTCGGACTCCGCGTTCGTCAGGAACTCCCAGGCGAACTGGATCGCCTGCTCCTTGAAGTAGTCGCCGAACGAGAAGTTGCCGTTCATCTGGAAGAACGTGCCGTGGCGAGGGGTCTTGCCGACCTCTTCGATGTCGTTCGTGCGGATGCACTTCTGCACGCTCGTGGCACGGGGGTACGGCGCGGGGACGAGCCCGGTCAGGTACGGGATGAACGGCACCATGCCCGCGACCGTGAAGAGGAGCGACGGGTCGTCGGAGACGAGGGACGCGGACGGGACGACGGTGTGGCCGCGGTCACCGAAGTACTGGAGCCAACGGCGGCGGATCTCTGCGGTCTGCATGGTGCTTCCTGGGTTCAGGTCGGGGGTGGGAGGTGGAGGCGGGACGACGGTGCGGCCGGACCGCGGTGGAGCTCGACGACTCAGACGTCGGTGCGGAGCTCGGCCCCGCGGGACCGGTACCCGTCGGCGACCGCGCCCGTGAAGGCCTTCGTGCTCGCGTCGACGACGGCGAAGAGCCGTGCGCCTCCGGGCGTCCTGGCGACCTGGTGCGCCACGGCGAACCCGATGACGACGCCGACCGCGACGAAGAACAGCTGCTTCACGGTGCCTCTCCCTCTGTGCACCCTGGCGGTGCATGCCCGGACAAGCTTAGCCGCCGGGCACTTCGGGGCCGGAACGCCGAACGGCGGGCCGTCCTCGAGAGGACGACCCGCCGTTCGGGTGTGATCAGTGGATCAGCGAGCTGCGTAGTACTCGACGACGAGCTGCACTTCACAGGTCACGGGGACCTCGGCGCGCTTCGGGCGACGCACGAGGCGGGCCTGGAGCTTGTCGATCTCGACCTCGAGGTAACCCGGGACCTTCGGCAGGACTTCCTGGTGGCCACCGGCAGCGGCGACCTGGAAGGGCTCCATCGACTCGGACTTCGGCTTGACGTGGATCAGCTGGCCCTCCTTGACGCGGAAGGAGGGGCGGTCCACGAGCTTGCCGTCGACCAGGAGGTGACGGTGCACGATCAGCTGACGGGCCTGCGCGGTGGTGCGGGCGAAGCCGGCACGGACCACGAGGGCGTCGAGGCGCTGCTCGAGGAGCTCGACCAGGTTCTCACCGGTCAGGCCCTTCGTCTTGCGGGCCTCTTCGAAGACGATGCGGAGCTGCTTCTCGCGGATGCCGTACTGGGCGCGCAGACGCTGCTTCTCACGGAGGCGGACGGCGTAGTCGCTGTCCGCACGACGGCGCGTACGGCCGTGCTCACCGGGGCCGTAGGGGCGCTTCTCGAGGTAACGGGCCGCCTTCGGCGTCAGCGGGATGCCGAGTGCGCGCGACAGGCGGGTCTTGCTGCGGGTACGTGACTTGGTAGACACAGGGTCCTTTTCTCTGTTCGAACTGAATACTCACCGGAGGCCGGGCACGCGAGTGCCCGTGGCCCCGACGACGGGATCCAGAGGGATGAGCCTGTGGGATCGGACGGCTACAGTCCGAACCTCTGCCCCCGTACCACCGGAGTGGCACTCTGTCCTCAACGCAGCCGTGCTCGAGGACCAGGACGTAGGCCCGGCAATGCTAGCAGGAAGTCGACGTGCCGTCCTACTGCCCGCGGGTGATCTTCCGGAGTCGTTCGAGCCGCGGACCGACCTCGCGCTCGTAGCCGTTCGCCGTCGGGGTGTAGTACTCGGTGCCCTCGAGCGCATCGGGCAGGTACTGCTGCTCGGCAACCCCGTGCTCGGCATCGTGCGAGTAGACGTAGCCCTTGCCGTGGCCGAGTCGCTTCGCCCCGGCATAGTGCGCGTCGCGCAGGTGCATCGGCACGGTGCCCATCCGGCCGGCCTTGACGTCCGCCATCGCCGCGTTCACACCGTTGTAGGCGGCGTTCGACTTCGGCGCGGTCGCCAGGTACACGACGGCTTCGGCCAGGGGGATGCGGCCCTCGGGCATGCCGATGAGCTGCACGGCCTGGGCCGCCGCGACGGCGATGGGCAGCGCCTGCGGGTCCGCCATGCCGATGTCCTCGGACGCCGAGATGATGATCCGGCGCGCGATGAACCGGGAGTCCTCGCCCGCCTCGATCATCCGCGCGAGGTAGTGCAGCGCGGCGTCGACGTCGCTCCCCCGCACCGACTTGATGAACGCGCTGATGACGTCGTAGTGCTCGTCGCCCTGCCGGTCGTACCGCAGGAGTGCACGGTCGACGGCCGCGGCGACGGTGTCCGCGTCGACCACCGGCACGGTGTCGTCGTCGTCGTCCTGGGCCGCGGTGGCCGAGGCCGCAGCGGCCTCGAGCGCCGTGAGGGCGCGTCGGGCGTCACCCGAGGCCAACCGGACGATGGCCCCACGTGCCTCGTCACCGAGGACGACCGCACCACCGAGGCCGCGGGGGTCCTCCACCGCCCGGTCGACGAGCATGCCGAGGTCGGCGTCGGTGAGCGGCTTAAGCGTCAGGAGCAGGGACCGGGACAGCAGCGGGGAGATGACCGAGAACGACGGGTTCTCGGTGGTGGCCGCGATGAGGATCACCCACCCGTTCTCGACACCGGGCAGCAGGGCGTCCTGCTGGGCCTTGCTGAACCGGTGGATCTCGTCGAGGAACAGCACGGTCGTGGACCCGTAGAGGTCGCGGTGGGTGAGGGCCTTCTCCATGACCTCGCGCACGTCCTTGACGCCGGCGGTGACCGCGGAGAGCTCGACGAACTCGCGCCCGGACTGCCGCGCGATGGCCTGCGCCAAAGTGGTCTTGCCGGTGCCGGGAGGACCCCAGAGGATGACCGACACACCGCCCGGGTTGTCGCGGGTGCCGGTGGCGAGCTGCACGAGCGGCGACCCGCGGCCGAGCAGGTGCTGCTGGCCGGCGACCTCGTCGAGGGTGGTCGGGCGCATCCGGACCGCGAGCGGGACGGAACCCTGCGCGAGACCGGCGCGACCGCCCGTCGTGGGCGCACGCATGCTCGAACGGTCCGCTGCCATGCACCAATCGTAGGCCGACCCACTGACAGCCCCGCGCCTCCCAGGCCGTTGATGGTGACGACTCGGATACGCTCGTTCCACACTGCGACGAGAGGGCAGAACAGCACCGTGGCACCGAAGAACCCAGCGCGCGACAACCGCGAGGCGCGCGAGCGCCTCCGTCTCTACCAGGCCCGCCAGGGACTCCACGACCGGCAGCGCCGCCGGCGGGTGCGCGACAACCTGGTCGGCGCCGGTGTCCTCGTGCTGGTCGCCGCCCTGGCCACCGGGTCACAGCTCGCCTTCGCGGGCTCGCAGGGGAACGGGTCGGCGGACGCCAGCGCGAGCGCCACCGCCACACCGACGCCCTCGGCGAGTGCCACGGCGGCGAACACGGGCGACGTGCCGAGCAAGGAGATCGCCAAGGGCGCGACCTGGACGGGCTCGCTGACGCTCAACAAGTCGATCGACCTCGGCATCGAACTGGACGGCGCGAAGGCCCCGCAGGCCGCGAGCGTCGAGATCTCGTTGATCAAGGAGCAGTTCTACAACGGCACCACCTGCCACCGGCTCGCCGACAGCGACGGGCTGAAGTTCCTGCAGTGCGGTTCGGCGAACGGCGACGGCACGGGCGACGCCGGGTTCGAGTACGGCCCGCTCGAGAACGTCCCGAGCGACGGCGTCTACGACGAGGGCACCATCGCGATCGCGCGATCGACGTCGCCGTACTCGCAGTCGACCCAGTTCTTCATCGTCTACGGCGACACCACGCTCGACGGCTCCACGGGCGGCTACACGGTCGTCGGGAAGGTCACGAGCGGCCTGTCCGAACTCGAGTCGAAGATCGCCGCGAAGGGCATCTCGTCGCCCGGCCAGGACGGCACCGGTGAGCCGAAGGTCGCGACGACGATCACCGCCGCGACCATCGCCCAGGAGAAGTAGTCCACAAGCCGTTGCGTCCGGCGGGCCGCGGAGCCCGTCCGTGCAATAGGCTGACGACCTGACCGTGCCGACGGTGACGTCGGCGATGCACGACCACGATCGAGGCGAGACCTGTGGGATCTGACGAAGCAACGACCTGGGGGCGGGTCGACGAGAACGGGACCGTGTACGTCCGGTACGAAGAGACCGAACGTGCTGTCGGTGAGTACCCGGACGCCACCCCCGAAGAAGCCCTCGCCTACTTCGCGCGGAAGTACGCCGACCTCGAGGGGCAGGTGAAGATCGCCGAGCAGCGCGTCCAGCGTGGTGCGTCGGCGAACGACGTCTCCCGGACGGTCGAGCACCTGACGACCCTGGTGGCCGAAGCCCGCGTGGTCGGTGACATCAAGTCGCTCGAGACCCGCGTGGGCGCGCTCACCGAGCAGCTCGGCTCGCTCACCAAGGAGCAGGCGGAGCAGGCGCAGCAGGCCCTGAACGACGCCCTGGCGCACCGTGCGGCCCTGGTCGAAGAGGCCGAGGCACTCGCGGCGGTCGACCCGGCACGCGCGCAGTGGAAGCAGATCACCGCGCAGCTCGACGACGTGTTCGCCCGCTGGCAGCAGCACCAGCACGACGGCCCGCGCATCCCCAAGAACGAGGCCAACGAGCTCTGGAAGCGGTTCCGCGCAGCGCGGTCCACCGTCGACCAGCACCGTCGCGCGTTCTACTCCGAGCTCGACGCGCAGCACCGCGACGCCCGCACCCGCAAGCAGGAACTCGTGACCCAGGCCGAGGCACTCGCCTCGCGCGGGTCCGACGCGATCCCGGACTACCGCCAGCTGCTCGACGACTGGAAGAACGCCGGGCGCGCCGGCAAGCGCCACGACGATGCCCTCTGGGCACGGTTCAAGGCCGCCGGTGACGTGCTGTTCGAGCAGCGCCACGCCGAGAGCGCAGCAGAGGACGAGGAGTTCTCGGGCAATCTCGAGGCCAAGCAGGCGCTGCTCACCGAGGCCGAGCCGCTGCTCAAGGCGACCGACCGGGTGGCGGCGCGCAAGACCCTGACCGGCATCCAGCGCCGCTGGGACGAGGTCGGCAAGGTCCCCCGCGCGGACGTCCGTCGCATCGAGGACCGCCTGCGTGCGATCGAGGACCACGTGCGTGGCCTCGAGGACGCGCACTGGAAGGAGTCCAACCCGGAGCGCAAGGCCCGGCAGACCGGACTCGCCAGCCAGCTCGAGGACGCCATCGGCAAGCTCGAGTCCGAGCTCGCCGACGCGCAGGCCTCCGGCGACGCCCGCAAGATCAAGGACGCCCAGGAAGCACTCGACGCCCGCAAGATCTGGCTCGACGCCCTCGGCAGCTAGTCACCGCACACGACGACGCCCCCGTGACCGATCGGTCGCGGGGGCGTCGTCGTGTGGTGCCGTGTGGGCACTGTCTGCTGGCGTCCGGTGTGGCGCCGCCGTTCAGACCGGCGTGGGCAGGCCCAGCAGCAACCGGATGTCGAGGTCGTCCTGCCGCATCTGCGTGGCGAGCTCGTCCATCGAGTCGAACTTCACCATGCCGCGGACGTACGAGACGAACAGCACCGAGATGCGGTCGCCGTACAGGTCGAGGTCGACGTCGAGCAGGTGCGCCTCGATCTGCTTGGCGGGCACGCCCTCGAACGTCGGGTTGTTGCCGACCGAGACGGCCGCCGGGTACACCGTGCCGTCGTGCAGCACGCGCGCGGCGTAGACGCCGTCGGCCGGTGCGAACCCCTCGAACGCCGGGTCGAGGTTCGCCGTCGGGTACCCCATGGCGCGCCCGCGCTGGTTGCCGTGCACGACCGTGCTGCGGACCGCGTGCTCACGGCCGAGCAGCCGGGCGGCCTCGGCCACCCGCCCGTCGCCGAGCAGTTCGCGGATCCAGGTCGACGAGACGCGTCGCTCGCCGTCGGGGCGGACGTCGTCCACCAGGTCGACGTCGTCGATGAGCTCGACCGTGAAGCCGTGCTGCTCCCCCAGGGTGCGGAGCAGGGCGACGTCGCCGGCACCCTTCGCCCCGAAGCGGAAGTCGCTGCCGACGAAGACGAGCCGGGCGTGCAGGGTGTCGACGAGGATCTCGGACACGAACGCCTCGGGCGACTTCGACTGCAGTTCCTCGTCGAAGCGGAGCAGCAGGGTGGCGTCGACCCCGGCGTCGTCGAGGAGCTCGCGCCGCTGCGCCGTGCTCGTGAGGGCCGGCGGGACGTGCTGCGGGTCGATGACGTTGAGGGGGTGCCGGTCGAACGTCACCACGGTGGCGACCAGGCCCTGTTCGTGGGCGGCGCACTCCAGGTGCGCGATCACCGCGCGGTGTCCGACGTGCACGCCGTCGAACTTGCCGATCGTGACGGCGCTCGGACCGAAGCCCTCGGCCACGTCGGCGATGTCGTCGTAGAACTGCACGGCTGCTCCTACTCGCCCACGGGGGCGGTGGTCGATGCGGGCACCGGTTCGACCGTCGCGGTGCGGTGGTGCTTGCGGAGCCACCAGAGTCCGGCGATCGGCAGCACCAGCGGCGCGAAGGCGTAACCCATGCCGTAGTACGACCAGATCGTGTCGTCGGGGAAGAGCTGCCGGTCGAACAGCGAGAGCGTGCCGATGACGAGCACACCGGTCATCTCGAACACGATCGTGACGCACGCGACGCGGTACCAGAAGCGTCCGGGCACGATCAGGGCGATCATCGCCACGATGTACACGACGGCGGCGATGGCGCTCACCGTGTACGCGAACGGCGCGAAGGAGAACTTCTCGATGATCTGCACGACGCTCCGGCCCGTCGCCGCCAGGGCGAGGATGCCGTACACGGCGATGAGGACGCGGCCGATGCCGGTCGCGAGTGAGGATCTGGTCGCCATTGCACCGATTCTACCGACGTGCGCGGACCACCATGACGCTCGGCGTCAGTTCAGGGCGAACCAGATCTGGTACATCCGGTAGATCATGACCGCGACGGTGAAGGCGCCGGCGCCGAGGACGACGGTGCTCCACTTCGTGCGGTCCACGAGCGCCCAGACGATGGTCGCCGGCGGCACCAGGAGCACCGACACGGCGTAGACCCCGAACTCGAGGGCGTTGCCGTCCGGTGGGCTGCCCGTCGCGGGCAGCACGATGGAGATGACGCCCTGCACCAGGAGCAGGACCTCGATGAGCGCGAGGGACCCCACGGTGTAGTCGTTCGGCTTCCAGCCGATGAAACCGACCACGACGGCGAACAGCCCGGCCAGGACCGCGACGACGAGCTGGACCCACATGAACCACTCGATCACGCGTGCGCCCCGTTCTGCGACGCCGGAGCAGCCGGCGCCGGGAAGTTCGTGATGACCCGGAGCAGTCCGCGCCGGACCGAGACCAGTCCGACGAGGCGATCGTCGTCGACGGCCACCGCGGCCACCGGCTCGTCCGAGTCGGGGTGGTCGGCTGCGACGCGCTTGCCGTCGGTCAGGTCCTTCGCCGCGGCCGCGTCGAGCGACACCGACGAGAACAACCGGCGTGCCACGTCGGCCGGACGGGCGAGCGCCGCGCGGACGTCGACGGCGTCGTCCTCGAGGTCGATCGCGTCGGCCACGTCGAACGGACCGACCTGGGTGCGGCGGAGCGCGGTGAGGTGCGCGCCGGTGCCGAGGGTGGCGCCGACGTCGCGTGCGAGAGCCCGGACGTACGTGCCGGACGAGCAGGTCACGACGACGTCGAGGTCGACGACCGCCACCTCGGCACCGTCGACCGTGACGGTGCGGTCGTTCCGGCCGGTGACGTCGAACCGCGAGACGGTGACCGTGCGGGACTTCAGCTCGACGGTCTCGCCCTTGCGCGCCAGGTCGTACGCGCGGCGCCCGTCGACCTTGATCGCGCTGACGGTGGACGGGACCTGGTCGATCGTGCCGCGCTGCAGGGCGACGGCGCGTTCGACGGACTCGTCCGAGACGTCCGCTGCGGCGACGCCGGTCGCGGCGGTCGGGGTGCCGTCGGCGTCGTCGGAGTCCGTGGACACGCCGAGCCGGATGGTGGCGGTGTAGGTCTTGCCGAGGCCCACCAGGTGGGTGAGCAACCGGGTGGAGTGCCCGATCCCCAGGAGCAGCAGCCCGGTCGCCATCGGGTCGAGGGTCCCCGCGTGGCCGACCTTCTTCAGACCGAGGCGGCGGCGGGCGATCGACACGACGCGGTGGCTGGAGATCCCCTGCGGTTTGTCGACGAGGAGGATGCCGTCCGGCACGGTTTCGAGCACCAGAGGAGATTACCAGCGCCGGTCAGCAGGCGTCGTTCCACTCGCGACGGGGGTGCTCGGGATCGGTGACGTCGAGGACGGCGGAGGCGGCGATCTTGACGTCGGCCCGACGTTCGAGCCGGCCGGCTTCCTGCTCGACCCACAGCGACCAGCGCCAGAGCCCG
Source organism: Curtobacterium sp. PhB142 (assembly GCF_004341255.1). Lineage (NCBI taxonomy): Bacteria > Bacillati > Actinomycetota > Actinomycetes > Micrococcales > Microbacteriaceae > Curtobacterium > Curtobacterium sp. PhB142. The sequence continues at coordinate 258,828 of NZ_SLUT01000006.1, read as the reverse complement.
CGGACACCGGGAGCCAGCAGTCCGGGCCCGTGCACGACCAGCACGCCGTCACCGGCGCCGGTGGTGCGGAACGGGGCGACCACCTCGTCGCGCAGCGTGTCGGGATCGGTGGACGGCGCCGTCGCGGCCATCGCGGACACCCCGTGCTGCTCGAAGCCGGCCACCAGCGTGGCGGCGACGTGTTCGAGATCGGTGCCGTCCTGCCCGTCGATGCCGATCACGGTCCGGTTCGTGCCGACCTGCGCGATCACCTCAGCAGCGATCGCGGCCATCGTGTTGGTCTCTTCGGGTGCCCAGCGTGCCATGCGTCCACCGTAGGCTGTCGTGGTGAACGCGAGCAGGGCCTCCCAGCCGGATGTGGAGAACGCGAGCGTCCCCGACATCGCGACCCCGTTGACCACCTGGTTCCGACAGGAGGCCCGCGACCTGCCGTGGCGTCGCCCCGGCTTCCCCGCGTGGGGCACCCTGGTCAGCGAGATCATGCTGCAGCAGACGCAGGTCGCGCGCGTGATCCCCCGACTGGAGGCGTGGCTCACCCGGTGGCCGACGCCTGCGGACCTCGCGGCGTCGCCCCCGGCGGACGCGGTGCGTGCCTGGGACCGGCTCGGCTACCCGAGACGCGCGCTCGCGCTGCACGCGGCGGCCACGGTGATCGCCACCGAGCACGGCAACGTCGTCCCACGGGACGTCGAGGCGCTGCTCGCGCTGCCGGGGATCGGCGACTACACGGCACGGGCCGTCGCCGTGTTCGCGTACGGCGACCGGCACCCCGTCGTCGACGTCAACGTGCGGCGGGTCCTGAAGCGCGCGCTCCTCGGCCAGGGCGAGCCCGGGCCGGCGAAGGCCAAGGACGACCTTCCCCTGATGGAGTCCGTGCTGCCGGCCGACCGCGACGACGCCGCTGCGACGAACGCGGCGGTGATGGAACTCGGAGCGCTCGTGTGCGTCGCCCGCTCCCCCGCGTGCGACGCGTGCCCGATCGCGGACCGCTGCGCCTGGCGTGCGGCCGGGTACCCCGAACACGACGGGCCACGTGCCCCGAAGCAGGCGAAGTTCGCCGGCAGCGACCGGCAGGTGCGCGGGCTGATCATGGCCGAGCTGCGCGCGAGCGACGTGCCGGTCGCCCGGTCGGAGATCGAACCGGTCTGGCCGGACGCCGAGCAGCGGGACCGAGCACTCGCGTCGCTCCTGCGCGACGGGCTGGCCGTCGGCGACGACACCACCGGGTACCGGCTGCCGGACGCCTGACGTCTCCGCCAGGCACGACGCACGAGCGCCCCGCCGCACACGGTGCAGCGGGGCGCTCGGACGCTCGTCGGGCTACGCCCGCGCCACGTCCTGCTCGTCGTCGGACTCGTCGTCCTCGTCCTCGTCGTGCTTGTACGGGTCGGCGTCGCCGGCGAACGTCGCACCGACCGACGCAGCTCGCACCTGCTCGTCACGCACCTGGGCCTGCACGAGCAGGTCCTCCATATGCGCCGAGGTCTCCGGCAGTGCGTCGGCGATGAACTCGAGCGACGGGGTGAGCCGCGCCGTGATGTTCTTGCCGACCTCGGAGCGGAGCATGCCGGTCGCGGCCTTGAGTGCCGCGGCGGAGTCGGCGCGCTCCTCGTCGGTGCCGTACACGGTGTAGAAGACCGATGCGTGCTGCAGGTCTCCGGTCACGCGGACGTCGGTGATCGTCACGAACCCGAGACGCGGGTCGCGCAGACCCTTGTCGAGACGGCGTGCGACGACTTCCTTGATGCGGTCCGCCATCTTGCGTGCGCGCTGCGGATCGGCCATGGGTGCCTCCTGAGGCAGTGGCGGGACGTTTCCCGCCGGTGGTTCTGCGTGGAAAGGGGTCGGGCCCCGACCTCCCGCGAAGGGAGGCCGGGGCCCAGGGTAGTCACACGATCAGTCGCGCGGCTTCTCGACGAGCTCGGTGGTCTCGATCTCGTCACCGATCTGGAGATCGTTGAACTTGCCGAGACCGATACCGGCCTCGAAGTCCGTGCGGACCTCGGTGACGTCGTCCTTGAAGCGACGGAGCGACTCGATCGCCAGTCCGTCGGCCAGGACCACACCGTCACGGATGACGCGCGCCTTGGCGTTGCGCGTGATCGTGCCGGAGCGGACGATGACACCCGCGATGTTGCCGAACTTCGAGGAGCTGAAGACCTCGCGGATCTCGGCGACACCGGACTGGACCTCTTCGTACTCGGGCTTGAGCATGCCCTTGAGGGACTGCTCGATGTCGTCGAGTGCGTTGTAGATGACCGAGTAGAAGCGCACGTCGATGCCTTCGCGCGCCGCACGCTCGCGGGCCTTGACGTCCGGACGGACGTTGAAGCCGACCACGATGGCGTTGTCGATCGTGGCGAGGTCGATGTCCGACTCCGTGATCGCACCGACACCGCGGTGGAGGATGCGGAGCTGGACACTGTCGTCGACCTCGATGTCCAGGAGCGACTGCTCGAGTGCCTCGACGGCACCGGAGACGTCACCCTTGATGATGAGGTTGAGCGAGTCGACCTTGCCCTCTTCGAGTGCACGGGTGAAGTCCTCGAGCGAGATGCGCTTGCGGGCCTTGGCCAGCTGGGCGTTGCGCTCGGCGGCTTCACGCTTCTCGGCGATCTGACGTGCCGTGCGGTCCTCTTCGGTGACGAGGAACGTGTCACCGGCGCGGGGCACCGAGGACAGACCCTGCACCTGGACCGGGCGGCTGGGCGTGGCGGCCTTGACCGCGACACCGTTCTCGTCGGTCATCGCACGGACGCGGCCGTAGGCCGTGCCCGCCACGATGGCGTCGCCGACGTGCAGCGTCCCGGACTGGATGAGGACGGTCGCCACCGCACCACGGCCCTTGTCGAGCCGTGCTTCGATCGCGACGCCGCGGGCGTCCTTGTCGGGGTTCGCACGCAGGTCGAGCCCGGCGTCAGCGGTGAGCAGCACGGCGTCCAGGAGGTCCTGGATGCCGATGTTCTGCCGAGCCGAGACGTCGACGAACATGACGTCTCCGCCGTACTCCTCCGCCACAAGGTTGTACTCGGTGAGCTGCTGGCGGACCTTGGCCGGGTTCGCGCCTTCCTTGTCGATCTTGTTCACCGCGACCACGATCGGCACGTTGGCCGACTGCGCGTGGTTCAGCGCCTCGATCGTCTGGGGCATGATGCCGTCGTCCGCCGCGACCACGAGGATCGCGATGTCGGTGACCTGCGCACCACGAGCACGCATGGCCGTGAAGGCCTCGTGACCCGGGGTGTCGATGAACGTGATCGGACGCTCGATGCCCTCGTGCTCGGTGACGATCTGGTACGCACCGATGTGCTGGGTGATGCCACCGGCTTCACCCTCGACGACCTTCGAGTTCCGGATCGCGTCGAGCAGTCGCGTCTTACCGTGGTCGACGTGACCCATGACGGTCACGACGGGCGGACGGACCTGCAGGACGGAGTCGTCCTCGTCGGCGTACTCGGCATCGATGTCGATGTCGAAGCCCTCGAGGAGCTCCTTGTCCTCGTCCTCGGGCGAGACGATCTGGATCTTGTAGCCCAGCTCGTCACCGAGGACCTCGAACGTCGCCTCGTCCAGCGACTCGGTCGCGGTCGCCATCTCACCGAGGTGGAACAGCACCGTGACCAGGTTGCCGGGCATGGCGTCGATCTTGTCCGCGAAGTCCGAGATGCTCGCACCGCGACGGAGTCGGACGACCGTGTTGCCGTCGCCACGAGGGACCTGCACACCGCCGAGCGACGGGGCCTGACGCATCTCGTACTCGGCGCGCTTCGTCCGCTTCGACTTGCGGGCACGGCTCTTGCCGCCACCGCGACCGAACGCACCGGCGGTACCACCACCGGGGCCACGACCACGGCCACCGCCACCGGCGGGACGCGGGCCGCTGAAGGCCGGACGCGGGAAGCCGCCACCGGCACCGCCGCCAGCACCCGGACGGGCGCCACCGGGGCCGCCACGACCGCCACCCTGGCCCGGGCGCTGCCCGAAGCCGTTGGGACGGTTCGCCTGACCGGGTCCACCCGGACGCGGTGCACCCGGACGCGGGACGCCGGGACGCGGCGGCTGCGGACGCGGGATACCCGCTCCACCTGCACCAGCGGCGGGGCGCTGGCCCATGCCCTGGTTCGAGGCGAAGGGGTTGTTGCCGGGGCGCGGCGGGCGCGAGCCCATGCCCTGGTTCGACGCGTAGGGGTTGTTGCCCGGACGTGCGCCGGGCTTCGGGCCACCGGGCTTCGGGCCGGCAGCGGCGGGCTTGGCACTGGAGCCGGGCTTCACCGCGTCGGTCTTCGGCTCGTCACCGGTCGAGTCGGCCGGCTGCGTGGCAGCCTGCTGCTCGGCGGCGGCCTTCTCGGCACGGGCCTTCTGTGCGGCCTCGGCCTCGGCCTGTCGCTGGGCGACGGACTTCGGTGCGGCCGGGGTCGGGACGTCCTCGGCAGCAGGTGCTGCCTGGACCTCGGGCTCCGGTGCGGGTGCCGGACGGACCGGGCCGGGGCGCGGGCCACCGGGCTTCGGCGCGCCGGACGCGGGCGTGCTGCTCTTGGCCGGCGTGCTCGGCGCGGGGGCCGAGGCTGCGGGCTTGGATGCCGGGACACCGTCCGCCTGCAGGGCGGCACGGAGCTTCCGGGCAACGGGAGGCTCGATGCTCGAGCTGGCACCCCGGACGAACTCGCCGAGCTCCTTGAGCTTCTCGAGTGCGGTCTTGCTGTCGACGCCGAGTTCGCTTGCGATCTCGTGTACGCGTGGTTTAGCCACTGTTCTCCTTCACGGGTCCCACCCCGTAAAGGGCAGGACTCAATGGATGACGGGTCTCATTTCGAGCCGCTCATCAGTTGTCCATAAGCCGTTCAGCCTGTTCTGTCATGTCCGGGCGCTCGGTCGACGCTCGTGAGAGGCCGACGATGTGGTCGAGCACCGCGGACGTGTCGGGATCGCGATCCAACCGGAGCGCACGGCGGAAAGCCCTGCGCTTGACGGCCAGATCGTAGGCATCGACCGTCGGTGTGAGCCATGCTCCCCGGCCCGGCATGACTGCCTTCGGATCCGCCACGACGCGGCCATCGCTCAGGGCGACGACTCGGAGGAGTGAGGATCGGGAAGCGCGACGACGACTGCCGATGCACGTTCTGACGGGGACCACTCTACTCCTTGCCTCGGACGTCCGCGATCCGGCGCGCCCTTCTGGGCACGCCGGCGGCGAAATCGCCTAGTCGTCGCCGTCCAGGATGGAGTCCGGCTGGATGTCGATCCGGGCCCCGGTGAGCTTGGCAGCCAGGCGGGCGTTCTGCCCTTCCTTGCCGATCGCGAGCGACAGCTGGTAGTCCGGCACGAGTGCGCGGACGGCCTTGGTCGACGCGTCGAGCACGAAGGCGCTGGTCACCTTGGCCGGCGACAAGGCACTCGCGACGAACGCCGACAGGTCCGGGGACCAGTCCACGATGTCGACCTTCTCGGCACCGAGCTCGTTGGTGACGGCACGGACGCGCGCGCCCAGCTCACCGATGCAGGCACCCTTCGCGTTGACGCCGGGCTCGTTCGCCTTCACCGCGATCTTCGTGCGGTGACCGGCTTCGCGCGCGAGCGACGTGATCTCCACGACGCCCGAGGCGATCTCCGGCACCTCGAGGGCGAAGAGCTTCCGGACCAGGCCCGGGTGGGTGCGCGACACCGTGATCTGCGGGCCTTTGTTGCCGCGGGCGACGCTCGTCACGTACACGCGGATGCGCGAACCGTGCGCGTAGGACTCGCCCGGCACCTGCTCTTCGGGCGGCAGGATCGCCTCGACCGTGCCGAGGTCGACCATCACCATGCGCGGGTTCGGGCCCTGCTGGACCACACCGGCGACGATGTCGCCTTCCTTGCCGCGGAACTCGCCGAGGATCTTGTCGTCACCGATGTCGCGCAGGCGCTGGTTGATGACCTGTTTCGCCGCGAAGGCCGCGATGCGACCGAAGTCGCTCGGCTGGTCGACGGCTTCACCGATGACGGTGCCCTCGTCGTCGAGCTCGGGGACGTAGACACTGACCTCGCCGGACTTGCGGTCGAGCTCGACGCGCGACTGCGCGTGGGCCGGCTCGCCGTTCTCTTCGGCGTGCTTCTGGTAGGCGGTCAGGATGGCAGATTCGATGATCTGGACCAGTTCGTCGAACGGGATCTCCCGCTCGCGCTCCATGAGTCGCAGGACTGCGAGATCGATCTTCACCGAGGTGCCTCCGTATTCAGATGAGTCGCTCCTGCGGATGGAACCGTCGCAGAAGTCGGCCACAAGCGTACCGCACTGCGGCTCGCGGACCCGAGTCGAGACGGACGGGAGGCCCGTGGCGGCGTCGCCACGGGCCTCCCGTCCGTTGGGTGGTCGCGTCCAGGACGCGACCCGCTAGATCGCGCGGACCGCGTCGAGCAGCTCGGCGACCGGCACGTCGCGGCGTTCGCCGCTGGCACGGTTCCACAGCTCGACGACGCCGTCGGCGGCGCCGCGGCCGGCGACGACCACGATCGGCATGCCGAGCAGCTCGGCGTCGCGGAGCTTGACGCCGGGCGACACCTTCGGACGGTCGTCGTAGAGCACGTCGAACCGCTCACCCTCGAGCTCGGCGACGATCGACGTCGCCAGCTCGTAGGCGACCTGGTCACGGCCGGTGGCGACGATGTGCACGTCGAACGGTGCGACGTTCTTCGGCCAGGCCAGGCCCTTGTCGTCGTTGTGCGCCTCGGCCAGGATCGCCAGGATGCGCGTCACGCCGATGCCGTACGAGCCCATCGTGACGGTCGCGAGCTTGCCGTTCTCGTCCTGCACCTTGAGGCCCAGGGCCTCGGCGTACTTGCGGCCGAGCTGGAAGACGTGCCCGATCTCCATGCCGCGGGCGGTCTCGAGCGGACCCGAGCCGTCGGGCGACGGGTCCCCCGCGCGGACGTCCGAGACCTCGGCGACACCGTCGGCCACGAAGTCACGGCCGGCGACCAGGCCGGAGACGTGCACGCCGCGCTCGTTGGCGCCGGTGACCCAGGCGGTGCCGTCGACCACGCGCGGGTCGACGAAGTACCGGATGCCCGTGGCGCTGTCGGCACCGAGGACCTGCGGGCCGATGTAGCCCTTGACCAGGCCCTTGTGCTTCTTGAAGTCGTCGTCGCCTGCGGCTTCGACCTCGGCCGGAGCGAACGCCACCTCGGCGCGCTTCAGGTCGACGTCGCGGTCACCGGGGAGCCCGACGACCACGACCTCGCGCGTGCCGTCCAGGTGGGTGAGGGCGAGGACGACGTTCTTCAGCGTGTCCGCAGCGGTCCACGGCGCGCCGTCGCGCGGGGCGACCTCGTTCGCGTGGGCGACGAGCGTGTCGATCGTCGGGGTGTCCGACGACGGCAGGAGCACCGCGTCGGGCTGGCCCTCGATCGGCAGCGACGCGGGCACGGGCGTGACGTAGGCCTCGACGTTCGCCGCGTAGCCGTTGGCGCTGCGGACGAAGGTGTCCTCGCCCACGGCGATCGGGTGCAGGAACTCCTCCGACTTGGAGCCGCCCATCGCGCCGGCGTCCGCCTTGACGATGACGTACTCGAGGCCGAGGCGGGCGAAGATCTTCTCGTACGCGTTGCGCATGACCTGGTAGCTGTGCTCGAGGCCCTCGTCGGTGAGGTCGAACGAGTAGGCGTCCTTCATGGTGAACTCGCGACCGCGCAGCAGACCCGCGCGCGGGCGTGCTTCGTCGCGGTACTTGTCCTGGATCTGGAACAGCGTGACGGGGAGGTCCTTGTACGACGAGTACAGGTCCTTCACCAGCAGCGCGAACATCTCTTCGTGCGTGGGGGCGAGCAGGTAGTCGGAACCCTTGCGATCCTGCAGGCGGAACATGCCGTCGCCGTACTCGGTCCAGCGGTTCGTCGCCTCGTACGGCTCGCGCGGCAGCAGCGCCGGCAGGAGCACTTCCTGCGCACCGGCAGCGACCATCTCTTCGCGGATGATCCCCTCGATCTTGGCGCGCACCCGGAGACCGAGCGGCAGCCAGGCGAAGATCCCCGGGGACTGGCGACGGACGTACCCGGCGCGGACGAGCAGCTTGTGGCTCGTCACCTCGGCGTCGGAGGGGTCGTCGCGGAGCGTACGGAGGAACAGATGCGAAAGCCGTGTGACCACGGGGCCAGCCTAGCGGCGTGCGCCGACGGCGCGGCACGGGAGGGGCGCACCGTGCGCGGTTCGCCGCACGGTGCGACGTTCGGGCGGGCGCGCACCGTGCGAGGTTCACCGCACGGTGCGGCGCAAGCCGCATCGTGCGGTGTCACAAGCGCGCACCGGACTGCTTTCCCGTCACGGGTTCGCGAAGTCCGCACGGTGCGGACGGGACGCCAGGTGCCAGGCCGCCACGGGCCTCCCGTCCGGCACGCCGCGACGCTCGTCGTGCGTGGACGCGCACCGTGCGAGGTTCGCCGACCGGTGCGGCCTCAGCCGCACCGTGCCGCCCTCTTACCCCGCACCGAGCCGTCAACCCGGCACACGGTGGCGGACTCCGCACCGTGCCGGAGCGCGCGCTACGGGGTGGTGATGACCTCGGGGCTGCCGAGCGCGGCCTCCGGCCCCATCTCGTCAGCGATGCGGTTCGCCTCGGCGATGAGGGTCTGCACGATCTCGTGCTCCGGCACCGTCTTGACGACCTTGCCCTTGACGAAGATCTGGCCCTTGCCGTTGCCCGACGCCACGCCGAGGTCGGCCTCGCGCGCCTCGCCCGGGCCGTTCACGACGCAGCCCATGACGGCGACGCGCAGGGGGACGGACATGCCCTCGAGCCCCTTGGTGACGTCGTTCGCCAGCTGGTAGACGTCGACCTGGGCCCGGCCGCAGCTCGGGCACGAGACGATCTCGAGCTTGCGCTCGCGCAGGTTGAGCGACTGCAGGATCTGCAGGCCGACCTTGACCTCTTGCGCGGGCGGCGCGGACAGGGACACGCGGATGGTGTCGCCGATCCCCTCGGCCAGCAGGATGCCGAACGCGGTGGCGCTCTTGATGGTGCCCTGGAACTCGGGGCCAGCCTCGGTCACGCCGAGGTGCAGCGGCCAGTCACCGGCGGCGGCGAGCTGGCGGTAGGCCTTGACCATGACGATCGGGTCGTTGTGCTTGACCGAGATCTTGAAGTCGTGGAAGTCGTGCTCCTCGAACAGGCTGGCTTCCCACACGGCGGACTCGACGAGCGCCTCGGGTGTGGCCTTGCCGTACTTCTGCAGCAGGCTCGGTTCGAGCGACCCGGCGTTGACACCGATGCGGAGCGACACGCCTGCGGCCTTCGCCGCGGCGGCGATCGCACCGACCTGGTCGTCGAACTTGCGGATGTTGCCCGGGTTCACGCGGACCGCGGCGCAGCCAGCGTCGATCGCCTGGAACACGTACTTCGGCTGGAAGTGGATGTCGGCGATGACCGGGATCTGCGACTTCTTCGCGATGATCGGCAGCGCGTCGGCGTCTTCCTGCGTCGGCACGGCGACCCGGACGATGTCGCAGCCCGAGGCCGTGAGCTCGGCGATCTGCTGCAGCGTCGCGTTGATGTTCGTCGTCGGGGTCGTGGTCATCGACTGGACGGACACCGGAGCATCGCCGCCCACGAGCACCTTGCCGACCCGGATCTGGCGCGACTTGCGTCGGGGGGCGAGGGTTTCGGGCGACTTGGGCATACCGAGGTTCACAGCGGGCACGTGAGCACTCTACGCGCTCGCTCCGAGCGTCCCGGCCCGGTCACACCGGACGCTCAGAGCCGAGCGGCGCTGTCCACCACGGTGATGAGCGGCGCGTACAGCCGCATCGCGTCGAGCGCCCGCTCGTGGTCCGCGTCGCTCGCCCCGGCGCAGGCGTCCGCGACGACCGTCACGGTCGCTCCGGCGTCCGCCGCCGCCAGGGCGGTCGACAGCACGCAGCAGTCGGTCGACACCCCCGTGAGCACCAGGTGCGGGTGGTCGCCGACGACTGCCTGGAGGCCCGTCCCCCACTTGCCGAACGTCGGCTCGGTCACGACGGGGTCGTTCCGGTCCCCTGCCGCACTCGCGAAGGGCTCGGTCAGCGCGTACAGCGGGTCGGCGTCCGGCACGAGGGCGAAGGGCCACTCGCGGTAGTACGGCACCCAGGCGCCCTGCGGGCGCTGGGGCGCAACGAACCGGGTGAACACCGTGCGTCCGGTGAACCGGGGCAGCAGGCGTTCGATACCGACCCCGGCGTGGTCGTACCGCGGCGCGGCCCACGGAGACTCCCCCGTGAAGACCTGCTGCATGTCGATGACGACGAGCCAGGCGTCGTCGGGGACGATCGTGCTCACCGCTGTGCTTCCTGTCGTCGCACGGAGCCCCGGGCGAACAGCAGGGTGCCGAGGAACCCGACGACGAGCGCGACCAGCACACCGAGGTTCGCGTAGGCCCAGGCGCCGTCGCGTCCGCCGAGGCCGAACGGCCCGAGCAGGTAGCCCTGCCACGACAGCCACGCCGGTGACGCCAGCGTGACGAGACCCCACCCGAGTGCCGTGCCGACCGCGACCAGAGCGATCGCGCCCCACCGGACGTCGCCGTAGCGGCCGCGACGGTCGTCGAGCTCGCCTTCGGCGTAGGCGGTGCGCCGCAGCAGGACGTCGGCGACGAAGATGCCGGCCCAGGCGGCGATCGGGACGCCGAGGGTGATGAGGAACGCCTGGAACGGGCCGACGAAGTCCGTCGCGAAGAACGCGATGTAGATCGCACCCGCCACCATGAACACGCCGTCCACCCCGGCGGCGACCGGCCGTGGGATCTTCACGCCGACGCTCAGCAGCGCGAGGCCCGACGAGTAGATGTCGAGCACCGCGCCGCCGACGAGCCCGAGGATCGCGACGAGGGCGAACGGGATGAGGAACCACACCGGCAGGATCGTGGTGAGCGCGCCGATCGGGTCGGCACCGATCGCCGCGCTCAGGTCCGGCGAGGACCCGGCGAGCAGGACACCGAAGACTACGAGGATCGCCGGTGCGAGGGCACCGCCGAAGGTCGTCCACCCGACGACTCCCCCGGTGGACGACGACCGCGGTAGGTACCGCGAGTAGTCGGCAGCGGCGTTCACCCAGCCCAGCCCGAAGCCGGTCATCACGAGCACGAGCGCACCGATGAACTGCTGGGCACTGCCCGTCGGCATCGCGGCGATCGCGGCGAAGTCGATGGACGGCACCGCGAGCACGACGTAGACGACCGTGAGCACAGCGGTGATGACCGTGATCCAGGTCTGCAGGCGCATGATCACGTCGAAGCCCGCGACGCCGGCCCCGACCACGAGCGCGGCGACCACGACGAGGGCGACGACCTTCGTCAGCACCCCGCCGTCCCAGCCGAGCTCGGTGAACACCGTCGAGGTCGCGAGGACCGCCAGTGCGGCGAGGGCGGTCTCCCACCCGACGGTGAGGATCCAGCTGAGGAACGAGGGCACCCGGTTGCCGCGGACCCCGAAGGCCGCACGGCTCAGCACCATCGTCGGCGCCGACCCGCGTTTGCCGGCGATCGCGACGATGCCGCACAGCAGGAACGAGAACACCACCCCGATGACCGAGACGACGGTGGCCTGCCAGAACGAGATGCCGAACCCGACCACGAACGACCCGTAGGCGATGCCGAGGACGGAGATGTTCGCCGCGAACCACGGCCAGAAGAGTCCCCGCGGGGTGCCCTTGCGGTCGGACTCGGCGATGACGTCGAGGCCCTGCCGTTCGACGGTGCGGACCTCGGGCGCGGCAGTGGTGAGCCCGGAGTTCGTGGGCGCTGTGCTCATCCGCTGAGCGTAGCGCCGCAGCGACTACCCGAACAGGTTCACGGGCCGCACGATGTCGGCGTAGATCAGCAGCGCGCTCATCCCCGCCAGCAGCACCACGACGACCATCGTGAGCGGCATCGTCTTCGCCAGGTCGATGGGGCCCGGGTCCGCCTTGCCGACGAGCTTGAAGGACCGTCGCTTGATCGCCTCCCACAGGGCGCCGGCGATGTGCCCGCCGTCGAGCGGCAGCAGCGGCACCATGTTCAGCACGAACAGGCCGATGTTCAGCGAGGCCAGCAGCCCGAGGATCGTGTACGCCTTGTCGACCACCGGCACGCCGCTCATCGACGAGACCTCGCCGATCGCGCGGCCGACGCCGACGACCGACACGGGGCTGTCCTGCGACCGCTCCTGCGCGCCGAACGCCGCGTTCCAGACGGCGACCAGGCGCTGCGGCAGGTCGATGATGAGGTGCGCCGACGCGGCGATCTGCGCACCCGTCGCGGGCAGGACCTCGGCCGGCGACTGCCGCACGAGCGACTGCCCGATGCTGACGCCGACGACACCGACCCGCTGGGTCTTCGTCGTGCCGTCGTCGTTCGTGACGACCTTGCCCTCGGCGTCGTAGACGTCGCGGGTGGCGGTCGTCGGGGTGATCTCGAGCGTCTTCCGGGCACCGTCACGCTCGACGACGACCGTCACCTGCTCGCCGGCCGACTTCTGGAACACCTCGGAGACGCGCGCGATGGTCGGGTCCTGCTCACCGTTCACCGAGAGCACGACGTCGCCCGACGCGATGCCGGCCTGCTTCGCCGGCGACTCCGCATCGCCCGAGGTGCACTCGGTCGTCTGGCTTGTCGGCAGGACACAGTCGACGCTCGAGGTGAACGTCGTGGTCGGCGACCCGAAGCCGCACAGCAGCACGCCGAACAGCACGATCCCGATCACCAGGTTCATCGCGGGTCCAGCGACCATCACGATGATGCGCTTCCACGGGGTGAGTCGGTAGAAGGCGCGGGAGTCGTCGCCGCCGGAGTCCGCGATCTGCTCCGCGCTGGCCTGGCGGGCATCCTGCACGAACGCGCCGTACATACCGGTGTTCGTGATCGCGCTCGGGCGGCCGGAGGCACGCGGCTTGAGCATGCCGACCATCGAGATGTAGCCGCCGAGCAGGATCGGGCGGATGCCGTACTCGGTCTCACCCCGCTTGAACGACCACATGGCCTTGCCGAACCCCAGCGAGTACTGCGTCACCTTGACGTTGAACAGCTTCGCGAAGGACAGGTGCCCCAGCTCGTGGAGTCCGATCGAGACCAGCAGGCCGATGATGAAGACGACCACGCCGAGGACGAAGAGCAGGACGGATTCGACGGTCACCGGGAAAGGGTACGGGACGCTTGCCATGACGGAGCCGAGCGCCGTCTGAGAGGTGTTCTGAGCCTCTCCCCACCGGCGCGGCCGTCCCGCCGCTGGCGCGTCGCGCCGGAACCGGCGGTGTGGGCCCAGTCCGTCACGTGGTGACCATGCGACCGACGGGAGGCGCGGATCACGTCAGCGGGTCAGCGCGCGGTCCGCCGCGGCGCGGGCCCAGTGCTCCGCAGCGAGCACACCGTCGAGTGACGGCTCCCCCGCGGTGTGCTCCTCGACGACGCGCTCGACCGTGTCGACGATGTCGAGGAACCCGATGGCGCCCGCGTGGAACGCGGCCACGGCCTGTTCGTTCGCCGCGTTGAAGACGGCCGGGAAGGTCCCGCCGAGCTCACCGACACGCTTCGCGAGGGCGACGGCGCCGAACGCGTCGGCGTCGAGCGGCTCGAAGGTCCAGGTGCTCGCCGTGGTCCAGTCGAGCGGCACACCGACCCCGGGCACGCGGTCCGGCCACGCCAGGCCGAGCGCGATCGGCAGACGCATGTCCGGCGGCGAGGCCTGCGCGATGGTGGAGCCGTCGACGAACTCGACCATCGAGTGCACGATCGACTGCGCGTGCACCGTGACCTCGATGCGGTCGTACGGCACGCCGAAGAGCAGGTGCGCCTCGATGACCTCGAGCCCCTTGTTGACGAGCGTGGCGGAGTTCGTCGTGACGACGAGTCCCATGTCCCACGTGGGGTGCGCCAGCGCCTGCGCCGGGGTGACGTCGCGGAGCTGCTCGCGGGTGCGGCCGCGGAACGGACCGCCGCTCGCCGTGAGGACGAGCCGCTGCACCTCGGTGTCGGCACCGGAGCGGAGCGTCTGCGCGATCGCCGAGTGCTCGCTGTCCACGGGGACGATCTGGCCCGGCGCCGCAGCCTGCTGCACCAGGGAACCGCCCACGATGAGGCTCTCCTTGTTGGCGAGCGCCAGGGTCGCACCGGTCTCGAGCACCGCGAGCGTCGGCCCGAGGCCGACCGACCCCGTGATGCCGTTCAGGACGACGTCGGCCTCAACGCTGCGGACGAGCCGCTCGGAGTCCTGCGCCCCGAACGCCGTGTCGCGCACGCCGAACCGTGCGGCCTGCTCGGCGACCAGGGTGCGGTTGCTACCGGCGGTCAGACCGACGACCTCGAACCGGTCGGGGTTGCGGGCGACGACGTCGAGCGCCTGCGTGCCGATCGAGCCGGTGCTGCCGAGGACGACGATGCGGCGCCGGGCCACGGTCAGCCCTTCGCGAGGATGTCGACCACGAAGACGAGCGTGGCGTTCTTCGGGATGCCCGACCCCTCCTGCGGGTTCGCGCCGTAGGCGTCCTCCGGCGTGGCGACGATCAGCACCTGGGAGCCGACCTTCTGGCCGACGAGCCCGGTGACGAAGCCCTTGATGAGTGCGCTCTCGGAGACCGTGAAGGTCGTCGGGGCGCCCTTCGACCACGAGGAGTCGAACTCCTTGCCGGTGCTGTAGACGACGCCCTTGTACTGCACGAGGGCGGTGTCACCGTCGGCGATGGACGCGCCGTCGCCCTGCTTGAGGACCTCGACGGTCGTCTTGGTCGGGGCTTTCACGCCGTCGGGGATCGTGATCTCCGGCTCGCCGGACGCCTTGTCCTTGACCGTCGGCAGGCCGGGGTCCTGGTCCTGCGGGGTGCCGCTCGCCTTGGTGGGGGTCTGCGCGACGACGTCCGCGACCACGACGATCTCGCCACCGGTGTTGAAGCCGAGCGCCGAGGACTGCCCCACCGCTGCCACACGGTCGCCCACCTTCGAGCAGGCGAGCAGGGCTCCGAAGCCCGACCCACCGACGGACAGGACCTGCGGGTTGCCCTCGTCGAAGCCGACCGTGCCGAGCTTCTTGGCGTCCTTGGCCTCGTAGACCGTGTACGACACCTGGGCGTAGTCGCCCTCGTCCAACGACGCGCCCTTGCCCGTCACGAGCTTCGTGGCCTGCGGGGTCTTGGCCGACAGGCCCGCCGCGAACTTGACCGTCGGGGCCTTCGCGCCGCCGAACGAACCGCTCGCCCGGATGGAGTCAGAGGCCTTGCCGGGGTCCGGGCAGGACGTGATCGCCGAGGCGGTCGCACTGGCGGTCGGAGTCGGCGAGGCCGTGGACCCGTCCGAACCGGAGCCGGAGCATGCGGCGAGTCCCAGCACGACGGCGGGGACGAGGGCGATCGGGAGCAGGCGCAGACGCTTCACGGGAACCTAGTCTGCCCCACCTGCTGAAGAGTCCCCTGCCAATGTCGCAGCACGGACGACGGTCTGGGCCTCGTGGTGCACCGGGAACGACACCGACCGGGCGATGAAGCAGAGCTGGTTCGCCGTGGCGTGCGCGGCTTCGGCATCGGCCACCCGGTCTGCCTCGAGGATCGTCACGACCGGGTGCAGCGTCGCACCGGTGAGCTCGCCCGAGCCGTCGCGGTTCAGGTTCAGCGACGCAGTGGCCGTGTCGCGGTAGTCGACGACGGTGAAGCCCTGGGTCACCGCGACGTGCAGGTAGCTGAGCATGTGGCACTGGGCCAACGCGGCGACGACGAGTTCCTCCGGGTTCCAGCGGTCGCGGTCACCGCGGAACGTGGGGTCGGCCGAGCCGGCCACGTCGGGCTTGCCGACCGCCGAGACGACGTGGTCGCGCCCGTAGTCGCGGTAGCCGGACGTGCCGGTGCCGCGGTCTCCCGTCCAGCTGACGGAGACCTCGTAAGTGTGGTCCTGCACGGGTGCTGCCCCTTCGTCGGCGTCGCTGGCGGTCGTCCGCCCTGGCTAGCATGGCGGCATGACGGTGAGCCACGAAGTCCGCACTGATCGCCATCCTCTCACCGCCGACGGGTCGGTCGAACTCGCGGTCCTCGACCGGTCGGGGTTCGACGAGAGCCGGCACATCGGCGCCGGGGTCGTGGTCGACTCCGCGGGTGCCGTGGTCGACTCGGTCGGCGACGTCGCAGCCAGCATCTACCCGCGCTCGACAATGAAGCCGTTCCAGGCCCTCGCCGTCCGCGGCGCCGGTGCCCGGTTCTCCGACGAGGAACTCGTCCTCACCACCGCGAGCCACGCCGGTACCGTCGCACACCAGGCCCTCGCGCTGCACATGCTCGAGTCGTTCGACCACGTCGAGGCCGACCTCGGGTGCCCGCCGGACATGCCCTTCGACCGAGCGACCGGCCGGACGATGGACGGCCCCCGGCGCCTGGCGATGAACTGCTCGGGCAAGCACGCCGGCATGCTCGCCGCCTGCCGCGTCAACGGGTGGGACGAGGCGACGTACCTGGACATCGAGCACCCGATGCAGCAGCGAGTCCGCTCGGTGGTCGAGGAGTACACGCACGAGACGGTCGACCTGGTCGGCACCGACGGCTGCGGCGCTCCCGTCTTCCCGCTCACGCTGACCGGACTGGCACGCGGGTTCGCCGGCGTCGTCGCCCGGGCCGACGACGACTCCGCGGCGCTGACCGACGCCGTCCTGGCGCACCCGTGGGCGATCGACGGGGTCGGGCGGGCCAACACCGTCACGATCGAGCGGCTGCAGGTCCTGGCGAAGCTCGGGGCCGAGGGCGTCATGGTGATGGGGCTGCCCGGTGGTGCCGCGGTCGCGGTGAAGGTGCTGGACGGGTCGCAGCGCGCGGGCACCCTCGCAGCGCTCACCCTGCTGCAGCGGAACGGGCTGGTGGGCGCCGACGGCGTGGCCGATGTTCTGGCAGCGACGGGTGAGCAGGTGCTCGGCGGTGGTGTGCCGGTCGGCGCGGTCCGGGTCGGCGCCGGCCTGCGCTGAGGCAATCATCCGACGAGCTCCGGCCGTACCGGGAGTACCGGGAGTACCGGTCTGAGCGTGACACCATGTCGGTCAGGTGGGCGACGGACGGTGCAGCCGTAGCGGGTGACCTCGACCGCGTCGTCCCACAGCCGTGGCATCGCGCCGAGGCCCGGGACGAGCACGACCGTGCCGCTCGGACGTCCGGAGCGGTCGAGCCGAGCGAGCACCGCCGTGCCGTCAGGCAGTGTCGCGCCGTCGGGCAGCGCCGGGTCGTCGGGCAGGGTCGCGCCGTCGGGCAGCGCCGGACCGTCGCCAGCGGGGCTTCCGGGTCTGCCGGCTGCGCGGAGGTCGTACCCCGGATCGGCGGTGGCGCGGAGCTGTTCGGCGATCGCCCGGAACACCGCGGCGGCGAGTGCCCCGGTGCCGACGACCACGACGTGACCGGTCGTGTCGGTCTCCCACGGGTCACCGTCCGGGCCGTGGCCGAGCAGGAGCCGTCCGGGCGCGCTCGGACACTGGGACTCGATCGCCGCGGCGGAGTAGTCGCCGGCCAGCGACTCCGGTTCGCGGGGCCCCGCTGCGCCGGACCGGTGCAGCAGGACGTCGAGCACCGCGCAGCACCCGGAGGCTGCGAACACCACCGCACGGGAAGCGCCGTCGAGGGGCGCGAACACCCCGGCGAGGACGAGCACGACGGCGGTCCCGACCAGGACGCACCGAGCAGTGAACGGGGTCATGCCTCCATCGCAGCAGGACGGCGGCGTCTCCGGGGCGCCGACGACCGATCTGTGGAGAACTCCGAGCGCTACTGCACGAGGAAGAACTGCTCGCCGATGTCCACCCGAGCCCCGCGCTCCACGCGGTACCGACGGCCGGGCTCGCAGCGACGGATCGAACCGTCGATGTGGCGAACGACGGTGCCGTTGCCGGAGAACCGGTCGGACACCCACAGGTCGTCACCGTCGCGGCCGAGCTCGAGGTGGGTCTTCGACACCGACTTGCCCGGGTCGTGGACGGTCAGCAGGTCGTCGTAGCGCTCCCCCGGCTGCGGACGAGGCAGACGACCGAGCAGGCCGGTGCCGTGCACCCCGAACCGCTCGCCCGTGCTGAAGTGCAGCAGGAACGGCGCGCGCGTCGGGGTCTTCGAGACGATGCGGGTCTCGTCGACGTCCTCGTCGAGCTCGTCGGCGTCCGCACTGGCCTCGGGACGGTCCGACGGCGGGAGCGGGAGCTCGGGTGCCGTCGCCCCGGGGACCGGAGGCAGCGGCGCGGCGAGCGGGGCCTGCGCCGGCGGGGCCCAGGACCGTTCGGAGTCCTGCGGTTCTCCGTGCGGTGCCGCGTCCCCGGGCTCGGTCGGCTCGGTCAACGGCGCCGCGTGTGCGCCGCGGGGACGGCCACCCGGGCGCGAGGCCTCGCTGTCCGGCAGGGCCGACTCGTCGTCGGCGGCGGTCTCGTCGGCCACGTCCTCGACGGACCCGTTCTCGTCGGACCCGGTCTCGCCGGACCCGGTCTCGTCGCTCGAGGCCTGATCGTCCGCAGGCGCATCGACCGGGATCTCGTCGTCCGGCACGTCGGTCGACGACGACCCGCCGGCGCCGGCCGACTCCACGCCGGAGTGCTCGGTCGCCCAGTCCGGACGCGCCATCGGCAGCGGTACGACCGGTCCGGTGAACGCGGCGGTCACGGCGGGGCGGACTGCTCCGCACTCGCCGCAGAAGATGTCGTCGGGCTCGAGGCGGTTGCCGCAGACGTGGCAGATGGTCGTGGCGTGCATGCCCGGCGTCACGAGCGGCGCAGGCCGCGGCGGTCGGTGGTCGATCAGCGGCTCGACGACGGCGGTGTCCCCCGGCTGCGGCGGCGAGACGACGGGCAGGGCTGCGGTCGGTTGTTCGAGCGCACCGACCTGCACGGGCTCGCCGGAGCGGGTGGACGTCGTGTCGTCAGCACCGTCGGTGTCGGCGTGCACGGCTGCGTCGTCCGTCGCGTGCGGGGACGCCGCGGTGTCGTCGGGCGTGTCGTGGGACGTGTCACGGGGCGTGTCGTCAGCGGCGGCCGGTGCTCTCGGGACCGGCGGCACGACGGGAGCCGAATCAGCTCCGGACGCGGGCTGCGCGGCATCGGTGGTGGCGCCGCGACCGACCCACCAGGACGGGCCGGTCGGAGCCGCGGACGGGGCCGGAGCGACCGGCGGCGCCCACACGGGGGCCGGCGCCTCGTCAGCGGCTGGCGGCGTCACGGGACGGTCCTCGACGGGAGCCAACCGGGTCCGCTCGGGGTCGTCGGCGAGGGCGTCGGCGGGCTCGGAGCGGTAGGCATCCGGGTCCAGTGGCGGTTCGTCCTGGGCGGGGACGGCGTCGGGCTGCGCAGCCGCGTTCGACCAGTCGCCGAGGCCGGAGCCCGCTCCGTGCACGTGCGACGGTGCCTCGCGCGGGGCGAGGTCGTCGGGGCGTTGCACGGGCACCGCGGTCGGGGGTTCGGTGCTGCGGCGGTCGGCACCGATCAGCCAGGCGCGGGTGGCGGGGTCGAGGGTCGACTCGGGCAGCCACGCGTCGGCCGCAGGGTCGGAGCGACGTCCGTGGGAGTCGGGCTGCTGCAGGGGCGGTGGCGGCGCCTGCTCGACGGGGGTCGGAGCGACCGGCCGGCGGCTCGCTCCGGCGGTCACCGCGCGTCCGCACTCACCGCAGAAGATCGCCCCCTCCGGGAGCATCGATCCACAGTGTTCGCATCTGATCACGGTCTGCCTCTGTCCTCACTCGGCCGTCCACGACGCTCGTCAGGCCTCCGGCCATCGTAGTCACCGCGTCTCGCCGAGCCCTGACCGGTGGTGGCGCGCGGCCGTCCGGGTCCGCGCAGGGACCGGAGCGACACGGCGGTGCGGAACCGCTCACGGCGCGTCCGACCGGCGCGCAGGGTCCCCACCGCATCGTCCGTCGCCGACCACATCCGGTCGGCGGCGGCCTGGTCGACGTCGCTCGGTCCGAACACCGCACGGTCGGCGAGGGCGGCCAGTCCGGTCCCGCCCTCACCCGGAGCACCGGTCACGGTCTCGCGTCGTGTGGCCGATCCGGCCACGTCGTGGCCACGGTCGAGGAGCGCGTCGCGGTACTCGTCCCAGGCCCCGACGATGCGACCGCGCGGCGTCGGAGCACGACGGCGCCGTCGGCGGCGGACCCGCTTCAGCAGGACGATCACCCCGAACGGCAGGAGCACGAGGGCGATCAGCCCCAGTGCACCGAGCACCCACGGCAGCGCTGCGAGCAGGATCTGCAACCACAGCGGCTGCACGGGCGGCGTGTTCCGGTCGCTCTGCGGCGGCGCCTGCTGGTCCTGGTCCTGCTGGTCGACGGGAGGCGGCGGCACGACGGTCTCGGGACGGGTCACCGGCTGCGGCGTCTGCTGCTGCTCGTTCGGGATCTCGCGGACACTCGGGTTGGGGTTGAGCATCACCCACCCCCACTGCGCGGTGTCGACCTCTATGCGCGCAGTGACGTCCGAGCCGCGGAACGTCGTGGTGCCGCCGCTCGCCGACGCCCCGCCGGACCCCGAGTCGCCGCCTGCGGTGAAGCCCATGACCACCCGTGCCGGGAACCCGAGCTCGTCGGCCATCAGCGCTGCTGCGGCGGCGTACTGCTCCTGGTCGCCGATCATCAGCGGCGACGTCAGGAGCTCCTGGATGCGGTCGGCACCGTGCCCCGAACGGCTCATCCGGTCGTCACCGACGCCGTGGCTGACGTACCCGTTACGCTTGAGCGCCTGGATCACCGCGACGAGCTTCGCACCAGAAGTCGCATCGGCGTCGGTCGTCGCCTCGACCGTCTCGCGGACGGCGTCCGGCACGTCGCGCGCCGTCGGGACCGCGGCACTGCCCGGGCGGGCGGCCGCGAGCTGCTCGTCCGTCGGCTGGTCGGGGACCACGGCGGTCAGGTCGTAGGAAGTGCCTTCGCGGACACCGCCGACCACGGCGCCCGTCTGCGTCGAGCCGTTGTAGAAGAAGGACCCGCGCTCGTCGTCGGCGTCGGTCCCGGTGAAGTCGACGCGCTCCAGGTCCCCCACCGTCGGCAGCCAGACCCCGCTGTAGCCGTCGACGGTCACCCCCACGCGCACCCTGGTGCCGTCCACGCCACGGACGTCGACCGACGTCGGCACCCGCTCGAACGTGCCCGACGACGAGGAGCCGTCCGACCCGCCGACGCGGTAGACCACGCCGTCGTAGGTGTCGAGCGTCGCGATGCGCACGAACCCGTTCTCCGGCAGTCCGGTGACCCGGAGCTGTGCGGTGTCCGCCGCGCTCTGCTCTTCGTACGCCCGGAAGCCACTCAGCGGGCTGACGTAGTCGCGGGGGTCGAACGGCTTCACGACGTCCGTGCGGGCGACGGTGCGCTCGTTGGTCGGTGGCGCGACCAGCCCGAGACCCGTGGCGACGACGGCTGCCGCGACGATCGTCCCCGTGCCGACGAGCGCCGGTCGCACGACCGACCGGGCGATCGGTACAGACGACCCGATCGTGGTCGCCACGGCGACCGCGCGACGTGCGTGCCGCACCGTCAGCGCCCACACGAGCGCGACGGCGACGAGCACGACGGCCGTCACGATCGACGTGTCCAGCCGGCTCGGCCCGATGACCACCCCGATCGCGAACAGCATCAGTGCCGGGATGCTCGCGAGTTCCTGCCTGGAGGCCCGGGTCGCCACGCTCACGGCCGTCACCGTGGCGACGAGGAGCGTCACGAAGTACGGCACGAGGAGCGCCTCGTACGAGCCGACCGGCAGGCTGATGGTCACCAGCTGCTTCCACCCCAGCGCGACGCCAGCGAACAGCGCGAGCAGGCCCGGGCCCGTCGGCAGGACCCCGTTGGCCTGACCGGGCACGGCGGCGGGTACACCGGCGAGCGTGAACGCCGCCACCGTCGCGATCGCCACCACGACCAGCGGCAGCCGCAGGATCGCGCCGACGAGGGCGACGAGGCTGCCGAACGCGATCGCGGTCACCGCCGCGACGATCATCGAGTCGTCGCGGTAGACCGGCCACCACGACACACTCGCGATCGCGAGCAGGAGCCAGACGACGAGGGTCCCGCCGGCCAGACGGAACGGCACGAGCCGCCGGGCATCGCGTCGATCGGAACGCCGGGTCGACCGACGGGCACGCTCCGCGGGCGGCGTCGGCGTGGCCACCGGAGGGGCGCTCACGCGGCGGCCGATCGGTGCAGGGCGTGCCGGAGGTCGTCCAGGTAGCCGATGGTCATCACGGTCAGGCCCGCGACCCGCAGGAACCGTGGCTGTGCTTCGGGCTCGCAGATCACCGCGACGACCTCGACCCCGACGGGGAAGCGCGTCGCCGCGAGCCGGAGCGCCGGCAGTCCGATCGTCGAACCGACGACCAGGAACGCCACCGAGATGCCCTCGGTGTCGCTGCCGACGATCCGGGAGACCTCGGCGATGGGCAGGCAGGCATCGGCGAGTCCGACCGAGGCGAAGTCGTCGAGCAGTCGCGTCGGGGTGACCGTCGGCAGGGTCCGCACCGCGTAGACGGCACGCTTCGCGAACTCCGGGGTGCGTTCCGACACCACGACCGAGACCTCACGGCCGTCGCGGATCGCACGGGCACCGAGCGAGGCCGCAGCGCTGACCGCGAGCTCGAACTCCTCGTCGTCCCCGAACTCCGACCGGGCGATGCCGAGCGCCACGACCAGGTGCGAACGGCGCGTGTCCTCGAACTGGCGCACCATCAGCGCGCCCGACTTCGCCGTCGACTTCCAGTGGATGGTGCGGGGGTCGTCACCCGGCATGTACTCGCGGATGGCGTGGAACGCGATGTCGGCCGGCGACAGGTCGGTGGTCGCCTGTCCCTCGAGGTCCCGCACCAGCCCGGTGCTCGTCGACGGGATCGCGATCGTGCGCGGGTGCACGATGACCTGTTCGCGTGCGGTCCAGACGACCTCGCGACGGACGAGACCCACCGGGTCGGCGCGGACACCGGTGACCGGCCCCACGTCGAGCACGCCGCGGCGCACCGTCGGCACGGGCACCAGCTGCTCGAACGTGCCGTGCGCGCCGATGGCCGGGATCGCGACGTCGACGAGACCCGGGCCGACCGGCACCTCGACCGTCGTCGGCACCGAGGGCAGACGCGTCGGGTTCTCCGCCGTGACCACCACGCCGGCCTCGTCGCCGACCGCCACTCGGTGCTGCGGCAGGCGCATCCGGATCACCAGCCGCGTGCGGCCGATGAGCGCGATGGCCGCGACGACGATCAGCACCGCTCCCGCGAACCCGACGACGACGACCTCGCGCAGGCCGAACCGGTAGCCGGCCACGAACGCGACGAGCGTGAGGGCCGCGACCGTCCACCCGAGCCCGGTGACGACGGACGAGACCTCGCCCCAGGAACGCTTGACGAGCCTCCAGGCCGTTGCCCAGACCCGGACGATCCCGACGACCGCATCCGCTGCGACGCCTTCGCGGTCACCGACGATCCGTGAGCGGACGTTGGTCAGGCCGGCGACCGTCCCCGTGCGCTCGTACGCCGTCGTCCCGCGACGCGACCGCGTCGAGGACGGACGGCGTGAGCGCGTGGAGACGGGCCGGCGGTCCGTCACGTCGTGACTCGGTCGGCCGGCGGCGGCGTCTCCACCAGCAGCTGCGCGATGACGCTCGGCGCGCTGACACCGTCGAACTCCGCCTCGGCGTCGAGCACCAGGCGGTGCGCGAGCACCGGGACGGCGAGGGCCTTGACGTCGTCCGGCGTGACGTAGTGGCGTCCGCTCAGCGCCGCGAGCACGCGTGCCGAACGGATGAGGCCCATCGCGCCGCGGACACTGACGCCCAGGCGGACCTCACTGGCCGAACGCGTCACGTCGACCAACCGTGCGACGTAGTCGGCGATGACGGCGTCGACGTGCACCGTGCGGGCCAGCGCGGCCATCTCGGTGATCGTCGCCGCGGGCACCACGCTCGCGAGCGGAACCGATGCCGACGGAGCCGACGACGTCTCGAGGATCTTCACGGTGGCGGCGTGGTCGGGGTAGCCGATCGAGGTCTTCATCAGGAAGCGGTCGAGCTGCGCCTCGGGCAGGCGGTAGGTACCGGCCTGCTCGATCGGGTTCTGCGTCGCGATGACCATGAAGGGAGCCGCCAGGCGGTGGTTCACGCCGTCGACCGTGATCGCCGACTCCTCCATCGCCTCGAGCAGGGCCGACTGCGTCTTCGGGCTCGCACGGTTGATCTCGTCGGCGAGGACGATGTTCGCGAAGACCGGGCCGCGGTGGAAGTCGAACTCCTGCGTGCGCTGGTCGTAGACACTGATGCCGGTGATGTCGCCGGGCAGCAGGTCGGGGGTGAACTGGATGCGGTTCGTCGTCCCCTGCACGCTCTGCGCCATCGCCCGCGCCAGGCTCGTCTTGCCCGTGCCGGGGACGTCCTCGAGGAGCAGGTGCCCCTCACTGAGCATCGCCGTCACCGCGAGACGGATCACGAACGTCTTCCCGAGGAGCACCTGCTCGACGTTGGTCACGATACGGCCTGCGACGTCGGCGAACCAGGTGGCCTGCTCCGGGGTCATGCTCATGCGTGGTCGTTCCTCGTTCTCGGGGATGGCGGTGTGTGCAGCGTACGGTCAGCGGGCGGCGGAACCGGGTCAGCCGGGCGCGGGTTCCGGATCGGGCTCACCCGGAACGGGCTGCTCCGGCTCGGGGTCGGGCGCCGGCGCTGCTGCGATCCGTGCGCTCGGCGGGTTCGGGTCCTTGTGTCCATCAACGATTGCGGCGACGTACACGAGGCCGGAACTGATGGAGCTGTCGATCACGGGAAGTTTCTGGGGGTCGTAGTCGGCCGCGTTCCCACAGTCGAGCGAACCAAGCAACGTGCGTGTGCAGATCGTGACGCTGTAGGCCGTCGGCTGGACACCGCTGTTCTGGGGTGCCGCGCTCACCGTCACCTGGGTGCCGGCGGTCATCGAGTCCGGCAACGTTGCCCGCGTCTGGACCGGACGGAGCCCGTTGACGGTGGTGCCGTCGCCGCAGAAGTTCGACGTACTGTCCGCACACGCCACGACGGTGACGCTCACCGCGGAACCGAAGGCGACACCGTCGACCCACGAACCGTTCGCGCCGAACGACACGAGCCCGCCGCCGTTCACCGCGTACGCGTAGTGATCCACGGATCCGTTGGCGCTGGGCTGCGCTCGCGGGTTTCGGATGCGGATGGCGTACGTGCCCGCATCGTCGCTGAACTTCTCGACCGCGATGTCCGCCGACGCAGTTCCCGGTGCCGCGTACCCCTGCACGGACGCGGCACGGCTCGGGGTGCAGAACAGCCCGTTGTCGGCCAGTGCGACGTACTGGAAGTTCCCGTTCGAGCTCAACGTGTCCGTCGCGCTGCTGCCGTCCCACTTCTTGTCCGAGCCCGTCGTCGTGCAGCCGCCGGGGATGTCGACGCCCGGCGGGTAGCGGACGATCGTGAGCGTCCGACCGCTGCCGGCCCAGTCGCTCTCCGTCGCGCTCAGCGAGACCGTCGTCTTCCCCGGGGACTGGTCACGCGTCGCGTTCAGCGTCGGGGCCGCGGGCGTCCCGACGGCCGTGCCCGTGGCCGATGCCGAGTTCCACTGCACGACGGTGCCGTTGCGGTCCGCGTCGTTCCGGGCCGAGATCGTCACCTTGTACTGCGCGGCGCTCTGGGCTCCGGTGAACGAGGTGCTCGTCGCCGTGCCGGTGTGCCGGGTACCGGACAGCCCCGGTCCCTCGATGGTGACGATGTAGTCGTCGACCGCGCTGCCGCGGTTCGGAGCGGGAACGGCCTTCCACGCGACGTCGAGCTGGTTCGGCGTCGACCCGTTCGGCGTGACGGTGATGCCCTTCGGCGGTGCCGGCACGAAGTCGGCGCTGATCGGCGCCGAGCTGCCCGACGGCTTCGAGTCGCCGATCGCGTTGGTGGCGATGACCTGGAAGCGGTACGACGCCTTCGGGTCGAGGCCCGTCAAGGTGCAGACCGTGGCGGTGCCGCAGTTCTTCGCGACGCCGTTCGTGCCGGTGACGCGGTACCCGGTGATCGGCGAGTTGTTGCCCTGCGGGGTCGACCAGGTCAGCGTGGCCTGGCCACCGTCGTAGGACCCGGTCCGGGTGGGCGTGCCGGGGGCGTCGGGGACGTCCTGCACCGAGATCGTCACGTCGCCCCACACGTAACGGTCCGGGTCGTTCGTGGCGTCGGCGACCTGGTACTGCAGGTGGGCGTCCACCGGCTTGGCGCTGTCGGAGACGCGGACCTGGAGACGGGTGCGGTCGCCGCTCGGGGTCACGGAGACGCCGCTCGGCAGCCCGCCGGACAGACCACGGATGTTCACGACACGCAACCGCTGTCCGGGGAACGGGTTCGTCGGCTGGTCGTTCGTCAGGACGTCGATGGTGGTCGTCGCACCGCGCTTGGTGATCGACCGGTCGGCGCCGGGTTGCACGAGCGGACGCGTCGAGGCCACGACCCCGACGGTCACGGTGCCGGCACGTCCGGCGTTCGCGTCGTCCTGCACCCCGATGCCGATCGACGCCGTGGTGTTCTTCTTCGCGGTGTCGGCGACCGTGATGGTCAGCTGCTGCTTGGAGATCGTGGCGGTGGTGCCGGCCGCTGGACGGCCGACGACGGAGTAGCGCAGCTCCGGCAGGTCCTTCGGGTACGGGTAGTCGGTGAGCTTCGTCAGGTCGACGGTGCGCGTCTCACCAGGCTGCATCTCGACCGCCGAGCCGGTGAACGCCGGCGGCTGGTTCGACCGCGGCGTCACGGTGACCGGGAGCACGAGCGTCGCGACCCGCCCCTTCCCGCCGTTGGCCGCGGAACCGTCCGTGACCTCGAACGAGATCGACGCGTTGCCGTAGTACAGCTTCGACGAGGTGAACTGCAGCGTCGACGAGTCCACGACCAGGCTCTGGCCGTTCGCGTGCGTCGCCTTCACCGTGCCGCGGTCCGTGATCGTCGCCGTCTGACCGTTCGCGGTCACGACGTAGTCCTCGAGCGGGATCCGGACCGTCGCCTCGCTCTTCACGGTGACGGCACCGGCCGAGCGGTTGATCTGCGGCAGGGCGTCGTCGAACCCGGGGACGTTGATGAAGCCGTAGGACACGATGTCGGGGTGGTCGACCCGCGCGACCGAGAACGGGATGACCTGGGACTCGTCGGTGAGCCGGACCGTGATCCGCCCGTCGTCGGTGAGCCGTGCGGTGTCGCCGTAGCCGTCGACGATCCCGACCTGCAGGTCGGCAGCGGTGCCCTCGGCGAAGAAGACGTTCTCGAGCACGTCGACGGTCACGCTCTCGCGCCGCAGGATGTCCTGCAGGTCCAGGGTGGTGTCGTCGACCTCGGGGCGGAGGGGCTGCGCGTCCGGGTCGACCGTGATGGTGAGGAACGCGGTGCTCGATCCCCCGCTGGCGTTCGCCACCGTGTAGAGCACGGCGTAGTCGCCCGACTTCGCGGTCTTCGGGGGTGTGACCCGGATCTGCTGCTTCCGCAGGATCTTCGCCGACACGTCGTCGGCGGTGGGCTCGGCCGCCGACACGGTGAGCTGACCCCCCTCGGGGTCGGAGTCGTTCTGCAGTACCCGCACGGTCACCGACCCACCGGGGCGGATGGTCACGTGGTCGGCCTCGGCGACGGGGTTCGACGCCTGTTCGGCCCGGGGGGCGATGCCCACGCGGACGGTACCGGTGGCACGCGCGCCGAGGGCGTCGACCACCGTGTAGGTGAACTCGTCGGTGCCGGCTGAGTAGTCGCCGGCCTCGTAGGTCAGCGCGTCGGACGCGACGTCGGTGACGGAGCCCTTGTCGGGGTTCGACCCGACGCCGACGAGCTGCACCGAGTCGCCGTCCGGGTCTATCCCGTTCAGCGGCACCGAGATCCGCACCGACGAACCCGCCACGACCCGGGCGGTCACGGTCTGCGGGACCGGCGGGTTGTTCGTCGCGGCGTCCCGTTCGCGCACCGAGATCGAGACGGCGGCGTCGGCGTACTGGCCGTCCGGACCGGCGACCCGGTAGACGGCGGTGTAGTTGCCGGGGGTCTTCGGCGCGAGGTAGCGCAGGTGGTCGCCCGAGGCGAACAACAGACCGCCGTCACCAGGCACGTTCTGCACGAGCTCGGGCTCGAGGGTCAGGGGCTCGCCCTCGGGCTGGGTGTCGTTGTCGAGCACGTCGATGTTCGCGACGTCGCCGACCCGGACGGTCGCGCTGTCGGGCTGGGCGACGGGCGGCTGGATCCGGTCGGGCTTGGGGATCTCGACGACGGTGATCGTGCCGGTGGACGACGCCAGGCCGTTCGTCTCGGTGTACCCGAACGACACCGGCCCGTCGAGCGGTGCGGTCAGCGTGACGCGCACGGTGTGCTGGTCGAGGATGCTCGCCTGGACCCCGCTGCCCCGCACCGGTCCGTCGAGGGCGGTGACGAGCAACACCCCGCCCGCCGGGTCGATGTCGGTCGCAGTGACGTCGGTGTCCTTGCTCGACAGCGTGTTGACGAAGACCGTCTTCGGGGTCGTGATGGGCGCGGTCGAGGCGTCCGGCGGCGCGAGGATCGTGACCCGGACGATGCCGCTCGACGTCTTCACACCGTCGGTCACGGTGTACTCGAGCTGGTGGTCGCCGGCACTCGCCCCCTGCACCCGGAACGTGCCCGCGTCGTAGCTCGGGGTGACCGTCAGCCCCGCCGACGACGACACACTCGTGAGGGTCACGGTGCCGTTGCCGCCGCGGACGTGGTCGAGCGGCTCCACCGTGAAGGCCTTGCCGGCGTAGCCCTGCACCGGGAACGGGTCGGCACGCAGCGGCACACTCCCCTGCTTCGCCACGTGCACGGTCACCGAGCCACGGCCGTCGGCGCGTCCGTCGCTCACGACGAGCTGCACGGAACGGTCACCCGTCCGGCCGCTGTCCGCACGGAAGTCGAGCAGGCCGTCCGGGGTGGTCGACACCCGGTCGCCGTCCGAGGCGGTCGCGGACTTCAGGTACACCGGGTCGCCGTCGGGGTCGGCCCAGTCGCCGAGCACGCTGCTGACGACGTGTCCGTTCTGCACCACGTCCGCCGAGGTGTCGCGCACCTGCCGCGGGGCCTCGTTCTGCGACTCCGGCCGCACCGTGACGCGGACGGTCGCCGTGTCCGATCCGCCGTTGCCGTCGGTGATCGTGTACGGGAAGGTCACGGTGCCGGTCGCGCGCGACGACAGCGTGACCTGAAGCCGTTGGCCGTCGGCGACGATGGCGACGCGGCCGGCGGACTCCGAGATGGACCCGACCTCGCTCACGATGATCGGGTCACCGTTCGGGTCGTAGTCGTTGAGCAGGACCGGGAGGCTCGTGGTGCGTCCCGGACGAGCGCCCAGGTCGTCGTCCACCGCCACCGGCGGCTTCTGGTCCTTGTCGACCTCGGGGTCGTCGTCGGAGACCTGCTCCTGCTGCTGCTCGTCGTCCTGCTTGATGAGGTCGGCCCAGTTGTCGATGAGCTGGCCGCTGCGGTCGATCGCCCAGGAACGACCGCTCGACGGGTCGTTGGCGACGACGGTCTGCCCGTTGTGCAGGATCTGCATCGTGCTGGTCCCGCCGGTGCTCGCGAGCCGCTGGAGCGCGTTGCCGTCGCAGGTGTCGATCGCCTGGCCACCGGCCCACGCCGCGTAGGTGCAGGACCCGTCGACGTAGGGGCGCGCCGCACGTCCGGACACCTGGAGCGCGGTGGCGTCGACGGACCCCGAGGCGCTGACCCGGACGAGTCCGGCGGTACCCGCGACGGTGACGTCGGACGAGGTGTCCGACGATCGCTGGAGCGCGGGTGACGCGCCGACCCGGTCGCCGAGCTCCACGGTGCGGCCGTCGATCGACAGGGCGCCGCTGGTGCGGTCGAGCACGGCCAGGTGGCCGTCGAAGGTCGCGACCTGGAAGTCGTCGGTGCGGTCCATGTCGACCTTCCACCGCTGGTCGACGGACAACGTCGACCCGACGTCGACGAGCGATGCCGTGCCGGTCTTCGCCGAGTACACCGCGACGTGTCCGTCCGAGGCGTCGAAGACGGTGTCCGCCCCGAGCGTCAGGTCGGCCTTGGTCGAGGCGTCGAACTCGGCGAGGTCGGCAGCGGGCGTCGCCCACAGCTCGCCGGTGTCCTGGTTGCCGATCACCGCGGTGTCCCCCGCGAAGAAGACCTGGGGTGTCCCCGCGGGCAGGGTCACGGCGTCGCCGACGGTGGCGTCGGCGACGTCGACCTTGGCCACGGTCCCCTTGGTCTGGTCGACGCTGTAGACCATGGACCCGCGCTGCAGCACGGCCAGGTCGTCGCTCGCGGTCTCGACGGCGGTGTTCAGCTGGAGGACCCCGGTGTTGGCCCGGCCGACCGCTCCGTACTCGGCGGAGGGCACCCAGACGGTGCCGTCCCCGAGGTCGACTCGTTGCGTGTGGTACCCGGTCGAGACGATCGCGGTCGTCGCGACGACCGCGGCGACCAGGACGGAGACCCCGGTGGTGACGGCGGCGGATCGGTGCTTCGCGACGAGCGCGCGGATCACCCGGTGCTCCCGACGGTCGCGCACTTCTGCGCGCTCGCTGCACCGGTCTTGCCGTCGCGGTTGACCGCGACCGCGATGCACTCCTCGTCGCCGCGCTGCCCGGAGACCACGAACGTGGTGCCGGTCTGCTGGCTGGACGCGCCGTTCGACGAGATGACGTAGGTGTCGCCGCTCTTGAGACCCGGGTCCGCCCACGAGAACGACACCGACTGCGCCGAGGGCTGTGCGCGGACGTCGGCCACCACGGGGATCGCCCCGGCGCCGAGCCGCCCGACGACGACCACGGTCGCGATGGCGAGGGCGGCGACCACGACGACGGCGAGGGACGTCGCCCAGACGAGTGTCGACCGGGTGCGTCGACGAGCACGTGTGACCGATCCGGTGCGGTGGACGGTGCCGACGCTCTGCGAACTGCCGGCGACGACGCCGCCCTGGACCGCGCGACGGGTGCGGCGACGGGCGCCGACCCGGGACGGCGGCTGGAGCTCGCGGATCATGGTCCGGTCGCCCTCCGGGGTCGGGGTCGCGATGGCCCACGCCTCGACCGCGACGTCGGCCGCGGTCTGCGGGATCCCGAGCTCGGCCTCGACCTGCTGGAACCCGCGCACGAGTTCGAGCACGGTCGTCGGGCGCGACGGCACCTTGCGGGACAGCGCGGTGGCGAGCAGGCGCTCGAGCGACGGTGGGACGTCGGTCCGACCGGTGGGCTTGACGCCCCCCTTGTCGATCCGGCTCATGAGGTCGCTCGCACCGTTCTTGCCGCCCCGGACCTCGAACGGGCTGCGACCGGCGAGCAGGGAGTACACGGTGGCGGCGAGCGAGTACACCTCGGACTGGATCGTGCCCCGGGACTCGTCGATCAGGACCTCGGGCGCCGACCACGGGATCGACATGCCGATGGGCTCGTCCGGGTCGGTCCCGCCGATGGTGGCCGCGATGCCGAAGTCGGACAGCACGGGGTTGCCGTACGCCGTGAGCAGGATGTTCGACGGCTTGATGTCACGGTGGAGCACGCCTTCGCGGTGGGCGGTCTCGAGGGCCGACCCGATCCGGACACCGATCGAGAGCACCTCGGACACCGGGATCGGCTCCCGCCGGTACCGCTCGCTGAGCGATGAGGAGCACAGCTCCATCACCAAGTACGGACGTCCGTCAGCCGCGACGCTCGCCTGGAACACCGTCAGGATCGACGGGTGGGTGCTGAGCCGCGCCATCAGGTTGGCCTCGGCCTGGAACATCTGCCGGACGCGGTCGTCGACGACCTCGTCGAGCAGCACCTTCACCGCGACCTGACGACGCGGCATGTCCTGCTCGTAGAGGAAGACGTCGGCGAAGCCACCGGAACCGAGGACGTGCACGGGGCTGAAGCCGCCGATCACGGGCGGGTTGGACGGCAGGCGACGCGCCATCGACATCTCCTCCCCGGCCGAGCGGCCAACTCTCTCGTCGTGGCACAGTCATTGTACGAAGCGCCGGTGACCGTCGATCCGCACACCGACCACCTGTGGACGGGCGCACTCCCCCAGTTCGGGGGGTCCTGTGCCGGCGGTCAGTGCCGCGGCAGGGTGTCCTCGAGGTCGCCGTCGTCCGGGGCGGCGTCGACCTGGAGCACCACGACGGTGACGTTGTCGCGGCCCCCGGCGACGACCGCGTCGCCGACGAGGCGTTCGGCGAGTCCCTGCGCACCGGCTTCTCGAGCCGCGATGCGCGCGATGCCGGCGTCGCCGAGCTCCTTCGTCAGGCCGTCGGAGCAGACGATGTACCGGTCGCCCGCGCGGAGCGGCAGGGTCCACCAGTCGGGCGCCGGCGGTTCGCCGAAGCCGACCGCGCGGGTGATGACGTTGCTGTCCGGGTGCTGTTCGGCGTCCTCGGCCCGCAGCAACCCGGCGTCGACCATCTCCTGCACCACGGAGTGGTCCACGGTGACGCGGCGCAGCACGCCGTCCTCGATCCGGTAGGTCCGGGAGTCGCCGACGTTGAAGACGAGGGCCGCCGGCTGGCCGAGCGACGCGACCAGGGCGATGCCGGTGACGGTCGTGCCCGCTCCGATCGCGTTGCCGCCAGCTGCGCGCTCGATGTCGGCCGTGGCGAGCAGCAGCGCCCGCTGGATGCCCTGCCGCGTGGTGAAGGACTCCTGCGTCACCTGCTCGAGTCGACGCACGACGGCGTCGCTCGCGCGGTCGCCGGCGAGGTGTCCGCCCATGCCGTCGGCGACGACGAAGAACGGCGCCCCGACGATGTAGCTGTCCTCGTTGTGGTCACGGCGACGACCGACATCGGTCGCGGCTCCCCACGAGAGCGTCAGGGTGGCGCCGTCGGCACCGGGGACGTCGATGGCGTGCGCAGTCGCTGCTCGGCCGAGTTCGGTCACGTTTCAGGATCGCTCTCTGGGGGTTCGGGGCGTGCCGTGTGCTGTCTGGTCGGTGGGCCACGGGGGAACCGGTGGGAACCCGTCCGCCGTCGGTGCGACCCGGAGGTACGGCGAGAGGACCTCGATGGCGTTGCCGTCACCGACCTCGACTACCGTACCCGTCAGCGCGACGATCGACGCACCCGATGCCATGCGGTACACCGGCGCGCCGGCCGGTCGGATGACGGTGCCGTTCGTGGACCGCAGGTCCTGCACCACCACGGCTTCGCCCTCGGCGTGGATGCGGACGTGCGAGGACGACACCTGCCCGTTGGCGGACCGCACGGTCACGAGTTCCGGTTCGGGGCCGCTGGTGATCCGCGGCAGCGACGGACGCCTTCCGATGACGACCGGGTGGTCCAGTCGGAAGGTGCGGTCGCCGATGCGGATCGACGGCACGCGCGCCGCGGGCGCGGCAGGGACGGACGGGAGGCCCGTGGCGGCTCCGGCGGGCACGCTCGGTCCGGCGGCGCTCCGGACACGGGCGCGGACGACCGTGTCCTCCGGGTCGGCTCCGTCGTCGGCAGGGTCGTCGGCTCTGTCGTCGGCACGGTCACCGACCGATTCGGACGGCTCCGTGCGCGGCCGGATGACGGTGTCACCGAGCACGTCGTCGAATCGATCGCCGTCACCGGTACCGCGGGGTCGCCGGATGACGGTGTCCTCGATGTCGTCGTCGCGCAACCGGAGCCCTTCGGATGTGGTGTCCTCCACCGTAGACGATCCGGTCGACCCGTCGCACCGCACCGACGGCCGCCCGCGCCGGTCACGATCGGTGCCGGTCACGACGGGGTCCGGCCCACGTCGGCGCACTGCCGGCCAGGACCGACCGCAGGACCAGCCCGGCGAGCGGGTCGTCGGCACGGGTCTCGAGGGCGTAGCGCGCCCGTGTCTCGGCGCGGGCCGACGACCCGAGCGCCCACGCACACCAGGCCCCGAGTGCGAGCGCACCGGCGGCTCCGGCCGTGCAGTCCACCTGACCACCCTCGGCGCGCCAGACCCGCCAGGCCTCGGCACACCGGTCGCCGGCCGTACGCAGACGAGCGCGGTCCGGTTCCGGCCCGAGGCCGTGCAACGCCGGCGGCGTCGGGTCGTCGAACGGGTCGAACCCCCGGATGGCCCGCGGATCCGGCTGGTCTCGGGCGGCGAGGAACGGGATGAGCGCCATGCGGGTCGACAGCGCACCGCAGGCGGTGACGATCGCGATCGCGCCGACGCGGGAGCCAGCGCCGACGCCGGACGTGACCAGCGCTGCCGCCGCTGCCGGGAGGGTGACCGCCGCCGCGATCTCGCGAGGGAACCGGACTGCGGTGTGGTCGGGGGTGTGTGCCGTCAAGGGGATCATGCACGCCATCGAAGCGTGATCCGGGCCTCCAGTCAGGCACGAACCGACCACCTGTGGACAGCAGCGCCCCGGCCCGACCTGTGGAGGACGGACCGGGGCGATGATCAGACGGTGACGGGCTCCAGGCTCTCGGCGACCAGGTCCCAGCCGGAGTCGCTGCGTTCGACCACGACGCCGTTCGCGGCGGCCCAGTCGACCAGGTCGTCCACGGTCGCGACGACCGCTCCGGTGCGCGCGAGCAGCGCGACGAGTCGGCCCTTCGCCGTCTTGTTCCAGTGGTTCAACGCCCGCCGCCGACCGGAGCCGTCGATGCTCACGACGCGCGGGGCGACCGCCTCCGGGACGGGACCGAGCTGGCGGTAGCCCTCGGACCGGAGGTCGAGCACCAGGCCGTCCGCCCGATCGGCCAAGACCCGGGACGAGGCCGCGGGCCAGTGCGACGCCAATCGGATCGCCCCGAGCCGGGAGTCGTGCGACAGGCGGTACGCCGGGATCGGGTCACCAGCACCGATCGGTCCGAACATGGCCGACTGCACGACCACGTGGTCGTGCCACCACGCCCGCGTCGACGCGTCGGCGGTCTGCGCGCCGAGGGGGTCGTAGAGCACCCCCGTGTAGCGCTCGATCGCCGGCATCGTGCCCGACGTGTCGAGTTCGAGGTTGCGGAACCGTTCGGCGATCGACTTCGGGCCGAGCTTCAGAGCCGTCCTGGCCGAGGACTCCTCGGAACTGACAGAGCGGGCCGCGGTGATCACCGCGGCCCGCTCTTCGGCCAGTTCCGGGAACGAGAGTGCACGCAGATCGAGCGTGCGGCTCGTGTCCCCACCCTCCCGCTTCGTCTCCGAAGGCGGGAGGAGGACGGTCAGTCCGGTCAGGACGCCAGCGCGGCCTGCCGCGCGACGATCGTCACCGTGTCGTGCTCCACCGACAGGAAGCCGTCTTCGGCGTCGACCGCGACGGTCGACCCGTCGGCCCGCGTGATGCGGACCTGACCCTGCGCGAGGATCGCGAGCATCGGCTCGTGTCCCGCGAGGATACCGATCTGGCCCTCTGTCGTGCGTGCGACGACCATGGTGGTGTCGCCCGACCAGACCTCACGGTCGGCCGAGACGACGCTCACGCTGAGACCCGCCATGTCAGCGGTTCTCCTTCTGGATCTGTGCCCACTTCTCTTCCACGTCGTTGATGCCACCGACGTTGAAGAACGCCTGCGTCGCAACGTGGTCGAACTCGCCGTCGGCGATGGCGCGGAAGGACTCGATGGTGTCCTTGAGCGGCACCGTGGAGCCCTCGACGCCCGTGAACTTCTTCGCCATGTACGTGTTCTGCGAGAGGAACTGCTGGATACGACGAGCGCGCTCGACCGTGATCTTGTCCTCTTCGGAGAGCTCGTCGACACCGAGGATGGCGATGATCTCCTGCAGTTCCTTGTTCTTCTGGAGGATCTGCTTGACGCGCGTGGCCGTCTCGTAGTGGTCGGCGCCCAGGTACCGCGGGTCCATGATCCGCGACGTCGAGGTCAGCGGGTCGATCGCGGGGTACAGACCCTGCGACGCGATCTCACGCGAGAGCTCGGTGGTCGCGTCGAGGTGCGCGAACGTGGTGGCTGGAGCCGGGTCGGTGTAGTCGTCAGCAGGCACGTAGATCGCCTGCAGCGAGGTGATCGAGTGACCACGCGTCGAGGTGATGCGCTCCTGGAGCACACCCATCTCGTCGGCGAGGTTGGGCTGGTAGCCCACGGCGGACGGCATGCGACCGAGCAGCGTCGAGACCTCGGAGCCGGCCTGCGTGAAGCGGAAGATGTTGTCGATGAAGAGGAGCACGTCCTGCTTCTGGACATCGCGGAAGTACTCCGCCATCGTCAGCGCCGACAGGGCCACGCGGAGGCGCGTTCCCGGCGGCTCGTCCATCTGGCCGAACACGAGGGCCGTCTTGTCGAAGACCCCCGCCTCTTCCATCTCACCGATGAGGTCGTTGCCCTCACGGGTGCGCTCACCGACACCGGCGAACACCGACACACCGCCGTGGTCCTGCGCAACGCGCTGGATCATCTCCTGGATGAGGACCGTCTTGCCGACGCCCGCACCACCGAAGAGGCCGATCTTGCCACCCTGCACGTACGGGGTGAGGAGGTCGATGGACTTGATGCCGGTCTCGAACATCGAGGTCTTCGACTCGAGCTGGTCGAAGGCCGGGGCCTTGCGGTGGATCGGCCAGCGCTCGGTGATCTCGAGCTTCTCGTCCGTGTTGAGCACGTTCCCGAGGACGTCGAAGACCTTGCCCTTGGTGACGTCGCCGACGGGGACCGAGATCGGAGCGCCCGAGTCACGGACCTCCTGGCCACGGACCAGGCCGTCGGTCGGCTTCAGGGAGATGGCACGGACCAGGTCGTCGCCCAGGTGCTGGGCGACCTCGAGGCCGATCTCCTGCGACGAGTCACCGATGGTGATGGTCGTGAACAGGAGGTTGTACATCTCCGGGATTGCGTCGTGGGGGAACTCGATGTCGACGACGGGACCCGTGACACGGGCGATCCGGCCGACACCGGGCGCCGACGACGTCTCGACCGCGGTGGTTGCGGTGTCGGTCATGGCTGGTGCCTTCCTGAGGGTGGGTATCTGTCCGCGAACGACGCGGACTACTTCTTCTTCGACGAGAGGGCGTCGGCGCCGCCGACGATCTCGGAGATCTGCTGCGTGATCTCCGCCTGACGCGCGTTGTTCGCGAGTCGGGTGAAGTCACGGATCAGCGAGTCCGCGTTGTCGCTGGCCGCCTTCATCGACTTCTGACGCGCGGCGTGCTCGGAAGCAGCCGACTGCAGCATGGCGTTGAAGATGCGGCTCTCGATGTAGACCGGGAGCAGCGAGTCGAGCACCGCATCGGCGTCCGGCTCGAACTCGTAGAGCGGCAGGGGCTCGTTGCCCTCGGGCTCCTCGACCCCTTCGACGACCTCGAGGGGCAGCAGGCGAACGACCTGCGGCTCCTGCGTCGCCATGCTGAGGAACCGGTTGAACACGATGTGGATCTCGTCCACGCCGCCCTCTGCGGTGTCCTGGAGGAACTTCGCCACGACGGCGTCGCCGATCTCCTTGGCCGTCGAGAACTCGGGCTGGTCGGTGTTGCCGACCCACTGCTGCTCCGACGCACGCTCACGGAACGCGAAGTACCCGACGGACTTGCGGCCGACCAGGTAGTAGACGACGTCCTTGCCCTCGCTGCGGAGCAGGGAGGCGAGCTCCTCGCCCTGCTTGAGGACGTTCGTGCTGAACGCGCCGTTCAGGCCGCGATCCGAGGTGAAGAGCACCACGGCCGCACGGGTCGAGGACTCCGGCTCGGTCGTCAACACGTGGTCGACGTTCGAGAACGTCGCCACGGCCGACACCGCACGCGTCACGGCTCGCGAGTACGGGCCGGACGCAGCCATGCGGGCCTGCGCCTTCTGGATCCGCGACGCCGAGATCAGTTCCATCGCGCGAGTGACCTTCTTCGTGGTCTTCGCGGACTTGATTCGCTGTCGGTAGACCCGGACCTGCGCTGCCATCTAGCGACGACCCTTGACGATCTGCTCCTGGTCGACGTCCTCGGCGTCTGCCGCATCGAACTGCTCGGAGCCGAGGGTCTTGCCGTCGCTCGTCTGGAAGCTCTTCGAGAACTCGTCGATCTGCTTCGACATCTCGGCGACGGTCTCGTCGCTGAGCTGGTTCGTCTCGCGCAGGGTCGTGAGGACCTCGGAGTTGCGACGCAGGTGGTCGAGCAGTTCGGACTCGAAGCGCAGCACGTCCGGCACCGGGACGGTGTCGAGCTTGCCGTTGGTGCCGGCCCAGATCGAGACGACCTGCTCCTCGACCGGGTACGGCGAGTACTGCGGCTGCTTGAGGAGCTCGGTCAGGCGGGCACCACGGTCCAGCTGGCGACGCGACGCCTGGTCGAGGTCGGACGCGAACATCGCGAACGCCTCGAGGGAGCGGTACTGCGCCAGCTCGAGCTTCAGCGTGCCGGAGACCTTCTTGATCGACTTCACCTGGGCGTCACCACCGACGCGGGACACCGAGATGCCCACGTCGACGGCCGGACGCTGGTTCGCGTTGAAGAGGTCCGACTGCAGGAAGATCTGGCCGTCGGTGATGGAGATCACGTTGGTCGGGATGTACGCCGAGACGTCGTTCGCCTTGGTCTCGATGATCGGGAGACCCGTCATCGAACCGGCGCCGAGCTCGTCGGACAGCTTCGCGCAACGCTCCAGCAGACGGGAGTGCAGGTAGAAGACGTCACCCGGGTACGCCTCGCGCCCCGGCGGACGACGCAGGAGGAGCGACACGGCGCGGTAGGCCTCAGCCTGCTTCGACAGGTCGTCGAAGATGATGAGGACGTGCTTGCCGGAGTACATCCAGTGCTGGCCGATGGCCGAGCCGGTGTACGGGGCGAGGTACTTGAAGCCGGCCGGGTCGGACGCGGGGGCGGCGACGATGGTGGTGTACTCCATCGCACCGGCGTCCTCGAGCGCACCCTTGACGGAGGCGATCGTGGAGCCCTTCTGGCCGATGGCGACGTAGATGCAGCGGACCTGCTTCTCCTCGTCGCCGGACTCCCAGTTGGCCTTCTGGTTGATGATCGTGTCGATCGCGATGGCCGTCTTGCCGGTCTGGCGGTCGCCGATGATCAGCTGGCGCTGACCACGGCCGACGGGGATCATCGCGTCGATGGCCTTGATGCCGGTCTGCAGCGGCTGGTGGACCGACTTGCGGGCCATGACGCCGGGAGCCTGGAGCTCGAGGGCGCGACGGCCCTCTGCAGCGATCTCGCCGAGACCGTCGATCGGGGCGCCGAGCGGGTCGACGACGCGACCGAGGAAGGCGTCGCCGACGGGGGCGGAGAGGACCTCACCCGTGCGGGTGACCTCCATGCCCTCTTCGATGCCGGCGAACTCGCCGAGCACGATCGCGCCGATCTCGTCTTCGTCGAGGTTCTGGGCCAGGCCGAGCGTGCCGTCCGCGAAGCGGATGAGCTCGTTGGCCATGACGCCGGGGAGGCCCTCGACGTGCGCGATGCCGTCACCGGCGTCGGTGACGTGCCCGACCTCGGCCGTGGAGGCCTTCGTCGGCTCGTAGTTCGAGACGAAGTCCTTCAGGGCATCACGGATCTCATCGGGGCTGATGGTGATGTCTGCCATGGGATTTTCCTTGTGGTTTTCCGGGGCCCTTCGGCTCCGAGAGGGTGACGCTGCCGGACTCGGCAGTTCCCGTTGTGGACTTGGGAGGAGCGGCTTCGACCGTACGCCTAGCCGGCGAGCTGGAGCCGGAGCTCCGAGAGCCGCGTGGACACGGTGCCGTCGATGACGTCGCCGCCGATCTGCACCCGGACCCCGCCGACGACCGTGGGGTCGACGACCTGGTTGATGCTGATGTCCTTGCCGTAGCGCTCGGCCAGACCGCGTGCAACGCGTGCCGACTGGGCGGTCGTGAGTGCCGTGGCGGTGACCACGGTCGCGACGAGCTTGCCGTCCTGCTCGGCCACGATGCGCGAGGCATCGCGGACGAGTTCACCGATGCGGCGGCCGCGAGGCTGCTGCACGAGCGCGGAGACGATGGTCACGGTCTGCTGCGACGCCTTCGGGCCGAGGAGCCGCTCGACGAGCGCGCCCTTCTGCGCCGGGCTACCGAGCTTCGTGCCGAGTGCCAGCTCGAGGCCGGCGTCCGAACGGACGGCGGTCTCGAAGGCGAACAACTCGGACTCGATCGGCGAGCCCGGACCCGCGGTGGCGGCGACGGCGCGGATGCCCGCGTCCTCGATGCCCGCGAGCAGGTCCTGCTGCGAGGACCAGCGCGAGCCGGCCACCGCGGTGAGGACCGCACGCGTCGCGTGGGACTGACCGGCGAACACGCGGTCGATGAGGACCTTCTTGCCGGCCGGGTCGGCCGTCGGGTCGGACAGCAGCCCGAGCAGCTGCGGCGCACCGGCGATCGCACGCCCGGAGGCGAGGATCTCGGCACCCGCGGCCAGGTCGGCGCTCGAACCGAGGTCCGAGAGCACCGCCCTGGTGGACGCGAGTGCTTCTCTGGTAGCGCTGCGCATGCTCAGTGCTCCCCCGTCTTCGTGGCCTGCGAGGCCTCGAGGTCGGCGAGGAAGCGGTCGACGACTGCCGACGACTTGGCGTCGTCCTTGAGCGATTCGCCGATCACGCCGGACGCGAGGTCGAGGGCAAGGGTGCCCACCTCGGACCGGAGGGACTGGACGGCGCTCTGGCGCTCGGCTTCGATCTGCGCCTGGGCGTTGGCCGTGATGCGTGCTGCATCGGCCGCTGCCTGCTCGCGGACCTCGTTGCCGATCGCCGTGGCGTCGGCGCGGGCCTGCTCGCGGATGCGGGACGCCTCGGAGCGGGCGTCGGCGAGCTGCTTGTTGTACTCGTCGAGCGCAGCAGCGGCCTGCTCCTGAGCAGCCTCTGCCTTCTTGATGCCACCCTCGATGGCCTCAGTGCGCTCATCGAGCATCTTCGTGATGCGCGGCGTGACGACACGCCACATCACCACGAGGATGATGAGGAAGGCCACCGCGGACCACACGATGTCGTACACCGGCGGAATGAGGGGGTTGTGCGTCTCCTCCGCCGCGATGATGAGTGCGTTGTGCATCGAGGAACCTTAGTTGGTGAAGATGAAGTACGTGGCGATGCC
This sequence comes from Curtobacterium sp. PhB142, assembly GCF_004341255.1. Classification (NCBI taxonomy): domain Bacteria; kingdom Bacillati; phylum Actinomycetota; class Actinomycetes; order Micrococcales; family Microbacteriaceae; genus Curtobacterium; species Curtobacterium sp. PhB142. Next base: position 217,986 of record NZ_SLUT01000006.1, on the reverse strand, counting down.
GATGAAGGCCAGGGCCTCGGTGAAGGCGATACCGATGTACATGAGGGTCGTCAGGCGGCCCTGGAGCTCGGGCTGGCGGGCGACGGACTCGATCGTCTTGCCGACGACGATGCCGACACCGATGGCCGGGCCGATCGCAGCGAGGCCGTAGCCAACCGTCGCGATGTTGCCGTTGATCTCCGCGAGAACGGTCGTTGCGTCCACGTGTTTTCCTTTCGAGGTGCGGGTCCGACGGTTGCCGGTCCCGTAGGGGGTCAGTGAGGAATCAGTGCTCGTCAGCCAGCGCCAGCTGGATGTAGACGGCGGTGAGGAGCATGAAGACGTAGGCCTGCAGCAGCGCGACGAGGATCTCGAAGAAGCTGAACGCGATGCCGAACGCGAGGGTCCCGACGCCGAAGGCCTTGAAGCCGAGCGAAGCGTCGAAGAAGAAGAACTGCGTGGCCGAGAAGAACAGGACGAGCAGCAGGTGCCCGACGACCATGTTCATCAGGAGTCGCAGGGTGAGCGTCACCGGACGGAGCACGAAGGTCGAGACGAGCTCGATCGGCGTCACGATGATGTAGAGGAACCACGGCACCCCGGGCGGGAAGAGCGAGTTCCGGAGGAACGTGCCCGGGTGCTTGCGGAGGCCGGCGTAGATGAACGCGACGTAGGCGACGATCGCGAGGATCATCGGCATCGCGATGCGACTGGTGCCGGCGAGGTTCATGCCCGGGATCAGACCGGTCAGGTTCATGAACAGCACGCCGAAGAAGATCGTCGCCAGGAGCGGCAGGAATCGCTTGCCGTCCTTCTCTCCGAGGTTGTCGAAGGTGTTGCGACGAACGACGTCGAACGCGTACTCGATGAACGCCTGACCGCGGTTCGGGACGAGCTTCAGCGCGCGGGTTCCCACGAAGGCGAACACCAGGAGCACGGCGACGGCGAAGAAGCGGATGAGGACGACCCGATCGATCTCGAACGGCGTCCCTGCGAAGAAGATCGCATCCGGGAAGAACTCGTTGATCGACGGACCATGGAACTCGGCGGCCTTGCTGCTCCCCGCCGCAACGGTGTCAACCGCAGCAGAGAGGGACAGGGGAAGAGCGTGGGATAGCAGCGCTGTCTCCTGTGTCGGCGCGCGCACATCATGGCACGCGATGGTGGACGTTGTGGAGGCTTGCCCGCTCCGAGCGAAAGGCTCCGGTGGCGGACTCCGAGAAGCCTATCAGGTGCGAGAGGCTTCCCGGCTTCTCAGTTGCGGGGGGTCGGGTTCTCAGCGTCCGCGGAGCCACCGGACCCGTCCCCGGGCAGCTGCACGCCGATCGGGATGCGGGCCTTCGCCACCGCGACGACGTCGATGACCAGGGACCCGACGACCCCCGCGATGATCACGATCGCGAGCACCGGGAAGTCCACCCAGGTACGGTCCTTCAGCGCCACCAGCAGCACGATGAACACGATGAACTTGAGCAGCCAGGTGCCCATCACGATGCCGAAGAAGGCCCCGGAGATCATCTGCCCCTTGGACACGCGCAGCGCGACGAGGACACTGACCGCGGTGAGGCCGAGGAACACCACGCTGAGCACGGCTCCGAGCAGGCCGCCGACGAGCCCGGGAGTGTCGGCGACGAGCAGCCCCACGACTCCCCCGACGATCGCCAGGGCGACCGCGAGCACGGCGCCCCACGTGATGATGCGGCGGAACACCGGCCGGACGTGGTCGAGCGCGTTCGGTGCGGTCACGTGATGTCTCCTGGGATCGTGCGGTCGTTGGCGGCCCGGTCGAGCGGGTCGAGGCTGGCGTCCACCACGGCGGCGGAACGGTTGGCGGTCTGGGCGGCGATCTCGGTGCGCTTCCGGCCGAGCGGCGCGAACGTGGCGACGGCGCACACGGTGAAGCCGACCGCGACGAAGGCGACCACCCAGTACCAGTCCACGAACAGGAACAGCAGGCACCCGACCGCGACGGTGGCGGTCCACGCGTAGAAGATCAGGACGGCGTGGAAGTGCGAGTGCCCCATGTCGAGCAGACGGTGGTGCAGGTGCTTGCGGTCGGCCGAGAACGGTGACTTGCCGGCGCTGAGCCGACGGGTGACCGCCAGGCCGAAGTCCAGGATCGGCACGATCAGGATCGCGAAGGGCAGCAGGATCGGGATGAACGCCGGCAGCAGCGCCTGGCGTGTCTGCACCGCTGCGGGATCGATGTTGCCCGTGACCGACACGGCGCTGGTGGCCATCAGGAAGCCGACGAGCAGCGCTCCGGCGTCGCCCATGAAGAGCTTCGCGGGGTGCCAGTTCAGGATGAGGAACCCGAAGCAGGAGCCGACGAGCACCGCGGTCAGCAGTGACGGCAGGTTGAAGAAGAACTCGGTCTGCACGACCACGCGGTTGATGAAGAACGTGTAGAGGAAGAACACCCCGCCGGCGATGATCGCGACCCCGGCGACCAGGCCGTCGAGTCCGTCGATGAAGTTCACCGCGTTCATCACGAGCACCACCGCCAGCACCGTGAAGATCAGGCTCATGTACGACGAGCCCACGCCCAGGGTGTTGCCGATCGGCAGCGACACGATCGCGACGCCCTGCCAGGCGAGGATGCCCGCAGCGATGATCTGCCCGGCGAGCTTCGTCATCCAGTCGAGGTCCCAGATGTCGTCAGCGACACCCAGCACCACGATGATCGTCGCGCCCCCGAGCACCGCCAGCACGCGCCCGGGTTCGGAGAACACGAGCCGGAAGTAGTCGGTCCCCGCGATCGACGGGAACAGGAACCACGCCGCCAGCAGCGACACGATGACGCCGATGTACATCGCGATCCCGCCGAGGCGCGGCGTCGGCGTGCGGTGCACGTCGCGCTCGCGGACCTGGGGGTACCACTTGTACTTCAGCCCGAGCTTCCACACCAGCACGCTGACCAGGAAGCTCACGACCGCGGCGATCGCCCCCGCCAGCAGGTAGTACTTCATCCGACGAGGTCGGCTCCGACGACCCGGATGATCTCGTCGTCGGAGATCACCCCGTGCCGGACGATGCGGAGCTTCCCGCCGTCCGACAGCCCCGTCGCGTCGACGATCGTCGACCCGGTGGAGGCCTCGAAGCCCTCGTGCTCCCCGATCGCGCCGCCGTCCAGGTACACGGCGACGCTGTCGCCGAGCATCCGCTCAGCGGCATCGACGTCCATCGCGGCCGGGTCGCCGGTCGAGTTCGCGGACGAGACCGCGAGCGGACCGACCTCTTGCAGGAGCTCGAGCGCGATCCGCGAGTCCGGCATCCGCAGGGCGACCGTGCCCCGCGTCTCGCCGAGGTCCCAGTCGAGCGACGGCTGCGCGCGCAGGATCACGGTCAGGCCGCCGGGCCAGAACTCGGCGACGAGGTCGCGCACCTGCTGCGGCACGTCGCTCGCGAGCGCGTCGAGCGTCGGCGGGCCGGGGATCAACACCGGCGGCGGCGACTGCCGCGTCCGGCCCTTCGCGTCGAGCAGCCGCTGGACGGCGGCCGCGTTGAAGGCGTCCGCGGCGAGGCCGTAGACGGTGTCGGTGGGGACGACGACGAGGTCTCCGCGCCCGAGGGCGGCACGTGCGAGCCGCATCCCGGTCAGGAGCCCGTCGGAGTCGGTGCAGTCGTATCGGGATGCCATGACTCGACGATGATAGTGCGACACAATGGAGGACATCGTGAACGAGACCCCTGCGCCCCACCTCCTGTTCCTCTTCGACATGGACGACGTCCTGGTCCGGTACGACTGGCAGGTGCGGATGGCCGCACTCTCCGAGTTCACCGGACACGAGTTCGAGGAGCTCCGACGCCGCTGGTGGGACTGCGGCCACGAGATGCGTGCCGAGGCCGGTGGCTTCGCCGACGGCGACGAGTACCTCGCCGCGTTCGAGCGGGCCATGGAGTGCGACGTCCCGGAGGCCGAGTGGGCGCGCATCCGCGGCTCCGCGATGACCGAGCTGCCGGAACGCATCGAGGCCGTCCGGCTCGCGAGCGAGCACGGGCGTGTCGGCCTGCTCACCAACAACGGGCCGCTCGCGGGTCGGTGGATCCACCAGTGGGCGCCGTCACTGCCAGGGCTGTTCGGCGAGCACCTGGACACGTCGAGCAACTTCGGCGCCCGCAAGCCCGAGCCCGAGGTCTTCCTCCGCGCGATGGAGCACCACGGCGTGCCCGCCGAACGCACGTTCTTCGCCGACGACATGCCGGAGAACATCGCGGGTGCCCGGAGCGTCGGCATCCACGCGGTCCTGGTCGAGCGCGACACCGACCTGCGCGAGCACGTCCGCGCCTTCGTCGCGCAGCAGCGCGAGGCCTCCCCCGTCGCCTGACCGACACACCGACCGGGAGGCCCGGGGTGCGTCCGCCTACCGGGTCGCGGTGGTCGTGCGGTCGCGACCCGTCAGGTCGACGTGCGTCTCCGGGGTCCGGAACCCCCGTCGCGCCAGGACCTCGCGGACGCCGGCGCCCTGCGGCTCGGCGTGCTCGATGACGAGCACCCCGCCGGGCACGAGCAACCGCCACGCCGTCTCGGCCAGGGCGCGCACGGCGTCGAGGCCGTCCGGTCCGCCGTACAGCGCCATCGCGGGATCGTGGTCGCGGACCTCGGGGTCGATCGGGATCGCGTCGTCCGGCACGTACGGCGGGTTCGACACCACGACGGACACGGTGCCGTCGAGTTCGGGCAGCGCGTCGGCGAGGTCGCCCTCGACGAGTCGCACCGTGCCGCCGTGGGCGTCGGTGTTCCGGCGGGTCCAGGGCAGGGCCTCGGGCGACCGTTCGACGGCGTACACGACGGCGTTCGGCACCTCGGTGTCCATGGCGATGGCGATCGCACCGCTGCCGGAGCCGAGGTCGACCGCGATCGGCGCCGGCACCGCGACGGCCCGCAGCGCGTCGATGCCGAACTGCACGACGCCCTCGGTCTCGGGACGGGGCACGAACACGCCGGGTCCGACCGCCAGGGTCAGTGCTCGGAAGTACGCCTGCCCGGTGATGTGCTGCAGCGGCTCGCGGGTGCTCCGTCGGGCGATCGCGTGCCGGAAGCGCTCGACGTGCTCCGGAGCGATCGCGCCGCCCGTCATCGCGCGGGCCTGCACGGCACCGCGCGAGGTGTCGGTCGCCCACGCGAGCAACAGCTCCGCGTCGACCTGGGGCGTCGGGACGCCGGACGCGACGAGCGCCGCGGCCGCCTGCTCGAGCAGGCGATCCGCGGCGAACGTGAGGGACGTGTCGGACACGAGCCGGGCCTCCAGGCGGGGTGAGCGGTTACGCGTCCTGGTCGCCGATGGCGGCCAGACGTGCCTCTTCGTCCGCCTGGATGGCGGACTGGACGACGGGCTCGAGCGCACCGTTCATGACGCGGTCGAGGTCGTACGCCTTGTAGCCGGTGCGGTGGTCCGCGATCCGGTTCTCCGGGAAGTTGTACGTCCGGATGCGCTCCGAACGGTCCATCCCGCGGATCTGCGACTTGCGCGCGTCCGAGGCGATCGCGTCGAGCTCCTCCTGCTGCCGCGCGAGGATGCGTGCACGGAGGACGCGCATGCCGGCCTCACGGTTCTGCAGCTGCGACTTCTCGTTCTGCATCGCCACCGTGATGCCCGTGGGCAGGTGGGTGATGCGGACCGCGGAGTCCGTCGTGTTGACGGACTGCCCGCCGGGACCGGAGGACCGGTACACGTCGATCTTCAGGTCGTTCTGGTTGATCGCGACCTCCTCGGGTTCGTCGACCTCGGGGAACACCAGCACGCCGGTCGTCGAGGTGTGGATGCGCCCCTGCGACTCGGTCTGCGGCACGCGCTGCACACGGTGCACGCCGCCCTCGTACTTCAGGTGCGCCCAGACGCCCTGCGACGGGTCGGTCGTGTTCGACTTGATCGCGACCTGGACGTCCTTGTAGCCACCCAGGTCGGACTCGGTGCGCTCGAGGAGCTCGACCTTCCAGCCCTTGGTCTCGGCGTAGTGCGAGTACATGCGCAGGAGGTCGGCCGCGAACAGCGCCGATTCCTCGCCGCCCTCGCCGCCCTTGATCTCCATGATCACGTCGCGCCCGTCGTCGGGGTCGCGCGGGATGAGCAGCCGGCGGAGACGCTCCTGGCGCTCCGCCAACTGCTCCTCGAGCTCGGGGACCTCGTCCGCGAACGCCGAGTCCTCACGCGCGAGTTCCTGGGCGGCGGCGAGGTCGTCCCCCGCCGCCTGCCAGGACTCGTACGCGGACTTGATCTGGTTGAGCTCGGCGTAGCGCCGGTTCACCTTCTTCGCCCGGGCCGCATCGGCGTGGAGCGCGGGGTCCGACAGCTGCTGCGTCAGGTCCTCGTGTTCCGCCAGCAGCCCTGCCACCGACTCGAACACGCGTTACTCCTGGTGACCGTTGTGGTGAGCGCCGCCGGTCGTCGGGACCGACTTCTGCACCTGCACCAGGAACTCGACGTTCGACTGCGTCTCCTTGAGGTTCCGCAGCACGATCTCGAGGGCCTGCTGCGGGTCGAGCCCGGCGAGGGCTCGGCGCAGACGCCAGGTGATCTTGACCTCGTCAGCGGAGAGCAGCTGCTCCTCGCGACGGGTGCCGGAGGCGTTGACGTCGACGGCCGGGAAGATCCGCTTGTCGGCCAGGTGACGGTTCAGGCGGAGCTCCATGTTGCCGGTGCCCTTGAACTCCTCGAAGATGACCTCGTCCATCTTGGAACCGGTCTCGACGAGCGCGGTGGCGAGGATGGTCAGCGAGCCGCCGTCCTCGATGTTGCGCGCCGCACCGAAGAAGCGCTTCGGCGGGTAGAGCGCCGCCGAGTCGACGCCACCGGAGAGCACGCGGCCCGACGCCGGGGTCGACAGGTTGTAGGCACGGCCCAGACGGGTGATCGAGTCGAGCAGCAGCACGACGTCGTGGCCCAGCTCCACCAGGCGCTTCGCACGCTCGATGGCGAGCTCGGCGACCGTGGTGTGGTCCTCGGCCGGACGGTCGAAGGTCGAGGCGATGACCTCACCCTTCACCGTGCGCTGCATGTCGGTGACCTCTTCGGGCCGCTCGTCGACGAGGACGACCATGAGGTGCGCCTCGGGGTTGTTCTTCGCGACGGCGTTGGCGATGGCCTGCAGCACGACGGTCTTACCGGCCTTGGGCGGCGAGACGATGAGGCCGCGCTGGCCCTTGCCGATCGGCGACACGAGGTCGATGATGCGGGTGCTCAGCTTGCCCGGCTCCGTCTCGAGACGCAGGCGCTCGTTCGGGTACAGCGGGGTGAGGTCCGAGAAGTCGACACGGGCCGCTGCTTCTTCGGCGGTCTGGCCGTTCACCGAGTCGACGGTCACGAGCGCGTTGTACTTCTGACGGCTCTGCTGCTCGTTGTCACGGGGCTGCTTGATCGAACCGACGACGGCGTCGCCCTTGCGCAGGTGGTACTTCTTCACCTGGCCGAGGGAGACGTAGACGTCGTTCGGTCCGGGCAGGTAGCCGGTGGTGCGGACGAACGCGTAGTTGTCGAGGACGTCGAGGATGCCCGCGATCGGGATCAGGACGTCGTCCTCGGTGACCTCGGGCTCGAAGTCGTCGTTCTGGCCGCCACGGCCGCGCTTGCGGTCACGCTGGCGACGGCTGCGGCCGCCCTCGGTGTCGTCGGCGTTCTGCTGGGCCTGCTGGCCCTGCTTCTGCTGACCGTTCTGCTTCTGCTGGTTCGCCGCCTGCTGCTTCTGCTCGGCGCGGTCGTCCTGCTTCTGGTCGCGCTGCTTGGCGTCGCCCTGCTTCGCCTCGGCCTGCTTGGCGTCGGCCTGCTTCTGCTGGTCGCCACCGTTCTGCTTCTGCTGGCCGCCCTGCTGGTGCTGCTGGCCGTCCTGCTGCTCGCCGTTCTGCTCGCCGTTCTCGGCGTTCTGCCCACGGCCACGACCGCGGCCACGGCTGCGACGGCCGCGACGCGAACCGCCCTCACCGTTCTGGTCGTTCTGGTCGTGCTGCTCGCCGGAGTCGGCGGCACCGGACTGGTCCTGCGACTCGCCCTCGGTGCTCTGCTGCTCGGTCCGCGCCTGCTGTTCGGTGCGGGCCGGCTGGTCGGTCCGGGCAGGTGCCGAGGTCGGCGTCTGCTGCTCGGCCGGCTCGTTCGGCTGCTGGGCCTGCTGGGCCTGCTGGTCGGCACCGCGCTGGCCGCGGCCGCGACGCTGCCCACCGGTCTGCGTCTGGGCGGCTTCCTGGGCGTCCTTCTCGGCACGCACCTGGTCGAGGCCCGCGAGCAGGTCCTCGGTGCCGGTGTGGCCGGCGTTGGTGTGCTCGGCGGCCGAGGTCGGGCCGGCGTTCACGGTGCCACCGGAGGACGCACGGCGCGAACGGCGGGCACGCGACGGCGCGGCCGGCTCGGACTCGACGGCGGGTGCCTCGGGGTCGGCGACCGAAGCGGTCGGTGCCTCGGCGGCGGGCTCCGGCAGCGTCGGCTGCTCGGTCACCGGCGCCGCGGCGGGGGTCGTGGCGGGCGCGGCCGCGGCGGGGACGTCGTCCGTGACGGGGCGCTTGTCCTCGATGGAGGCGATGAGGTCGCCCTTGCGGAGCTTCGAGAGCCCGGTGATGCCGAGCGAGGAGGCGATGCGCTGGAGTTCCGGCAGGCGGAGGGCGCGCAGGTCGCTGGGGATCTCCACCGGGGTGGAGTTGTTGTCGGTCAAGGTCGGTGTTTCCTTTCGAACCGCAGAACGCGGAGAGTTTCCACCGTCCCGGATGCACGGGTATGCATCGACCGCCGTTCAGACGACGGACCGGGATTCGGTGATCAGAAAGAGATGCACACCCGCGCGCCGGACCCTGCGACGTCGCAGGCGCTGTCCTTGGGGACGGGCATACCGTGCGGTTACGCGGGTTCGGCTTCGAGCGCCGAGTGCGCCACCACTGTAGCACCACCGAGATCGACGGCCAGCATGAGCGCGCGCCAGTCGGATTCCCCGTGTCGGGCGACGAGATCGGCGGCCGTGAGCCGTTGTGCCGGGTCGCTGCCGAGCACGAGCAGGCTCGGTCCCGCCCCCGACACGACGGCCGCGAGGCCGTGCTGCCGGAGCAGGCCGATCAGTGCGTCGGTCTCCGGCATCGCGCTGGCACGGTACGCCTGGTGCAGGCGGTCCTCGGTCGCGGCGAGCAGGAGCTCAGGGCTCTGGATGAGCGCGGCGACGAGCAGCGCGGAACGGGAGACGTTGAACGCGGCGTCGGCGTGCGGGACGTTCTCGGGCTGCAGGGAGCGGGCGAGCTTCGTCGACAGCGTGGACGTCGGCACGAACACGACCGGGGCGACGCCGCGGTGCACCAGGAGCCGCTTGTACGCGGGTCCCTCGGCCGTCATCCACGCGATGGTGAGCCCACCGAAGAGTGCGGGGGCGACGTTGTCCGGGTGCCCCTCCATCTCGGTGGCCAGGCTGAGCAGGGTCGAGGCGTCCAGGTCGACGACGCCCTCGAGCAGCCCGCGGGCCGCCATCAGGCCGGCGACGATTGCGGCCGCCGAGGAACCGAGCCCACGGCCGTGCGGGATCGCGTTCGTGGCGTGCAGCTCGAGGCCGGGCTGGTCGACGCCAGCGTGTTCGAGGCCGCGGCGGACGGCACGCACGACCAGGTTCGTGTCGTCGGTGGCGACCTCGCCGGCACCGACGCCCTGCACCGTGACGGTGGCGCCGGGTTCCGGGCGGACCCGGACGACGACCTCGTCGTACAGCGAGAGCGCGAGACCGAGCGAGTCGAACCCCGGGCCGAGGTTCGCGGACGTCGCCGGCACGCGGACGCGCACGGCCCGTCCGGCGGGCAACACGTGGGCCGCCCGCCCGGCGGGCACAGCGTGGACCGCCCGTCCGGCCGGTACAGCACTGTGGGCGGTGACGCCCTCCCCCGGTCCGGACGAGCGGTCGGGGCTCACTGCGCCGCGACCAGTCCGAGCACGTCCGCGATCGACTTGGTGTCGACCGGCACGCTCGTCGGGGTGACCTCGCTGCCGTCCTCGGTGCGCAGGGCCCACTGCGGGTCCTTCAGGCCGTGGCCGGTGACGGTGATGACGACCTTCGCGCCCTTCGGCACGATGCCGGCGTCGGCACGCTCGAGCAGCCCGGCGACACCGATGGCGGACGCGGGCTCGACGAAGACGCCGACCTCGGCCGACAGGATGTGGTGTGCGGCGAGGATCGCCTCGTCCGAGATGGCGCCGAAGTAGCCGTCGGTCTCGTCGCGGGCCTCGAGGGCGAACTGCCACGAGGCCGGGTTGCCGATGCGGATCGCGGAGGCGATGGTGTCGGGGTTCTTGACGACCTCGCCACGGACGATCGGTGCGGAACCGGCGGCCTGGAACCCGAACATGCGCGGGAGCTTCGTCGTGCGACCGGCGGCCACGTCCTCGCGGTAGCCACGGGAGTACGCGGTGTAGTTGCCCGCGTTGCCGACCGGCAGGAAGTGGAAGTCCGGGGCGTCACCGAGCATGTCGACGACCTCGAACGCAGCGGTCTTCTGGCCCTCGATGCGGTCGTTGTTGACCGAGTTGACGAGGTGCACCGGGTAGTTCGCCGCCAGGTCGCGGGCGATGTCGAGGCAGTCGTCGAAGTTGCCCTGGACCTGCAGCAGCTGGGCGTCGTGCGCAACTGCCTGGCTGAGCTTGCCCATGGCGATCTTGCCCTCGGGCACGAGCACCGCGGCGGTGATGCCGGCGTGCGTGGCGTACGCGGCGGCCGAGGCGCTGGTGTTGCCGGTCGAGGCGCAGATGACGGCCTTCGCGCCGTGCTCGACGGCCTTCGAGATCGCCATCGTCATGCCGCGGTCCTTGAAGGACCCGGTCGGGTTCATGCCCTCGAACTTGACGTAGACCTCGGCGCCGGTGCGCTCGGAGAGCCGACGAGCCGGGATGAGGGGCGTGCCGCCCTCGCCGAGCGTGACGATCGGGGTCGCCTCGGTCACGTCGAGTCGGTCGGCGTACTCGCGCAGGACTCCCTGCCACTGGTGGGCCATCAGGCTTCTCTCTCTGTCCGGTGGGTCGGTCTGGTGGTGGTTCGCGGTCGGCCTGGAGGCCCGTGGTGCGTCAGGCGCCGACGAAGCGCAGGACGCTGGTCACGTCCAGGACCACGTCTTCGCCGCGGAGCGTGCGGACGGTGTCCGCCAGGTCGGCTTCGCGCGCCAGGTGCGTGCCGATGACGAGCGCTGCCGTCCCCTCGGAGGCACCCGTGGTGGTCTGCTCGACGGTCTCGACGCTCACGCCGTGCTTCGCCAGCACGCCGGCGACCGTCGACAGCACGCCGGGGGCGTCCGTGACGTGCAGGGTGATCTGGTAGCGCGTGCGGACGGTGCCGATCGGGAAGACGGGCAGGTCCGACTGGGTCGACTCCGCGACGCCCGGGCCGCCGATGACGTGCCGACGTGCGGCGGACACCAGGTCGCCGAGGACGGCGGACGCGGTCTCGACACCACCGGCACCGGCGCCGTAGAACATGAGGTCGCCCGCGGCCTCGGCCTCGACGAACACGGCGTTCTTCGCGCCGTGCACGCTCGCCAGGGGGTGCGACTCCGGCACGAGGGCCGGGTAGACGCGGGCGCTGACGCCCTCGCGGCCGTCCTCGTCGGTCAGTCGCTCGGCGGTCGCCAGGATCTTCACGACGTAGCCGGCCTTGCGCGCGGCGCGAACCTGCTCGATGGTGACCGAGGTGATGCCCTCGCGGTGCACGGCAGCGAGCGGCACCGAGGTGTGGAACGCCAGCGAGGCCAGGATCGCGGCCTTCTGCGCGGCGTCGTAGCCTTCGATGTCGGCCGTCGGGTCGGCCTCGGCGTACCCGAGCTCGGTCGCGGTCGCCAGGGCGTCCTCGAACGTCGCGCCCTCGCGGTCCATCAGGTCGAGGATGAAGTTCGTGGTGCCGTTGACGATGCCCATGATCCGCTCGATGCGGTCCCCGGCGAGCGAGTCGTGCAGCGGTCGGATGATCGGGATCGCGCCGGCGACGGCGGCCTCGTAGTACAGCTGCGCACCGACCTGCTCGGCCACCGCGAAGAGCTCCGGACCGTGGGTCGCGAGGAGCGCCTTGTTGCCGGTCACGACGTCCGCGCCGGACTGCAGCGCCTGCAGCACGAGCGTGCGCGCGGGCTCGATGCCACCGATCAGCTCGACGACGATGTCGGCACCGAGGATGAGCGACTCGGCGTCGGTCGTGTAGAGGTCCTTCGGCAGGTCGACGTCGCGCGCGGCGTCGACGTCGCGCACGGCGATCCCGACGAGTTCGAGGCCGGCACCGGCGCGCGAGGCGAGTTCGTCGGCGTGCTCGAGCAGGAGCCGCGCGACCTGGGACCCGACCGAGCCGGCCCCGAGCAGCGCGACGCGGACGTTGCGGTATTCGATCATCTGGAGTTGGTTCCTGTTCGTCGGGTCAGCGACCGGTGCCGGCGTGGGGCACGGGGCGGACCCCGGTGTCGCGGGCGAGGAGGTCGTCGATCGACTCGCCCCGCACGAGGATACGGGCTGTGCCGTCCGCCACGGCGACGACCGGCGGGCGGCCCACGTGGTTGTAGTTGCTCGACAGCGCCCAGCAGTACGCCCCGGTGGCTGCGACGGCGAGCAGGTCCCCCCGCTGGACGTCACCCGGCAGGTACTCGTCGTTGACCACGATGTCCCCGCTCTCGCAGTGCTTCCCGACGACGCGGGTGAGCACAGCGGGCGCCTCGGATGCCCGGGCGAGGCGAGCGGTGTAGTCGGCGCCGTACAGGGCAGGACGGGCGTTGTCGCTCATGCCGCCGTCGACGGACACGTAGGTGCGGGTGGCGTGGCCGGTGTCCGCGCCGTCGGCCTCGAGGGTGACGGGCTTGATCGTGCCGACGCGGTAGAGCGTGATGCCCGCCGGCCCGACGATGTAGCGACCGGGCTCGACCGCGACCTCGGGCACCGGGATGTCCCGCTCGGCGCAGGCCTCGGCGATGATCGCGGCGAGGGCGTCGGCGACGTCCTCGGGCGCGAAGGCGGAGTCGGCCTCGGTGTAGTCGATGCCCCAGCCGCCGCCGAGGTTCAGCTCGGGCACCGGACCGGTCTCGACGAGGGTGGCGTGCACGTCCATCAGGCGTCGAGCGGCTTCGCGGAACCCGGACTCGTCGAAGATCTGCGATCCGATGTGCGAGTGCAGCCCGACGAACACGAGCGACGACTCGGCGCGCACCGCCTCGGCCGCGGCGACGGCCTCGGTGAGCGGGATGCCGAACTTCTGGTCCTCGCGCGCGGTCGCCAGGTACTCGTGGGTGGACGCGTGGACGCCGCTGTTGATGCGGATCCGGACGCGCTGCACGACCCCGGCGTCGGCAGCGGCACGGGCGACGCGCTGGACCTCCTCGTGGCTGTCGAGCACGATCGTGCCCACGCCGACCTCGACCGCGCGGGCGATCTCGGCGTCGGACTTGTCGTTGCCGTGGAAGCCGAGCATCGCCGGGTCGATGCCGGCGGCCAGGGCGACCGCGAGCTCCCCGCCGGTGCAGACGTCGACGCGCAGGTCGGCCTCGGCCATCCACGCCACGACCTGGGTCGTCAGGAACGCCTTGCCGGCGTAGTAGACGTGGGCGCGGGTGCCGATGCCCTCGAACGCCTCGGTGAACGCGTTGCGCACCCGGACCGCACGGGACTGCACGTCGCGCTCGTCGACGACGTAGAGCGGGGTGCCGTACTGCCGGACCAGGTCCGTCGCGGTGACACCGCCGATGGCCAGGTCGCCGTCGTCGGTCCGCGTTGCGGACGCGGGCCAGATCCGGTCCACCAGCTCGGAGGCGTCCGTCGGGAACCGCAGTCGCGGCGGTGCAAGGGGGTTCTCGCTCACGGGACCCGATCCTACCGACGCTGGACGGGCCTCCCGGCCGCGTTACGCAGCCACGGGATCAGCCGCAGCTGCCGACCGTCTGCAGACCCTGCTCGTTGAGCGGCAGCGCGTCCGCGGTGACGCGGACCGTCGCGTCGGCCTTCGAGACGTCGAGCGAGCGCACGCGGAGCGATTCGGGCAGGAACTGCGCTGTGCAGACCTGCACCGGCACGTTCGTGACGCCGGGGATCGAGTCCACCTTGAGGCCGAGGTCCGAGTTGGTGATCCGCACGCTCTTCGGGGTGATCGTGATGCCGCGGCCGTCGTCCTGCGCGACCACGTCGCCCTTCGCCGCGTAGGTGATGTCGTAGCCGAGCACCGCGGTGGAGCCGGACAGCTCGACGCCGCCGTCCACCAGGGTCAGCCGGTCGAACAGCGGGCTGTACTTCGACAGGTCCTTCACGCTCGACGACGCCAACGTGACGGTGCCGTCGACGTCGTGCACATCGCCCTTGCCGTCCACGGGGACGTCCTTCGCGGTGACGTCGGCGGCGAGCGGGATGCCGTCGACGGTGAGCTTCTCGGACGTGATCTCGACCTGGTCGAGGGTGCCACCGATCAGCTGGGGGATGACGATGCCGTCGGCGTGCGCCTCGACCTGGCCCGTGGTGCCGTCGGGCAGCGACTGCTCGACCTGCTGGGCGATGATGCGGTCGACGACCCCGCGGAGCACGAACTCGGCGATCACGACGAGGGCGGCGAGCACGACGACGACCACGATCAGGACGACGGGCCAGCGGCGGCGCTTGCGGGGGCGTTCGGTGGCGGCGGACATGCGTCCCACCCTGCCAGGTGGTCCCGTCAGCCTGCCTGGAGGCGCGGGGTGCGTCCGGTGGGCGGGCGCGGCGCGCGGGGCGGTAGCGCACTCGATCGCGCCCCGCCACGGTCATCGCGCCCGCGCACACCGGGGCGCGATGACCGTCCGGGGGCGCGCCTCGACAACGGAGCGGCCGTCTGCTCGCGCCGCCGCTCCACTACATGCGGGACGGAGCGCTCACGCCGAGCAGGCCGAGGCCGTTGCGGACGACCTGGCCGGTGGCGTCGTTCAGCCACAGGCGCGTGCGGTGCAGGTCGGTGACCGGCTCGTCGCCGAGCGGGGTCACGCGGCAGGCGTCGTACCAGCGGTGGTACAGGCCGGCGAGCTGCTCGATGTACCGGGCGATGCGGTGCGGCTCGCGCAGCTCTGCGGCGTGGCGCACCACGCGCGGGTACTCGGCGAGGGCGCCGAGCAGCGCACCCTCGGAGTCGTGCGTCAACAGCGAGGCGTCGAACACGGAGCGGTCGACCCCGGCGGCCTCGGCGTTGCGGGCCACCGACTGGGTGCGCGCGTGCGCGTACTGCACGTAGAAGACCGGGTTGTCGTTCGTCCGCTTCGTGAGCAGGTCGAGGTCGATGTCGATCGCGGTGTCGCTGGCGAACCGGACGAGCGAGTACCGGCCGGCGTCGACGCCCACCGCGTCGACGAGGTCCTCCATCGTGACGATGGTGCCGTTGCGCTTGGACATGCGCATGGGCTCGCCGTCCTTGAGCAGGTTGACCATCTGCCCGATCAGGATCTCGAGGTTCGTGCCCGGCTCGTCCCCGAACGCGGCGCTCATCGCCATCATCCGGCCGACGTAGCCGTGGTGGTCCGCACCGAGCATGATCAGGTTGCGCTCGAAGCCGCGCTCGCGCTTGTCGAGGTAGTACGCCAGATCGCCGGCGATGTACGCGGGCTCCCCGTCGGACTTGATGACCACGCGGTCGCGGTCGTCGCCGAAGTCGGTCGTGCGGAGCCACTCGGCGCCCTCGGCCTCGTACATCACGCCCGCCGAACGCAGCCGGGCGATGGCGCGCTCGACGGCCTTCGACTCGTGCAGGGCGTTCTCGTGGAAGTAGACGTCGAAGTCCACGCCGAAGTCGTGCAGCGACGACTTGATGTCCGCGAACATGAAGTCGACGCCCTCGCGCCGGAAGAGTTCCTGCGCCTCGTCGCGCGGCAGGTCCTTCACGTCGACCGAGGTGTCGAGCGTCGCGATGACGCGGGCCGCGATCTCAGCGATGTACGCACCGCCGTAGCCGTCCTCCGGCGTGGGCTCACCGAGCGCCGACGCGACGAGCGAGCGGGCGAAGCGGTCGATCTGCGCGCCGTGGTCGTTGAAGTAGTACTCGCGGGTGACGAGGCCGCCCTGCGCCTGGAACACGCGGGCCAGGCTGTCGCCGACCGCCGCCCAGCGCACGCCGCCCATGTGGATCGGGCCGGTCGGGTTCGCCGACACGAACTCCAGGTTGATCCGGACGCCGTCGTACAGGTCGCCGTGCCCGAAGGCGTCGCCGCCCTCGACGATCGTGCGGGCGATCTCACCGGCCGCTGCGGCCTCGAGCGTGATGTTGATGAACCCCGGGCCGGCGACGTCGACCGAGGCCACGCCGTCGAGCTCGGTCAGCTCGCCGGCGATCTCCGTGGCGAGCTCGCGCGGGTTCGTGCCGATGCGCTTCGCGAGCTGCATGGCGGCGTTCGAGGCCCAGTCGCCGTGCGCACGGTTCTTCGGACGCTCGAGCACCACGTGGGAGTCCCCGATCGTCACGTTCTCGGACGCGCCTCGTCGCTCGACGATCCCGGTCAGGATCGACAGGTACGCGGCGGAGAGTTCGGCAGGAGTCACGGCGGACGAGTCTACCGGGACACCCAGGTGCACGCCGGACGATGGGCCATCATGTCGGGATGACCACCCGAAGCCGTGCCCGGGCGTGCTCCGTCGCCGTCGTCACCGCCGCAGCAGCACTCGCGTTGTCGGCCTGCTCGGGCGGCGGGGACAGCGACCCGACGCCCAGCCCGACCCCGGTCGGCAAGACGGTGTCGCAGACCTGCGCCGAGCTCTTGCCGACCGAGGCCCTGTCCGTGTACGGGACGACCTTCGCGCTCGACGACTCCTTCACGCCGGCGAAGGGCTCCCCCGCCGCCACGATCGCGAAGCAGCGGGGCCGCGTCTGCCAGTTCGTCGCCACCGACGACGACACCGAGACGATCACCCTGGCCGTCGCCGACCTGCCTGAGAAGTCGCTCACGAACCTGAAGGACGCCCTGTACGACCGGGGCGGATCGGTCCCCACCTACCGCGTCGAGGGCTACTTCGCGCTGAACGACGCCGTCGGCCGCGCAGACGCCTTCGCCGACCCGTACTGGATCACCACGCAGTCGACGCTGTTCACGGAGCCCGGCGGCGCACAGCCCGTCGTCGACGCGGTGCGCGCCGCGCTGCAGCCGTCGGCGTCGGCGACGGCGACGCCCGCGGGCTGACGCGCCCGCGCCGGCACGGTGCCTGGTCCGCCGCCCGGTGCGAGGTTGCACGCTTGGTGCGCGCTTGCAGCGCCGCACGGAGCGCGCAACGCCGCACGGGCCCGAAACGCACGCACGGTGCGGACGGGAGGTCCGTGGCGGGCCCGCACCGTGCCTCCCGTCCAGCGGCGACCACGCACGGTGCCGGGCCCGCCGCCCGGTGCGAGGTTGCGCGCCTTGTGCGCGCTTGCAGCGCCGCACGGAGCGCGCAACGCCGCACAGGCCCGGAACGCGCGCACGGTGCCGGCGGGAGGCCCGTGGCGGGCCCGCACCGTGCCTCCCGTCCGACGGCCACCACGCACAGTGCCGGGCCCGCCGCCCGGTGCGAGGTTGCGCGCTTGGTGCGCGCTCACAAAGCCGCACGGAGCGCGCAACCTCGCACGGGCCCGCGACGCGCGCACGGTGCGGACCTGCAGTCGCGTCTCGTGCGCGACACGCGCTGTCCAGGAGCCCGCGCCGGACCTGCTACGGTTGTTCCACCCCTTGGCCCCCATAGCTCAGGGGATAGAGCACTGCCCTCCGGAGGCAGGGGCGGAGGTTCGAATCCTCCTGGGGGCACTGTGACATTCCCGCGCAAGCAGAGGTCACATTCCCGCGCAAGCAGACGTCCTCGCTGCGCTCGGTCGGCTGCGCGCGACACCGCCTGCGGCGACCTTCCCCCGTTGAGACTTCTCCGGGTCCGTCGCCAGTCTCGTGGCGGATGTCGGCGTTCGCGCGGATGATGAGCAGGAATGGTCGGGTCGGGGGAAGCGACTCGACAGTTTCTGCTCACGAAGCGCCCGCGCGCACCGCGCTACCCCGTGTTTCCGAGCGCGACACCTCGGTCCCCTAGGATCACGGGCCGGTCGTCCTGCACGCGACCGGGAAGAGGGAACCGATGACCACCGGCACCGGGGACGCGCAGCTCGAACTCGCCCGCGGCGGGCACGCCCCCGCACCACGGACCCTGTTCGACGTCCTCGCGGCGACCGCGGCCACCCACCCGACCGCCACCGCGCTCGAGGACCCCGCCGGCACCGTCGACTACGCCGCCCTGCTCGACCTGGTGCGCGCGCAGGCCGACGACCTCGCCCGTCGCGGCGTCCGCCGGGGCGACCGGGTCGGGGTGCGGATCCCCTCCGGCGGGCGTGACCTGTACTTGTCGATCCTCGCGGTCCTCGCCGCCGGAGCCGCGTACGTGCCCGTCGACGCCGACGACCCCGAGGAACGCGCGACCCTCGTGTTCGGTGAGGCCGGAGTCGTCGGCGTGATCGGGGCCGGCGTCGTCCTGCGCGACCGCGACGGCGGCGAGCTGCCCGTGACCGATCCCACGGCGAGCGCCGAACTCCCCCACCTGGACGACGACGCGTGGATCATCTTCACCTCGGGGTCGACCGGGGTGCCGAAGGGCGTGGCCGTGACGCACCGTTCTGCGGCGGCGTTCGTGGACGCCGAGGCGCGGATGTTCCTGCAGGCGGCGCCGATCGGTCCCGGTGACCGGGTGCTGGCGGGGCTGAGTGTGGCGTTCGATGCGTCGTGCGAGGAGATGTGGCTGGCGTGGGGGCACGGTGCCGCGTTGGTGCCGGCGCCGCGGTCGTTGGTGCGGACGGGGGTGGACCTGGGGCCGTGGTTGATCGCGCACACGATCACGGTGGTGTCGACGGTGCCGACGCTCGCGGCGCTGTGGCCGGACGATGCGTTGGAGCAGGTGCGGCTGGTCATCTTCGGTGGTGAGGCGTGCCCGCCGGAGCTCGCCGCCCGGATCGCGAGTCGCGACCGTGAGGTGTGGAACACGTACGGTCCGACGGAGGCCACGGTGGTGGCGTGCGGGTCGCTGCTCGACGGGAGCCAGCCGATCCGGATCGGGCTGCCGCTGGACGGGTGGGACCTGGCGGTCGTGGACGGTGCCGGGCAGCGGGTGGAGCCGGGCGGGGTCGGTGAGCTCGTGATCGGTGGTGTCGGGTTGGGGCGGTACCTGGACCCGGCGAAGGACGCGGAGAAGTACGCGCCGTTCCCGGAGCTCGGGTGGGAGCGGGCGTACCGGAGTGGTGACCTGGTGCGCTACGACCCCGAGGGGCTCGTGTTCCAGGGGCGTGCGGACGACCAGGTGAAGCTCGGTGGTCGGCGCATCGAGCTCGGGGAGATCGACGCGGCGCTGCAGGCGCTCGACGACGTGGCCGGTGGTGCGGCCGTGGTGCAGCGGACCCCGGCGGGCAACCAGGTGCTGGTGGGGTACGTGGCACCGGTGGCGGGTGCCACGGTGGACGTCGCGGCTGCGAACGCCCGGTTGCGGCGGGAGCTGCCCGCTGCGCTCGTCCCGCTCGTCGCCGTGGTGGACTCGTTGTCTACGCGGACGTCGGGCAAGGTCGACCGTGCCGCGCTGCCGTGGCCGTTGCCCGGGGCGACGGACGCCGCGATGCTGCCGGACACGGTGGCGTGGATCGCGGAGCGCTGGGCGGCGATCCTCGGGGTGCCGGTGTCGAGCGTCGACGACGACTTCTTCGCGCACGGTGGCGGGTCGCTGACGGCGGCGCAGCTGGTGTCAGCGATCCGCGAGCGGTTCCCGTCGACGACCGTCGCCGACGTCTACGACCACCCGCGCATCGGCGCGCTGGCGGCCGCGTTGGACGAGTCCGGTCCGGTGGCGGCTGCATCGCGGGACGTGACGCCGGTGCCGCCGACGACGGGGCTCGCGATGACGCTGCTCGGGCTGCCGGTGCAGGTGCTGCGCGGGTTGCGGGTGCTGACGTGGACGGCGCTGGTCGCGGCGGTGCTGCACGCGACGACGCTGCCGTTCCTGCCGGTGCTCCCCTGGCCGGCCCTCGTCGTCGCGCTGCTGGTGTTCGTGACGCCGATCGGCAAGATGGCGCTCACGGTCGTGCTGGCCCGGCTGCTGCTCGTCGGGGTCCGGCCGGGCGACCACCCCCGGGGTGGCTCGGTGCACCTGCGGGTCTGGCTGGCGGAGCGGATCGCCGAGGCGGTCGACGGTCCCTCGACCGCCGGGGCGCCGTGGATCAGCTACTACGCCCGGGCGCTCGGGGCGCGGATCGGCACGGACGTCGACCTGCACACGCTCCCGCCGGTCACCGGGATGCTCACGATCGGCAAGCGTGCGTCGATCGAGCCCGAGGTGGACCTCGCGGGGCACTGGGTGGACGGTGACGTGTTCCGGCTCGGCCGGGTCCGTGTCGACGACGACGCCGTCGTGCACAGCCGCACCACGCTGCTGCCCGGTGCGCACGTGGGCGCGGGTGCCGAGGTCGAGGCCGGCTCGGCCGTCGCCGGCCGGGTGCCCGCCG
Organism: Curtobacterium sp. PhB142; assembly: GCF_004341255.1. Taxonomy (NCBI): domain Bacteria; kingdom Bacillati; phylum Actinomycetota; class Actinomycetes; order Micrococcales; family Microbacteriaceae; genus Curtobacterium; species Curtobacterium sp. PhB142. The sequence continues at coordinate 197,595 of NZ_SLUT01000006.1, read as the reverse complement.
GTCAGCGCTGGGCGGGTTCGCCCGCCGAACGCGTCGGGTCGGCCAGGCACGGCCGGGAGGCCCGTCCCCCGTCGCGTCGACGCTGGCTGCTGGCGTACGGGGCCGGCTCCGTGGCCGTGGCCGGGTTGCCGGTGATCGGTGTCGCGGTCGGCCTGCTGGTCGCCGTCGCCCTGGTCGGGCGCGCGTCGACGCTCGGCGACGCGGTGCTGCGCGCCCTCGCGACCGTGCCGCTCGCGACCGTCGTCGCCGGGGCCGTGTACGCGCTGCTCGTGGTGGGGTCGGTGCGGTTGCTCGGCATCGGGCTGCACGAGGGCCGTCACCCCGTGCGTTCGCGGATCGGGTGGCAGGCGTGGTCGACGGAGCGGGTGCTGGACGCGGCGCGGACGCTGCTGTTCCCGCTGTACGCCTCGCTCGTGACGCCCGTGTGGTTGCGGCTGCTCGGGGCGAAGGTCGGCCGGAACACGGAGATCTCGACGGTCCTGCTCATCCCCGCGCTGACGCAGATCGCTTCCGGCGCCTTCCTGGCCGACGACACCATGGTCGCCACCTACGAGCTCGGTGGTGGCCGGGTGCGGATCGGCCGGTCCAAGGTCGGTCGGCGGGCGTTCCTCGGCAACAGCGGGATGACGGGCGCCGGACGCTCGGTCCCCCGCGAGGCGCTGGTGGCGGTGCTGTCCGCCGTGCCGAAGAAGGCCAAGCGCGGGTCGTCGTGGCTCGGCTCGCCCCCGGTGCGGCTGCGCCGTGCGGCGACGCAGTTCGACGAGGAGCGCACCTTCCGTCCGCCCGTCCGACTCAAGGTCGCCCGCGGCTGCTGGGAGCTGCTGCGGCTCGTGGCCCCGATGGTGTCCGCCGCGATCGCCCTCGGGGTGGCGGGCACCCTGCTCGCCCTGTGGTCGGCGGTCGGCGTCGGCTGGACGGTGCTGCTCGCCGGACCGGTGCTCATCGTCGCCGGGGCCGTCGCCGCGGTGGTGTCGACGATCGCGAAGTGGGCGTTCGTCGGCCGGATCACCGCCAGGGAGCACCCGCTGTGGTCGTCGTTCGTGTGGCGCAACGAGGTGCAGGACACCTTCGTCGAGACGGTCGCCCGACCCTGGTTCGCCGAGCAGGCCACCGGCACCCCGGCCCTGGCGGCGTGGCTGCGGAGCCTCGGCGCGACGATCGGCCGCGGCACCTGGCTCGAGACCTACTGGCTGCCCGAGGCCGACCTCGTCACCATCGGGGCCGGCGCCTCGGTGGCGCGCGGGACCGTCGTGCAGACCCACCTGTTCCACGACCGGGTGATGCAGCTCGACACCGTGCGGCTCGACGCCGGCGCGACCCTCGGGCCGCACAGCGTCGTCCTGCCCGCCGCCGGCATCGGCACGGGCGCCACGGTGGGTCCGGCCTCGCTCGTGATGCGCGGCGAGCAGGTGCCCACCGGGTCCCGCTGGTCCGGCAACCCCATCGCTCCGTGGACAGCCGAACCGGCCACCGTGGCGGACTGACCGGCGCCATGGGGTTGACTGGGACCGTGCCGAACACCCCCGCTGCCGACCCGTACACCCCGCACAGCGGCGACCGACGCTGGAGCGCCGAGCACTACGACCTCCGCCTCGACTACCGCGTCGCCACGAACCGCCTCGACGGCACGGCGACGATCACCGCCCGTGCCCACGAACCCCTCGACCGGATCGTCATCGACCTGCACGGCCTGAGCGTCGAGCGCGCCGACGTCGACGGCACCCGCGCGAAGAAGGTGTCGAAGGCGGTGCACAAGGTCACCGTCACCCCGGCGTCGCCGATCGCTGCCGACACCACGTTCACCGTGCACCTGCGGTACCGCGGCAACCCGCGCCCCGTCCGCAGCGCCTGGGGCCAGGTCGGGTGGGAGGAACTCACCGACGGCGTCATCGTCGCGGCCCAGCCGACGGGGGCGCCCTCGTGGTTCCCGTGCAACGACCGACCGGACGACAAGGCGACCTACCGGTTCGAGATCGCTGCCGAGGCCGCGTACGACGTCCTGGCGAACGGTGAACTGCTCGGCAAGGAACGCGACCGCATCGGCACCCGCTGGACCTACGCCACCACCGAGCCGATGGCGACGTACCTGGCGACGGTGCAGATCGGGCGGTACCGCACGACGAGGCTCCGCGGCGCCGTCGTCCCCGTGACCCTGCACCACCCCGCCGACCTGGCTGCCGCCGCGAAGACCGACTTCGGGCAGGTACCGGAGATGCTCGCGCTGTTCTCGGACCGCTTCGGCCCGTACCCGTTCGCGGCGTACGGCGTCGTGGTCACCGACGACGAGCTCGAGATCCCCCTCGAGGCCCACGGGCTCGCGGTGTTCGGCCGGAACCACGTCGACGGCGAGCACGGCACCGACCGGCTCATCGCGCACGAACTTGCACACCAGTGGTTCGGCAACTCGGTGACGGTCACCCGCTGGCAGGACATCTGGCTGCACGAGGGGTTCGCCTGCTACGCCGAGTGGTTGTGGTCCGAGCACCACGGCGGCGACACCGCCGACGTGCTCGCGGCGCAGTACCGGCAGGGGCTCCTCGACCAGCCCGAGGACCTCGTCGTCGGCGACCCCGGCGCGAAGGACATGTTCGACGACCGGGTCTACAAGCGCGGGGCCCTCGCCCTGCACGCCGTCCGCCACGCGTTCGGCGACGACGCGTTCACCGCCGGGCTGCGCAGCATCACCGAACGGCACCGGCACGGTTCGGTGACGGTGCCCGACGTGCTCAGTGCGTTCGCCGACGCCGCCGGCCGTTCCGTCGCGGACGTCCGGGCGGTGACCGGGCCCTGGATCGACGAGGCGTCGGTACCGGCGCTGCCCGCGCCGCGCGTCGACTAGCCAGCCAGCTCGCCGTCGGCCGGGTCGCAGCTGACCTCGGACCAGACCGCGTCGAGCGACAGCCCGACCACGCCGGCGACGGACGCGATGGTCGAGAACGCCGGCGTCGCGATCCGCCCGGTCTCGATCTTGCGGAGGGTCTCGGGCGAGATCCCGGCGGCGAGGGCGGTGTCGACGATCGACCGTGGGCCACGTGCGCGGCGGAGCAGGGCACCGAGACGGCGGCCGCGCGCGACCTCGTCGGGGCGGAGTGGGAGACGGACCATCCCCACATAGTAATACCGGTATGATCATCCGCGTGATCGAGATCCTGACGCCCGCCGAGGTCGAGAAGGCCCGTGCCACCGGAGCCCTCGTCGGCACCATCCTGCAGACCCTGCGCGAACGGACCCGCGTGGGCACCAACCTGCTCGAGATCGACCGGTGGGCGAAGCAGATGATCGAGGCCGCCGGCGCGGACTCCTGCTACGTCGACTACGCTCCGTCGTTCGGCCGCGGTCCGTTCGGCCACCACATCTGCACCGCCGTGAACGACGCCGTGCTGCACGGGCTGCCGCACGACCGGGTCCTGGCGGACGGCGACCTGCTCACCCTCGACCTCGCGGTGTCGCTGGACGGCATCGCCGCGGACGCCGCCGTGAGCTTCGTCGTCGGCACCCCGCGCGACGAGGACCTCGCCCTCATCGACGCGACCGAGCGCGCCCTGGCCGCCGGGATCGCCGCCGCCGGCCCCGGGGCCCGCATCGGCGATCTGTCGCACGCCATCGGGACCGTGCTCGAGGGTGCGGGCTACCCGGTCAACGTCGAGTTCGGCGGCCACGGCATCGGCTCGACCATGCACCAGGACCCGCACGTGTCGAACACGGGCCGCGCGGGCCGTGGCTACACGCTCCGGCCGGGCCTCCTGCTCGCGCTCGAACCGTGGGTGATGGCGGACACCGACGTGCTCGTCACCGATGCCGACGGCTGGACGCTCCGCAGTGCGACGGGAGCCCGGACGGCCCACACCGAGCACACCATCGCGATCACCGAGGACGGCGCCGAGGTGCTCACACTCCGCCGCTGAGCGTCCCCTCGACCACGACGGGCAGCCCGCCGGCCGCGACGACGAGCACCAGGTCGGGTGCCGGCCGGTGGATCGTCACCGGGTGGTCTCGCCCCTCGAACCGCGCGGTGCCGGCAGCGACGTCCACGTCGACCGACAGCGGATCGACGCGCAGGCCCCGACCGTCGCGCTTCAGCACGGCCTCCTTCGCCGCCCAGCAGGCCGCGAGCAAGCCGACATCACCGGCCGAGCGCTCGCGTTCGCCGGACGTGAAGACGTCGAGGGGCGCTGCGCCGACGCGGGACACCCGCTCGAGGTCGACGCCGACCGGGCCCGGCGCGACCGCGAGCGCGAGCACGCCGGTCGTGCGCGACAGGCTGACGCCGACCGCAGTGCCGTGCACCGTGGCCCAGGGACGACCGTGGTCGGTCCCGGCACAGTGTGGGCAGACGCGCCCCGCGCGCACGGCGGCCGTCTCGACTGCCGCAGCCGCCGCGACGGCGGCGACCAGGGCCTCCCGGTCGGCCGCGCGGTCCGGATCCGTCGCGCACAGCGTCACCACGACGGCCTGGAGGCCCGACTCACCCACGCACGCAGCCTACGGTGCGCGGATGGCCGGCCCAGGGCCGTGGTCGCTACGCGTGCGTGAGTGCGATAAGTGCGACGTTCATCGTGCTGTAGAGACCCTCGGATCGGGTCGCCTGGCGGACGCGTCCGCGCAGCACTTCGTAGCGGCCGTCGTGCTCGCGCACGAAGCCGATCACGCCGGTCGCCGGCGTCGAGACGCGGTGGTAGCCGTCCTCGAGCGGGACGACCTCGGTACTCGTGGTTCGCTCCATTGCTGTTCCCTTCCGTTCGTCGTCGAACAGTGGCGTCAGCCTACCCCGCTCCGGGGGACAAGACACCCATGGATCGGCTTGTCCACAGTGTTCGCCGAGAGTCCGTCCGTCGCTTGCGCGCCGTGGATAGACTCCGGGCGACGGCGCTCTCAGGGCGTCGTTCGGGACGGTGTCGACGGCGCCGACCGGTGACGGACGGAGGACGGATGCGAACGGTCCAGCGCGGATCGGGCACAGGCGGGTCGAGGACGGAACGGGGGACAGCGCGGCTCTGGGGTCGCGTCACGGCAGCAGTCGTGGCGATGCTGATCGTCCTGGCTCCGGCGGCGACCGCGCAGGCCACGGCACCGGTCGACCTGGGTGGGGCGTACGTCCTCGACGAAGCCGACGCCCTCAGCTCCTCGCAGCAGGCGCAGGTCGAACAGGCGGTGCAGGACCTGTACGCCGAGACCCAGACGCAGCTGTACGTCGTGTTCGTGCCGACGTTCACCGATCCGACGGACCACACCGCGTGGGGCTCCGCGGTCATGGAGCAGAACCAGATCGACACCGACGGCATCCTGCTGTCGGTCGCCGTCGACGACCGCAACTACGACGTGCAGCAGACGAACGAGACCGCCATCTCCGAGTCCGACGTGCAGAACGCCGTGAACGACTCGCTGCTCCCCGCGCTGAAGCAGGGCGACTGGTCCGGCGCGGCCGTGGCGTTCGCGAACGGGCTGACGGACACCCAGGCGCCGCCGAACCTGACCTGGCTCTGGATCCTGTTGCTCGTCATCGTCGTCGGCCTGATCGTCGTCGTGCTCGTCATCCGCACCCGCAACAAGCGGAAGACCGCCGCGGCCACCCAGGCACAGCAGGAGTCCCTCGCCGACCTCGAGCGCACCGCCGGCGGCGCGCTCGTGACGATCGACGACGAGCTCCGCACCGCCGAGCAAGAGGTCGGGTTCGCCACGGCCCAGTTCGGTCCCGACGCCGCGAAGCCCTTCGCCGACGCCGTCGCCGCTGCGCAGCAGGCCGTGCGCAAGGCCTTCACGTTCCGGCAGCAGCTCGACGACGAGATCCCGGACTCCCCCCAGCAGCGTGCCGACTGGGCGAACCAGATCATCGCGATCTGCCAGCAGGCGCACGCCTCGATCGAGGAACAGACCGAGTCGTTCGACAAGCTCAGGTCGCTCGAGGACGGCGTCGACGAAGCAGCCGTCGCGCTGGCCCAGGCCGTCGCGGAAGCGCCGGCGTCGGTCGGCGCAGCAGCAGCCGCGCTCGACCGCGTCCGAGCGGACTACACCGGCCGCACCCTCGCGACCGTCGCCGACAACGTCGACCAGGCACACCAGGTGCTCGTCTACGCCACCGAGCGCTCGAACGCGGCCACCGCGGCGATCGCGGCCGGCGACAAGGGCGAAGCGGTGGTCGCCGTGCGCGACGCCCAGCACGCCCTGGCCCAGGTGCAGCAACTCACGAACAGCGCGGTCGCGGCCGAGGGCACCTTCACCGAGGCCACCGCACGCGCCGAGGCGATGCGCATCGACATCGAGGGCGACGTCGCCGCGGCCCGGACCCTCACCGTGGGCGGGCCCGACCTCGCCGCGGCCGTGACCCGGGCGCAGACCGTGCTGCGGCAGGGGTTCGACCCGAAGGACCCGATCACCGCGGTCGACGCCCTCACGAAGGCGAACACCGAGATCGACCAGGCCATCGCGGCCGCCCGGGGTGCGGAAGAGCAGCAGCGCCGGGCGTCCCGCGCCCTCGACGACGCCCTGCGCGACGCCCGGAACCGGATCAGCCAGGCGCGCGAGTACATCTCGCTGCACCGTGGCGGCATCGGACCGACCGCCCGCACCCGCCTGTCCGAGGCCGAACGCGCCCTCGACGACGCCGTGCAGCTCGCCACCACCGACCCCGGACAGGCACTGCAGGCAGCACGGGCGGCCGAGCAGTACGCCGCCGCGGCGATGGACTCGGCGAACGACGACATGGGCGGCTGGGGCGGCGGTGGCGGCGGCTTCGGCGGTGGCGGCGGCAACGGCGCCCAGCTCGGCGGCCTCGTCACCGGCATCGTGCTCGGCGGCCTGCTCGGCGGTCGCGGTGGCAGCTTCGGCGGCGGCTCCTTCGGGGGCGGCGGGGGCGGCTTCGGCGGCGGGGGCGGTTTCGGTGGTGGCGGTTTCGGTGGTGGCGGAGGCGGCGGCGGCGGGTTCTCCGGCGGCGGCCGCTTCTGAGCCCGACCCACCCGACGACCAGACCACACACCCGACAGACCAGACACACCACGTCAGACCTTCCAGGAAAGGGAACAGCAATGGCAAAGCAGACGATCTTCGGCCGCATCTCCACCCTCGTGCGGGCGAACATCAACCAGCTCATCGACAACGCCGAGGACCCGCAGAAGATGCTGGACCAGCTCGTGCGTGACTACACGAACAACATCGCCGACGCGAAGACGGCGATCGCGCAGACGATCGGCAACGTGCGGCTGCTCGAGCAGGACCACGAAGAGGACAAGCGCGCCTCGTCCGAGTGGGGCCAGAAGGCCGCCAACGCCTCCACCGCCGCGGACAAGTACCGCGCCGAGGGCAAGACGGCCGAGGCGGACAAGTTCGACAACCTCGCCAAGATCGCGATCGGCAAGCAGATCGCGGCCGAGCAGGAGGTCAAGGACGCCGAGCCGAACCTCGCCTCGCAGAACGAAGCGGTCGAGAAGCTCAAGACCGGGCTCGCCGGCATGGAGCAGAAGCTCGAGGAGCTCCGTGCGAAGCGCGACAACCTCGTCGCCCGCTCGAAGACGGCCGAGGCGCAGTCCAAGGTCAACGACGCCCTCGGCAACATCGACGTGCTCGACCCGACGAGCGACCTCGGTCGCTTCGAGGAGAAGGTCCGTCGTGAAGAGGCCAAGGTCCTCGGGCAGCAGGAACTGCAGTCGTCGAGCCTCGACGCCCAGTTCGAGAGCCTCGAGGACGTCGGCAAGGACGCCGAGGTCGAGGCACGACTCGCCGCGCTGAAGTCCGGCGGCTCGTCGAGCCTCTGACGTTCCCGGACGACCTTCCCGGACGACGCCGGACCCCAGCTGACAGACTGAGACGATGCAGTTCCTCGTGGTCGGTCAGTGGCAGGGTTCGGCGTCCTCGCGCGCGATGCGCCTCGGGGACGGAGCGACCGCGATCGCGGCCGACCTCCCCCGTGCGTCCACCACCGTGGTCGACGTCCCCGCCGGCGCGGGCGACCGGCTCGAGACGGCCGTCGCCCGCTACACCTCCGTGCTCGCCGTCGCCGACCGCGTGGCCGAGGAGACCGGCGTCGCCAGCGAACCCGTCCTCGTCGTCGGCGGGGACGGTGCGAGCGTCCTCGGCGCGACCGTCGGCCTCGGACCGGACACCGCGTTCGTCCGCATCGCCGGGTCCAGCGGGTACCGCGCACTCAACCGCGCCCAGCCCGTCGCCGCCGAGACCGCAGCCCTCCGGATCCTGGTCGACCGCGCCGACGACCTGTTCCCCGGGCTGCCGGTGCTCCCCGCCTCGTCGGTCGTGGTCGCGGGCGTCCGCGGACTCGACGACGCCGAGGACGCCGCCCTCGACCGTGCCGGGATCACCCGGCTGGACGTCGACGCCGCGACCCCGGACGCCCTCGCCGCCGCCGTCGACGCCACCGGAGCGACCTCGGTGTTCGTGCACGTCGACCTCGACGTCCTCGACCCGTCCGAGGTCGACGGCCTGCTCGAGCCGGTGCCGTTCGGACTCGACGGCGCGGGACTGGTCGAGCGGATCCAGGCCGCGACCCGCGGCCGCCGCCTGGCCGGCGCCGCGCTCACCGGATTCGCTCCCGTCGACCCGGAGCGTGCAGTGGACGACCTCGGCGTGATCCTGCGCGTCGTCGGGGCGTTGACCAGCGCCTCCCGGGTGGCCTGAGAACCGACCCGGCGCGCCGGGCGCACCCCATGCCGGTCCGCGTACGCTCGGCCTCATGACGGACTACGACCTCATCGTGATCGGCGCCGGCGCAGTCGGCGAGAACGTGGCGGACTACGCCCACAAGCGCGGCCTGGCGGTCGCGATCGTGGAGTCCGAACTGGTCGGCGGCGAGTGCTCCTACTGGGCGTGCATGCCGTCGAAGGCACTGCTGCGCAGCGGCCACGCCCTGGCAGCGGCCAAGCGGCTCGACGGCGCGAAGCAGGCCGTCACCGGCGAGCTCGACGCCGCCCACGTGCTCGCGCGCCGCAACTCGTTCACCTCGGACTGGAAGGACGACGGTCAGGTGTCCTGGCTGGAGTCCGCCGACATCGCCCTGATCCGCGGCCACGCCCGCATCACCGGCGAGAAGACCATCGAGGTCGGCGGTGAGACGCACACCGCCCGTGCCGCCGTCGCCGTCGTGACCGGGTCGCTGCACGCGCTGCCCGACGCGCCGGGACTCGCCGAGGCGAAGCCGTGGGGCACCCGCGAGGGCACCAGCGCCCAGCAGGTGCCGGAGAGCCTGCTCGTGATCGGCGGCGGTGTCGCCGGCTCCGAGCTCGCCACCGCCTGGGCATCGCTCGGCGCGAAGGTCACCCTCGTCGCCCGGCACGGACTACTCGGCGGCATGGAGCCGTTCGCCGGCGAACTCGTCACCGATGCCCTCCGCGAGCTCGGCGTCGACGTCCGTACCGGCGTGAACCCCGTGCGGGTCGACCGCGACGAGCACGGGCTCGTCACCACCACGCTCGACGACGACACCACCGTCATCACGAGCGAGGTGCTGGCCGCCACCGGCCGCACCCCGCACACCGCCGACCTCGGGCTCGAGTCCGTCGGGCTCACCGCCGGCGACTGGCTCGAGGTCGACGACACGATGCTCGTGCACGGCACCGACTGGCTGTACGCCGTCGGCGACGCCAACCACCGCGCCCTCCTCACCCACCAGGGCAAGTACCAGGCCCGCGCTGCCGGCGAGGCGATCGCCGCCCGGCACCAGGGCACGCCGCTGCACACCGAACCGTGGGGCGCACACGTCGCGACCGCCGACCACGCCGCGGTCCCCCAGGTCACGTTCACCGACCCCGAGGTCGCGAGCGTCGGCCTGACCGAGAAGGCCGCGCGCGAGCAGGGGCTGAACGTCCGTGCCGTGGAGTACGACCTCGGCGGCGTCGCGGGTTCCGCGCTGCAGGCCGACGGCTACACCGGCCGCGCCAAGATGGTCGTCGACGAGGACCGCGGGGTCGTCGTGGGCGTCACCTTCGTCGGCCAGGACGTCGCCGAGATGCTGCACGCGGCGACGATCGCCGTCGTCGGCGAGGTACCGGTCGACCGCCTCTGGCACGCGGTGCCGGCCTACCCGACGATGAACGAGATCTGGCTCCGACTGCTCGAGACCTACGGTCGCCCGGCCTGAGCATGCGCGGACTGGCGCGCCGAGCGCTGCTCGACTCCCCCGTGTCGCGGGTGGGCTGGCTGTTCGCCACGGCGGTGGGTCTGGCGATCGGCGTACCGCTGTCGACCGGCCGCGTCCGCGTGGTCGACGGGCTCGTCGTCTGCTCGGGGTTGCCGCGTTGGGTGTTCCGTCGTGGCGGCACCTGCGTGGGGTCGGTGTACCTGACCCGGGACAACGACGGGGCCCGGGTGCTGCGGCACGAGCGGGTGCACGTCGAGCAGTGGCGGCGGTACGGCATGCTCATGCCCGTGTTGTACGCCGTCGCCGGCCGAGACCCGCTCCGCAACCGCTTCGAGGTCGAGGCGGGGCTGGAGGACGGCGGCTACCGCTGACGGGTGCCCGTGCGCGGCACTTTTCCTGCTGCGCTGCCCTGCGTTGCCCTGTGCCGTGTGCCGTGTGCCGTGTGTGCCAATCGGTCACGACACCCCGTCGGGTCGGCGCCGAGTGGTCGCAGCCCGTCGGCGGCTCTGGCCGCATCCGACGGTCAGCGACCGCGCGGCGCGGCACGCGCGGCGCGGCGTGACCTCCGGTGAGGGCCGGGCGGGCGACGAGACGTGACCGAACGGCGGACGGGAGGCACGGATCGCGGCCGCCACGGGCCTCCCGTCCGCCGTGGTCCGGCCCACCTGCCCGGCTGAGGAGCGCTGATCGGTCGCGACACTCCGCCGGGGCGGCGCCGAGCGGTCGCTGACCGTCGGTCGCACCGGCCGTGGCCGACGGCACGCGGCCGCTCCGCGACGCGCGCGCGTCGCGCCGCGTCTCGTCGCGGTCGGTCAGACGCCCTGAACTCCTGCCGCCGAGGTTCCACGACATGCCGCGTGCGTTTCGCCGAGGTTCCACGGACGGCCCGGACGCGGCGCGAGATGCCGAGATCTCGGAACCTCGGGGAGTCGCCTCGGCGGCACGTGGAGCGCACTCGCGACTGGACGGGTGGGTGGGGAGCGATGCGTCTCCGTCGCCGCGAGGTTCCACGACATGCCGCGTGCGTCGCGCCGAGGTTCCGCGGACGGCCCGGATGCGGCTCGAGATGCCGAGATTACGGAACCTCGGGGCGCGGGGGCGGGGTGCGCGGGCGGGCGCGGGGTGCGGAGGGGCGGGCGGGTCAGGCGGCGGGACGACGGGGGACGATGAGGGGCGTGCCGGTCTCGGGGTCGGGGACGACCACGCACGGCAGGCCGAAGACGTCCTCGACGAGGTCGGCCGTCAGCACCGCGGCCGGGGGGCCGGCAGCGACGATCGACCCCTGGCGCATCGCGATGACGTGGGTGGCGTACCGCGCCGCCTGGTTCAGGTCGTGCAGCACCGCGACGACCGTCCGACCCGCGGCGTGCAGGGCGGAGGCCAGCTCGAGCACGTCGTACTGGTGCGCGATGTCGAGGAACGTCGTGGGCTCGTCGAGCAGCACGATGTCGGTCTCCTGCGCCAGGACCATCGCGATCCACACCCGCTGCCGCTGCCCGCCGGAGAGCTCGTCGACGCTCCGGTCCGCCAGCTCGACGGTGGACGTCTGCTCGAGGGCGGCCTGCACGGCACGCCGGTCGGACCCGGACGACGGGTGCAGCAGGTCCTGGTGCGGGAACCGCCCGCGGGACACCAGGTCGCGCACGGTGATGCCGTCCGGTGCGATCGGCGTCTGGGGCAGCATGCCGACCCGCCGGGCCACGGCCTTCGGACGGTACGAGTCGATCGGCGCCCCGTCGAGGTACACCGTGCCGGCTCGGGGCTTGAGGGTGCGCGCGAACGACTTCAGCAGCGTCGACTTGCCGCACGCGTTCGGACCGACGATGACGGTCAGTTCACCGTCGGGGACGTCCACGTCGAGCCCGTCCACCACGATGCGGTCGTCGTACGCGAGCGTCAGCCCACGCACGCCGAGCGCGGTCGTCGGGACTCCGACCACGCTGGTCGTCAGTCCGGCTGCGGCGTTCAGTTCTCGGCCTTGCCGTGCCGCCAGTACCCCATGAACGCGACCTGCTTGCGGTCGATGCCGACCCCGCGCACCAGGTGCCGGCGGAGCTCCTTGACGCAGCCGGCCTCGCCCGCGATCCAGGCGTAGACGGGGCGCGACTCCTGGGTGGCCGGCACGTCCCAGAGGATCTGCTCGTCGACGTCGACGTCCGCCAGCTCGACGGCGTCCCCACAGGCGGGACCCGCGGCGACAGGTGCAGCACCGGCGACGACCGTCGACGCCCACGCGTGCACCTGGTCGGTCATGCGGACGCCGTGGGTCGCACCGTTCCGGGCGATCCAGCGGACCTCGACCCCGGCGGGCGCGGACACGGGCAGCCGGTCGGCGTCGGTCGGCACCTCGATGAAGACGTGGCCGACGGTCGAGACGTCGAGCGCCTCGAGGATGGCGCAGATGGCCGGGGCGGCGGTCTCGTCCCCGGCGAGCAGGATGCGGTTCGCGTGCCCGGGTGCGAACTCGGCGGCACCGGTCGGCAGGTCCTCGGGCGACTCCGGCATGCGGGGTCCGACGATCCGGAGTTCGTCGCCGACACGGCAGGACGACACCCACCGGGATGCGGGCCCGGCGTCGCCGTGCGCGACGAAGTCGATGTCGAGCTCACGGGCATCGGGCCGGAACGAGCGGACCGTGTAGGTGCGCAGCGGGTTGCGTTCCGCGTCCGGCAGCGCACGCCAGGCGGCGTACCAGTCCTCGTCCTCGGGCAGTTCGGAGAACCCCACACCGTCGAGCGGCAGGACGACCTTGATCCGCTGGTCGAGCCCGACCGAGGAGAAGTCCGCCAGGGCATCGCCCGTCAGCGTCACCCGGACGAAGTGCGGGGTGAGCGACGTGACCGCTGCCACACGGACGGAGAAGACGCGGTACCGGGTTGCCACGGATCCGAGTATGGCATGCCTTACCTAACGTCTCCAGACCCCGCAGACGGTGCGAAGATCGGTTCCGTGCCCGATGCCCCCGACGACGAATTCGCAGACCTGGCCGCCCTCGCCCGCGCGAGCGGCGTGACGGAGCCGCTCCGCGCCTCCAGGCAGGTGGTCCGCACCGATGACGGGCAGGAGACGTCCGCCATCCGGTGGGGCGACCGGGAGGCCCGGATCACCTACCTGCACGGGCTCGGCATCGACGCCCACAGCTTCGACCAGACCGCGCTCGCCGTCGGCGAGCCGGCGGTCGCGCTCGACCTGCCCGGCCACGGGCGGTCGTCGTGGCGGGACGACGCGGACTACGGGGCATCCGTGACGGCGCCGACCGTGCTCGCGGCGCTCGACGCCCTGGAGGTCCCGCCGGGGATCGTCGTCGGGCACTCCCTCGGCGCGATCCTGTCGGCACGACTCGCGGCCACGGCACCGGAGCGGGTGACCGGGCTCGTCCTCGTCGACATGTCGCCGGACTTCGCGCAGCGGGCGGTCGACCGGATCGCCCGCGCGCTCGAGGCCGAGGAGCCGTTCGCCACCCTGGACCAGGTCGTCGACCGGGCGATCGAGGCACGCGTCGGCGACGACCGGCACGTGCTGCTGCGTGAAGCGCGCCACACCACGCGGCTCGGTGACGACGGAGCGCTCGTGCGGCGCCACCACTTCCCGCACCTGCCCGCCGGCCGCACGTCGTCGGTGGGGCGCTTCGCCGATGCGTGGCCTGACCTCGACGCCCTGCGCGTGCCGATCCTGCTCGTCCGGGGCGACCGCGGGTACGTGTCCCCGAAGCTGCACGCCGCGTTCGCCGAGCGGCTGCCGGACGCCGAGATCGTGACGGTCACCGCACGGCACGCGGTGCAGAACCAGGCGCCCCTCGAACTCGCGTCGGCGATCCGGGCATGGGCGGGACGTCACGGTTTGTTGCACCGGATCGAAGAACCGACCGCGGACGACACCGGCCGCCGGTAACCTCGTGCGAGCGCGAGCACTGATCATCGCCCTCGCGCCCGGAAGGAACCCACACCCATGAGTCCACGCCTGCCCCGCCGTCCCGCTCGGGCTGCGCGCACCACGCGCCTCGGACGTGCTGCCCTCGCCGCCACCGCGGTCGCCGTCGTCTCCGCCCTCGCGCTGACCGGCTGCTCCGGCTCGTCGAACGAGGACGGCGGCGCCGACGCCACCGTCCGCGTCGGCCTGGTGCTCGAACCGACCAGCCTCGACATCCGCACGCAGTCCGGTGCAGCGCTCGACCAGGTGCTCATCGACAACGTGTACCAGGGGCTCGTCGGCCGGACCGCCGACGGCGACATCCGCGACGTGCTGGCCTCCGAGCACGAGGTCTCCGACGACGGGCTGACGTACACGTTCACGTTGCGCGACGGCATCACCTTCCAGGACGGCAAGGACGTCACCGCGGCCGACGTCGTCTGGTCGCTCGAGCAGGTCAAGTCGAACGAGACCTACGTCGACTCCGCCAAGCTCGCGGGTGTCACCTCGATCACGTCACCGTCGACCGGCGTGGTCGAGCTCAAGCTGGCGAAGCCCGACTCGGACCTGCTCTGGAACCTGACCGGCCGCTCCGGGCTGGTGCTCGAGAAGGCCGCGACGAACGACCTGTCGGACACCGCGAACGGCACCGGCCCGTACGAGGTCGCGAGCTGGAAGCAGGGCGACTCGCTCACCTTCGACCGCAACGACGACTACTGGGGCACGAAGGCGAAGGTCGCGAAGATCGTCTTCCGGTACATCACCGACCCGTCGACGGCCGTCAACGCGATGGCGAACGGCGACCTCGACGTCCTCAACCCGGTCGACGGCACACTCAAGAGCCAGCTCGACGGCAACTCGGACATCGCACTGCACTCCGGCAAGACGACCGACAAGTACACGCTCGCGTTCAACGACCAGAAGGCGCCGTTCACCGACAAGAAGGTGCGCCAGGCGATCCGGCAGGCGATCGACCCGAAGGCCCTCATCAAGGCCATCGGTGGCACGGGCGTCGAGCAGGGCGGCCCGATCCCGGAGCTCGACCCCGGGTACGAGGACCTGACCGACATCGACGCGTACGACCCCGACAACGCGAAGCAGCTCCTCGCCGCCGCCGGTCAGGAGAACCTGAAGCTCACGCTGACGTACGCGAACATCTACCCGGCGACCATCGGCGACGTGCTCAAGTCGCAGCTCGCCGACGTCGGGATCACCCTGACCGTCAAGCGCGTCGACTTCGCGACCTGGCTGTCGACGGTGTTCCAGGCGCCGAAGTCGGGTGAGCGCGACTTCGACCTGTCGATGGTGGACCACGTCGAGGCCCGCGACTTCGGCAACTGGGCGAACCCCGACTACTACTTCGGCTACGACAACGCCGAGGTGCAGTCGCTGTACGCCGAGTCGATCGCGGCCACGGACGAGGACGCCAAGGTCGACGCGCTGCGGAAGGCCGCGAAGATCGTGAGCGAGGACGCCGCCGGCGAGTGGCTCTACACGGCCACCGAGATCACCGCGGTGCGCTCCGGCGTGACGGGCTTCCCGGTCGACGGCGGCAACTCACGACTCGACCTGTCGAAGCTCGCCGTCAAGTGAGACGACCCGCGCCCGGAGCTCCGAGCACGTGACCCGGTTCCTGGTCGGCAGGCTGCTGCTGTTCGTCGTCGGGCTGCTCGTCGCGAGCGTCATCATCTTCGCGACCCTGCGGGTGCTGCCCGGCGACGTCGCACAGGTCGTCGCCGGCACCCAGTCGACCCCGGCGCAGGTCGAGCAGCTCCGGCAGCAGCTCGGCCTCGACCGGCCCGTCGTGGTGCAGTACCTCGACTGGATCGGCGGGGTGTTCCGCGGCGACCTCGGCCGGTCCCTGGTGACCAACGGGCAGGTCGCGCCGGAGATCGCGCAGAAGCTGGCGATCACGCTGCCGCTCGCGGGCATGTCACTCGTCACCGCACTCGTGATCGGCGTTCCCCTCGGGGTCGTCGCCGCGGTGCTCCGCCGTCGACCGGGCGGCGCCGTCATCGGGTTCGTGGCGCAGGCCGTCGCTGCGATCCCGGTCGTCTGGGCCGGCATGCTGCTCGTCGCGCTGTTCGCCGTCACGCTGCGCTGGCTGCCGACCCAGGGCTTCCCGCTCGACGGCTGGTCCGAGCCGGGGCGTGCGTTCGCGTCGCTCGTGCTGCCCGCCCTGACCATCGGCGCGGTCGAGGGTGCCGTCATCCTGCGCTTCACCCGGTCCGCGACGCTGTCGGTGCTCGACGCCGACCACGTCCGCACCGCGGCCGCGATCGGGCTGACGCGCACGCAGGCGTTGCTCCGGCACGGGCTGCCCTCGGTCGCCCTCACCGTGCTCGCCGTGCTCGGGGTGCAGATCGCCGGGCTGCTGGTCGGGGCCGTCGTCGTCGAGCAGCTGTTCTCGCTGCCCGGGGTCGGGCGCATGCTCGTGACCGACGTCGGGCGCCGCGACGTCACCAAGGTGCAGTCCGAGCTGCTCGTGCTCACCGGGCTCGTGCTGCTGGTCGGCTTCGCCGTCGACGTCGTGCACCGCTCCCTCGACCCACGCCAACGCGAGGTGTCCGGATGATCCGCCGCCTGCTCTCCCGCCCCACCGGGGTCTTCGCCGTCGTCGTGCTCGGCCTGCTCGTGGTGCTCGCCGCGGTGTCGCTCGTGTGGACGCCGCAGGACCCGTTCCGCGCCGATCCGTTCCACCAGTGGGAGGGCCCGAGCGCGGCGCACTGGTTCGGCACCGACGCCGCCGGCCGCGACATCGCGAGCTACCTGCTCGCCGGCACCCGCACCACCGTGCTCGTCGCCGTCGGGGCCGGGGTGATCGCCAGCGTCGTCGGCATCGTCCTGACCGCGATCGGGTCGCTCACCGCCCGCTGGGTGCGCGAGGGCACGGCCGTCCTGCTCGACATCCTGGTGGCGTTCCCGACCCTGCTGACCGCGATGCTGCTGACCGCGGTGTTCGGCGGGTCGCTCGGGGTCGTCATCGTGAGCGTCGGACTGTCCTTCGGGGTCACGATCGCCCGGGTCGCCCGCGGCGAGATCCGGCGCATCGCCCGGAGCGACTACGTCACCGCGGCCCGGGCCTCGGGTGTCGGTGGTGTCGGGGTGCTGTTCCGCCACCTGGTGCCGAACGCCGCGCCGCTGTTCACCGTGCAGCTCTCGCTCGCGATGGCCACCGCGGTCCTCGCCGAGGCCGGTCTGTCGTACCTGGGCTACGGCGCCGGGTCGGACACGGCGTCGTGGGGCAACCTGCTCTCCGACCTGCAGACCTACATCGGCGTGCACCCGTGGAGCGCCACCTGGCCGGGAGCCGCGATCGCGCTGGTCGTCGCCGCGCTCTCCCTGCTCGGTGACGCGATCCGCGACGCCACCGACCCGCGGTTGACGACGAACGACCGCGCAGCGGGCGGCGACCGCCGCGCCGACCCGGCCACGACCACCCCGGGGGTGACCGCATGACCGACCGCAGCCACAGCGACACCGGCAGCCACAGCGACACCGACACCGGTGGGCTCGCGGTGGTGGGGCTCTCCGTCCGCATCGCGGGGCGGACGATCCTGGACGACGTGACGTTCACCGTGCCTCCCGGCGAACGCGTGGGCGTGATCGGC
Source organism: Curtobacterium sp. PhB142 (assembly GCF_004341255.1). NCBI lineage: Bacteria > Bacillati > Actinomycetota > Actinomycetes > Micrococcales > Microbacteriaceae > Curtobacterium > Curtobacterium sp. PhB142. Next base: position 179,991 of record NZ_SLUT01000006.1, on the reverse strand, counting down.
GCATCCGGATCCGGCAAGTCCATGACCTCGCTCGCCCTCATGGGACTGGAGCCCGCCGGCGCGACCGTCACCGGCAGCATCCGCCTGGAGGGCACGGAACTCGTCGGCCTGCCCGATCGGGAGCGCGCGGAGCACCGCGGCTCCGGCATCGGCATGGTGTTCCAGGAGCCCGGCACCGCCCTCGACCCGCTGCGCCGCGTCGGCGCGCAGATCGCGGAGCCGCTGCGCCTGCACCGCGGACTCGACCGGCGGGCGGCACGCGCCGCGGCGACCACCCTGGCGGCGGACGTCGGACTGCCGGACCCGGAGTCGCTGCTGCGGCAGTACCCGCACCAGCTGTCCGGCGGGCAGCGTCAGCGGATCTGCATCGCGATGGCGATGGCCGGGCAGCCCGCGTACCTCGTGGCCGACGAGCCGACCACGGCGCTCGACGTCACGACCGAGGCGCGGATTCTCGACCTCTTCGAAGGGCTGCCGGCCGGCATGGTCTTCGTCACGCACGACCTCGCCGTGCTCGCGCGGATCGCCGGCACCGCCGTCGTGCTCGACGGCGGACGGGTCGTCGAGCGGGGCTCGGTCGCGTCGCTGCTCGCCGCGCCGCAGCACCCCGCGACCGTCGCGCTCGTCGACGCCGCGCGTGCCACCGCCCGTCGTGCCCGTCCGTCCGGAGGCTCCGCATGACCGCCGTCCTCGACGGGGTCGGGCTGCACCGCACCTACCGGCTCCCCCGCCGCGGGCCCTTCGAACCCGGCCCCGTCCGCACCGCCGTCGACGGCGTCGACCTGACGGTCGCCTCCGGCCAGCGGCTCGGGATCGTCGGCGAATCGGGGTCCGGCAAGTCCACCCTGGTCCGGCTGCTCGCCGGCCTGGAGGCACCTTCCGCCGGTTCCGTGACCGCCTCCGGTCGTCCGGTGGTCGCGTCCGGGTCTGCGGCCGCGATGCGCTGGTTCCGTCGCGAGACCGGGGTGGTGTTCCAGGACCCGTACGCGTCCCTCGACCCGCGGATGCGCGTCGGCGCGATCGTCGGCGAACCGCTGCGGGCACTGCGGATCGACGGCGATCACCGGGCGCTGGTGCGCGACGTGCTGGAACGGGTCGACCTGCCGGCGGACGTCGTCGACCGGTACCCGCACGAGTTCTCCGGTGGGCAGCGGCAGCGCATCGCGATCGCCCGGGCCGTGGTGCACGGGCCGCGGATCCTGTTCGGCGACGAGCCGATGAGCGCCCTCGACGTGGTGGTGCGGGCACGCGTCATCGAGCTGTTCCGCTCGCTCGCCGACGACCTCGGGCTGACCCTGGTGCTGGTGTCGCACGACATCGGTGTGGTCCAGCGGCTGTGCGACACCGTCGCGGTGATGTCGGCCGGGCGCATCGTGGAGCACGGGCCGGTGTCGCTGCTCGATGCGCCGGTGCACCCGGTGACGCGGGCGCTCGTGGAGGCTGCGCCGACGCTGCCGTAGGGGCGGGGCGGGCGGCGGCGGGCGGGGCGGGCGGCTCTGACTCGGAACGACAACATCGACGTCGTACGACCTCGAGTGTGTCGTTCCAGGTCGCCCGCAACAGTTGCACGCGCGCACCGACGACAACATCGACGTCGTACGACATCGGGAGTGTCGTTCCGCGTCGCCAGGGGTGTGCGACTCCTGTTCGACTGGGCGGGACTCCTTGCCCACTGAGCGGGACGCCGAGACGATCGACCTGCACCGATCGCTTCTCGAAGGGGAGAACGCATGAGCAAGTCGCACGACATCACCAGGCGCACGGCACTCGGACTCGGCATCGTCGCCACCGCATCGGCAGCGAGCGGGGTGCTCGGCAGCAAGCCGGCGAGCGCCCACGGCCGCGCCCACCCCGGCGCAGGCGCAGGCCCCGCCAGCCCCGGCCACCCCGGCCCCGGCCACCCCGGTCGCCCGCACCTCGCCGCCGCGGTCGAGCGGGAGTTCGCCGCCGACACCACCACGGTCCTGCGGAACCCGCTCAACGGCTGGGCGCTGTACGGCTCGTCGGCACCGCCCGCGAACTACTGGACGCAGTACGACGACGTCCCGCTGCCCGACGGCACCACGGTCACGGTGTCCGACCACGCCTCGGTCATGTACATGCGGGTCTCGTGGACGATCCTCGAGCCGTCCGAGGGCGTGTACGGCTGGGACACGAACGCGGCGTTCGCGGGCATCCTCGCCGAGGCCCGTCGCCGTGGGCTGCGGCTGGCCTTCCGCGTCGTGGTGGACAGTCGTGACAAGTCGTCGGACTTCACGCCCGCGTGGGTGCGTGCCGCCGGGGCTGCCGGGTACGAGACGCAGACCGGCAGCAAGACCGTGTGGAGCCCGTACCCGGACGACCCGGTGTTCCAGGCGAAGTACGCCGCGTTCGTCGCGGCCTTCGGCGAGCAGTACGACGACCCGGCCACGACGGACTTCATCGACGGGTACGGGCTCGGCAAGTGGGGTGAGGGCCACTCGATGCTGTACCAGGACGCCGCGAACCGCGAGCCGGTGTTCGACTGGATCATCGACCTGTACCAGGAGCACTTCACCCGCGTGCCGCTGGCGTTGAACTACCACCGGATGATCGGGGGTCCGAAGGACTGGGGCACCCCGGACCCCGAGAGCGAGCGGATGCTCGACGGTGCGTACGAGAAGGGCTACGTCCTGCGCCACGACGCCTTCGGCATGACCACGTACTACGCGGACTGGGAGAAGTCGATGGCCGCGAAGTGGCGGTACCGGCGGCCGATCATCATGGAGGGCGGGTGGGTCACGGCCCAGCACGACGTCACGCAGGACCCGCGCGGGTACGTGACGACCGCCGACGTCCGTCAGGGCGAGTTCGACGACTCGGTCGAGGCGCACGTGAACATGATGGACCTGCGGAACGGCGAGGCCCTGTCGTGGTTCGCGGCGCAGACCTTCCCGTTGACGCAGCGGTTCGACGCCGAGGGCGGCTACCGCCTGCACCCGTCGCGCGTGGTCGTGCCCGGTTCGGCGTCCGCCGGCGCGACGGTCGACGTCACGCACGAGTGGACGAACACCGGGTGGGGCTACCTGCCCGACAACCTGCCGGTGTGGAACGGCAAGTACAAGGCGGCGGTCGCGTTGCTCCGTGCGGACGGCAGCGTGGCGGGGACGTTCGTGGACAGCGCGTCCGATCCGTCGAAGTGGTTGAAGGGGTCGCCGACGTCGTACGCGTTCCGTCCGTCGCTGGCCGGTGTCGCGGCGGGTGCGTATCGGTGGGGCATCGCGATCGTCGACACCACCGCGGGCAACGCCCCCGGCATCGAGCTCGGTGCGCAGGGCACGCAGCAGGCGGGCTGGCTGGTCGTCGGCGACGTCACCATCGCCTGAGACGCGCCTGCCTGGAGGCCCGGTGCCGGTCCACGAGACCGGCACCGGGCCTCCAGGCAGTCGCCCCCACCCCGTCAGCGCAAGTGGAACGTCAGCGCAAGTGGAACGTCAGCGCAGGAGGAACGCGAGGGCGCGCGTCAGGAACGCGCGGTGCTCCGGCGACGCGAACGACGCGGCGGAGTGGCCGAGCGCGTCGTAGACGGTGGTGCCGCCGCCGGGTCGTTCGTGCACCCAGGCGAGCGGGTGCCGCTCCCCCTCGTGCTCGTGGTCGAGCAGGAGCCGCACCGAGGGCGAGACACGGAGGTGCGTGTAGCGCTCGTCCTCCAGGGTGAAGTCCGGCAGGCCGGCGGTGATCGGGTGCGCCGCGTCGACCACCCGGACGGCCGCGGGCCCGAACGGCGGGTGCATCGTCGTGCCGCGCTCCCACACCCCGCCGAGGGCACGCTCCCAGTGCGGGTCGTCGGCGAACGACGTCGCGGCGACGTGCAGCACGAGCAGCGGCACGTCGCTCGCGAGCAGGCGGTGGAAGCCGGCCCGGGCGTCGGTGAGCGGGACCGGGCGGTCGTCCCGGGGCAGCCCGACGTCGACGACGACGAGCGACGGCAGGGGTCCGGTCGCGAGGGCGGCCAGGGCGGTGTCCACGTCCTCCGGTTGCTCGAGCGCGACGCCGGCCGACGCAGCGAGCGCCGTGACCGCCGCGTTCGTCTCGGCGAAGGGGTGCCACGGGTCGGTCCAGCGTCCGGAGCCGCCGAGCAGGACCGCGCTCACGGTGTCGCCCGGGTCACGGTGAGCGCGTGCTCGCCGTCGGTGGACGCCTGCCGCGCGACGAGCCGCACACGGTGCACTGCCGGGCCCCAGACCCGCTCGAGCTTCGCGTCGTCGACGTCCCGCCGCTCGACGTGCACCGCGAACCGATCGGTGTCGACGGACAGGTGGGCGGGGCCGACGCGCAGCCCGCCGTCGACGGGCACGGGTTCGTCGCGGGTCATGAGCACCAGGGTCATCGTGCCGGGCTCCGCGAACGTCCAGGTGTCGCGGACGACCACGCGTGCGGCGGCGCGGTCACGGGTCACCGCCCGGTCGAGCGTCGCGGTGCGGTGGAGCGATCGCAGTCCGCCGGTCGCCGGGTACGCGGCGGTCAGGTCGGCGGACCACGACGCGACGTCGCCGTCGTCCTCGAACACGGTGCCGGTCGCGCGGAACGCCGCACCCTCGTGTTGTTCGACGCCGTTCGGCAGCGGGACGGTGTGCCAGGCACTCCGCATCGTCCAGATGCCGTAGCGGTGCTCCGGCATGAACGTCTCGCGACGGTACACGCCCACCCCGACGTCGATGAGCACCGGTTCGCCGTCGAGCGAGACGATCACCCCGCCGGCGTCGTTGTGGTTGTGGCTGACGTCGTTGTGCCCGCCCTTCACCGCGAGGACGAACCCGTCGGTCGCGCCGTCGTGGGCACGGGCGACGGCGACCTCGGTGCCGGGCAGCCACAGCGACGCGGGCATCCCGGGCTCGGCCGGGCCGTCGGTCCACGAGGGGTCCCGCAGTTCGGCGAGCGTCCGACGGAACAGCGCGGCGAGCTGCCCGTCGAACCGCAACGCGTGCTGCCGGCCCATCCACCGGGCGTGCCGCACGACCCGGTCGTCGTCGACGCGCTCCCCGAAGCGGGCGAGCAGATTCCAGTTCGCGTTCTCGGCCAGCGCCGGGGAGCCGTCGGAGTGGTTGACCTGCGTCGCGGCACCGATCTGCATGCCCATCGGGAACCGGGCCATCGCGGCGACCGGCTCGACCGAGAAGCCGTCGAACGCGCCACCGGTGAGCTCCTCGACCAGGTCCAGGGCCTCGAACAGGGTCGCGCCGGCCCACCACCAGTACGTGGCACCCTCGTCGCAGCTGCCGTCGGCGTCGTAGCCGGCGCGGAACCGGTCGAGGATCACGAGCGCACGGCCGATCGTCGCAGCGAGGCGATCGCGGTCGGGCTCGACCACGGCGGCGCACACGAGCACGTTCGACACGATCCACGGCGCCCAGTTGTTCGGCGGCCCGTCGACCCCGTGCCAGAAGTAGACCTCCTGCTCCCACGGGTCGAGCACGCGGCGGCGGATCTCGTGGTGGACGTGCGCGCGGATGCCGGGGCGGTCCTGCTCGAGACGCTCCCCCGCGATCGCGTCGATCGCCGCGAGCATGCCGCCGACGTAGGCGTCGGACAGGTCGAGCACGTCCCGACCGGGCACGGGCAGGAACGGCCGGCTGCCGTCCTCGGGCAGCGCGTAGTGCGACGGCAGGCACCAGGCGCGCAGCTCCAGGATCCGCCAGACCTGGTCGCCGAGCACGTCCGCCCACTCGGCGTCGCCGGTCACGCCGAGAGCCAGGGCGGCGGTCGCGGCGGACTCGAGCAGGTTCCGCTGGGCCCGCTCGTACGGCTGGCGGTTCCCGTCGCGACTGTACGTCGCCCACAGGGCGAGGGTCGGGAAGGTGACCGCCGCGGCGGCGCGACGGTCGTGCGCGACCGCGAGCAGGGCCTCCCGGTCGGCGTCCGCGACGTGCGCCCACGCCGGGCGGTCGCTGACGGGAGGCGCGGGTCGCCACGAGCGCGGACGGAGCGCCGCGCGCGCTGCCGGGGTGAACCGGTCGGTGAAGGACGGGGCGTCGACGGTGACGGTCATGGGGTGGGTCTCCGGGTGGTGACGGTGGTGGACGGGTGCTGGCGGCTGGTGGGTGGCAGCTGGTGGCGGCGGTTGGTGGCAGGCCTCAGGCCTGGACGGCGAAGCCGTCGGGGACGATGGGGTCGGTGAACGCGCCGGTGGCCGCGAACGCGATGGTCTCGCGCACCGCGTTGTCGGCGAGCCGACGCAGCTCGTTGCCCAGGGACCCGGCGATGTGCGGCGTGATGAAGGTGTTCGGCGTCGACCGCAGTCGGGCGTCCGGTGGCAGGCGTTCCGGCTCGGTGACGTCGAGGACGGCGGCCAGGTCGCCGCGGTCCAGGCGGTCGGCGAGGGCGTCCTGGTCGACGATCGCCCCGCGCGCGGTGTTCACGAGCGTGGTACCCGGCCGCATCCGCCCGATCACGGCACGGTCGACGAGCCCCCGCGTCGACGGCAGCAGCGGCGCGTGCAGGGTGACGACGTCGCTCGAGGCGGCGAGGGTGCCGAGGTCGACGGCGGTGACGCCGAGCAGCGCGGCCTCGTCGTCGTCCAGGTACGGGTCGCTCACGAGCACGCGGACGTCGTAGTCACGGAGCCGTTCGATGACGGCCCGCCCGACGCGCGAGGCGCCGACGACACCGACGGTCACGCCGTGCATGCCGACGACCGGCCACGAGCCCTCGACGTCGACCGGGGTCTCGTCCGAACGCAGCGCGGCGGCGCTGGCGAAGGCCCGCTTGGCGGCGAGCACGATCACCGCGACCGTGAACTCGGCGACCGGGACGGCGTTCGCGGCGGCGCTCGACGCCACGGCGATCCGTCGCTCCCACACGTCGGTGTCGACGACGGGCTTGACCGACCCGGCGGAGTGCACGACGGCGCGGAGCCGCGGCATCCGGTCCAGACGGTCCGCGGACAGCACGGGGCTGCCCCACCCGGTGACGAGCACCTCAGCGTCGGCGAGCAGCGGGAGGTCGCACGGGTCGTCCGGGTCGAGCGGACGGTCGGCGACCAGCCGGACGGCCTCGGAGGCGTGCAGGGCGGCGAGGTCGCCGGGGTCGAACACCCGGGTGAAGGTCGCCTCGGGCATCACGAAGGCGACGGGGACGGGCGAGCGGTGCGCGTGGCCGCGTGGGGCGGGGGGCACGGGCACCGCCGGGGGCGCGGGATGCGCTCGGGGCGCGGGCTGCGCTCGGGGCGCGGGCTGCGCTCGGGGCGTGACGGGGCGTGACGTCATCGTCGGACGGTTCCTCTCCGGGAGTACGGCGTCCCCATGCCAGCGTTCGGCGGTGTGCGGAGTCAAGCCGCGGGGCGCAAACGCTCACGAAGTGAACACGACGGGCGCGCGGATCGCGCGGATCGCGCGGATCGCACGGATCGCGCGTCGGCCGCTCACCGACCGGGGACGACCGCCGCGGTCGACGCCCGCACGCTCAACGTCGGCGCCAGGGTCATGTGCCGACGGGCGAAGCCGACCTGCGCCGTCGCCGAGATGCGCTCGAAGCACATCGTCGCCGCGAACCGGCCGACGTCGTTCTTCGGGGGCGCCACCGCGGTGAGCGGCACCCCGGCGAGCGCCGCGACCTCGTCGTCGTAGGCGACCACGGACAGGTCGTCCGGGATCGACAGGCCCATCTCGGTGACGGTCTCGACGAACTCGACGGCGTACTGGTCGGAGTGCACGAAGACGGCGGTGGTGCCGGTGGCGAGGCAGCGCTCGATGAAGGCCCTGGTCGCGGCCCCCACGCCCTGGTCGTCCGGGATGACCTGGACCGGGGCGTCGGGGTCGAGGCCGAGTTGCCGGACGGCGCGGTCGTACCCGGTGCGGAGCTGCGGGGTGGTCGGGGTGTCGAACACGGCCATGCCGATGCGGCGGTGCCCGAGTTCGGCGAGGTGGCGGACCGCGATGCCGGCGCCGGACTCGTGGTCGCTGCGGACGGACTCGAGCGCGGAGCCGACCGGCGCCTCGACCACGGAGCGTTCGACCACGACGACGGGCATCGGTGCGTGGTCGAGGAGCTCGAGGGTGGTGAAGGCGTCGGCGACGGTGGTGGTGACGAGCAGCCCGTCGACGCCCGCGGCGATGAGGCGTTCGACCTGCTGGCGTTCGCGGGCGGGTTCGTAGCGGGAGACGCCGAGCACGACGCGGCCGCCCAGGGCCTCGGTGCGTTCGGCGACACCGGCGACGATCTTCGGGAAGTAGTAGCCGGGGTCGGGGACGACGAGCCCGAGGGTGAAGAGCGCGCCGCTGCCGTCGGTCGTGTCCCGGTCGGGGCGGGGTGCGGGTCGGTGCGGTGCGCCCGCGGTGGGCAGGGTCTCGACGGAGACGGCGCCGCCGTGCACGCGCCGGAGCACGCCGCGGTCGGCGAGTTCGGACAGGTCGCGGCGGACCGTCATGGCCGAGATCCCCTCGCGCTCGGCGAAGTCCGAGGCGGACAGGGCCCCGTGCACGCGGAGCTCGGCGAGGATCCGTTCGTGGCGTCTGGTCGGGTGCATCGTCGCTCCCAGTGTTCGATTCGTGTGCGGGTGAATACCGCGGCTTGACCGTCATCATACGGACGCCACAGGATGACGAAACCCCCAGCCACGTGAGCAAAGGAGCCACATGAGCGCGACGCTGGTCGATCCGACCACCGAGCCCCGGACCACCCGGTCCGGCGGCGCCCCGGCCCCGCGGAAGGTCCCGTTCCTCGCTCGGCTGCGGCGCGACTACCCGCTGCTGCTCATGGTGGCGCCGGCGGTGGTCCTGCTGCTGCTGTTCGTGTACGTGCCGATGATCGGCAACGTCATCGCGTTCATGGACTACCAGCCGTACATCCCGATCGCCCAGAGCCCGTGGGTCGGGTTCACGAACTTCCAGCTGATGTTCGCCGACCCGGAGTTCTGGCGGGCGACGGTGAACACGCTGGAGATCACGTTCCTGCAGCTCATCCTGTTCTTCCCGGTGCCGATCGCGCTGGCCATCCTCATCCACTCGCTGGTGTGGCCGTGGCTCCGGGCGACGGTGCAGTCGGTGCTCTACCTGCCGCACTTCCTGTCGTGGGTGATCGTCGTGGGGTTCTTCCAGCAGTCGCTCGGGTCCGGCGGTGTGGTCAACCACACGCTGCGGCAGCTCGACATGGGGACCATCGGGATCATGAGCGACCCGGAGACGTTCAAGCTGCTGCTGACGTCACAAGTGATCTGGAAGGACGCCGGCTGGGGCACGATCATCTTCCTGGCAGCGCTCGCGGCGATCGACGACAACCTGTACGAGGCGGCGGCGATCGACGGGTCGGGAGCGTGGAGCCGGTTCTGGCACGTCACGCTGCCGGGCATCCGTCCCATCATCGTGCTCCTGCTGATCCTGCGGCTCGGCGAGGCCCTGTCCGTCGGGTTCGAGCAGATCATCCTGCAACGGAACGCCGTGGGGGCCGATGCCGCCGAGGTCCTCGACACCTACGTCTACTACCACGGCGTCGTCGACGGGAACTGGTCCACGGGCATCGCGGTCGGTCTGGTCAAGGGCCTGGTCGGGTTCGTCCTCATCATGGCGGCGAACAAGGCCGCCCACATGCTCGGTGAGCAGGGAGTGTATTCACGGTCATGAGCACCATCGCCCGTCCGGTCTGGGCCGGAAAACCCACACCCGTCGTCCTCGCACTCAAGGCCGTCGCGATCGTCCTGATCCTCGCCGTCGTCCTGTTCCCGTTCCTCATCGTCTTCTCGACGAGCGTGTCGAGCCAGGCGGACGTCACCGCTGCCGGCGGCTACGTCGTGTGGCCGAGGTCGTTCGACCTGTCCGCGTACGTGCAGATCCTGTCCGGCGGGGTCGTCACCCGCGCCGTGGTGGTCACGTTGCTCGTCACGGTCGTCGGCACCGTCATCAGTCTGGCGTCGACGGTGCTCGCCGCGTGGGCGCTCAGCCGACAGGGATCGCTGTTCCAGCGGCCGCTGCTGACCTTCGTGCTCATCACGTTCCTGTTCGCGCCGGGGATGATCCCGCTGTACCTGATGGTGAAGCAGCTCGGACTCCTCGACAACTACTGGGCGCTGATCCTGCCGAGCGCGTTCAGCGTGTTCAACATGGTCGTCGTCCGCGGCTTCATGATGAGCATCCCGCAGGAGCTCATCGACAGCGCGAAGATCGACGGCGCCGGCGAGTTCCGCATCCTGTGGCAGCTCGTCCTGCCGCTGTCCCGCGCGGTGATCGCCGTCGTCGGCCTGTTCTACGCCGTCGGCTACTGGAACGCGTTCTTCAACGCGCTGCTCTACCTGTCGGACTCGACGAAGTGGACGCTGCAGCTGGTGCTGCGCACCTACGTCCTGCAGGGCTCCAGCCTGGTCTCCGGCGCCGGGTCCGACGCCTCGATGCAGCCGCCGGCGGAGTCGATCCAGATGGCCGTCGTGATGATCGCGATCATCCCCATCCTCGCTGCCTACCCCCTGGTGCAGCGCCACCTCACCAAGGGCGTCCTGACGGGCGCCGTCAAGGGCTGACACGGCCCCACCACCCCACTGCCACCCGACGCTTCAAGGGAGAAGCCATGACCGACACCACCACCGGCGGCCTCAGCCGCCGGACCCTCATCTCCGGCGCCGCCTTCGGCCTCGTCGCCCTCGGCGCCGCCGGCAGCCTGACCGGGTGCTCCACCGGCGGCAACGCCGCGACCATCTCGGACCAGGTGGCCGCGCTGCCGACCTACGTCCCCATCACCAAGGGGCCGAAGCCCGACCTGCCCGGCAACGGCGTCGTCCAGCCCGTGTACTACTCGTACCCGCAGGACAGCGAGCTCTTCACCTCGGTCACCGGCAAGGTCGGCGACGGCGAGAAGACCACCGGGTTCGTCGTGACCTACGCGGCGCCGCCGCCGGCGCAGAACTCGTTCCTCGACTACGTCGGCGGACTGACGGACACCGAGTACGACCTGACGTTCGTGCCCGGCGACTCGTTCGCCGCGAAGTTCGCGACGATGACCGCCGGCAACGACATCCCGGGCATCGTCGAGTTCCTGACGTTCGCGATGCCGCCCCGGTTCCCGCAGCTGCTCGACGCGAAGTTCGCCGACCTGTCGGAGCACCTCTCCGGCGACGCCGTCAAGGACTACCCGAACCTGGCGAACATCCCCACCGCGTCGTGGCGGAGCGCCCGCATCAACGGGAAGATCTACGGCGTCCCCGAGCACCGGCCGCCGTTCGGGTCGGTGATGATCTGCCGCCCCGACCTCATCGAGCAGCTGACGGGCGCAGCACCGGCCCCGAAGGACAAGGACGAGTTCACCGAGCTGTGCACGGCCGTCACCGACGCCAAGGCCGGCCGGTACGCGATCGCCGGCCAGGGCGGGGCGAGCGGCGTCGACTGGGCGTACGACTTCATCGGCGCCACCTTCGGCGTGCCGAACCAGTGGGCGATGTCGAAGGGCGGCGAACTGACCCACAAGAACGAGACCGACGCGTGGCTCGAGACCCTCGCCTACGTCAAGAAGCTCTGGAACCTCGGCGTCTTCCACCCGGACACCCCCAGCCTCGAGAGCGCGAAGGCGAAGACGTACATCAACAACGGCACCGTGCTCATGCACCTCGACGGCATCTCCGCCTTGCTCGACGTGTCGATGCCGAAGGGGATCGTCACGGGCGGCATCGTGCCCTTCGGTGCGACGGGCGGCCCCGGTGCGAACTACCAGGGCACGTCGAGCTTCTCGTTCGCCGCCCTGAAGAAGACGACGCCCGAACGCATCAAGGCCCAGCTCCGGCTCATCGACTACCTCTCCGCGCCGTTCGGGTCGAAGGAGGCGTTCACGCTGACCCACGGCGAGAAGGGCGTCCACCACACCGGCAGCGGCCCGGACGCGACGCTGACGAAGGCCGGCGAGCAGACCATCAACGCCAGCGCGCTGTACCGACTCGGCGCCGGCCCGCAGGTGCTGAACACCGCGGTCCGCATCGACGAGCAGCTGCGGCAGTCGCACCAGTACCAGACCAAGACGCAGGACATGCTCGTGAAGAACCCGGTGGACGGCTTCTACTCCCCCTCGGCCGCGGCGACGGCGTCGGCGAGCACCGCGTTCAACAGCGTGTGCAACGACTACGTGCTCGGGCGGACGAACCTGGCGAAGGTGAAGGCCGCACGGGCGACGTGGGTGTCGGCCGCCGGGGACAAGATGCGCCGCGAGTACTCCGAGGCGATCGAGAAGCAGAGCTAGCCCGGGCGGCGGCTCGCACGCGTTCTGCGACGTTCCACGAGTCGATCACCGAGTGCTTCGTCGCACCATGCACACGCGTCCGATGCACGTGCATGGTGCGACGTTCCACGAGTCGATCGACGCGTGGATCGTCGGAACATGCACACGCATCGACCCCCGCGCAGGCGGTCAGGCGGTCAGGCGGTCCAGGCAGCCGGGTGCCGCCGCTGCCAGCGCAGCCGCCGCTCGAGCTGGGCCCCGATCGCGAGCAGCACCCGCTCGCCCCCGGGTCGCCCGATCAACTGGACGCCCATCGGCAGGCCGCCGCCGTCCGGATGGTCGTCGGCGGTGACCCCGACGGGCAGGGTGATCGCGGGCAGCCCGGCCACGTTCGCCATCGAGGTCCACGGCGAGTACGCGCACTGGCGGCGGAAGTCCTCGTCCGGGTCGTCGCCGTACCAGCCGAGCGGCCGCGGGGTCAGTGCGAGGGTCGGTGACAGGACGGCGTCGAACCGGTCGAACGCACCGATCAGCGTCGCCGAGAACGTGTCGAGCGCCGTCATCGCGTCGAGCACCTGCATGCCCGTGAGCCGCTGTCCCCGCTCGACGAGCCACGCCACCAGCGGCGTGAGCACGGTCAGGTCGATGCCGGGGACCATCGGCAGCCGCGCCGCGGAGCTCTCCCACGCCACCCGGAACGCGTCGGCGTACGGCGCCCGCGGCATCTGCACGTCCTCGACGCCGTGCCCCAGTTCGCCGAGCACCCGCGCAGCGGTCTCGACGGCAGCGCGTGCCGCGGGGTCGACCACGACGTCGACGGTGTCGTCCCACGGTGAGCCGTCGAGCAGCCCGACGACGAAGCGTCCCTCACCGCGGACGGCCGCCGCGGTGAACGGGCCGTCACCGCGGGACGGCGTGACCAGGGCGTACGGCGACGGTTCCGGCAGGCCGGTCGGCGCGACGAGGGCGTCGAGCAGCATCCCCGCGTCCGCGACGGACCGGGCCAGCGGCCCGGCGACGGAGAGCCCGCCGACACCGGAGCGACCGGGCATCGACGGCACCCGCCCGCGGCTCGGCTTCAGGCCGACGAGTCCGGTCGCGGCGGCCGGGATCCGGACCGATCCCCCGCCGTCGGACCCGACGGCCGCGGGCAGCAGCCCGGCCGCCACGGCGACCGCCGCCCCGCTCGACGACCCCCCGGGCGCGCGGGTCGTGTCGTAGGGGTTCCGCGTCACGCCGAACCGCGTCTCCGACGACGAGGACATCCCGAACTCCGGCGACGCCGTCTTGCCGAGGCTCACCGTGCCGGCGGCGTCGAGCGCCGCGACGAGCGGGTGGTCGGCCCCGGCAGGGCGCTCCGGCAGACTCGCGGTGCCGGAGCGCGTGGGGACCCCGGCGCGGTCGTACAGGTCCTTGTCGGCGGACGGGAGGCCCCACAACGGTCTGGACGTCGGCACCAGGTGCCCGAGACGGTCGGCTCTCGTGCGCGCGGCGTCCGCCGTGACCGTCACGAACGCACCGAGGGCCGGGTCGAGGCGCTCGATGCGGGTGAGGTAGTGCTCCGTCACCTCGAGCGCGGTCGCCTCCCCCCGGCGGATCCAGTCCCAGAGTTCCTGCGCGGCGAGGTGGTGGAGTTCGAACACGGTTCCCGAGCCTAGGCGGCGACGGCGCCGGTCGACCGTCAGTGCTGGTCGTACGCGTAGAAGCCGCGGCCGGTCTTCACGCCCAGGTGCCCCGCGTCGACGTACTGCCGGAGCAGCTGCCGCGGGCCCTCGGGCAGGTGCGGGTCCTCCGCCGCGTAGTGCTCCTCGATGTCCAGGACCACGTCGAGCCCCACCTGGTCCATCATCCGGAACGGCCCCGCGGGCGAACCGGTGTTCACCGCGAACATGGCGTCGACGTCCTCCGGCGTGGAGACCCCGTCGGCGACGACGGCCAGGGACTCGCGCTTGATGGCCGCCCAGATGCGGTTGAAGATGAACCCGGTCGACTCCTTGCGGGCGACGAACGGCCGGACGCCGTAGGTCGGCAGGACCTCGAGCAGCAGGTCGATGACCGCGGGGTCGGTCTCCCCGTCGCTCATCAGGTCGACGGCGTTCTGCGCCGGCGGCATGTAGAAGTGCATGTTCAGCACGCGCTCGGGGTGCTCGACCTCGTCGATCACGAGTCGGCTCGCGTACGACGACGAGTTGCTCGCCAGGATCGTGTCCGCCCCGACGGCGCGGTCGAGCTGCCCGAACACCGTCGTCTTGAGGTCGAGGCGCTCCGGGATCGCCTCGACGACGAGCCACGAACCGGCGACGGCCTCGTCCAGGTCGTCGAACGCGCGGACGGTGCCGACCGCGCCCCCGTACCGCGCCGCGGCGAGCGCCGGGAGCTCGCGCTCGACGTACTCGACGGCGGCCGTGCGGACCGGCTCGGCGAGGTCGTACACGCGGGACTCGCCGCCGGCGCTGGCGAACACCAGGGCGATGCGACGACCGAGGGTCCCACCGCCGATCACGGTGACGGGTCGGTTGCGGATGTCGGTCGGCAGGGAGAAGCCCATGGTGTCCTTCGTTCTCGGGTGTACGTTCGATACACAACGTACTCAGTACGGAACGTATCGCAACTCGACAAGGAGTTCCCATGCAGGCCTCGGACGTCCTCCGCCACGCCACCACCCCCCTCACCGGGCCGGTCTACCCGCTGCGCCCGACGCGCTTCACCGATCGCGAGTACTTCAACGTCGTGTACCGGACCGACCCCGACGCCCTCCGCGCCGTCGTGCCGGAGCCGCTGCAGGTCGACGCGCCGCTGGTCCGGTTCGAGGTCATGAAGATGGGTGACGTCGACGGCTACGGCCCCTACGTCGAGTCCGGTCAGACGATCCAGGTCACCCACGACGGCGAGGTCGGCGAGTACCTGCACGCCATGTACCTCGACAACTCCGCGGCGACGCTCGCCGGTCGCGAACTGAGCGCCTACCCGAAGGTGCTCGGGACCCCGGGGTTGCGCGTCGACCAGGGCGCCCTCGTCGGCACGCTCGACCGCGGTGCCGAGCGTGTGGCGACGGCGACCATGGCGTACCAGTGGGAACCGATGGACCCGGTCGAGGCCGCGGCGCAGATCACGGTGCCGACCTGGATGGTGAAGCTCGTCCCCGACGTGACGACCCTGGGGCTGCGCGCCGCCGACCTCGTGCGGACCGAGATCACCGACATCGTCGTGAAGGGGGCCTGGACCGGGCCCGCGCGCCTGCAGCTGTTCGAGCACGCCCTCGCGCCGATGGCCGACCTGCCGGTGCTCGAGGTCATCAGCGCCTCGCACGTCCTGACCGACCTGACGCTCGCGCCGGTGCGGTCCGTGCACGACTACCTGGCCGACCCGCGCCGGTCGGACGACGCCTCCTAGGATGAGCCGATGTCCCCACGAGTGAGCGACGACACCGCCGCACCCGCCCGCCACACCCGGCGGCGCAGCAGCACCCGCGCGGAGCTCGTCCGCGCGGCCGAGGCGCTGTTCGACGAGACCGGCTCGGCCTCGGCCAGCGTCGAGGCGATCGTCGCGCGTGCGGGGTTCACGCGCGGCGCCTTCTACTCGAACTTCGCGACGACCGACGAGCTCTTCTTCGCGGTGTACGAAGCGCAGGAGGCCGTGGTCGTCGAGCGGCTCGAGGACGGCTTCCGGGCCGCGCTCGGCACGACCGACCCGCAGTCCGTCGACGCGATCGTCTCCGGGGTCCTCGGCGGCCTGCCCCCCGAGGGCAAGTGGTACGCGATCCGCTCGGTCCTGCTGTCCCGGGCGCGACACGAACCCGAGCTCCGGGCACTGCTCCGAGCGCACACCGACGCCTTCCACGCGGCACTCGAACCGCTGCTCGTCGAGTCGGTCACGGCACAGGGCCGGCGACTGACCGTCGCTCCGGACGTCTTCACCCGGGCGGTCGTCGCCGCGCACGTCGGCGCGGTCAGCCAGACGGTGCTCTACGACGACGCCGCGACCATCCGCGTCGCCGCGGTGCGGGGCGCACTCCTCGGACTCAGCGAGCCGGCGCGCGAGCCCGACGGTGCCGACGACACCGACGACACCGACGACACCGGAGGTACAGCGTGATCGTCCCCGAAGCCGCGGTCCCGCTGTTCCTGCGGGCCACGCACGCGAACGCGCCGTTCGTCACCGAAGCGGGAGCGCACCGAGCCGTCCGCCGACAGGCCCTCCGCCCCGAGCCGTTCGGACCACCGAAGCGCCTCCGGCCCGACGTGCGCGTCGACGTCCACCGGCAGGGTGGCGCCCCGGTGTACACCGTGACGCCGAGCCGCCAGCCACCGCTCCGCGACGTCGTGTACGTGCACGGCGGCGGGTGGGTCCACGAGATCGCCCCGCAGCACTGGGCGCTCATCGCCCAGCTCGCCGCCGAGGCGCGCGCCACCGTGACCGTCCCGATCTACCGACTCCTGCCGGACGGCAACGCACGGCAGGCGCACGACCTGGTCCTCGACGTCGCACGCCGCGTCATCGACCGGCGCGGACGGGTGCAGCTCGCCGGCGACTCCGCCGGTGGGCAGATCGCGCTGTCCGTCGCCCAGACCTTGCGCGACCAGGGCGTCCCGTCGCTCCGGACCGTCCTGGTGTCACCTGCGCTCGACCTCGGCTTCTCGAACCCGCGCATCCTCCAGGTGCAGCCGAGCGATCCGTGGCTCGGTCGCGACGGGGGCCGTGTCCTCGGTCGCCTGTGGGCCGACGGCCTGTCGATCGACGACCCGGTCGTCAGTCCCCTGGCCGGTTCGTTCCACGGCCTCGGCCCGATGCTCGTCCACACCGGGACCCACGACGTGCTGAACCCCGACGCGCACCTGCTCGTCGAGGCCGCCCGGGCCGCGGGCGTGGACGTCACGCTGCGCGAGCGCCCCGGCGCCCTGCACGTGTTCCCCCTGCTGCCGACGCGCAGCGGACGAGCAGCACGGCAGGAGATCGTCAGGGCCGTCCGCGGCGCCTGACCGTCAGCGCAGGACCCGGCCGGCGCGTGCCCGTGACGGCCACGGCGGCGGACCGCCGGCCGTCCTGCGCGACGCGGGGCGGGCCTCCCGGTCGGACAGTCAGACGCCCAGGTGGGCGGCGAGCACGTCGCGGACGCTCGTCCACCCGTGCGGACCGTAGCGGTCGTCGTCGACGTGGTGGAGCTCCGCCTCGCCGCTGAACATGCTCACGAAGTACTGCATGCCCTGCCAGGCCGGGAACGGTTCGGCGTCGTCCTTCGACAGTCGACGGCCGATCCGTGCCATCGCCGACAGCGTGCCGGTCGTCCCCGCCCACTGCAGCCGGAACGGGGTGCCGGTCAGTCGGGACATCGTGTCGGCGATCGACCGTGCCGTCACGCGGTCACCGGCGACCTCGACCACACGGGGTGCGTCCGCGTCGACTGCGACGAGCGCCGTCACGCGCGCGACGTCGTCCTTCGTGGTGAAGTCGAGGACCTGGTCGGCCGACGACCAGTAGAGCACCCGCTGGCGGTCGAACAGGATCAGCGGCGCCTGACCGGTGAGCATGTCCGTGAACGCCCCGTTCAGCACCGAGGTCGCACGGATCGGCGCAGCGTCGAGGGCGGCGGCGAACTCGCGGCGGAGCTCGAAGTTCCGGTTCGAGCCGGGCGTGATCGAACGGTAGTCGGCGGCGTAGTCCGAGGGGATGAACCGCGGGACGCCGGCCTGGACCGCGGCGTCGAGCAGGGCGCGCTGGGCGTCCACGATCACGGCACGGGTACCGCTGACCGTGGACACGACGACGTCGACCCCGGCGAGCGCCGTGACCAGCGCCGGTGCGTCCGTGTAGTCCGCGGTGACGACGTCGATGCGGTCGTCGTCGGCGAACCGCCGCTGGGCGCCGGTGCTCGACGGGCGGGTGAGGACGCGGACGCGGGTGTCGTGCTGCAGGAGCTCGCGGACGATGCGTCCGCCGAGGTCTCCGGTGGCGCCGGCGACGAGGACGGTGGTGGTCATGGCGGCCACGCTACGGGTGCGCGGGTGCGGCGGGTACAGGTGCGGAGTCCACGTATCCTGCGGAGGTGGACACGACTCTCCCCTCCGGCACGACGAAGCGCCGGATCGAGCTCCGGCTCGCTCGCCCCCTGCTCACCTGGTTCGCCCGCCCGACCGTCACGATCGACGGGGTCGGCCACCCGGCGCAGTGGGGCACCGGCACGTGGGCGGTCGCCGACGACGGCCGGACCGTGATCGGGGTGTACCTGTTCAACCGGGCATGGCGCTTCGGCGCGGCGACGGTGACCGTCGGCGGTGCCGAGGTGCTCGAGTACCGCGCGGGTGTGCTGCCCGTCGGCGCGGGGCGGTTGGCGCCCCTGCCGGTGCCGGGCCTGCCGGGCCTGCCGGGCCTGCCGGGCCGAGGTTCGCGCTGAGCGACACTCCACGCGGCGCGGGTCCCGAGGAGTGTCGCTCAGCCCGAGACCCGGGCCCAGCGCCCGGCCAGGCCCGGCCCGGCCCGGCCCTACTCGTGCTCGATGTCGGAGAACAGGCCGGTGAACGTGGCACCCGTGCCGCCGAGCTGCTGGAAGAACGCCCCGGCCTCGGCGGTCGCCACTGCGTCGGAGGCATCCCCGTACGAGGCGAAGTACAGGTCGAGGGTGCGGTGCGCCGGTGTGGGCGTGCCGTCCTCCTTCGGCCAGACCTTCGCCGCCTCGAGCCGCTGCAGGCCGGGCAGCTTCGCGGCGAGTGCCTCGAGCTCCACGTAGGACTGCTCGAACGCCGACGGGTCGGCCGGGTTGTCGATGATCAGGGTGATCTTCGTGGTCATGGTGTGCTCCTGCGGGTGTCGGTGGGACGGGTGACGGTGCAGCGCCCACTCCACTCCGTTCCACGCACCGCTGCCCGGGATCGGCTACTCGAACATCTCGGCGAGGAGTGCGTGCGGGTCACCGTCGACGACGTGTGCCGAGGGCGGCTCCGGCCAGTGCGTCGTGCCGTCGTCCGGCCAGCACGGCACGACGTGGAAGTGCAGGTGCCGCACGCTCTGCCCGGCATCGGCGCCGGAGGCCTGCAGCACGACGGTGCCGGTGGCGCCGAGTGCGCCCCGCATCGCCCGTGCGACACGCTGCGCGAGCGCGACGGTGGCGGCCAGTGCCACCGGGGCGGCACCGAGCAGGTCGTCGGCGTGCTCGACCGGTGCGACGAGGGTGTGCCCGGGTGCGAGCGCGGACCCGGGCAGCGGCGCGAACGCGACGGCGTGGTCCTCGCGCTCGACCCACACGGCCGGTTCGTCGCCGGCGATGATCGCGCAGAAGACGCAGGATGCCATCCGTCCAGTGTGCTGCACCCGGAGCACCGGGCGTTCCGAGGGCGGTGCCGTGCGCGCGCCGCCGCGTGGGACGATTGGCGCATGACCGCCACGCTCGTCGCCAAGGGCCTGTCCGGCGGGTACGCCGCTCGCACGCTGTTCGACTCCCTCGACCTCACGGTGGCACCGGGCGACGTGATCGGCGTCGTCGGCGTGAACGGTGCCGGCAAGTCCACCCTGCTCCGACTGCTGGCGGGTGTCGACGAGCCCCTGGCGGGCACGGTGTCGCTCGCGCCGACCGACGCGTTCGTCGGCTGGCTCCCCCAGGAACACGAGCGGATCGCGGGCGAGACCGTCGCCGCGTACATCGCCCGCCGGACCGGCTCGGCCGAGGCGACCGAGGCCATGGACGCCGCGGCTGCCGCGCTCGGCGACCCGGACGCCGGCGACGCTGCCGCGGACCGCTACTCGACGGCGCTCGACCGCTGGCTCGCCGCGGGCGCCGCTGATCTGGAGGACAGGATCCCCGCCGTCCTGGCCGACCTCGGCCTCGAGACCGGAACTGATGACGACGGCGTCGGGCCGGACTCGCTCATGACCGCGCTGTCCGGTGGGCAGGCCGCTCGGGTCGGGCTGGCGGCGCTCCTGCTGTCGCGGTTCGACATCGTCCTGCTCGACGAGCCCACGAACGACCTCGACCTCGACGGGCTGGACCGGCTCGAGGGGTTCGTCCGGGGCCTCCGCGGCGGGGTCGTGCTCGTCAGCCACGACCGGGAGTTCCTTGCGAGGTCGGTGACGAGCGTCCTCGAGCTCGACCTGGCGCAGTCGTCCAACCGGCTGTTCGGCGGCGGCTACGACTCGTTCCTCGAGGAGCGCGAGATCGCCCGGCAGCACAAGCGCGACGCGTACGAGGACTACGCCTCCACCAAGGCCGACCTGGTCTCCCGCGCCCGTACACAGCGCGAGTGGTCGAGCCAGGGCGTGCGCAACGCCATGAAGAAGGCCCCGGACAACGACAAGATCCGGCGCAAGGCCGCCTCGGAGTCGAGCGAGAAGCAGGCGCAGAAGGTCCGCCAGATGGAGTCCCGCATCGCGCGGCTCGACGAGGTCGAGGAGCCCCGCAAGGAGTGGCAGCTCGAGTTCACGATCGGCAGCGCGCCCCGGTCCTCGGCCGTCGTGGCAACCCTGTCCGACGCCACCTTCACGCAGGGCGACTTCACGCTCGGCCCGGTGTCGTTGCAGGTCGACGGCGGCGACCGCATCGGCATCACCGGACCGAATGGCGCCGGCAAGTCCACGCTGCTCCGGGCACTGCTCGGCAAGCAGGCGCCGACGACCGGCACCGCCTCGCTCGGGTCGAGCGTCGCCGTCGGCGAGGTCGACCAGGCCCGTGCGGCCTTCACCGGCGACCAGTCGCTCGCCGCGGCGTTCGAGGCGATCGCGCCCGAGTACACCACCGCCGACGTCCGGACGCTGCTCGCGAAGTTCGGGTTGAAGGCCGACCACGTCGGACGGCCCGCGTCGGCGCTCTCCCCCGGCGAACGGACCCGCGCCGGACTGGCGCTGCTGCAGGCCCGCGGGGTGAACGTGCTCGTGCTCGACGAACCGACGAACCACCTCGACCTGGTGGCCATCGAGCAGCTCGAACAGGCACTGGAGTCGTACGACGGCACCCTGCTGCTCGTCACGCACGACCGGCGCATGCTGGAGACCGTCCGCCTCGACCGGCAGTGGCACGTCGACGCCGGCCGGGTCACCGAACGCTGACGACACCAGGAGCACACACCCAGACGACGAGCGCACGCTGGACCAGGAGCACAGGGGGATGCCGATGCGACGCAGGGGCTGGATCGCCGTGGTCGGGGCTGCTGCTGCGCTCGCCGTCGCGGCCGCCGTCGTCGTCGGGGTGACCGCCGACCGGCCGGACGCCGACCCGACCCACGTCGCACGGGCCACACCGACCGCGACGCCGACGCCGACCCCCACCCCGACGCTCGCGGCCGTCCCCCGAGCACCGTCGGCCGCCGCCCTCGCCGCCCTGCCGTTGGCGTTCCACGACGGCGTCGTCCCGGAACTGCTCGACGGCGGGGACGTCCGCCCCGCCGACACCTGGCAGATCGCCACCCCACGGCACGACCTCGTGGCCCTGTACGCCAGCCCGTCGAGCCGCGCCCGCCCGGTGGCCACGCTGTCGCACCTGGTGTCGACGATCGACCTGCCCGCCGCCACCGCTGTCTGGGGCCGGTCGCCCGGTGTCGACGGCGGCATGCTCCTCGTCTCGACCCCGGCCCGGAACCGCACCCCGGGCGACGGCGGTGACCCGGACGCGCCGAGCGCCACGTTCGCCTGGGCACGGGCCGCCGACTTCACCGTCGCCGACACCGACCGGATGATCCGCGTCGACGTCGCCCGGAGCACGGTCTCCGTCGTCACCCGGAGCGGCCAGGTCACCGCGACCGAGGCGGCCCGGCTCGGCACCCCCGAGGACCCCACGCCGTCCGACACCGCCACCTACGTCGAGGCGGCGTACGTGGACACCCGCGTGACCTACACGCAGGGCAACCCGATCATCCTGACCGGGGCGCACTCGTCGCGGATCCCGTCGTACGGCGGCAACGCGGCACTGACGGCGCTGCACTACTACCCCGACCCGACCGGCAGTTCGCACGGGTGCGTGCGGATCTCGGCGGAGATGACCCGCACCCTCGCCGCCCTGCCCGTCGGCACCCCGATCCGGTTCAGCTAGCGGCCGCCGCCGAGCCCGAGCCGCTCGACGACCTCGGCGCTCTCCTCCTCCGGAGTGCGGTCGGCCGCGATCGTCAGGTGCGCCTCGTCGTCCTGCGGCGGCTCGAGCGTCGCGAGCTGGGACTGCAGCAGCGACGTCGGCATGAAGTGGCCAGACCGCTGCGACATGCGCTGTTCGATCAACGCGCCGTCACCGGCCACGTGCACGAACACCACGCCGGGCGCCCGCAGCACGTCGCGGTACGACCGCTTCAGCGCCGAGCAGGTCACGACACCGTGCGTGCCGGCGTCGAGGTGCCCGCGGATCCAGCCGGTGACGACGTCGAGCCACGGCCAGCGGTCCTCGTCGGTGAGCGGTGTGCCGGCGTGCATCTTGTCGACGTTCGCCTGCGGGTGCATGGCGTCGCCCTCGGCGAAGTCCCACCCGAGCTGCTCGGCGACCATCGCGGCGACGGTCGACTTGCCGGAACCGGAGACCCCCATGACGACCAGGACGCGCGCATCCAGAGCGGAGTCGCCGCTCATCGGATGAACACCCCGGCCAGCAGCACCCCGAGCAGACCGAGCACCGAGATGAGGCACTCGAGCACCGTCCACGTCTTGAAGGTCTGTCCCACGGTGGTGTTGAGGTAGCCCTTGACGAGCCAGAACCCGGCGTCGTTGACGTGCGACAGGAACACCGAGCCCGCACCGATCGCCAGCACGAGCAGCGAGGTCATCGGCGTGGACAGGTCGGCGGCGATCGGGGCCATGATGCCCGCCGCGGTGACGGTGGCGACCGTGGCGGAACCGGTGGCGACGCGCACCAGGGCCGACACGACCCAGGCGACGAGGAGCACCGAGACGCCGGAGTCCTTCACGGCGTCGGCGATCACACCGCCGATGCCCGTGTCGATGAGCACCTGCTTGAACCCACCGCCGGCACCGACGATGAGCAGCACCCCGGCGACCGGGGGCAGCGCGCTCTCGAGCGACTTCGCCACGGCGGACCGGTCCATGCCGCCGCCGATCGCGAAGAAGACCATCGCGTAGACCGCCGCGATGCCGATCGCGATCATCGGCGACCCGAGGAAGTCGAGCAGGCTCACCCACGAGCCAGCGGCGTCGGGCATCGTGGCCTCGCGGACGGCCTGGGCGAGCATGAGGACGACGGGCAGCAGGATGCCGATGAGCGCGACGGTGAACGACGGGCTGCGGGGCTCGCTGATGACGCGCGTGAAGTCGCTCTTGCCGTTGGGAAGGGACGCGGTGTCCTGCGTGGCGGGGCCGCGCCGGGCCTCCCGTCCGCCCGAGGCGGGGTCCTGCGGACCGGACGCCGACCCGGAGTCCGACCCGCGCGACCCGAACATGTCGGGAGCCGGGATGTCGACCCAGCGGGCCGCGAACTGGGCGAACACCGGCCCGGCCAGGATGATGACCGGGATCGCCAGCACGATGCCGAAGGCGAGCGTGGTTCCGAGGTTCGCGCCGACGGTCGAGATCGCGACGAGCGGGCCGGGGTGCGGCGGGACGAACGCGTGCATCGTCGACAGGCCGACCAGGGCGGGCACGGCGATCTTCATGATCGGCACGGAGCTGCGCTTCGCGACGAGCACGATGATCGGGATGAGGAGCACGAGGCCGACCTCGAAGAACATCGGCAGGCCGATCAGCGCACCGATCAGGGCCATCGTCCACGGCAGCGCGGCCTTCGACGACCTGCGCACCAGGGTGTCGACCACGCGGTCGGCGGCGCCGGAGTCGACGAGCATCTTGCCGAACATCGACCCGAGGCCGACCAGGATGCCGACGCTCGTCATCGTCGCACCGAAGCCGTTGCCGAAGCTCACGACGGCCTTGTCCGGCGCGAGCCCCGCACCGATGCCGACGCCCAGGGCACCGATCACGAGCGCGATGAACGGGTGCACCTTGAGCCAGGTGATGAGCGCGATGATCACGACGATGCCGACCAGGGCCGCGATGATCAGCTGCGGGATCGGCCCGGACGGGTCGACGGTCTCGGTGCCGCCGCCCTCGGCCGCGAGGACCGTGCCCACGGGGTGGGCGAGCAGGTGGACTGGAGCGTGAGGCATCGGTGCCCCTTCCTGGAGCCGCTGCCGCGCGGCTCCGTCGCCTTCGTGTCGAGGGGCAGCTGGCGCTGCGCGAGCCGACCCTCAATAATCTGATTAATCAGACTATACGACGATCCGCCGCGCGCCATCCGCCCTCGGACGCAGTCTGCCGTTTCGATGGGACCGACGTCACGCCGATCGCGCGACCCGTACTGCACGGAGGAACGATGCCCCCAGCCCGCGGACTCCACGCCCACGTGCTCGACACCCTCGGGCAGCGCATCGTCGACGGTGCGCTCGACCCCGGCACGGTGGTCCGCCCCGAGCTCGTGGCGGACGAGTTCGGCGTGTCCCGGTCGGTCGTGCGCGAGGCGCTCCGCGTCCTGCAGTCGCTCGGACTCGTCGAGCCCCGGCAGCGCGTCGGCACGCAGGTGCTCGGCATCGGGTCCTGGGAACTGCTCGCCCCGACGGTCATCCGGTGGCGTGGCGCCTCGCCCGCCTACTTCGTGCAGCAGCGGGAACTCCTCGAACTGCGGCTCGGCGTCGAACCCGTCGCAGCGTCGCTCACCGCCGGCGGCTCCGGGGCGTCCGCAGTCCTCGACGCCGCGCAGGACATGCTCGCCGCCTGCGCGCGCGAGGACAGCCGCGCGTACCTCGAGGCCGACGTCCGCTTCCACCGCGCCCTGCTCACCGGCTCCGGCAACGCCGTCTTCGCGCACTTCGCCGGCACCGTCGAGGCGCTGCTGCGCACCCGCACGTCGGAGTCGCGCGACACCATCACGCGCTGGACGCGCGAGGCAGCACTCCGCCACGAGGCCGTCGGGCACGCGCTCGTCGCGGGTGACGGGGCCGCCGCGGCGGCCGCGACGACGGCGCTCGTCGGCGTCACGCGCGACGAGTTCATCGCGGAGGCCCCGCGGCCCTGACGGGGTGTGCGGGGGCCGGCGGCGGGCGAGGGCCGGCACGCCGTGCGCTGACCGCCGAGGTTCCACAACACGCCGTGCGCTGGTCGTCGAGGTTCCACAACGCGCGCGATCGCACGCCGAGATGCGCAGATCTCGGAACCTCGGCGCGGCCCGAGACTCGACCGAACGACGGACAGGAGGCCCGTGGCGACGCGCCCACGGGCCTCCCGTCCGACAGCCGCCCGGGTTCCACAACACGCCGTGCGCTGGTCGTCGAGGTTCCACAACGCGCGCGATCGCACGCCGAGATGCGCAGATCTCGGAACCTCGGCGCGGCCCGAGACGCGACCGGACGACGGACGACGGCCCGACTACTTGCGCGCGAAGAGGCGGGGACCGCGCAACCGCAGGCGCATCGTCACCGTGCCGAGCCACCGGTCGTACTTGTAGCCGACCTTGCCCATCCGGCCGACCTCCTCGAAGCCGAGCCGCTCGTGCAGGCGGATCGAGGCCTCGGCCTGCCGGTCGGCGATGACCGCGACGACCTCGCGGACCCCGGCAGACCGGCACTCGTCGAGCAGGGCCTCCATGAGCGCACGGCCCAACCCCTTGCCCCCGGAGGCCGCTCCGAGGTAGATCGAGTCCTCGACCACCCGGTTCGACCGATCGCGCGGGTTCCAGGCGTCCACGAGCGCGTAGCCGAGGATCTGCCCGGCGGGGTTCTCGGCCACCAGGAAGGGCAGCTTGCGCTTCCGGATGTCGTCGTAGCGCTGCTTCCACCGGGCGAAGGTGAACGCCGACGGGTCGAACGTCACCGACGAGTTGCGGACGTAGTGCGTGTGGATCTCACGGACGTCCGGCAGGTCGCTCGCCTCGGCGGCACGGATCCGGTACTCGAACGCGGTCTCGCTCGCCGGCCGGGCACGCAGGTGTCGCGGCAGGACCCGCCGTCGCTGGTATTCCTCCTCGAGCACGTGCCGAGCCTACTGAGCGGGCAGCGACCAGTCGACCGGTGCCGCGCGCTGTTCCTGCAGCAGCGCGTTGACCTGCGAGAACGGCCGGCTGCCGAAGAAGCCCCGCGAGGCGCTCAGCGGGCTCGGGTGGGCCGACGCCACCACGGGGGTGTCCCCGAGCAGCGGCCGGACCGACGCGGCCTGCGCGCCCCACAGCACGGCGACGAGCGGGGTCCCCCGGGCGACGAGTGCGCGGACGGCCTGGTCGGTGACGGCTTCCCAGCCCTTGCCGCGGTGACTGCCGGCGTCGCCCGCACGGACCGTGAGCACACGGTTGAGCAGCAGCACGCCCTGGTCCGACCACGCGCGCAGGTCACCGTGCGCCGGCGGGGTCACGCCGACGTCGGCGGTGAGCTCCTTGTAGATGTTCGCCAGGCTGCGCGGCACCGGACGAACTGCCGGGTCGACGGCGAACGACAGCCCGATCGGGTTGCCCGGTGTCGGGTAGGGGTCCTGCCCCACCACGAGCACCTTCACGGCGTCGAACGGCGTGGTGAAGGCCCGGAGCACGTCGGCGCCGGCCGGCAGGTAGGTACGGCCAGCCGCTGTCTCGTCTCGCAGCCAGGCACCCATGCGGTGCACGTCGGCTTCCACCGGAGCGAGCGCCGACGCCCAGCCCGGGTCGACCAGGTCGGCGAGCGGTCGTGGTTCCACGACGGCTACGCGCCCATCGTGGCGACGGCCACCGACTCCTCGCCGGCCATGACCCGCCAGACGCTGCCGGTGCCCCGGACCTCGAGCGCGCCCTCGCCGACGACGAGGGCGGTGTCCTCGTCGATCGCCAGGCCGGCGGTGACGAACTCGGCCTCGGCGCTCGCGATCAGGCGGGCGAGGGTGCCGGCCTGCACCGCGTGGACGTCGATGGTCAGGTCGACCAGGCCGAGCCCTTCGCGGAGTTCGACCTCGTCGAGGCCTTCAGAGGCTGCCTCGGGGCAGATCTCGACGCCGCCGATGCGCCAGCCGCCCACGAGCGCGCGGTCGGCGGCGATCATCGCACCGGCCGAGTAGCCCAGGTAGGGCAGGCCGTCGGCGACGAGCAACCGGAGCTGGTCGACGAGTGGGGCGATCGCACCCAGGTAGTCGGGGGTGACGCCGCCGCCGACGACGAGCGCGTCGACGTCGCTCAGGACGGTCGTGTCGAACACCTGGCCGGCCGCGACCTCGGTGACGACGACCTCGGCCGCGCGGGCACCGCCGAGCACCTCGGCGATGTCGGCCGTCGACGACGGACTGCCGCCGTCCGGGCCGGCGACGGAGAGCAGGGCGATGCGCGGGACCGTCCGGCCGACGGCGGCCGAGCGTGCGGTCGCCTCGGCGAGGAAGGGCGCTGCGGCGTCCGAGGCGGCGAACAGACCACCGCCGACGAGGTGGATGCTCACGACTCGGCCGTCACCGGTGCGAGGGCGCTCCACGGGAACGTGATCCAGCCGTCGACCCGGCGCCACACGTGGTCGGGCTCGAGGACGGTGCCGGGCTTCGAGTACAGGCAGGCACTGCGGACGTCGGCACCGGCGTTCCGGATGATGTCGACCACCAGGCGCAGGGTCCGACCGGAGTCCGACACGTCGTCGACGACGAGCACGCGCTTGCCGGCCAGGCTCGGGGCGTCGAGCGCGGGTGCGAGCACGACGGGCTCGTCCAGGCGCTGCTCGACGTCGGTGTAGAACTCGACGTTGATCGAGCCGCACTCCTTGGTGCCGAGCGCGTAGGCCACGGCGCCGGCGATGATCAGCCCGCCGCGGGCGACGGCGACGACGACTTCGGGCTCGAAGCCGGAGGACAGCACGTCCTTCGCGAGCAGGCGTGCGGCGTCACCGAACTCCAGCCATCCGAGCACCTCGGGCCCGCTCGTCACGGTCACGGTCGACTGAGCCGGGGCCGTGGGCTCGGGTTCGCTGCTGATCGGCATCCGTCCACGGTACCGGCAGGGACCCCGCGCCCGCGACCCGTGGCCACCGCCCGGGCGCTGCGCAGGCGATCAGCGCGGCGTGAGCGTCCCGCGCGCGAGCTTGTGCTGCGCCGACTGCGCGACCGGCCGGATCGTGACGAGGTCGAGGTTCACGTGCGGCGGCAGCTCCACCGCGTGCACGATCGCCTCGGCGACGTCGTCGGCAACGAGCGGGTCCGGCACGTCGTCGTAGACCGCAGCGGCCTTCTGCTCGTCGCCGCGGAAGCGGGTGAGCGCGAACTCGTCGGTCTTCACCAGGCCGGGGGCGATCTCGACGACGCGGATCGGTTCGCCGTTCAGCTCGAGCCGGAGCGCCCCGACCAGGGCGTGCTCGGCGAACTTCGCAGCGTTGTAGCCGCCGCCATTCTCGTACGCCACGAACCCGGCCGTGCTCGTCACCGTGACGATGTCCGCTCCCCCGGTGTCGCGCGCACGGTCCCGCAGGTGCGGCAGCAGCGCGGCGACGACGCGCTTCGTGCCGATCACGTTCACCTCGAACATGGCCCGCCAGTCGTCGACGTCGGACTCCTCGACGCTGGCCGAGCCGAACGCGCCACCGGCGTTGTTCACGAGGACGTCGGCGCCGCCGAGCTCGGCGACGCGGGCGGCGAGCGCCTCGACGTCGGCGGCGCTCGTGATGTCCGCCACCAGGACCTCGGCCCCGGTCTCCGTGGCGAGCGCCTCGAGCTTCGACGCCCGGCGGGCGACGGCGAGCACGTCCCAGCCCCGCGAGCGGAACAGTCGGACGGTGGCCGCTCCGATGCCCGAGCTCGCTCCGGTGACGACTGCGCGCCGTGCTGCCATGTGATCTGCCTCCTGCGTCGGTGTCGGGGCAACGGATCGCCCCGGTGTCGGGACGACTGCTCGCCCCGGTGTCGGGACGACTGCTCGCCCCGGTCCCCACCGTACCGACCCTCCCAGGTCACGATCCGGTAACGTGACCGACGATGACGACGGATGCCGCCCCTCCCGCACCCTCGGCCCCGGCGACGCAGCTCGAACCCGGCCGGGCACCGCGCCGTATCCCGATGTGGGACACCGCGCGGTTCGTCGCGGTGACCCTCGTGGTGATCGGCCACGCGATCCAGCGCCAGACGACGGCGAGCGAGCACGCCCTGGCGCTCTACACGTTCATCTACGCGTTCCACATGCCCGCGTTCGGTGTGATCAGCGGCTACTTCTCGTCGGCCGACACCCCGACGGCGAAGCGCATGCGCCGGACGATCACCGACATCGTCGTGCCGTACATCATCATGCAGACGATCTGGACGGTGGTGCAGGGCATCGTCGAGGGCGGCAAGGACTTCAACCCGACGCAGCCGACCTGGACCCTGTGGTTCCTGCTGGCCCTCGGCATCTTCAAGCTGATCCTGCCGTACCTGGCACAGCTGCGGTGGCCGTTGTTCTGGGCCGTCGTGTTCAGCATCGGCGTCGGCTACTTCGACAACGTCGACTCCACGCTGTCGTTGTCCCGCGCGATCAGCCTGCTGCCGTTCTTCCTGCTCGGGTGGCAGGTCAAGCAGTGGGGCCTCTTCGACCGCTGGTACGAGGCTTCGCGCCGCACCGTGGTGCGGGTGCGCGTCGCCGCCGGAGTGGTGTTCGCCGCGTGGGCCGTGTCCTGCGCGGTGTGGATCCCGCAGTTCAAGGAGTTCGACCTGCACCACTGGTTCTTCTACGACGACTCGTACTCGGGTCTCGGCGAGGACGCCTGGTGGGCCGGTGCCGTCCGGTTCGGGCTGATGCTGCTCGCGACGCTGTTGACCGCGTCGTTCCTGGTGCTCATCCCCCGCCGGAACATCTGGCTCACGCAGTTCGGTGCGGCGACGATGTACGTGTACCTGCTGCACACGTTCGTGCTCTACCCGATCCGCGAGTCCGGCGTGCTCGCCGGTCCGCACTCCGCGTGGCCGTTCGTGCTCCTGATGGTCGCGATCGCCTGCGCGGTCAGCCTCTTCCTGGCGCAGCCCTTCGTGCGGCGCGGGATGCGCTGGCTGCTCGAACCGAACGTCGGTTGGCTGTTCCGTCGCGACAATTGACATTTCCGCGCAAGCAGTCGTCTTCGCTGCGCTCAGTCGGCAGCGCGCGACGTCGCGGCAGGCCGCGACCGATCCCCGTGGTCGCCGCCGTCAGCCACGGGCACCATCCTGGCCGGGAGGCCCGTGGCGCGTCGCGCGTACGCGTTACGCCCCGAGGCGGGTGCGCTGGTACCAGCGCGACCACCTGCGTACCGTGACACCCGACGCACAGCCGCGCCGCGCCTCCAGGCCGAGCGCAAGGCGACCCGACGACCAGCCGCACCGGACAGGAGCACCAAGATGACCGAGCACGACGCCGCGCAGTGGCGGTTCGAGACCACGCAGGTCCACGCCGGCGCACAGCCGGACCCGACCACGGGCGCCCGCGCCACCCCGATCTACAAGACGACCTCTTACGTCTTCGCGAACTCGGACGAGGCCCGCGACCTGTTCGCCCTCGCCAAGCCGGGCAACATCTACTCCCGCATCATGAACCCGACGAACGACGTCGTGGAGCAGCGCATCGCGGCACTCGAGGGCGGCAGCGGCGCACTCCTCGTGGCGTCCGGCCAGGCGGCGGAGACCTACGCCGTGCTGAACATCGCGGGTGCTGGCGACCACATCGTGTCGTCGTCGTCGATCTACGGCGGCACGTACAACCTGTTCAAGTACACGCTGGCGAAGCTCGGCATCGAGACCACGTTCGTCGAGGACCAGGACGACCTCGAGGAGTGGCGCCGCGCCGTCCGCCCGAACACGAAGCTCTTCTTCGCCGAGACCATCGGCAACCCGCGGATCAACGTCCTCGACATCACCGGCGTCAGCGACGTCGCGCACGAGTCCGGCGTCCCGCTGATCGTCGACAACACGATCGCGACGCCGTACCTCATCCGTCCGTTCGAGCACGGGGCCGACATCGTCGTGCACTCGGCGACGAAGTTCCTCGGCGGCCACGGCACCGTCATCGGCGGCATCATCGTCGACGGCGGGAAGTTCGCCTGGTCCCAGCACCCGGACAAGTTCCCGGAGTTCAACACGCCCGACCCGTCGTACCACGGCGCGGTCTTCGCCGAGGCCGTCGGCAACGAGCTCGCCTACATCGTGAAGGCCCGCGTGCAGCTGCTCCGCGACCTCGGCGCGTCGAACTCGGCGGACACCGCGTTCGCACTCCTGCAGGGCATCGAGACCCTGTCGCTCCGCATCGAGCGCCACGTGTCGAACGCGCAGGAGATCGCCGAGTGGCTCGACCAGCACCCGGACGTCGCGACCGTCGCCTACGCCGGCCTGCCGACGTCGCCCTGGTACGCCGCGGCGAACCGGTACGCGCCGAACGGCGTCGGCGCCGTGCTGTCGTTCGAACTCAAGGGCGGGGTGCCCGCGGGCAAGGCGTTCGTCGACAACCTGCAGCTGTTCTCGCACCTGGCGAACATCGGCGATGTGCGCTCGCTCGTGATCCACCCGGCGTCGACCACGCACTCGCAGCTCACGCCCGAGCAGCAGCTCACCACCGGGGTCACGCCGGGCCTGGTGCGCCTGTCCGTCGGCATCGAGAACATCGAGGACCTGAAGGCCGACCTCGAGGCCGGGCTCGCCGCGGCCCGTGCGGTCTCGCAGGAGGGGCAGCGCGCCTAGCGTTCCTCCCGCCCGGGCACCGAGGCACGGCGCGCTCGATGCGTGTGCATGGTGCGACGTCCCACGAGTCGATCGACTCGTGGGACGTCGCTCGTTGCGCACGCATACGGTGCGTGTGCATGGTGCGACGATCCACGAGTCGAACAACGCGCACGATGTCGGAACATGCGCACGCACGCAAACGGCGAGCGCGGCCCGGGACCCGGCCACGGGACGGGTGTGACGTAACACGGCGGCGGCGACCCGCGCCTCCCGGCAGACTGGACGCACCATGGACTGGCAGACGACCCCCGAGGACTCCGTGCCGTCCACCCTGGTGCCCGGCGCCGAACTCGGCACCATCGGCAAGCCGCCGGTCACCGGCGCCTGGCGCCCCGGCGACCACCCGGGTGCGCGCCACTTCGCGTCCCTCGGCGAGCAGTGGGTGCGCGGCGGGCGGCTGCCGGCCGTGCGGGTGGCGTACGAGTCGTGGGGCACGCTCAACGCGGCGCGCGACAACGCCGTCCTGCTGTTCCACGCGCTGACCGGCGACTCGCACGTCGCGGGCGCACCCGGTCCGGGGCACCGCACCGCCGGCTGGTGGGGCGACGTCGTCGGACCCGGCCTGGCGATCGACACCGACCGCTGGTTCGTGATCGCGCCCAACATGCTCGGCGGCTGCCAGGGCACGACCGGGCCGTCGTCGGTGGCACCCACCGGGGTCGAGTGGGGCTCGCGCTTCCCGTTCGTCACCGTGCGCGACCAGGTCGAGGTGCAGCGCCAGCTCGCCGACCGACTCGGCATCGACGTGTTCGCTGCCGTCGTCGGCGGGTCGATGGGCGGGATGCACGCCCTCGAGTTCGCGGTGTCGCACCCCGCACGCGTCCAGCGGCTGGCGGTGCTGGCCTCGACGGCGCAGACCACGGCGGACCAGATCGCGGCGAACTCCCTGCAGCGCTCGGCGATCCAGATGGACCCGGCGTTCGCGGGCGGCGACTACTACGAGGCCGACGCCGGCGAGGGCCCGCACCGCGGGCTGGCGCTCGCGCGGCGGATGGCGTTGATGACCTACCGGGCGTCCGACGAGCTGAACGGCCGGTTCGCCCGGTCGTGGCAGAGCGACGTGTCCCCGCTCGGCGATGACGGGCGGTTCTCGGTCGAGAGCTACCTCGACTTCCACGGCAACAAGTTCACTCGGCGCTTCGACGCGTCGTCGTACATCACGCTCACGCACGCGATGGACTCCCACGACGTCGGGGCCGGGCGGGGCGGTGTCGCTGCCGCGCTCGAACTCGTGACGGCCCGCACGCTCGTCGTGGGGATCTCGAGCGACCGGCTGTTCCCGATCGAGGACCAGCACCGGATCGCCGCCGGGGTGCCGGACACGCTCGACGGGGACACGGCCGCGGTGATCGAGAGCGAGTTCGGGCACGACGGGTTCCTCATCGAGCACGAGCAGGTCGGCGCGCACCTGCGGCGGTTGCTCGACGGCTGAGCGCGACACGGCACGCGGCGGGGCGGCGGCACGCACAGGGGCCGCGGCACGCGCGGTACGGCGCGCCGAACACCCCCCAACGGGTGTCGCCCGTGATTGGATGGCTGCGAGCCCGGACTGAACGAGGCTCGGTTTCCCCGCACGACCCGTCACACCAGCTCGTCACCAACCAGGACATCGATGGAATTCATCGCACAGGAACGCGACCGCTTGCTGCGGGCGACGACCCGTGTCGTGGGCATCGTCTGCGCGCTCATCAGCGTCGTCGGCGTGGTCTCCGCCGCCGCGGTCCCTGCCCTGCCGCTCGTCGGCGCCCTGCTGTGCATCGCCGCGATGGTCGCCTCGTTCGTGTTCTTCGGGCGCAGCGGCACCGTGTGGTGGACCGCCGCGATCCTCGTCACGGGGCTCGCCTCGCTCGCGCTGCTGTTCTCCGGCGTCGACGAGTCGGTCCGCCCGCTCGTCGCAAGCGCCGTCATGACGCTCGCGGGCGGTTCCCTCTCCGCACCGCTGATGGCGCAGCGCGGGCACCCCGTGGGCCTCGGACTCACCATCGCCGCCGGTGGCGTCGTCGTGGTCGTGATGGTCTGGGCGACCGGCACGATCTTGTCGACACCCGTCAGCGGCGCTCTGCTCGGCTGGGTGCTCATCGCGGTCGTGTCCGTCTGGATCTCGCGCAGCATCCCCCGCGTCGCCCGACGGATCTACAGCATCGGCACCGCGCACCGCGCCGAACGCCAGGCCAGCGAGACCGAGGCCCAGCGGCGGCAGGGGGCGCGGCTGCTGCACGACACGGTCCTCGCGACGCTCACGCTCCTCGCCCACTCCGGCGTCGGGGTCTCCGAGCAGGCCATGCGCGAGCAGGCCGCCGAGGACGCCAGACTCCTGCGCCACCTGCGACTCGGCGCGACCCCGCAGCCGTCGCAGTCCGGCGACTACTCGCTCACCCGCGAAGAGGAGTCGCCGCTCGGCCAGACCCTCGAGTCGGTGAAGCAGCGCTTCGGGCGGATGGGCCTCGAGGTCAGCTGGCACG
Source organism: Curtobacterium sp. PhB142 (assembly GCF_004341255.1). Lineage (NCBI taxonomy): Bacteria > Bacillati > Actinomycetota > Actinomycetes > Micrococcales > Microbacteriaceae > Curtobacterium > Curtobacterium sp. PhB142. The sequence goes on along the minus strand of NZ_SLUT01000006.1, from coordinate 145,765 downwards.
GCACCGGCCAGGTGCTGCTGCCCTCGCACGTGCTCGACGCCTTCCTGCTCGCACTCGGCGAGTGCCTCGAGAACGTCCGCCGGCACGCCGGCGTCGGCGAGGCGCACGTCACGATCGTCCACGACAACGACATGGTGCGCGCCATGGTCACGGACTCCGGCGTCGGGTTCGACCTGACCACCGTGAGCGCCGAGCGACTCGGCTTCAAGGAGAGCGTCGTGAGCCGCCTGCGCGAGGTCGGCGGCGACGCCAAGCTCTTCTCCGCGCCGGGCTCCGGCACCACCGTCGTCCTGGAGGCACCGCGATGACCCGGGTCCCCGAGGACACCATCAGCCGAGGCCTGCCCGGCGAGTCGACCGGCCAGCAGCCGCCGCGCACCCGTCGCGAGGCGCGCGAGCGCTACCGCACCAGCGAGCGTCGGCAGGCCCGCGGGCTCCCCTCGACCTCGACCGGTGCACGGTCGCTCCGTCAGGCCGCCAAGCCCGGCGCCTCGCTCGGAGCCGGGTACCTCGGCCTCGGCGCCGCGGTGCTCACCGCGATCGAGGCCGTCTCCGGCATCGTGTACTTCCTGGTCCGCTGGTCCGACTTCTCCGACCCGTGGTTGCCCGCAGCCGCCTGGATGCTCTACATCGTCGCCGCGGTCGGTGTCGGTCTGAGCGTGCTGACCTACGGCGAGCGGTTGACCGGGCTGGCCTTCGTGCTGATCTGCGTCGTGCTGGCGTGCGTCGTGACCCTGGACTTCATCGGCATCTGGCCCGAGCACGACATCGCCCACACGGCATCGGCGTCGATCGCCGCGGGCTTCGCGCTCCTGCCGATCGCCACGCTCCGACCCGCCCGCGAGGTCGCCGCCGCCATCGCGGTCCTCGGCCTGGCGTTCGTCGGCATGAGCGTCGCCTCGACCCCGATCACCAACGACACGCTGCCGGGCATCGTGTCCCTGCTGGCCCTGGTCGTCGTGCCGCCGTCGATCGCCCTGTACGTCGTGCAGCGGTTCCGGCAGCTCGTGCAGCGGGAACTCGACCGAGTGCTCGTGCAGAGCAACGTGCAGGCGCCGCAGTTCGCCGTCGGCATGCTCGCCTCGGACGAGCTCGCCCGACTCGACCTGGCCGCCGAGAAGCTGCTCGACGCCGTCGCGAACGGCACCGATCCCCTGCCGCTGTCGGACGCCTCGAGTTCCGTCGCGGCCTCACTCGCGACCGAGCTCCGCCTGCACCTCATCGAGGGACGGCGCGAGACCTGACTGTACCACGCGATCACGGAGTCCGACCACCTCGGGCGTTCGGTGAGCGTCGCCGACCCGGGCGCCCTGGCCGGACACCTCACCCCCGCCCAGCGCGACGGACTGCTGCAGGCCCTGTGGCAGATGGTCGGCGACGGTCGCACCGCCACCCCCGGGCTGCCGGTCGTCTCGGTCACGCTCGGCCCGGTCGGGTCCGACGGCCACCCCGTCACCGACGAGCGGATGGACGTGCCGGTCGTGATCGAGTCCCGCGGCGTCCAGCGCCGACGCCTCGGCCCCACCGCCTGGAGCGCCCTGCAACGCATCGGTCCGTACACCGAGACGGTCCGCGACGGCGCGCTCCACATCGTCGCCCACTGCGTCGTGGACCGACATCCGTCGATGTAGCTGCCGGACACCCGGACAGCCTGCCCGTGCCACGTGCCCCTCCCTCCTAGGATCGGGCACGAACTGCCCCCGAGAAAGGACGCCCGCATGGCGACTCCAGAGGAACCCATCCGACTCGCACTCGTCGACGACCACAGGATGCTCCTCGGCGCGCTCACGGAGTGGATCCGGAGCGCCGCCGACGACATCACGCTGGTGGCCGCGGTCACGACCTGGCCCGAGCTCCTGACGAGCCCGGCGTTCCCGGTGGACGTGGTGCTGCTCGACCTGGACCTCAAGGACTCCATCCCGGTGTCGCTGAAGATCTCGACGCTCAAGACCGCCGGTGTGAAGACCGTCGTGATGAGCACCTACTCGGAGCCGAACGTCGTGCGCGAGGCCCTGGCGGCCGGCGCGCTCGGCTACCTGGTGAAGAGCGAGGACGCCGACATGATCGTCGAGGCGATCCGCTCCGCCCAGCGCGGCGAGCAGTACGTCTCCGCCGAGCTCGACCTGGCCATCAACAGCGGCGACGTCGGTGGCGTCCCGAAGCTCAGCGCCCAGGAGCGTCGCGTCATGGCCCTGTACGGCGGTGGCGAGCCTGTGAAGAGCGTCGCGTACCAGCTCGGCATCTCCGAGGAGACCGCGAAGAGCTACCTCAAGCGCATCCGCGAGAAGTACCGCGTCGCAGGCTTCGACGTGGGCACGAAGGTGGCGCTCCGGAAGCGGGCGATCACCGACGGCATCATCGTGCAGGACGGCGGCCCGCTGGGCCTGTAGCGCGGCGCACGCGCGGGCTTGCCCGCTTCGTGAGCACAAATGGTCGGGTCCCATCGCGGGACCCGACCATTTCTGCTCACCAGGGGCGATCTGCCGCACACCACGTCGGACGGGAGGCCCGTGGCGGCGTCGCCACGGGCCTCCCGTCCGGTGCGTGGGCACGCCCACCGCGCGCGGTCACTGAATCGGGACCGGCCTGCGGTCTGTCCCGCCACAGCGACACTGTGCCGCCGATGCCGGCGGTCCGTTCCACGAAAGCGACACTCTGCCGCGAACAGTTCGCGGCAGACTGTCGCTATCGCGAACCGCGCTGGCGGCGCTCGCGCGCGATCAGTGGATCGGGACGGGCGCGGTGATCGGGCCGGTACTGGGCGACGGGGAGCGCAGCGCGGCACGGCGCGTGGTGCGACGCTCGACCGAGTAGCTGAACATCGTGACGAGGACGCCGAGCAGCGCGAGGACGATGCCGAGCCAGCCCGGTGCGACGAACCCGAAGCCGGCGGCGATGACCGCACCGCCGAGTGCTGCGCCGAGCGAGTTGCCGATGTTGAACGCCGAGTGGTTGAGCGCCGCGGCGATCGTCCGGGCGTCGCCGGCGACGTCCATCAGGCGGGACTGCACCGCCGGCGGGATCGCCGACGAGGTCGCACCGAGCAGGAACGCGCCGAGCAGCATGCCCCAGAGCCACTGCGCGGTCAGCACCGTGAGCAGCAGCGCGCCGATGAGCGAGAACATGCCGAAGTAGATCGTGCGCTTCACGCTGTGGTCGGCGAGGTGTCCGCCGAGCACACCGCCGACGACCATGCCGATGCCCACGACCACCAGGACGATCGGCACGAACGACTCCGGCATGCCCGTGACGTGCTGCACGAGCGGGGAGATGTACGAGTAGACGGCGAAGAACCCACCGAACCCGACGGCGCCGAGGCCCATCACGATCCAGACCTGCGGCACGCGGAAGGCGCGGAGCTCCCGGCCGATCGTCGCGTGCTCGTCTCGGGCGCTCTTCGGCACGAAGGCCGCGACGGCGAGGAACGTGAGCGCGAACAATGCGGCGACGACGCCGTAGGCGATCCGCCAGCCGGCGAGCTGGCCGACCCAGGTGATCGCGGGGACACCGACGACGTTCGCGACGGACAGTCCGAGCAGCACCATCGCGATGCCCTTGCCGCGCTTGCCCGGGCCCATCATGTCGCCCGCGACGATCGAGGCGATGCCGAAGTAGGCGCCGTGCGGCAGGCCGGCGACGAACCGGGCGACGAGTACCAGGCCGAACGACGGCAGCAGCGCGCTCGCGATCGTCGCGAGGACGAACCCGACGAGCAGCACGAGGATCAGGCCCTTGCGCGGGAACTTCGCCGACATCGCCGCGATGGTGGGAGCACCGACGACGACCCCGAGGGCGTAGGCGCTGACGAGCCAGCCCGCGTGCGCGATGCCAGCGTCCGGGTCGAGGCCGTACTGCTGCGGCAGCAGTGCCTGCGCGATGTTCGGCAGCAGACCCATCGCGACGAACTCGGTCGATCCGATGGCGAAGCCGCCGAGGGCGAGCGAGATGAGCGCGGCGGTGCGACGCGCAGGCGTGAGCTGTGACATGGGGCCTGTTCTCGGACGACGTCCTGCACGGGCGGCGTCGGATCGGGGTGTCGGCTGGACGGTGTCGGCGGGGGCGACCCGCGATCGTCGCGGTCCACGTGCCGATCGGCAGCGCGGCCACGCCCGAGCGGGGTGCCGGTCCGGGTTCAGCAGCGAACGGGACGGTCCGGGTGGCGACGACCATCCGGTCCGAGCAGTGTAGACCGCTCCAAAGGCCGAACGGAAGTCGCCGTGCGCTGCCAGCACGGGTCGCACCGGGCTGGCCCGGTCGTACCCGAGGTGAACCGGGTCAGGCCGCCTGACGCTCCGTGTGGGCGGGACGCGCCGCTGCGGGTGCGACCTCGGGCAGCTCGTCGCGGTGCGTCCAGCCGACGCCGCACTCAGCGCACGTGGCCCAGGCGTTCTCGCCCTGTTCGTCCGTGTCGATGACGACCGTTCGCAGGTCGCAGTCGGGGCACCAGCCGTCGTGGGTCATCACGCGCTCCTCGTCGTCTCGGGGCCACCGGATGTGGCTCGATACGGGCCATGAGACACCCGACCACCGACATCCGCGGGAGGGCGGCGGCGTGTCGTGCGGGCCCTCGTTGTTCAATGAGCACATGTCCCTCGCCGCCACCGTGCTCGCCTCGTGCCCCGCCGGCGCGCCCGTGAACTGCGAGGACGCCACCGACCCGATGGGCATGGTCATCGTGCTCATCGCGGTGCTCGCCGGCATCGCGCTGCTGACGGTGTTCGTGGTGCTCGGACCGGACCCCCGCCGTCGGACCCGGGCACGCCGACGCGACAAGCGCTGAGCGCGAGCGCCGAGCGACAGCGCCGAACGCGAGCGCCGAGCGACAGCGCCGGCCGCTGAGCGCTACTCGCCGAGCGCCGCTTCGAGCCGCTCGAGCTTGCCGTCGATCTCGCCGGTGTGCCCCGGTCGGATGTCGGCCTTGAGTACGAGCGACACCCGCGTGCCGTAGACACCCACGGCCTCGGTGGCACGCTTGACGACGTCCATGACCTCGTCCCACTCCCCCTCGAGCTCGGTGAACATCGACGACGTGCGGTTCGGCAGGCCGCTCTCGCGGACCACCCGCACGGCTGCGGCGACGGCGTCGTGCACTGAGCCGTCCGCCTGTTCGGAGGGACCACCGGACGGAGCAACGGAGAAGGCGACGATCATGCGTCCATCCTGCCCGTGCCCCGGCCCATCCGCACCAGCTCGACCACGGTCCACGCCAGGATCGCCACCTCGAGCACGTTCCGCAGCGTCAGCACCACGAGCATCCACGGCTGCAGCGTGAGCACCTGGTCGTAGTACGCCGGGTAGATCAGCTGCGTCAGCACGGCGGTGGGCAGCGCGGCGATGGCGATCGGCACGAACCGGCGCACACTCGGTGTCCCCGCGGCCAGTCCCCACACGACCGGCACGGCGAGCCACCCGATGTACTGGGGCGATCCGACCTTGTTCGTGGCGATGAGCGCGGCGACGAACAGCAGCGCGAGGACCGGCGCGAGCTCGGCACGACGGGCACCGCGGCGTGCGGCCCACAGCGCGAGGACGACACCGGCGACGACCACCAGGGCCATCAGCGGCGTCGAGACCGCGGCCGCCGCGTCCGTGCCGGCGCCGGAGACCTCGAACGTCAGGATCTGCTGGTCGTAGAACACGGCAGCGCCGGGAGCCCCGAACGCCGCCGCCCACATGAACGGCGTCGCGAGGGGCGACTCGATCTGCAGCGCACGCCCGGTCTGCTCACCGATGAACGACAGCAGGTACGGCGCTCCGCCCCAGAGCACGTCGACGAGCACGATGAGCGCGCTGAGCACGAGCGCCCCCGACAGCACGCCGCGGCGGTGCCCCTTGCGCAGGAGCAGCAGTACGGCGACGAGGGCTGCCGGCCAGACCTTCGTCCAGGCACCGGCGGTGAAGAGCGCCGAGGCGACCGCCGGCCGCGAGGCGACGAAGGCGACCCCGACCAGGGCGAACACGGTCGCCACGGTGTCGATGCGGCCGAGGGCGATCGGGCCGAGCGCGAGCAGGAAGACGAGCCACCACCACACGACGCGAACACCGCGCGCCGACGAGCCGCCCGCACGCACCGACGAGCCGAGCACGGCCCGCGCCCGGAACCGCCACAGGAACGCGCACGCCACGGCATCGAGCAGGACCATCAGCAGCAACCAGCCGGAGCCGATCGACGCGATCCCACCGAGTGCTGCGGCGGCCATCGGCACGATCGCCAGGATCGGGTAGACCCACTCGCCGTCGATGCCGACCCAGAAGTCCGCGCTCCGCCCGGCCTCGATCCACCGGCTGTAGGTGATGGTGACGTCGCCGAGGGGCAGGTTCGCCGAGATCGCGGTCAGCCACCACAGCGCCGCGTGCACGGCGGCGAACGCCAGGACGAACCCGACGCGTTCGATCCACGGGTTCCCGGTCCTGCGCACCGAACGAGCGTACCGGCAGGGAGCGCACCCGAACCGGCACCGAGTGCACCCGAACCGGCAGAGAATCCCAGGCTCCCCCAACCATGACGTGTCACCGTCTTGCTCGTGACCACCGAAACCCCGCGCGGGCGCCGCAAGGCCGTCATCTGGATCTCCGTCATCGCCGCCGTCGTCGTGCTCGGCGTCATCGGGGCGATCGTCGCGACGAACGTCTACACGAGCAACGAGAACGCGAAGGCGTCGGCGGCACCGTCCGTGGCCGCCAGCCGCGAGGCCTCCACCCTCGACGACTCCGACCTGTCCGGCGTGTGGACGGTCGGTGGCGACTCCGAGGCCGGCTACCGCCTGCACGAGGTCCTCAACGGCTCCGACGTCACCGTCACCGGCCGCACCGACAGCGTCTCCGGCAGCGCCACAGTCGACGGCACGAGCATCACGAAGGCAACGATCACAGTGCAGGTCGCCGACATCGCCACCGATTCGGACCAGCGTGACTCCTACTTCCGCGACTCCGCGATGGACACCTCCGCCTTCCCCGAGGCCACGTTCGAACTCTCCGAGCCGATCGCCGACGCGGTCCCGAGCGGCTCGGACACGACGAAGGTCACCGCTGCCGGCAAGCTCACGCTGCACGGCGTCACGAAGGACGTCACCGCCGACCTGCAGGTCGGCCTGAACGGCGACGGCGTCGACATCTCCGGCTCGATCCCGGTCACGTTCTCGGACTACGGCGTGCAGGCGCCGAGCCTCGGCTTCGTGAAGGTCGACGACTCCGGCACGGTCGAGTTCCTGGTGCACGCGACCCCCGCGAGCTGACGTCCGCGACGCGCGTCACGCCCGTGACGTGCGCGACAGGCGGACGGGAGGCCCGTGGCGGCCCCGCCACGGGCCTCCCGTCCGTCCCCGCTCGCGTCTGCAACAGGCGACACGATCGATGTCGTACGACGTCGACCTTGTCGTCACCCCGCGCCCGCAATCATGCGCGTGGGCAAGGAACGACGAACTCGATGTCGTACGACATCCATGCTGTCGTCACCGCGCGTGTACAACCACCGGCGCACGCACGGAACGACTTCCTCGTTGTCGTGCGACAACGAGGAAGTCGTCACGCGGCGTCTGCAACAGGCGACATCACTGATGTCGTACGACGTCGACGCTGTCGTGCTGCGTCGCCGCGCACCGACCGCTACCCGCGCGCGTCGCCGTCGACGACCAGGTCCCGCACGACCCCGGGCAGCTCGGCGATGAGCCCGGTCATCGGGAACGGCCCGCCGCCGGACGCCCGCCGCGCCGCGAGCCCGTGCACCACCGCGGCCGACGCTGCCAGGTGCGCGAGGTCCGACGGCGTCAGCGACGAACCAGCAGCCTCGACGGCACCCTGCCGCGACGCCACGAGCGCGCCGAGCACCCCGCCGAGCACGTCCCCGGCACCGGCGGCGGCGAGCCACGGCGTCGCCGACGACGCCACCAACCGGACCGACCCGTCGGGCGTGACCACGTGCGTGCGCTCGCCCTTGAGCAGCACGACGCTGCCGGTCTGCTCGGCCGCGCGGAGCGCCGCGGCGGCCGGGTCCTGCTCGATCGAGTCGCGGGAGACGCCGAGCAACGACGCGAGCTCCCCCGCGTGCGGGGTCAGGACGGCGAGCGGGCCGAGGTCGACGAGCGGGATCGCGCCGGCGTCGACCATGACCGGGACGCCGTCGTCCGAAGCGCGCGTGAAGGCCGAGGCGGTCGTGGCGTCCAGATCACCGAGCGACGACGCCGAGATGCCCGAGCCGACGAGCCATGCCTGCACCCGACCGACGCCGGCGACGGACTCGGGGCGACGGGCCAGGACGTGGTTCGACGCCCGCGACGGTCCGACGTAGCGGACCATGCCGACGCCGGTGTGGACCGCGGCGTCGACCCCGAGCACCGCGGCACCCGGGTACTGGTCGGAGCCGGTCGCGATGCCGAGCACCCCACGGCGGTACTTGGTGGACTCCCCCGTCGGCGCGGTGACCCACGCGGCGGCATCGGACGGCTGGACGGGCACGAAGTCGTTCACCGGCCCCACGTTACGGTGGAGCGCATGAGCCTGTTCCTGCCTGGTCGCGTGGTGGTCTTCGACTACGGCGAGGTGATCAGCCGCACGCCGCACGCGTCGCGTGACGCACTCGTGGAGCTGACCGGGGTGCCCGCCGACGAGCTGTTCACCGTCTACCAGGAGCTCCGCCACGACCTCGACCGCGGCGACCTGTCCGTGGTGGCGTACTGGCGGGCGATCGGCGAACGCGTCGGGCGGACCTGGAGCATCACCGACATCCACCGGTTCTGGGCCGTCGACTTCACCGGGTGGTTCGAGGTCGAACCGGAGACCCTGGCGGTCGTCGAGGAGCTGCACGACGCCGGCACCCGGGTGGCACTGCTGTCGAACGCCGGCTTCGACTTCGGTGACCCGTACCGACGCTCCCCGATGGGTTCGCTGTTCGAGACGGTGGTGGTGAGCGCCGAGGAGCACGTCCTGAAGCCCGACGCATCCATATACCGCGACACGTGCGCGCGTCTGGGAATCGAGCCGCAGCAGATGGTGTTCGTGGACAACAGGGCCGAGAACGCCACCGGCGCGGAAGCGATCGGGGCGGTCGGCCACCACTACACGTCGTCGGCGTCACTGCGGTCGTTCCTGACGGAACTCGCGGCCGAGCCGGCGCCCGTCCCCTGAGGAGTCCCGCGTGACGCACGCCCTGTTCGAGCCGATCACCATCCGCGACCTGACGGTCCGCAACCGCATCTGGGTCTCCCCGATGTGCCAGTACTCGGCCGAGGAGCAGGACGGCGTGCCGACCGCGTGGCACCTCGTCCACCTGGGCGGCTTCGCCAAGGGCGGTGCCGGTGCGGTGGTCGTCGAGGCGACCGGCGTGGTGCCGGAAGGCCGGATCAGCCCGCAGGACCTCGGACTCTGGAACGACCAGCAGCGCGACGCCTTCAAGCCGATCGTCGACTTCCTGCACGCGCAGGGCGCTGCCGCCGGTGTCCAGCTCGCGCACGCCGGCCGCAAGGCATCGACGTTCCGCCCGTGGGAGTCCACGCACGGTTCGGTCCCCGCCGACCAGGGCGGCTGGTCCACCGTCGCCCCGTCCGCCGTGGCCTTCGACGGCTACGCGGTCCCGCGCGAGCTGGAGACCGAGGACATCCGGGTCGTCGCACTGGCGTTCGCGCAGTCCGCTCGCCGTGCCGTCGAGGCCGGGTTCGACCTGGTCGAGATCCACGCCGCCCACGGGTACCTGCTGCACCAGTTCCTCTCGCCGCTGAGCAACCACCGCACGGACCAGTACGGCGGGTCGCTCGAGAACCGCGCCCGGGCACTGCTCGAGGTCCTCGACGCCGTCCGTACCGAGGTCGGCGAGGGCTTCCCGATCGTCGTGCGGTTCTCGGCGACCGACTGGGTGGACGGCGGGCTCACGCTCGACGAGACCACGGAGGTCGCTCGGTGGGCTGCGGAGCACGGCGCGGACCTGGCTGATGTCTCGACCGGCGGCAACGTCGCGAGCGCGCCGATCCCGGTCGGCCCCGGCTACCAGGTGCCGCACGCCGCGGCGATCAAGCGCGAAGCCGGCATCGGCACCATCGCGGTCGGCATGATCTCCGAGGGCCTCCAGGCCGAGCAGATCGTCGCGACCGGACAGGCCGACGTGGTGATGGTGGGCCGCGAGTTCCTGCGCGACCCGGGCTTCCCGCTGCGCGTGGCCGTCGAGCTCGGCGTGACCGTCGACTACGAGCCGCAGCAGTACCACCGCGCGCGGGTCACGGCGTAGACGCGCGGCCTTCCTGAACGGATCCTCGGTCGGCCCCTCGGGCAGGCAGTACGATTGGCAGCACTGTGGACGATCCCCCGAATAGTTCTTCGCCTCACTCATCCGCCGCTCACTCGGTGAGCTGCACGTCATCCCCGTGCGCGGACGGGGGTGAATCATGAGTCCGATCGACATCGTCATGCTCGTCGGCGGCATCCTGCTGACACTCGGCACCGGCGTCTTCGTCGCGTCCGAGTTCGCGCTGGTCAACCTCGACCGCGCCGACGTCGAAGCGCGTCGCGACCGCGGTGAGCCGGGCCTGGCACCCGTCATCGGGGCGTTGAAGGTCACCTCGACGCACCTGTCGAGTGCGCAGCTCGGCATCACGCTGACCACGCTGCTCACCGGCTACCTGCTCGAGCCGTCCATCGCGAAGCTGCTCGAGGCACCGTTCCTGGCGATGAACCTGCCCGAGGGCATCGTCGAGACCGTCGGGTCGATCATCGCGCTCGTCATCGCGACCCTGCTGTCGATGATCCTCGGCGAGCTCGTACCGAAGAACTTCGCGCTCGCGCTGCCGCTGCAGACCGCGAAGCTCGTCGTGCCGTTGCAGATCGCCTTCACGACCGTGTTCAAGCCGGCGGTCGCGGTGCTCAACGGCACCGCGAACGCCGTGCTGCGGTCGATCGGCATCGAGCCGCAAGAGGAACTCTCCGGTGCTCGCAGCGCCGAAGAGCTCACCTCGCTGCTCCGCCGTTCGGCGTCCGAGGGGTCGCTCGAGCAGGACACCGCGACGCTGCTCCAACGGACGATCTCGTTCTCGGAGCTCAGCGCCAGCGACGTCATGACGCCGCGCCCGCGGCTCTCCACCATCCGGGTGTCCGAGTCCGCGCAGGACGTCATCGCCCTCGCCCGCAAGACCGGCTTCAGCCGCTTCCCCGTCATCGAGGAGGACGCGGACGACGTCGTCGGCATCGTGCACGTCAAGCAGGCCGTCGCCGTCCCCCGCGAGAAGCGCCCGGAGGTCCCCGTCGGAGCACTCATGACCGACGCCGAACGCGTGCCCGAGACGATGCCGGGCGACACCCTGCTCGCCGAGGTCCGCGGCCGCGGCTACCAGATGGTCATCGTGGTCGACGAGTACGGCGGCACCGCCGGGGTCGTCACGCTCGAGGACCTCATCGAGGAGATCGTCGGCGAGGTCTCCGACGAGCACGACCGCGCGCGCATCGACGTGGTCCGCTCCCGCGACTGGCTGACCTTCCCCGGTCTCCTGCGTCCCGACGAGCTCGAGGACCGCGCCGGCGTGAAGGTGCCGGAGGACGGCCCGTACGAGACCGTCGGCGGCTTCCTCATGTCGACGCTCGGCCGCCTGCCCGTCGTCGGTGACGAGGTCCCGCTCGACAGCGGTGTCTTCCGGGTCGAACGTCTGGACGGCCGCCGGATCGACCGCATCCGCTGGACCCCGACGCCCCCGCCGACGGACACCGCGGCGACCGCCATCATCATCCCCGCCACGAAGACCGCCACGAAGACCGCCACGAAGACCGCCACGAAGGGCAGTACCCGATGAGCTCCGACTGGTGGGGCATCTTCTGGCTCTTCGTGCTGCTGCTCGGCAACGCGTACTTCGTCGCCGCCGAGTTCGCCGTCATCTCCGCCCGCCGATCGCAGATCGAACCGCGCGCAGAAGAAGGCTCGAAGGCCGCGCAGATGACGCTTTGGGCCATGGAGCACGCCACTCGCATGCTCGCGACCACGCAGCTCGGCATCACGGTCTGCTCGCTGCTCATCCTGAACGTCTCCGAGCCGGCGATCCACCACCTGCTCGAGGTCCCGCTGCACCTGACGGGCTGGAGCGTCGAGGTCATCGGCACCGTGGCGTTCGTGGTCACGCTGCTGCTCGTCTCGTTCCTGCACGTGGTGTTCGGCGAGATGGTCCCGAAGAACATCTCGTTCTCGATGCCAGATCGCGCAGCGCTGCTGCTCGTGCCGACGCTCTGGTACATCGGCCACGGCCTGCACTGGGTCATCGTCGGCCTGAACGAGGTCGCGAACGCCGTGCTGCGCCTGTTCCGCGTCGAGCCCAAGGATGAAGCCGTCAGCGCCTTCACGGTGGAAGAGGTGCAGACGATCGTGGAGCAGTCCCGCCGCGAGGGCACCCTGACCGACGACGGCAAGCTCGCCCTGGCGTTCGAGTTCACCGAGAAGAAGGTCCGCGACGTCGCCGTGCCGATGGCCGAGCTCGTCACCCTGCCCGAGGACGCCACCCCGGCGGACGTCGAGCGTGCGGTGGCGCAGCGCGGGTTCTCGCGGTACGTGCTCGTCGGCGAGGACGGCTCCCCCACGGGCTACGTGCACGTGAAGGACGTCATCGACCTGCGGCCGGACGAGTTCGACGACCCGGTGCCGCCGAAGCGCATCCGCCAGCTCATCTCGCTCTACACGGAGATGGACCTGGAGGACGCCCTGGCCACCATGCGGGCTGCGGGCCGCCACGTCGCGCGGGCGTTCGACGCCGACGGCCGGACCCTCGGCGTGCTCTTCCTCGAGGACATCCTCGAGGAGCTCGTGGGCGAGGTCGAGGACGCGACCCGACGCCGGTAGCCGCACCAACAGTTCCGGCAAAGCGACAGATCCCCGCGAACGTTCCGCAGGGATCTGTCGCTTTCGCGATGGCGGACGGGAGGCCCGTGGCAACGCAGCCACGGGCCTCCCGTCCGTTCGTGGTCGCGACCAGGGCCGCGCCCGCCGGCGCGCTACCAGCTGACGGGGAGCGGCTTGCCCTCTTCGTAGCCGGCGGCGGACTGGATGCCGACCAGGGCACGCTCGGAGAACTCGGCCAGCGACGCGGCGCCCGCGTAGGTGGCGGAGCTCCGGACGCCCGTGGTGATCATGTCGAGCAGGTCCTCGACGCTCGGGCGCTCCGGGTCGAGGTAGATCGTCGACGACGAGATCCCCTCGGCGAAGAGCTCCTTGCGGGCCCGCTCGTACGGGTCGAGCCGCTCGAACCGCTCGCGGACGGCCTTCGCGGACGCCATCCCCCAGCTCTCCTTGTAGGCCTTGCCGGCGGCGTCGCGACGGAGCACGCCCGGCGCTTCGAGGGTGCCGGCGAACCACGAGCCGATCATCACGGCCGAGGCGCCGGCCGCCAGTGCGAGCGCGACGTCGCGGGGGTACCGGACCCCGCCGTCGGCCCAGACGTGCGCGCCGAGGGACCGTGCGGCGGCGGCGGTCTCGAGGACGGCGGAGAACTGCGGCCGACCGACGGCGGTCATCATGCGCGTGGTGCACATGGCGCCGGGTCCGACACCGACCTTGATGATGTCCGCGCCCGCGTCGACGAGGTGGGCGACGGCGTCGGCGGTGACGACGTTGCCGGCGACGAGCGGGATGCCGAGCCGGAGCCCCGCGACGGTGCGGAGCGCGCGGAGCATGCTCTCCTGGTGTCCGTGCGCTGTGTCGAGCACGAGCACGTCGACCCCGGCGGCGGCGAGGGCCTGCGCCTTGGCGGCGACGTCGCCGTTGATGCCGATCGCGGCCGCGACGCGCAGGCGACCAGAGACGTCGACGGCCGGCGTGTAGATGTCCGAGCGGATGGCGCTGGTCCGGCTCGTGGTGCCGACGACCTTGCCGTGCCGCACGACGGGTGCGAAGTCGACCTCGGCGCCGCTCAGCACGTCGTAGACGTGGCGGGGCGTGCCGGCGTCCTCGGCGTCGATCGCGGTCGAGGCGCCGTGCAGCAGGTCGCCGAGCGTCGCGTCGGGACCGGCGTCGCCGAGCCGGCTGGCGGGGACGCACCCGAGGTACTCCCCGGCGGCGTCGCGGACCACCACGCCCCGACCGGCGACGGGCAGCAGCTGCTCGAGTGCCTCGGCGACGGTGGTGGACGAGCCCATGTCGTAGGCGGTGTCGTAGTCGACCGGCTGGTCCTTCACCCAGCGGATCGCGGCGTCGAGGTCCTGCAGGTGCATGTCCTGCGGCAGGACGCCGAGGCCCCCGCGCCGGGCCAGGGTCGCGGCGAGGCGCGGACCCGTGACCGAGTTCATGTTGGCGCTCACGATCGGGATCGTCGCACCGCTGCCGTCGTTCGACGCGAGGTCGACGTCGAAGCGGCTCGTCACGCCGGAACGGCTCGGGACGAGGAAGACGTCGGAGTAGGTCAGGTCGTGTGTCGGCCGCGTCTCGTAGAACCTCATGGGCCCCACTGTACGGCTCCGCCCGGAGGCCGGACCGGGCCCCGACTCGCGCCGCGGCTGACACCGAACGGACATGTGCGAGCGGCTAGGCTTGGCACCTGTGCGGGGCAGGGTTGCACCGCACGACACACACGAGCATCTATCGACGGAGAGTGGGCGATCGGCTGTGTCGAGCCATCTGACCGGAACGGACGAGACCGCGGGCGAATTCGGGGCGAACGAGTGGCTCGTCGACGAGCTCTACGAGCAGTTCGTCGCGGACAAGGAGTCGGTCGACAAGTCCTGGTGGCCGGTCCTCGAGAGCTACCACCGCACGCAGGTCGGCGGCGCTCCGGCAGCTGATCAGCAGTCCTCGACGCCCGCGCAGTCGACCACGCAGCAGCCCGCGACCGGTGACGCGCCGGCCCCGCAGCAGCAGGCAGCGCAAGGTGGTCCGATCCAGGCGAAGACCACGTCGCGCCAGCCGACCCCGCCGCCGATCCCGGCCGAGGCCAACGACGCCGCCGACGACCACGAGGAGACCCACGAGGACGTGGCGACCCCGCTCCGGGGCATGGCGAAGACCCTGGCGTCGAACATGGACGCCTCGCTGACCGTCCCGACGGCCACGAGCGTCCGGACGATCCCGGCGAAGCTGATGATCGACAACCGGATCGTCATCAACAACCACCTGCGCCGTGCCCGCGGCGGCAAGATCTCCTTCACCCACCTCATCGGGTGGGCGATGGTGCAGGCGCTCAAGGACTTCCCGAGCCAGAACGTGTTCTACGAGGAGCGCGACGGCAAGCCGTTCGTCGTCGCCCCGGCGCACGTGGGCCTCGGCATCGCGATCGACGTCCCGAAGAAGGACGGCACCCGGTCGCTCCTCGTGCCGAGCATCAAGCGTGCGGAGACCCTGACCTTCGGCCAGTTCCTGTCGGCCTACGAAGACCTGGTCAAGCGGGCCCGCGACAACAAGCTGACGCCGGCCGACTTCCAGGGCACGACGATCTCGCTCACGAACCCGGGCGGCATCGGCACCGTGCACTCGGTCCCGCGTCTGACCAAGGGGCAGGGCGCGATCATCGGCGCCGGCGCCCTCGAGTACCCGGCGCAGTTCCAGGGCTCGGCGTCGAAGACCCTCGTCGAGCTCGGCATCGGCAAGACCATCACCCTGACGAGCACCTACGACCACCGGGTGATCCAGGGCGCCGGCTCGGGCGAGTACCTCAAGCACGTGCACGAACGCCTCATCGGCGAGCACGGCTTCTACGACGGCATCTTCGCGGCGCTCCGGATCCCCTACAAGCCGATCCAGTGGGCGAACGACATCAACGTCGACCTGGCGCACCGGGTCAACAAGACGGCTCGCGTGCAGGAGCTCATCAACAGCTACCGCGTCCGCGGGCACCTGATGGCAGACATCGACCCGCTCGAGTACCGCCAGCGCACGCACCCCGACCTCGAGATCGAGAGCCACGGGCTGACGTTCTGGGACCTCGACCGCGAGTTCGTCACCGGCGGGCTGGCCGGCACGACCAGTGCTCCGCTGCGCGACGTCCTCGGGATCCTGCGCGACGCCTACTGCCGCACCGTCGGCATCGAGTACATGCACATCCAGGACCCGGAGCAGCGCCGCTGGGTGCAGGAACGCATCGAGGTCCCGTACTCGAAGCCGTCGAAGGACGAGCAGCTCCGCGTCCTCGGCAAGCTCAACGAGGCCGAGGCCTTCGAGACCTTCCTGCAGACCAAGTACGTCGGGCAGAAGCGCTTCTCGCTCGAGGGCGGCGAGTCCACCATCGCCTTCCTCGACACGCTCATCCAGCACGCCGCCGGTGTCGGCCTGGCCGAGGTCGCGATCGGCATGGCCCACCGCGGTCGCCTGAACGTCCTGACGAACATCGCCGGCAAGACCTACGGCCAGATCTTCCGTGAGTTCGAGGGCTCGTCCCTGCCGGGCTCGGTGTCCGGTCAGGGTTCCGGCGACGTGAAGTACCACGTCGGCACCGAGGGGCTGTTCCGCACCTCGGACGGCTCGAGCATCCCCGTGACGATCGCGGCGAACCCGTCCCACCTCGAGGCCGTCGACGGCGTGCTCGAGGGCATCGTCCGTGCCAAGCAGGACAAGCAGGGCCCCGGTTCGACGAACGTCCTGCCGGTGCTCGTGCACGGCGACGCGGCGATGGCCGGTCAGGGCGTGGTCGTCGAGACGCTGCAGATGTCGCAGCTCCGCGGCTACCGCACGGGCGGCACCGTGCACCTGGTCATCAACAACCAGGTCGGGTTCACCACCCCGCCCGAGTCGGCTCGCAGCTCGGTGTACTCCACCGACGTCGCGAAGACGATCCAGGCGCCGATCTTCCACGTGAACGGCGACGACCCCGAGGCCGTCGCACGCGTCGCCGACCTGGCGTTCGCGTACCGCGAGGCGTTCCACCGTGACGTCGTCATCGACCTCATCTGCTACCGCCGCCGGGGGCACAACGAGGGCGACGACCCCTCGATGACCCAGCCGCTCATGTACAACCTGATCGAGGCGAAGCGGTCCGTCCGCACGCTGTACACCGAGGCCCTCGTCGGCCGCGGGGACATCACGCAGGAAGAGTACGACGAGGCGCACCGCGACTTCCAAGACCGCCTGGAGCGTGCCTTCGCCGAGACGCACGAGGCGCAGACCGGCACCATCCCGGTGATCCAGGTCGACGACGACGGCGCCGTGCAGGGACTCGAACGCCCGGCGGCACAGCAGGACGACTCCGAGGTCGAGGTCCGCGAGACCGCAGTGTCCGAAGAGCTCGTCCGCTCCATCGGTGACGCGCACAGCAACCCGCCCGCTGGCTTCTCGATCCACCCGAAGCTGCAGCAGCTGCTGTCGAAGCGCACCGACATGACGCGCAACGGCGGCGTGGACTGGGCGATGGCCGAGCTCATGGCGATCGGTTCGCTGCTGGTGGAGGGCAAGCCCGTCCGGTTCGCCGGCCAGGACGCCCGCCGCGGCACCTTCGTCCAGCGCCAGGCGGTGTTCCACGACCGGTCGAACGGCCAGGAGTGGCTGCCGCTGTCGAACCTCACCGAGGACCAGGCCCGGTTCACCATCTACGACTCGCTGCTCAGCGAGTACGCGGCGATGGCGTTCGAGTACGGCTACTCGGTCGAGCGGCCCGAGGCACTCGTGCTGTGGGAGGCGCAGTTCGGCGACTTCGCGAACGGCGCCCAGACCGTCATCGACGAGTTCATCTCGTCCGCCGAGCAGAAGTGGGGACAGCGCTCCGGCCTCGTCCTGCTGCTGCCGCACGGCTACGAGGGCCAGGGACCGGATCACTCGTCCGCCCGCATCGAGCGCTACCTGCAGCTGTGCGCCGAGGACAACATGGTCGTCGCCCGCCCGTCCACTCCGGCGTCGTACTTCCACCTGCTGCGCCGCCAGGCGTGGGAGCGTCCGCAGAAGCCGCTGATCGTGTTCTCCCCGAAGGCCATGCTCCGCCTGCGCCAAGCGACGAGCGCGGTCGAGGCCTTCACGAACGGCACCTTCGAGGAAGTGATCGACGACGACCGCGTGGCCCAGAAGGCGGCGGTGCGTCGCGTGGTCCTGCACTCCGGCAAGGTGCACCACGACCTGCGCGCCGAGGTGGAGAAGCGCGGGGTCACCGACGTCGCCCTCGTCCGGCTCGAGCAGCTCGCGCCGCTCCCACTCGAGCGCATCCTCGAGGTGTTGGCCGGCTACCCGGACGCCGACGTCGTGTGGGCGCAGGAGGAGCCGGAGAACCAGGGCGCCTGGCCGTTCGTCTGCATGAACCTGTCGCCGCACCTCGACGGTCGACCGCTGTCGGTCGCCGCCCGTGCCGCGAGCGCCGCGCCGGCCACCGGTTCGTCGAAGCGCTCCGCGCAGGAAGCCACCGAGGTCATCGAGAGAGCCCTCGGCTAGGCACTCGGCCCGGACCCCCGACGCGGGTGTGCGCTACGCGATCTTCGTGTAGCGCACACCCGCGTCGTGGTACCCGCGCTTCTGGTAGAACCGGTGCGCGCTGTCCGTCGCGGCCGCACTGACGGCGCTCAGGCGACGCGCGCCCTGCTCGACGGCCCACGCTTCGAAGGTGCCGATGAGCGCCGAACCGGTGCCGAGCCTCCTGGCCGTGTCGTCGACCACCAGCAGCAGGAGCTGCGCCGTCGGCTCGTCGCTCGCGTACGCCCAGGTGACCTGCGCGCCCGCGACGGCGACCGGCCGTCCGTCGTCCCCACGCACCACCCAGGTGCGGTGTCCGGCCTCGGGCGTGAGCCGTTCGAGGCGCGCGCGCATCGCCGCATCGTCGACCTCGTGGCCGAGCAGGCGGACGAGGGCAGCGACGTCGGAGACGTCCGTGTCGGACCAGGTGGTGATCGACTCGACGAGGAGGGTCATGTCCGTGACACTACCGACCCGACCCGTCGTGTGACGACGGAGCGGAGGACCTCAGTGGGTCGACTGCTCCAGCCGGATGCGCGCGAGGATCTCGCCACGCAGTTCTTCCGGAGCGGTCTCCTTGCACGCGCGGCGCACGGTCTCGATCAGGACGACGCCGACGCGGTGCTCGGTCGTGCAGTCCTCGCAGTCGTCCATGTGCTCACGGATGTCCGCCGCGTCCTCGCGGCAGAGCTCCCCGTGCAGGAACTCCTCGAGCTCGGCCTTCGCCTTGGAGCAGTCGCAGCCGCTCATCGTGTTTCCTTCCCATCGACGCGACCCTCGGTCGCGGCAGTCTTCCGGCCTCGTCCGCGCATCGTCGCCGTCGACGCTGCGTCCGGGACGATGCCGGTCTCACGGGCGTGGTCCGCCAGGAGCCCCCGGAGGAGCCGGCGACCACGGTGCAGACGGCTCATGACCGTTCCCACGGGGGTCTTCATGATGTCGGCGATCTCCTGGTACGAGAAGCCCTCGACATCGGCGAAGTACACGGCCATCCGGAAGTCCTCGGGGATGGCCTGCAGGGCGTCCTTGACGGCGGACGACGGCAGGTGGTCGATCGCGTCGGCCTCGGCGGACCGTGCGGAGATCGACTGGGTGACGCTCTCGGCGCCGCCGAGCTGCCAGTCCTCGAGCTCGTCGATGGTGCCCTGGTAGGGGTTCCGCTGGTTCTTGCGGTACGTGTTGATGAACGTGTTCGTGAGGATCCGGTACAGCCAGGCCTTCAGGTTCGTGCCCTGCTTGAACTGGCGGAACGCGGCGAACGCCTTGACGAAGGTCTCCTGCACCAGGTCCGAGGCGTCGGCCGGGTTGCGGGTCATCCGCATCGCCGCGCCGTAGAGCTGGTCCATGAAGGGCAGTGCCTGGGTCTCGAAGAGGGCCCGGAGTTCGTCGGCCGACACGGTCTTGGCGTCGACGAAGGACTCGTCGTCCGCTTCTTCCGCCTCGACCGCGTCGAGCTGCTCCTCGGTCTCCTCGACCAGGTCGTGCGGTGCTGCCTGCGGCTCGTCGGTCGTCATCGCGGGCCAGTCTAGAGCGAGCGACGTGGACACGCCGGGCAGGCGCGTCCGCGAGGGTGCGAGTGCTGTCGCCAAGGGTCCTCCCGATCGTTTCAGTAGTCTTGTGAACCGATGGCAGACACGACGCATTCCCAGAGCGGTGCACAGGCCGCCGCGGACCCGGCCCCCTGGATCGCCCCGCTCGCGCGCGGTCCCCTGCGCGGCGACGTCGCGCTGCCCGGCTCGAAGTCGCTGACGAACCGCGAGCTCGTGCTCGCCGCCCTCGCCGACGGCCCCTCCGTCATCCGCCTGCCGCTGCACTCGCGCGACTCGGCGCTCATGATCGCGGCGCTCCGGCAGCTCGGCGTCGGGATCGACGAGGTCGAGCCGGCACCGGGCGCGCAGCCGAACCCCTACGGCCCCGACCTCCGGATCACCCCGGCACCGATGCACGGCGACGTCCGCGTCGACTGCGGCCTCGCCGGCACCGTGATGCGGTTCCTGCCGCCGCTGGCCGCCCTGGCGGTCGGCCCGGTCGTCGTCGACGGCGACCCCTACGCCCGCAAGCGTCCGATGCACGCGATCATCGGGGCGCTCGTCGACCTGGGCGTCGACGTCACCGACGACGGCGACGGCTCGATGCCGTTCGCGTTCACCGGCACCGGTTCGGTCCGCGGTGGTGCCCTGTCGATCGATGCGTCGGCGTCGTCCCAGTTCGTCTCCGGGCTGCTGCTGTCCGCGCCCCGGTTCGACGAGGGCCTGCACCTCACCCACGTCGGGGAGCGTCTGCCGAGCCTGCCGCACATCGAGATGACCGTCGCCGCGCTCCGTGCCCACGGCGTGACCGTCGACGAACCCGCGGTCGGCGAGTGGGTCGTCCACCCCGGTCCGATCGCCGCTCGCGACGTCACCATCGAGCCCGACCTCTCGAACGCCGCGCCGTTCGCGGTCGCCGCGCTCGTCGCGGGTGGCACCGTCCGCATCCGCACCTGGCCGCGCGAGACCACGCAGGTCGGCGCCGACCTCGAGACGCTCCTGCCCCTGTGGGGCGCGACCGTGGCCCGAGACGGCGACGACCTGGTCGTCGACGGCGGCGTCGGGATCCGGGGCGGGGCCTCCTTGCCGGGTCTCGACCTGGACCTCAGCCGCGGCGGCGAGCTCGCACCGGCGCTCGTCGCACTGGCCGCGCTGGCCGGCGGGCCGACCGAGATCACCGGGATCGGCCACCTGCGTGGGCACGAGACGGATCGTCTCGCCGCGCTCGCGGCGGACGTGAACCGGTCGGGAGGCGCGGTGCACGAACTCGACGACGGCCTGCGCATCGAGCCTGCCGCGCTCCACGGCGGCGGCTGGGCCGCGTACGACGACCACCGGATGGCGACGGCCGGCGCCGTCGTGGGCCTTGTCGTCGACGGCGTCGCCGTCGACGACATCGGGTGCACGGCCAAGACGCTGCCGCAGTTCCCCGAGCTGTGGGCGGCGCTTGTCTCGACCGGGGACGCGGGGGCCTGACGCATGAGCTGGTGGGACGACGTCGACGGTGACGACTCCGACGCGGACGAACCGTACGGACAGTACGACGAGTCAAGCGTGCGGGTGCGTCCGAACCCGAAGGGCAACCGGCCCCGAACGAAGACCCGGCCGACGTACGACGACGCGCCCGTGGGGTGGGTCACGAACGTCGACCGTGGGCGGTTCGGCGTGCTGATCGATGACCACGTCATCACGGCGACGAAGGCCCGCGAGCTCGGCAAGAAGTCGGTCGTCACCGGCGACCACGTGTCGCTCGTCGGCGACGTCTCGGGTGACCCCGGATCGCTGGCGCGCATCGTGAAGGTCGCCGAGCGGACCACGCTGCTCCGCCGCAGTGCGGACGACTCCGACGAGGTCGAGCGCGTCATCGTGGCGAACGCCGACCAGATGCTCATCGTCGTGGCTGCCGCCGACCCCGAGCCCCGCACCCGGCTCATCGACCGGTACCTGGTCGCCGCGTTCGACGCCGGGCTCGACCCGATCCTCTGCATCACGAAGACGGACCTCGCCGATCCGGCCCCGTTCCTGGCGCACTTCGCGTGCCTCTCCTTGCGGATCGTGACGAGCCGGTCCGACGACGTCCCGTTCGAGGCGCTGCACGACCTGCTCGACGACAAGGTCACGGTGACCGTGGGGCACTCCGGTGTCGGCAAGTCGACGCTCGTGAACGCCCTGACCGGGTCGACCCGGGCGATCGGCGTCGTGAACTCGGTGACGGGTCGTGGGCGGCACACCTCGTCGTCGTCGATCGCGCTGCGGGTCCGTGACGGCGGGTGGATCATCGACACCCCCGGCGTGCGGTCGTTCGGCCTCGGGCACGTCGACCCGGCGAACGTGTTCCGCGCGTTCGCCTCGCACGCGATCCCGGTGCGCCCCGCTCGGGACGGCATCCCCCTGGCGCAGGCGCACGACTGGGAGATCGTCGACCGGGTGCAGGACGGCGAGCTCGGCGTCACCGGCGTCGAACGGCTCGACTCGTTCCGCGCGCTCCTGACGGGCATGGGCGCCTCCGACCCCGGCCTGGAGTAGCCCGGCGCGCGCCCGCGCCCGCGCCCGTCGGCGTGCACCGATGGGTCACGAACTGTCGCCTGACAGAGCAGCATTCAACGGTTCGTGGCCGCTCGAGCTCCGACGCACGGCGTGTCGTGACCACTCCGGCGCCCCGACCCGCCCCGTCCAGGTTCCGGAATCTGCACATCTCGGCGGTGGTTCGGGCCGTTCTTGGAACCTCGGCGAACCGCGCGCGGCATGTTGTGGAACCTCGGCGGAGGGCGCTCGGGCGTGGCACCTCGTCCCACCGTGCCCGGCCCCACCGCACCCCGCCCGCACGCGTCGACAAGTGTGCAGCGGTGTTGTACAGTGAACCCTCGTGTCTGAAGTTGCAAAGTACAACTTTCCGCCGACCCCCGCCGTCGACGCCCCGTCCTCGAGCACGACAACGACGTCGCACGCGCACCACTCCCCCACCCACAAGTCCTCCCGAGCACCGCGACCGCAGCGCACCGAAAGCGTCCTGCGCCCTGCCGGCCTCGGACGGGTGCTCCTGACCTTCGCCACGCACATCCTCGTGCCGCTGTTCCTCGCCGCCGGCATGGGCCTCGCCTACCTCGGTGCCTTCCACGCCCCCGCGCCGAAGGAGCTGCCGGTCGGCATCGTCGGGCAGACCGCCGCCACCCAGGTGTTCGCCCAGACCGTCACCGACGAGTCCGACGGGGCCCTCGTCGCCCACGTCGTCGCCTCGACCAAGGACGCCGAGCGGCAGATCCGCGACCGCGACCTGGCCGCCGTGTACGCGCCGACCACCACGGGCGCGACGCTCTACGTGTCGACCGCCGCATCGGAGACGACCGCGAGCGCCGCGCAGAAGGTCTTCCTGCCGATCGCGTACGAGCAGCACGTGCCGTTCCGGGTCGTCGACGTCGTCCCCACGGGCGAACAGGACAGCACCGGGCAGGGGCTGTTCTTCCTGCTCGTCGCCCTGAGCGTCGGCGGCTACGCATCGGCCATCGCGGTGGCGTCCGTCGCGACGAAGCTCCGCGCGGTGTGGACCGCCGTGGTCGGCCTCGCCACCGCCGGGGTCGTCGCCGGCATCGGCATCATCGTCGCCGGACCGATCTACGGCGTCATCACCACGCACCACTGGCAGGTGTTCCTGTTCGCCTGGCTGTACGACGCGATCATCGTCGCGATCGGCGTCGGCCTGCACCCGGTCCTCGGGCGGTGGACGACACCCGTGCTCACCATGTTGTTCGTGATGCTCAACTTCACGTCGTCCGGCGGCATCTTCCAGGCGTCGTTCGTGCCCGGGTTCTTCTCTGCGCTCCACTCCTTCTGGAGCGGCGCCGCGTGGCTGCAGGCGGCACAGGACCTGCAGTACTTCCCGGACGCCTCGCTCGGCCGGTCGTCCCTGGTGCTCGCCCTCTGGCTCGCCGCAGCCGTCCTGCTCTGCGTGGTCGTGCACGGCCTCGTCGCCCGCCGCACCCGCATCGCCCGCGAGCGTGAGGTCACCCGGCTGGAAGAGGAAGAGGTCGTCGCCGCGTAGCCCCGCTACGCTCGACCCGTGGACCTCAGCGCCGACCTGGACTTCGCCCGCTCGCTCGCCGACATCGCCGACACGATCAGCCTCGAGCGGTTCCGCGCCGCGGACCTGCACGTGTCGAAGAAGGCCGACAGCACGCACGTGACCGACGCCGACCAGGCCGTCGAACACGCCCTGCGCGAGCGGATCGCGACCGAGCGCCCCGACGACGCGTTCCTCGGCGAGGAGACCACGGCCGACACCGGTGCCGAGGCGACCAGCGAGGGGCACCGCCAGTGGGTCATCGACCCGATCGACGGCACCGCGAACTACCTGCGCGGCGTGCCGGTGTGGGCGACGCTCATCGCCCTGGCGGTCGACGGCCGCCCCGTGCTCGGCGTCGTGAGCGCCCCCGCGCTCGGCAAGCGCTGGTGGGCGGCCGAGGGGCTCGGCGCGCACTCGTTCGACGGCGACCTCCGCGTCTCCGGCGTCGCGGACCTGTCCGACGCGAGCCTGAGCTACAACAGCATCCAGCAGTGGGACGACGACGACCGGCTCGAGTCCCTCGTCGAACTGTCCCGCAAGGTCTGGCGGACGCGCGCCTACGGCGACATGTGGTCGTACATGCTGGTCGCCGAGGGGGTCATCGACATCGCGGGCGAACCCGACCTGAAGCCGTGGGACATCGCGGCCCTCGTGCCCATCGTGGAGGAAGCCGGCGGGCGCTTCAGTTCACTCGACGGCGACCCCGGGGCCTGGCACGGCAGTGCACTCGCGACGAACGGCCTGGTGCACGACGCCGTCGTCGAGGTCATCCGCCGCTAGCACGACCCCGAACGACACGCTCGACGTCGGATGACGTCGCGGGTGTCGTTCCGAGTCGATCAGGCGGCCGCAGCCGCGGCCTCACGCCGTGCAGCACGCCGCCGCACCACCAGATCCCCGACCGCCAGCACGAGCGCGAGGGCCATCAGCGACACCGTGAACGTCGTGCCGCTCCGGAACGCGTCGTGGTACGCATCGAGCCGACTCCCGCCGGAGCCCCCGGCAGCAGCACCCCGCACGATCCCGTAGAAGATGCTCGTCGCCACCGCGGTCCCGATCGCGGTCCCGACGCGCTGCCCGAGCTGCTGCATCGACCCGGCGACCCCGGACTGCTCCACGGGGATCTCGGCCAGGGTGAGCGTCTGGTTCGGCGACACCACGAACCCGCCGCCGAGCCCGCCGACCAGGAACGCCCCGGCCATCGCCCACGGCGTGACCTCCGGCGGGGTCAGCACCGCGGCGAGCATGAGGAGCACGAAGCCGACGACGACCATGAACAGCCCGAAGACCACCAGGGCCCGTCCGACCCGGTCGACGATCCGTCCGCCGATGTAGGACCCCACGGCGCTCGTGGCCGCGAACGGGATGCTCACCATGCCGGCGAACAGCGGTGACAGCCCGAGCCCCTCCTGCAGGAACAGCGTCACCATCAGGAAGGACGCCGGGATCGCCGCGAAGTAGACGGCCACGATCGACAGCCCGTTGCGGTACGACGACAGCCGGAACAGCTCGAAGTGCACCACCGGTGACTTGCCCTGCTGCTTGTACCGGACCTCCCAGAGCACGAACAGGCCGAGGAACACGACGAAGGCGATCAGCCAGAGCCACCGGGCACCGGAGTCGCCGGCACCGGTCGTGAGCACGAACGGCAGCATCAGCGTGATGATGGCGGCGCCGAGCAGCAGGATGCCGACGATGTCCAGCTCGCGGTCCTTCGCCTGTCCCTGCGCCCCCTTGGGCAGCAGCCGCATCGCGAAGAACAGCGCGACGAGTCCGAGCGGCACGTTCATCCAGAACAGCAGCCGCCACCCGTTCTCCTCGCCGCCGATCGCGATGAGGCCACCGCCGATCGTCGGGCCGAGCGCCGTCGAGATGCCGATCATGGCGCCGAACAGCCCGAAGGCCCGTCCGCGCTCCGGGCCCCGGAACAACTGCTGGACGAGTCCGATCACCTGCGGCATCTGGGTGCCGGCGGCGAAGCCCTGCAGGATCCGCGTGACCATGAGCACCTCGATGGTCGGCGCCACGGCGCAGAGCAGGCTCGACACGGTGAACGCCACGAGTCCGATGATGAACAGGGCACGGCGGCTCTTCAGGTCGCCGAGCCGACCGGCGGGCACGAGGGCGAGGCCGAACGCCAGCGCGTACCCCGCCACGATGAGCTGCAGGGATGAACTGGTGGCGTCGAGGGACTTCTCGATCGACGGCAGCCCGACGTTGACCTTCGACAGGTCGAGGATCGTCAGGGCGGCGACCGCGACGCACACGGCGAAGGCCCTCCAACGCGTGCGGTCGTCGAGGCGGGCGTCGGTCGGGTCAGCGCTGGACATCACCATCGTTCGTACACCGACCGGCCTCCGGGCGGGCGAGACCAACCCCCCGGGTGGGTGACACCCCCGCGTCGTGGCCCCCCCGGACTGGGGGCACCGTTGCCGGATACGCGGTGCGCGGGGCGGCTCAGATGGCCAGGACCTGAGTTATCGTGCTCATGCGGAAGGTCACGCAAGCACCTGGATTCCCTAGATCCGAGTGCACGTGCAAGGCCGACCGTGTTCGTCCGAAGACCCTAACCCGAGGGGTGATACAGACGATGACATCATCGTTCCCGAGCGGAACCGAGTGCACCCTCACTCGTCGACCGCATCCAATCCACGACAGTTCCGGCGCGCGCGCAGTCGCCGCCTTCCGCCCGCACTCCGACACGGCCACCCACCGTGCAGCAGTCCGGTCCGCCTCACGGCGCCCCGTCGCAGCGTTCACAGCGTTCGCCGACGACCTCTCCGCAGGATCCGCTTCCGGGCCCGGAGGCCGGTGAGTCATGGCACTCACCGGTCGACGCCTCGAGGTCGACCGGATCGCGACCCTCGCTGTACTCCCTCGGGAGTCCGCGATGGTCGTGGTCGGCGACCCTGGTTCCGGACGCAGCAGCGTCCTCGACGCGGTCTCGAACCGCGTTTCCCTCCCCGTCGTGCGGGTCGGTGTCAACGGGAGTGAATCCCGTTGGCCCCTGGCCGGCGTGACCTCCCTGTTCACCGCGCTCGACGACCCCCGTGCGACGGCCCACATCGCCCATCTCCTGCAGACGGGCGAGACGGCGGTCCCCGTGACCGCCGGACTGGCGGCGGCGCACGACTTCCTCGACGCCGTGCACGCGCTCACCCTGCCGCCGACGCTCGTGCTGATCGACGACCTCGACCGCATGGACGTCGAGAGCCAGGAGCTCATCGCGTTCCTCGCCGGCCGACTCGCGGGCACCGCCCTGCGCGTCGTGGCGACGGTCCGTTCGGTGCCGTCGGACGGTCCGCTCGCGGCCCTGCCGGCGCTCCGCATCGAGCCGCTGCCGTCCGACGAGGCACTCGTCCTCGCCCGGACCATGGCACCGGAAGAGGCGAACGACGGCGTCCTCGCCGTCCTCGCCGCGGAGACCGGTGGCAACCCCGGCGCACTCCGCGAACAGCTCGCGGTGCTCAGCCGCGAGCAGCTCACCGGTGCGGAGCCGATCGTGCTCCCGCTCCGACCCACTCCGACGACCGAGGCCCTCGCGGCGCTCGCACTCGGGTCCGCCGCGGGACGAGATCTGGACGTCCTCGCGAAGCTCGCCCTGGTGCCGGTCGCGAAGACCACGGCCTGGGACCGCGACGAGCTGGACGACCTGGTCGGAGCAGGCCTCGCCACCGTGCGGGGTCAGAGCGTGACGGTCCGCGACCCCCTGGTCCGGTCCGCGCTGTACTGGCGGATGCCCGCCCGTGACCGCCGCGCGGCGCACGCCGCGCTGGCCACGGCGAGCGCCGAGTCCGACCCGCGGGCAGCCGCGTGGCACCGGAGCTTCGTCGACGACGTCCCCGACGTGGTCGCGCTGCTCAGCGCCGCACGGTCCTACGTGGTGGACGGCAACGTGCACGCCGCGATCGCCCTCACCGAGCGTGCCCTGCACGTCGGTGGCGGCACCGAGGACGAGCTCGTCGCGCTGCTCGGGGTCGCTGAGGCCCTGCTCGGCAACCGGCTGCTCGGCTTCGCCGCACGCTACCTCGCCGCGCTCCGTCCGTTCCGGACGACGGCGCACGAGGTCCGCCGGCTGCGCCTGCAGTACTCGGCGCAGTACCTCAGCGGCGACGCCGTGCACGCGGACGAACTCCTCGTGTCGGTGGACGCGACCGAGCCGGCCGACGTGGACGCGGTCGCCGGGCTGATGGCCATGGTCGCGTGCTTCCGTGCCGAGGCGTGGGAGCTCGACCAGGCGAAGGACCTGCTGCACCGCGTCGAGCCCCTCGAGGCGTCGGCGTCTCCGCACACGGTGGAGATCACGACGACCGCACGGGAGCTCATCGCCGCGATCGACGGCACCCTGCCGTCGGACACCGATCTGCACGACGGACTCGCGACGTCGGTGCTGCTGGCGATGTCCGACCCGGCCCTGCTGCTCCTCGCCCACGCGCTGAGCATCGCCGAGCGGTACCGGAGCGCGCGTCGGGTGTTCGCACTCGTCCTCGCCCGTGGCCCGCAGACGGCGCCGGTGTGGACCGAGGCAGCCCGCTACCTGACCGCCGAGAACGAGGTGCGCTCCGGGAACTTCCGGCAGGCGCTCCGCGCGATCGACGTCTGGGAGGCCGGTTCCTCGGTGGTCGAACGGCTCCGTGAGCCGTCGCGGGCCATCGCCATCGCCTGGCGGCACTTCGCCGAGGGGCGCTCCGCCGATGCCCTGGCGGTCGTGGACCGGTGCCTCGAGCACCGTTCGACGAGCCGCCTGTGGGGCGCGACGGCGAAGCTGCACGCGCTCCGCGGTCGGGTCTTGCTGCTCGACGGCCGACTGGAGGAGGCAGCCGCCGCACTCGAAGCGGCGGACGCCATCGGCCGGTCCCTGCGGAACCCCGCGGTGCTCCGGCACCTCGGCGACCTGGTCGAGGCGTACGCGCGCCTCGGACGGATCGACGACGCCCGCACCATCACCGCGCGGCTCGCTGCGGACCACCACGCCCGACCGGGTCGCTGGGGTGCGCTCGTGCTGGCGAGGAGCCTCGCGCTCGTCGCCGACGACACCACCCGGGACACGGCCCGTCGCCGCGCGTTGGAGCTGTTCCAGCCGCACGACTCGCAGTTCGAGCGGGCACGGACCTTCGCGGCCCTCGCGACGGTCGGCAACCCCGCCGAGCGTCCGCGTCTCGGTGCGGCGGCAGCAGCAGCGTACGAGGCGGCCGGCATGCGCCGTCCCCTCGTCACCCCCGCACCG
This sequence comes from Curtobacterium sp. PhB142, assembly GCF_004341255.1. Taxonomy (NCBI): domain Bacteria; kingdom Bacillati; phylum Actinomycetota; class Actinomycetes; order Micrococcales; family Microbacteriaceae; genus Curtobacterium; species Curtobacterium sp. PhB142. The sequence continues at coordinate 116,634 of NZ_SLUT01000006.1, read as the reverse complement.
GCAGCGGCCATGCCGCCGTTCGGCACGGGGCCGTCGCTCCGGTCCGCACCGGTGCTGTCCGCGTCGATGCCGGGGACGCCCCGGAGCGCTCCGGACGCCTCTGCGGTGCTCACCTCGCTCACGGCCGAGGAGCGCGCCGTGGTGCAGAAGGTGACGGAGGGCTACCGCAACCGCGAGATCGCGTCGTCGCTGTTCATGTCGCAGCGCACGGTGGAGCTGCGGCTCACGCAGATCTACCGCAAGGTGGGCGCGCGGTCGCGCTCCCACCTGGTCGCGCTGCTCACGTAGTCGACGCGAGCACAAGGCGGACGGGAGGCCCGGTACCAGCTGGTACCGGGCCTCCCGTCCGCCTTTTCGCTGTCCAGAACGCGGTGTGCGTTGCGCGCGCACGTTGCGGGAGTCCGCACGCGACCGCACCGCGGCGTCCCCCGCACGCGGGGAACCGCAAGAGCAGTCGACGACTGTTGCCGTGGCGGCGTCGCCGGGTGAGGCTTCTCATGCACCGACCGCCGTGCCCCTCCCCAGGGGCCAGACCGCGGTACCCCGTCCGGTACCCGAACCTCGTGGCCCACCCACTCCGTCGTCCGTCCTCGCCTGATCCGAGGACGGGCGCCGGTCAGGACCGCGAGGGCCTGGACGCGCGGCAGACCCGACGGCGGTCGGTGCCGACCCCGCTCCACTCCCCCACCCCGTTCCCCCGAAGGGACAGCCGATGTGCGGCATCATCGCGGCCCGTGTGTCTGACGACGCGACGCCCTACCTGCTCGACGGACTCGAACGACTCGAGTACCGCGGCTACGACTCCGCCGGCATCGCCGTCCGGACCGCCGCCGGACGCACCGAGACGATCCGCTCGGTCTCCCGCGTCGGGGACCTGCGCACGCTCGTGGCGGCCCGGTCCGGCGACGCCCTGACCGGCGTCGGCATCGGCCACACCCGCTGGGCCACGCACGGTGCCGTGCGCGAGGCGAACGCCCACCCGCACGCCGACTGCTCACGCCGGATCAGCATCGTGCACAACGGCATCATCGAGAACGCCGACCGCCTGCGCGACATGCTCACGGCGCAGGGCCACCGGTTCCGCTCCGAGGTCGACTCCGAGGTCATCGCGCACCTCGTCGAGCGCGCCCTGGCCGTCGACCCGGACCTGATGCTCGCCGTGCAGATCGCGACCGCGCAGCTCGAGGGGTCGTGGGCGATCGTCGTCCTCGACGCCCGCGACGGCCGGATGGTCGTGGCCGCGGACCGTTCCCCGCTCGTCGTCGCACGGTCCGCCCGCGGCGACTTCGTGGCGAGCGACATCGGCGCGATCGCCGAGTGGTGCGAGACCTTCGTGGCGCTCCGCGACGGTGACGTCGTGGAGCTCGGCGAGGCCTGGACCTGGTCCTCGAACGGGATCACCGTGCCCGTGCCGTTCCCCACCCCGTCGCCGTTCGCCGCCACCGCGCTGGACCTCGGCGACCACCCCGACCACATGGCGAAGGAGATCGGCGAGCAGGCCGACGTCGTCAGCACGATCCTGGACCGCATCGCCCGCCGCACCGCGGACGGCAGCATGTGGCTCGGCCTCGGACTGCCCGCCTTCCAGCGCCTGGCGATCGTCGCCTGCGGCACCTCGCTCAACGCCGGCCAGGTGATCGCCACCGCGCTGCGCGGCATCGGCGGCGTCCCCACCGACATCGTCGTCGCCAGTGAGGCCGACCAGGCCGTCCTCGGCCCCGACACCCTGGTCGTCGCGATCAGTCAGTCCGGCGAGACCGCCGACGTCCTCCGCGCGCTCGACCGCTTCGAGGACCGCCACCCGGTGCTCGCGCTCACGAACAACATGCACTCCTCGCTGGCCCGTCGCGCCGACGCCGTGCTCGACTGCCACGCCGGTCCGGAGATCGGTGTCGCCGCGACGAAGACGTTCACCGCACAGGTCGTCGTCGGCGTCGCCGCGGTGATCTCCGCGCTCGTGGCGTCCGGGCGCATCGAGGTCGCACGTGCCCACGCGCTCGTCGACGAACTGCTCGACCTGCCGGCACGCATCGAGCACGCCACGCAGGTGTCCGCCGACCGGATGCCGCTCCTGGTGTCGAGCGTGAAGGAGGCCACCGGCTTCCTGTTCCTCGGCCGCGGTGCCGGCCTGCCGTACGCCGCCGAGGGCGCGCTCAAGCTCAAGGAGCTCAGCTACCGCTGGGCCGAGGCGTACCCCGCGGGCGAGCTGAAGCACGGCCCGCTCGCACTCGTCGACGAGGGCACCCCCGTCGTCGTGATCGACCACGGCGAGCCGAAGATCCAGTCGGCGATCGCCGAGGTCCGGGCCCGCGGCGGGTTCGTCATCACCATCGGCGGCGAAGGCTCCGACATCCCGGCGCTCGGCAGCCGCGGCACCGGCGGACTCGCCTGGGGCGCGATGGCGGCGCCGTGGGGTCCGCTCGAGGCCGTCGTGCCGCTGCAGATGCTCGCCCGCGAACTCGCGCTGCAGCTCGGCTGCGACGTCGACAAGCCGCGCAACCTAGCGAAGTCGGTGACGGTCGAGTGATGCGCGGTCGGATGAACCACCTGACGACGTTCCTGATCGTGCTCACGGCGTTCGCGATCGCCATGACGACGGTGCTCGTCGTCGTGGTGGCCGGGCCGACCGTCCTGCGCTGAGCCCGGCGGGCACGGGCGGGCGTCGACTCGGAACGACGTTCTCGATGTCGTACGACGTCGAGGGTGTCGTTCCACATCGTCGTCGCCGCCGGGTCTCGGGCAGTTCGCGGGACACGGCTGGGATGCTGGTCCCTTGACCACCGCAGCCCCGCCCCTCGTGTTCGTCGCGCTCGTCGTCGGCGCGCTCCTGCCGTTCCTGCCGCTCGTCGGACGGGTCGCCCGGATCGCCGCGACCATCGCCCACGAGGTCGGGCACTGCATCGTCGTCGTCCCGTTCGGCGGCCGGATCCAACGCATCGACCTGCACCCGGACGGCTCCGGCGAGGCCTGGGTCCAGCTCGGCCGGGTGCCCGGTGGCATCCGCTGGCTCGTCCGGATCCTCAACCTCTACGCCGGGTACAGCGCGCCGCTCTGGGCCGGGGTGCTGCTGGTGACCGGGGTGCTGCACGGCTCGCGGTGGCTGCCCGTCACCGTGCTCGGGATCATCGGGCTCGTGGCGCTGGTGTTCGTGCGGAACTGGTTCGGGCTGCTCGTCGTGCTCGGCTTCGACGTCCTGGCGCTGTGGGTGGCGCTACGTCCGTCCGAGGTCACGGTGCTCGTGGTCGCCGCCGTCGGGGCGTTCTTCGTCGTCGACGGACTGCGGTCCGTCGTGCAGGTCGCACGGTGGCTGCTCACCGGCGCCCGCGTGCAGACGGACTTCCACATCGCCGCAGCCGAGATGCGGGTGCCGGCCGGGGTCTGGTTCGTGCTGTTCGTGCTGGTGAACGGCTTGGCGGTGTGGCTCGCGCGGGTCCCGTTGCTCGAGGTCTGGGACACCGTGGTGGCGGGCGTGCGCGCACTCTTCTGACGAAGGGCGCTGGTCGACCCGGAACGACGTCCTCAATGTCGTACGACGTCGACCTCGTCGTTCCGCATCGGGACCGGCGCCGCGTCCCCGCCCTGCGTAACGGAACGCCGCAATCGCCTGTCCACGCAGCGAAGGCTGCGAGGCTACCGCCAGACGACCCCGGAGGTGTCCCATGGCGAACGACGATCACGGTTTCTCGACCGAACAGGTGCACGGCGGCTTCGTGCCCGACGCAGGGCACGGCGCACGGATCCCGGCCATCCACATGTCCTCCGGCTTCCTCTTCGACGACTTCGACCAGGCGCGCGACCGCTTCGCCGGCACCGAGGACGGCTACACCTACACCCGCCTCGGCAACCCGACGAACGCCGACGTCGAGCGCCGCGTCGCCCTGCTCGAGCGGGGCGTCGAGGCGATCCTGGTCGGCAGTGGCCAGGCGGCGGCCACCATCGCGTTCCTCGGCCTCCTGCAGGCCGGCGATCACGTCGTCGCCGCCCGCAGCATCTACGAGGGCACCAAGGGGCTGCTCGTGCAGAACCTCGGCCGCCTCGGCATCGAGGTCGACTTCGTCGCCGACCAGCGCGACCTCGACGAGTGGGCGCGGCTCGTCCGCCCGAACACGAAGGCGTTCTTCGCCGAGACGATCCCGAACCCGAAGAACGACGTCCTCGACATCACCGGCGTCGCCGACACCGCGCACCGTGCCGGGGTGCCCTTGATCGTGGACAACACCCTGGCGACGCCGTACCTGGTCCGCCCGGTCGAGCACGGCGCCGACATCGTCATCCACTCGGCATCGAAGTTCCTGTCCGGCCACGGCGCGGGCCTCGGCGGCGTGGTCGTCGACGGTGGCACGTTCGACTGGTCCGCCTCCCCCGAGCGGTGGCAGCACCTCACCAGCCCGGAGCGGTCACTCGGCGGCGACAGCTACGTCGAGCGCTACGGCAACCGGGCGTTCGTCGTCTTCGCGCGTGACGTCGTCGCCGCGCGCATCGGCCCCACCCCGTCGCCGTTCAACGCGTTCCTGATCCGCCAGGGCATCGAGACGCTGAGCCTGCGCGTGGAACGCCACAGCGCGAACGCGCTGGCGGTGGCGCAGTGGTTGGAAGCACAGCCGGAGGTGACGAGCGTCGACCACGCGGGTCTTGCCTCCAGTCCGTTCCACGACCTCGCCCAGCGCTACCTGCCGCGTGGTGCCGGCTCCGTCTTCGCGTTCACGCTGGCGGGCGGTGAAGCCGCCGCGCACACCTTCATCGACAGCGTCCAGCTGTTCAGCCGGATGACCCACCTGGGCGACGTCCGCTCGCTGATCCTGCACCCCGCGACGACGACGCACGCCGGCAAGACCGCCGCGGAGCGCGCCGACCAGGGCATCGACGACGGCCTGATCCGACTGTCAGTCGGCATCGAGGACGTCGCGGACCTGCTCCGCGACCTGGAACGCGGGTTCGCCGCGTTGCGTTCCGCAGACGGCAGAGTCGGTCTGGAGGCCCGTGGCGTGTCCGACGCGGAGCGCGCGTCCCTGGAACACTCGGTCCCGGGCACGCACGTGATCTCGGAGGAGCTCTAGACGATGGCACGACCGCAACACTTCGGGTACTTCTTCTCGCGCGGGTTCGGCCCGCAGGCGTGGGGCCGCTCGGACTGGGACTGGGGCCACGACTGGACCAAGCCCGACCTGTACCAGCAGTCCGTCCGCACGCTCGAGCAGGCCGGCATGGACCTGGTGATCGCCGAGGACGCCATCTCGCTCGGCAACCCGTCGACGCTCGACCTGCGCATCCGCCAGGCGTACGGCGGCCCGAAGCACGACCCCCTGCTGCTCGCGCCGTACCTGTTCGCGGCGACCTCGCACATCGGCATCGCGCCGACCGTGAACGCCGGGTTCACGCCGCCGTACCTGGCCGCGCGACAGTTCGCCACGCTGACACACCTGTCCTCCGAGCGACTCGGCATCAACGTCGTGACCGACGTCGGCAGTGCCAGGCACGCCGGCCTGCCGCCACTGCCGCACGACCAGGCGTACGACCGGGCCGAGGAGTGGATCACGCTGCTCCGCCGGCTCTGGAGCTCGTGGGGCTCGTCCGGGTACGTCGGGAACCCCTCCGACTGGCACTTCGCTGACGGCGACGCCCTCGACGCGTTCCACCACGAGGGCGCGTACTTCACCGCCGACGGCCCGCTCAACGCGCTGCCGCTCGACTCGGACCCGGTGGTCGTCTCCCCCGGTGGCTCCGGTCGGGGCCTCGCGTTCGCCGGCACCCACTCGGACGTGCAACTCGCGCTCGCGCCCCTGTCGGCCGCCGCGGTGGCGGACTACCGCGGTCGCGTGATCGCCGCAGCGCAGGCCGCCGGACGCAGGGCCGCCGATCTGCGCATCCTGTTCGTCCTCAAGCCCGAGATCGTCTCGTCGTCCGACGAGGCCGACCGGATCGTCGAGGCGTCCCGGCACCCGTCCGACGACGACCTGCGGACCACGGCGATCGCGTGGTCGAGCGACTCCGAGACGGACCTGCTCGCGCTCGACCTCGATGCGCCCGTGCCGGACGGGACCTTCGGTGACCACGTCTCCGCCGGCACGATCCGCGGGCTGCTCGGCGACACCCCGGACGCTCCCCTGCGCTCGCTCCTGGAACGCAAGGCCCGCAAGGGGCGGGTGTCCTCGCGCGAGGGCTTCGTCGGCACCGCCGACGAGTTCGCCGACTTCATCGAGGAGCTCGGGTCGGACGCCGACAACGACGGCATCATCTTCTCGGGCGACCTGCACCCGGCGCAGATCCACCGGATGTTCGGCGACCTGGTGCCGGTGCTCCGGCGCCGTGGGCTCCTGCGGCGGGAGTACGGCGCCGGGGGTATCCGGGCGAACCTGTTCGACTTCTAGTGGTGGACCGGCTCGACCACGCCTGATTCCTCGACGTCACGGACGTCGTCGGCCGTGCGGAGAATCTCCGCACGGTCCGAGGCGGAGTTGATCGCCCAGTAGTAGATCACCAGTGAGAACACCGCGACCACGACGATGTCGATCCACAGCGGGAACACCGGGTGCGTCAGCGGACCGAAGTCGCTGAGGAACACGATGAGCCCCATGCCGATCAGGTAGGGCAGCAGCCACTGCGCCGCCTTCCAGTCCCAGCGCGGCCGGACGCTCGAGGCACCGCGGAACACGTTGTTCAGGATGATCACCACGGCACCGATGAGGATCGCGACGCCGAGCTTCCAGTCGGTGTCCCACCCGGTCCACAGGATGATGAGGTTCGCGACGATGAACGCGATCGGCGACAGCACCGCGGCGGCGGGCATCCGGTAGGGGCGCTCGATCTCCGGGATCCGCTTCCGGAACGCACCGAGCGCCAGCGGGGCACCGGCGTACATCAGGACCGACGCGCTCGTGATGAGGCTCACCAGCCCCTGCCACGAGGGGAACGGTGCGAAGCACGCGCAACCGACGACGAACGCCGTGACGAGCCCGACCCACGGCACGCCCTGCTTCGTCGTCCACTCAAACGCCTTCGGGAAGTACCCGTTGCGACTGAGTCCGTAGGAGATGCGGCTCGTCGCCGTCACGTAGATCAGCCCGGTCCCCGCGGGCGAGATGATCGCGTCGATGAAGATGACCACCGCCAGCCACGTGATGCCCGCGGCCATCGCGATGTCGGCGAACGGCCCCGTGTACTTCGTGAAGTCGGCGGTGGCCCAGGACCCCTGGATCGCATCCGACCGGAGCACCCCGAGGAACACGACCTGCAGCAGCAGGTAGATCACCAGCCCGATGAGCACCGAGCCGATGACGGCACGCGGGATGTCCCGCCGCGGGTTCTTCGCTTCACCCGCGAGCTGGTCGGCCTGCTCGAAGCCCAGGAAGGCGAAGATGATGCCGGAGGTGGACACCGCCGCCAGGACCCCCTTGGCACCCTCGGGCATGAAGCCGTCAGCCGCCGTGAAGTTCGAGCCGTGGAACCCGCTGAACGCCAGCACGATGATGACCAGCAGCGGGATGGCGACCTTCCACCACGTCGCCGCCGAGTTCGTGTTCGCGAGGATCCGGACGCTGAGCAGGTTGATCACGGTGACCACCGCCATGAGGACGACGGCGACCGCGATGCCCGCGCCGGTGAGCAGCTGCTGCGTCTCCCCGTCCACCGTCGTCGTGTGCAGCCACGGGTGCGCGAACTGCCAGTGCTGCGCGTACTTGATCATCGCCTCGACCTCGATCGGGGCGACGGTCACGGACTGCAACCAGGAGAACCAGCCGAACGACGCGCCGGCGATGCCACCGAACGCGATGTGCGGGAACCGTGCCGTCCCGCCCGCGATCGGGAACATGCCGCCGAGTTCGGCGTGTACGAGGGCGAGGACGAGGATCGCCACACCACCGATGAGCCACGAGATGATCGCGGCCGGGCCGGCGGTCTTCAGGGCCTCCTGCGACCCGAAAAGCCAACCGGAGCCGATGATCGACCCCGTCGAGGCCCAGATGAGCCCGATGAAGCCCACGTTCCGCTTGAGGCCGGAGTCCGGCAACGCCGGCGTCGTCGTTGTAGCCACTGCTGCTCCCGTCGAGTGAGCGGGCCCCACGAACGGGGGTCGCGCTCATCGACTCTGGCACCGGGACAGCGGCTTGGCCGGATTCTTTAACATGCCGGAAACAATTGTGCTGTATAAGCACTCAGGCTGCTACTTCTTGGACTTCTTCTTCTTGCCGTCGTCCTTCTTGTCCGACTTCTTCTTGTCGGACTTCTTCTTGCCGTTGTCCTTCTTCTTGGACGGCGTCTTGTCCGACTTCTTCGGCTTCTTGCCGTCGTCCTGCTTCTTGGACGGCTTCTCGTCCGACTTCTTCGGCTTCGCTTCCCCCGAAGGCAACGGCAGGACCGGTGCCTGCTCCGGCGACTCGACCCCGTCGATCGGCTCGACGACCACGGCGGAACCCGTGTCCAGCGCGACGTCGACCGCGTGTTCCTCGAGCACGGGCGCGAGCGCGTCCGTCACCCGCTCCACGGTGAGCACCGCGTCGTCCTCGGCGAGCCGCAACAGCGCCTGCGCGGTCCGCACCCGGGTCGTGGTCTTGCGTGCCAGGACGTCGGCGCGCGCACCCTCGAGGAACGTGCGGAGCGTGCGCTCGACGACTGACCGCCCACGCGGTGCAGCGCGGTCCAGGCGGTCCAGCTCACCGGCGACGCCGGCCACGTCGTCGGCGACGTGCTCGTGCCGCACCGACTCGATCAGCGCCGCGATCGCTGCAGCACCCCGTTCGACGGCAGCCGAGCGCTGGTCGAGTACGACGAGCATCTCGACGACCGAGCCGTAGGTGACGGTCTCGAGGCGGACGGGCTCGGCACCACGACCACGGACGACCAGGCGAGCGTCGGGCGTGGGCAGCCAGGCGGCGAGGGCAGCGACCGTCGCGACGGACCCGACGATCCGCTCGTAGTCGGCGAGCACCACTCGCTCCTGCTCGCGCAGACGGACTCGGATCGCGATCTCCTGCACCACGTGGGGGCCTTCCGTTCGGGGGCGGCGCGGGCCTTTCCCTGCGTCTCCTCCGGAGCGTAGTCCCCTGACGTGGCGAGACAGCGAACGCCCCGGCATCGTCCAGGGACGGTGACGGGGCGTTCGTGCAACACGTGGTGACAGCGGCTCGACGACCGGCGAATGGTGGAGATGGGGGGAATCGAACCCCCGTCCATCGCTGCAATTCGACGTCTTCTACGGGCGTATCCGGATAGTTCGTTCTGCTCGGCCCCGTCTTTTGCTACCGGCTTCTAGGACGACGGGCCCAGTCTCAGTGCAAGTCCCGCACGGCCCTGAGGCGCAACCGTGCAGCAAGTCCTCTGGATGACGCCGGGATCAGGTTAGGGGACGGTCACCTGGCCGACGGACTTCATGTGCTGGGCTGCTTACGCAGCGAGAGCGAAGTCAGTGCGCTTGGAATTGGCACTTGTTGTTTTCCACGGATCGTTCACGAGATAACCGTGGGTCCTCGGCCCGCTTCCCGTCGGCACACAGGCAATGTCGAAACCGATCATCCCCATGCGGGCCGGACGTGCGAGCCGCTGTCACGCTGTTGAGTTGTGTTGCGACTGCTCCGATCGGAGCAGTCCCTCAGTCTAGCTGACCGAGGTGCGAGGCCGCTACTCGCCGACGCGGTTCTTCGTGCGCATGGCCCGCTCTGCCTCACGCTTGTCGGTCTTCTCCCGCATGGCCTGACGCTTGTCGAACTCGCGCTTGCCCTTGGCGACCGCGATCTCGATCTTGGCCCGACCGTCGTGGAAGTAGATCTGCAGCGGCACGAGGGTGTAGCCGCCCTGGGCCGTCTTGTGCGAGATCTTCACGATCTGCTGCTTGTGGAGGAGCAGCTTGCGCTTGCGCCGAGGTGCGTGGTTGTTCCAGGTGCCCTCGGTGTACTCGGGGATGTGCACCGCATCGATCCAGGCTTCGCCCCGGTCGATGTAGGCGTACCCGTCGACCAACGAGGCGCGTCCCATGCGCAGGGACTTCACCTCGGTGCCGGACAGGACCATGCCGGCCTCGTACGTGTCCTCGATGAGGTAGTCGTGTCGGGCGCGACGGTTCGTCGCGACGATCTTCTCACCGCGTTCCTTCGCCATGACGACTCCTCTCGTTCCGGGCACTGCACTGCGCAGCCCTACAGACTACCCAACAGCAGGCACCTCACGCACCTTCCCGGCGCGGCGGATCAGACCTTGAGGTAGCGGCGGATGGCGATCGACGCCGACACCGCGGCGAGCAACACTCCGATGACGATCACCGACGGAACCACGATGGCCGCATCCCCCATGCCGATGAACGCCGTGCCGGTGAAGCGCTCGGCCAGGAAGTTCCGGACGAAGAACCACACCACCGCGGTGATGGCACCACCCGCCAGGACGGCTCCGATGGCGGCGGCGATCACCCCCTCGAGCACGAACGGCGTCTGGATGAACCGGTTCGACGCACCGACCAGCCGCATGATGCCGAGCTCTCGCCTGCGACTGAAGGCGGACAGCCGGATCGTGGTCGCGATGAGGAGCACGGCCGCGACGAGCATGAGCGCCGCGATGCCGATCGCCGTGTACGACGACGCGTTGAGCAGGTTGAAGATCGGTTGCAGGTAGCCGCGTTGGTCGACGACGCTCTGCACACCGGCGACCTTCGACAGGCTCTCGACGAGGACATCGGCCTGCGACGGGTTCTTCAGGTTCACCCAGAACGTCTCGTTCAGGTACTCGGGCTTGACGAACTCGGTCGCCGCGGAGTCCTTGAACTGCTCCTTGAAGCGGGTGAACGCCTGGTCCTGGTCCTCGTAGTACGTCTTCTCGATGTACGGCTTGAGCGTGGACGACTCGAGCTGGGCCTGGACCTGCTTCCGCTGGTCCTCGGTGGCCTTGGCACCCGTGCAGTTGCCGGTGGTGTCGGTGTCGGTGCACAGGTAGACGGCGACCTGCGCCCGGTCGTACCAGTACCCCTTCATCTGGTTGATCTGCATCTGGAGCAGGATCGCGGTCCCGACGAAGGTGAGCGAGATGAAGGTCACGAGGACGACGGAGACCACCATCGACGCGTTGCGCCGCAGGCCCGAGCCGACCTCGGACATGACGAGCCCGAGCCTCATCGGATGAGCCCCGGGATGGTCTGGATGCCGGTCGTGTTCGACACGGTGCCGCGCTGGATCGGGACCGCCTGGGTCTGGTAGCCGCCGGACTGCTCGTCACGGAGGACCGTGCCGTTCGACAGCTCGATGACCCGACGCTGCATCTGGTTCACGATGCTGGCGTCGTGGGTCGCCATGAGCACGGTGGTGCCTCCCTGGTTGATGCGTTCGAGGAGCGCCATGATGCCGGCGGACGTGGTGGGGTCCAGGTTGCCGGTGGGCTCGTCGGCCAGCAGGATCGCCGGCTTGTTGACGACGGCGCGGGCGATCGCCACGCGCTGCTGCTCACCACCGGAGAGCTCGTGCGGCATGCGGGTCGCCTTGCCCGCGAGCCCGACGAGCTTCAGCACGTCGGTGACGGCCTCGCTGATGAAGCCCTTGCTCTTGCCGATCACCTGCAGCGAGAACGCGACGTTGTCGAAGACGTTCTTGTTGGGCAGGAGTCGGAAGTCCTGGAACACGACGCCGAGGTTGCGCCGGAAGTACGGGACCTTCCGCGACGCCAGGGAGCCGAGGCGCTGCCCGAGCACGTGGATCTGGCCGCGGGAGGGCTTCTCCTCCTTGAGCACGAGGCGCAGGAAGCTGGACTTGCCGGAACCCGAGGCGCCCACGAGGAACACGAACTCGCCCTTGAGGATCTCGAGGGTGAGGTTGTCGAGCGCCGGACTCGGGTTGCCCGAGTAGACCTTGGTGACCTGGTCGAATTTGATCATGACCGGATCAGGGTAGGTCGCCCCGCTTGGAAAGCAAGCGAGGCGCGCGGCTCACGACCCCCTACGCGTCGACGGATTGCTTGCGCCAGCGGATGCCGGCGTTGATGAAGCCGTCCAGGTCGCCGTCGAACACGGCTGAGGGGTTGTTCACCTCGTGCTCGCTCCGCAGGTCCTTGACCATCTGGTACGGCGCCAGCACGTAGGACCGGATCTGGTCGCCCCAGCTCGCCGTGATGTTGCCGGCGAGCTCCTTCTTCTTCGCGTTCTCCTCTTCCTTCTTCAGGAGGAGCAGGCGCGACTGCAGCACGCGCATGGCGGCCGCACGGTTCTGGATCTGCGACTTCTCGTTCTGCATCGAGACGACGGTGCCGGTCGGGATGTGCGTCAGGCGCACCGCGGAGTCGGTCGTGTTGACGGACTGCCCGCCGGGGCCCGACGAGCGGAAGACGTCGACGCGGATGTCGTTCTCGGGGATGTCGATGACCATCGTCTCCGGCATGAGCGGGATGACCTCGACCGCCGCGAACGAGGTCTGCCGCTTGCCCGCTGCGCCGAACGGCGACATGCGGACGAGGCGGTGGGTGCCGGCCTCGATCGAGAGGGTGCCGAAGGCGTGCGGGGCGTCGACCTCGAACGTGGCGGACTTGATGCCCGCTTCTTCGGCGTAGGACGTCTCCATCACGGTGGTCTTGAAGCCGTGCTGTTCGGCGTACCGCAGGTACATGCGCATGAGCATCTCGGCGAAGTCCGCGGCGTCGACGCCACCGGCCCCGGCACGGATGGTGATCACGGCGGGGCGGTCGTCGTACTCGCCGTCGAGGAGCGTCTGCACCTCGAGGTCGCCCATGGTCTTCTGGATCGCCTTGAGCTCGGCGACGGCTTCGTCGGCCGAGTCCTGGTCGTCGCCCTCGTTCGCCATCTCGACCAGCACCTCGAGGTCGTCGATGCGTCGCTCGGTGTCGGTGATCTTCTTGAGCTCCGACTGCCGGTGCGAGAGTGCACTCGTCACCTGCTGCGCGTGCTCGACGTCGTCCCAGAGGTCCTGGGCACCCGCCTGCTCGCTGAGGTCGGCGATCTCCCGCTGCAGGCGGTCGACGTCGACCACCGAGCGGATGTTGCCGAAGGTCTCTCGGAGGGCGGAGAGCTGCTCGGTGAAGTCCAGTTCGACCATGGTCACCGATCCTACCGGCGCGAGCCCGCCGTGGCAGACCGAGAGGCCCGGTGTGGGTCCGTCGCGTCAGCTCGGCGATTCGACTTGCGCCCAGACCCCGATCGACCGATAGATTGCAGGACATGTTGCGCATGCAGAACATCAGTACATCAGACCGCCGACTGTCGGTCCTGCTCGTGGGCGCGGCGGTGGTCGCCGCGGTCATGATGCCCTCGTCGGCTTCAGCGTCCGCGCTGGAATCGAACGGCGGCACCGCAGGGGGATTCGCCGAGATCTCCGGACCCGAGGACACGCAGGTCGTCATCGACGACACCGACCCCGCGCAGATCCTCACCACGAAGAAGGTGGGCGGCGGCACCTGGATCTACGGGACCGGAGGTGGCAACTCGTACTCCTACTACGACCACAAGACGAAGAAGCACTCGTCGACGGCCTGCTCCGGGTACGGCACGAGCTGCCGGGGATCGGGCTGGGTCGCAAAGGAGAAGCGCTCCGTTGCGAAGGTCCTCAAGACTGCGTGGGGCAACACGGCCTTCTGGAACACGAAGTAGCCGTACCGGGGCGTCCTCGACCATGCTCCGGGTACTCGGTGCCTTCGCGGCGGCCGCGATCGCGCTGCTCCTCGGCTTCGCCGTGCAAGGCGCCCACGACACGCAGTCGATGGCGACCATCCGGTCGGCGCTGACCATCTCCCACGCGGGTGAGGACGCCCCGACCGCGAAGCTCCTCCGCGCAGAGGCGACGAGCCTCAGAGCGAACTTCTACCAGGTCCGCATCGACCCGACGGGACGGACTCCGACGCGGACGCTCGCTCCCGTCATCGGGGACCGGATCACCCACGAGCGTGTCTTCCCATCCGGGTCCTACGCTGCGTTCGACACGAGCCTGACGACGGAACTCACCCAGGCGCCGAGCAGCCCACTCGGGACGTACTTCTCGACGCTGCCACCCCGAGCGCTCGAAGCGGTGTCCGACCGTCTCGCGATCGCGGGAGTCGACACGCACGTCGAGGCGATGAGCTGGGGCGGGCTGGCTCTGTACTTACTGGCGTACACCCCGCTCGTGATGGCGGCTGCGGTCGTCGGAGGCGCCTCGTGGCTGGCGGGCCGTGTCCGCGGGTTGGCCCAGGTGCGGGCACAGGCCGTCCTCCGGGTGCACGGCGTGCTCGGACCGTTCGTCCGTGACATCACCGCTTCCGTGCTCGTCGCTTCGGCGGCGTTCGTCATCTCGGCCGGTCCAGCGATCCTGCTGGTTCATGCGTACAACGGCGGACACCAGCTCTGGTCGTACCTCGCGATCAGCGCGGTCCTGCTCGGAGGGTTCCTCACGGCGTTCATCGTCGGGGCATCCGGTCCCGGACTCCTTCCGCGCGGGGTGCGATTCCGCCCGGCGTTCTCGAGCTGGCGTCCGTGGCTGCGTGGACGCTTCACGATGGCGGCGACACAGGTCGCCACGCTGACCCTGGTGGTCTTCCTGATCGCCCAGGGCTCGGCTGCGTGGACCTCTCTCGCCGTCGTGCGTGCGAGCGGCCCTGACTGGCGGGGCTGCTCCGCGTGCACGGTCACCATCTTCAACGGGTTCGACGGCCAATCGGCTCTCGATGACGCCGTCAGGCCGTTCAGTTCATCGGTGCGAGCGTCGGAGCGGAAGGGCGAGGTGGTCCTGAGTTGGGTGCGGGGTGCCGTCCAGGGGGATCGGTTCAGTCCGGGCGACTCAGAATCGAACGTGATCCTCGCGAATCCGACCTTCGTCGCGCGCTCCGGAGGCGGTCTGCCGGATCCATTGCACGGGAAGGACGGGCCTGGAGAATGGGGGCTCCTGGTGCCGAGTGACCACGCGGACCGTGCCGAGTCGATCGCGGACGAGTGGCTCGAAGCGTTCCGGGAGCCGCTCGGCACTGTCCCGAACCAGTCCGCGCCGAAGCGACCACACATCGCCACGTACCCCGCCGGGCGAGTGTTCAACTACGGGCAGACCGGCTTCCGGAACGAGGTCTACTCGGACTCGCCGGTCATCGTCGTCGCCTCAGGGTCGGCTGGCCTTCTCGATGACGAGTCGTACTTCGCGGCTGGTTCGTCGGGCGACCTGCTCTTCACAGGCGGCCCACGAGAGACGCAGCAAGCGCTCGACACGGCGGGCGTCGAACGATCGGTGTACTCGCTGGACAGCCTCGGGACGCAGATCGCGAGAGGAACAGCTGCCGCACAGTCGAAGCTCGTGGTGTCGCTCGTCGCGGCCGCTGCAGGTCTCGTCGCGCTGCTCGGCATGCTGACGATCGGAGCGCGCATCGATGTGGCCCGGAGACGCGACCAGCTGCTCGTCCTCCGAGCGCACGGCGCAGCTCCTGCCCGTGTCCACCTGGTGACGGCACCCCGGTCACTCGCCTTCCTCGCGAGCACGGGTGTCGCTGCCCTCGCCGCGGGGACCAGTGGGCTTCTCGGAGCCGACATCCCGACGGGAACCCTCGTCACCGTCGGGATCGCCGTTTCGGTCGTCGTCCTCGCGACGAACACATTCATCACCACTCGGCTCACCACCACGAAGGGACTCACGACCGATGAACGATGACGATGCTGCCGTGCACGTGACCGGTCTTCACCACACCGTCGGGAACCGCGCCGTGGTCTGTGGGCTGGACCTGACCGCGCGGGCGGGCGCCGTCCACGCCGTCACGGGTTCCTCAGGTGTCGGCAAGTCGACCCTGCTCAGGTTGCTCGGAGGACTCGAGCGACCGACGAGCGGCACGATCCGAGTGTTCGACCAGCAGGTGGACATGCTGCGTGGATCGGCACTGCGCCGGTACCTCCGTGACTGCGTCGGTTTCGTGTTCCAGGACGCCGGTCTCGTTGCGCAGTGGACGGTGCGGAAGAACATCGCCGCCGTGCAGGCAGCAGCACCGCGCGCCCCCGTCTCCACACCTCTGAGCATCGAAGCCGCCGCCGATCGTGTCGATCTGCCCAGCCGGTTGCTCGATGCGCGCGCCGGGGAACTCAGTGGCGGCGAGCGTCAGCGTGTGTCGATCGCTCGCGTCCTCGTTCGGAAACCGCCGCTGGTGCTCCTCGACGAACCCACCTCCGCCCTCGACGCTGATCGGACGCGGATGGTCGTCGAGCTCATCCGCGACCTCGCAGACGACGGCGCCGTCGTCCTCGTCGCTTCGCACGACACGGTGATCACCGACGCGTCCGATGCCCGGACCGTGCTGCGGGAAGCGTCATCGACGACCTGACCGGTCGGCGTCGCACCCCGCCGGCGGGCGCTCTACCGCCCCAGCAACGGCTCCCGCGACGCCATGCCCGCAGCCCCGGCCCGCGCGACCGCGTCCGGCAGTGCCGCCAGGAAGGCGTCGACGTCCGCATCGGTCGAGGTGTGCCCGAGCGTGATCCGGAGCGCGCCGCGGGCGTCCTGCTCCGACAGGCCCATCGCGAGCAGCACGTGCGACGCCTCGGGCACGCCGGCCTGGCACGCCGACCCGGTCGACACCGCGACCCCGGCCGCGTCGAGCAGGAACAGCAACGAGTCGCCCTCGCAGCCCGGGAACGTGAAGTGCGCGTTGCCGGGCAGCCGGTCGTCGGGGTCGCCCATCAGCACGGCGGACGGCACGGCGGCACGGACACCGGCGACGAGCCGATCGCGCAGGGCGACGAGCGACGGATGTGGCATCGGCTCGGCGGCGACCATCGTGGCCGCGACGCCGAACGAGGCCGCAGCGGGGGCGTCCTGCGTGCCGCTCCGCACCTGCCGCTGCTGCCCGCCGCCGTGGATGAGGGGCTCGACGGTGGCCTTCCGCCCGAGCACCAGTGCACCGATGCCGACCGGTCCGCCGACCTTGTGCGCGGAGACGCTCAGGGCGTCGAGGCCGGACGCGGCGAACGACACCGGCACCTGCCCGTAGGCGGCGACGGCGTCGCTGTGCACGGGCACGCCAGCGGCGTGCGCCAGCTCCACGATCCGTGACACGGGCTGGATGGTGCCCACCTCGTTGTTCGCCCACAGGAACGTGACCAGGGCGACGTCGTCGGCGGAGGCGAGTCGTGCCTCCAGTCCGACCAGGTCGACGCGACCCTGCGCGTCCAACGGGACCACGTCGACGACGGCGCCCTCGTGCGTCTCCAACCAGGTCAGGGTGTCGACAGTGGCGTGGTGCTCGCCACCGGGGACGACGATGCGGGGGCGGGCGCGGTCGCGTTGCCGGGCCCAGAACAGGCCCTTCACGGCGAGGTTGATGCTCTCGGTGCCGCCGGAGGTGAACACGACCTCGACGGTGTCGGCATCGAGCGACCGGGCGACCGCGGCACGGCCGTCCTCGAGCAGCATCTTGGCGCGCTGGCCGGCGCTGTGGATCGAGGAGGGGTTGCCGACGGTTCCGAGCGCGTCGGTGAACGCGGCGAGCGCCTCCGGCAGGATCGGCGTCGTCGCGGCGTGGTCGAGGTAGACCGGCATCTGCACCCCTTGGAACGAGCGGTGTCCAGGATACGCGCCGGTCCTCGTACCCTTGACGCGTGCACGAGACAGCGATCGACCACACGCCGGGGTTCGACCTCGGGGCCGACGTCCCGCGGTACTCCCTGCGGTCCGCCACCGCCACGGCCGTCCTCGTGGTCGTCGAGCGAGCGGACGGGCAGCCGGTCCGGTACCCGCTCGAGCGGCTGCCGGCGACCGACCTGTGGACGGCCGAGACCCCCGGCGCCGCCCCGGGTGACCGGTACCACCTGCTCGTCGACGGGCCCGTCGGACCGCGGAACGAGTTCGAGCCGACACGGCCCCTGCTCGACCCGTACGCCCGCGGCATCGCACCGACCGGAGCGAACGAGTCCGGTCCCGACACCGGGTCCGGACCCGGCACCGGACCCGGCACACCCCGCTGGACGAGCGTCGTCGTGGACGACGCCTTCGACTGGGGCGGCGTCGTCAAGCCGACCGTCCCGCTCGACCGCGCCGTGGTCTACGAGGCGAACGTCCGCACCCTGACCGCCGCGAACCCGCACCTGCCGGAGCACCTCCGTGGCACGTACGCCGGGGTGGCGCACGAGAGCACCATCGCGCGCCTGCACCGCATCGGTGTCACGACGCTCGAGCTCCTGCCGGTGCAGGCCTTCGACACCGAGAACTGGCTGCGGGACGCCGGTCGCGAGAACGCCTGGGGCTACAACACGCTCGGGTTCTTCGCGCCGCACGCCGCGCACGCCTCCGCACCCGCACGGGCTGAGGGCGCGTCCGCGGTCCTGCGGGAGTTCAAGGGCATGGTCCGACTGCTGCACGAAGCGGGCATCCAGGTGGTGCTCGACGTCGTCTACAACCACACGGCGGAGGAGGGCCTCGGCGGACCCACCACCAGCCTGCGCGGCATCGACGGCGCGAACCGGTACCGGTGGGCCACGGGGGAACCGCCGTTCCGGGACACCTACTACGACACCACCGGCTGCGGGAACACCCTGGACACCTCGGTGGAGTCCACCGCCGACCTGATCGTCGACAGCCTGGTCTACTGGGCCCGCGAGGTGCAGGTCGACGGCTTCCGCTTCGACCTGATGGCCGCGCTCGCCCGCGACGCCCACCACGTCTTCGATCCGCAGCACCCGCTGCTCGAGCGGATCCGGAACCACCCCGACCTGCAGGACACCCTGGTCATCGCCGAGCCGTGGGACGTCGGACCCGATGGTTGGAAGACCGGCTCGTTCGGCGCGGCCGGCGACCGGACCAGCGAGTGGAACGACGGCTTCCGCAACACGGTCCGCCAGTTCTGGCTGACGGACATCGCCGAGGAACGCCGCAACGGCATGCCCCGCACCGGCATCGGCGCCCTCGCCGGCGCCCTGACCGGCTCGCGCCACGTCTTCGGCGCCGACCGCGGTCCGCTCGCGAGCGTCAACTTCGTCACCGCCCACGACGGCTTCACCCTGCTCGACCTGGTGTCGTACGACGGCAAGCACAACGCGGCGAACGGCGAGGAGAACCGCGACGGTTCGAACGACAACCGCTCGTTCAACCACGGCATCGAGGGCGACACCGCCGACCGCGGCGTCCGGGCAGCGCGCGGCCGGTCGATGCGGAACCTCGCGGCGACGCTGCTGCTCTCCGCCGGCGTGCCGATGCTCACCGCGGGTGACGAGCGGAGCCGCACGCAGCACGGCAACAACAACGCGTACGTCGTGTCCGACGATCTCACCCCGGTGGACTGGTCCGACGACGAGGACGCCGAGTCGATGACCGAGGCCGTCGCCGCGCTCGCCCGGTTCCGGCAGGCGCACCCCGCACTCCGGCCGACGCGCTTCGGCGTCGAGGGGCAGGAGACCCCGGGTGCCTCGCGGATGTCCTGGTACGGGCCGGACGGGCACCCGATGACCATCGAGGGCTGGGACCAGCCGGTGCACCGCGTCCTGCAGTACTTCGCCGAGTCGACGCCCGAGCACGAGCCGTACGACCGCGTGCTGGTCGTGGTGCACGGCAGCGGGCGCACACGTGACCTGACGCTGCCGGTGCGCGAGGACGTGCTCGGCTACCGCCTCGCGTGGTCGAGCGAGAAGCACCGTGACCACGAGCGGCTCCGCCCCGCCGGTCAGGTGTTCACCGCCTACGGCCCCGGCATCCACCTGTTCGAGCCGGCGTAGCGCGCGATCCGGCCCGCGCCCGGCACGTGACCAGCGGGCGGACGGGAGGCCCGTGGCGGCCCCGCCACGGGCCTCCCGTCCGGCCCCTCCACAGGTCCACGGCGCGCCCGACCGTCCACAGGGGGCGGATTCCGGGGAACGCGGAGGCGCTCGCCGGGTAGCGTCGGCTCCGTGGCCACCGCAGACCGACCCCGCCGACCGAAGATCGGGCGCATCCCGATCACCGAACTCGCCCCGAGGACGCCGAACGGGTTCCCCGGCAAGGCGTTCGACGGCGAGGTGATCACGTTCGGTGCGACCGTCTTCCGAGAAGGACACGGCATCATCGGCGCCGACCTCGTCCTCGAACGCCCGGACGGGGGCACCAGGACCGTCCCCCTGGCCCTCGGCGCGCCCGGGACCGACCGGTACGAGGCGACCGTCCAGGTCGACCACGTCGGCGTCTGGACCTGGCATTTCGAGTCCTACTCCGACGACTGGGCCACGTGGCTGCACGCCGCACGGCTGAAGATCGCGGCCGGGGTGGACACCGAGGCGACGCTCCTCGACGGCGCCCTGCTGCTCGACCGCCTCGCCGACGAGACCGACTCCCCTGCCGCCACCCGTGCGGCAGCGAAGGTGCGCGACACCGACCTCGACCCGGCCGAGCGCCTGGCCGCCGTCGACGACCCGCGCATCGTGGCCGAGGTCGAGGAAGCCCCGCTCACCTCGCTCCGGACGCACTCCCCGACGCAGCTGCTCGACGTCGAACGCACCCGTGCCGGCGTCGGTGCCTGGTACGAGTTCTTCCCCCGCAGCGAAGGCGCGAAGAAGAACCCGGACGGCTCGTGGAAGAGCGGCGACTTCCGCACCTCGGCCCGCCGCCTGCCCGCCGTCGCCCGGATGGGCTTCGACGTCGTCTACCTGCCGCCGATCCACCCGATCGGCACGACTGCGCGCAAGGGCCCGAACAACACGCTCACCCCGGGGCCGCACGACCCCGGCAGCCCCTGGGCGATCGGCTCCCCCGAGGGCGGGCACGACGCCATCCACCCCGACCTCGGGTCCGAGGAAGACTTCCGCGACTTCGTCGAGACCGCGAAGAACACCGGCATGGAAGTGGCGCTCGACTTCGCGCTCCAGTGCTCCCCCGACCACCCCTGGGTCACCGAGCACCCGAACTGGTTCACGCAGCGCGCCGACGGCTCGATCGCCACGGCCGAGAACCCGCCGAAGCGGTACCAGGACATCTACCCGATCCAGTTCGACTCCGACCCCGAGGGCCTGGTCGCCGAGGTCCTGCGCGTCCTGCGGCACTGGATCGACTTCGGCATCCGGATCTTCCGGGTCGACAACCCGCACACCAAGCCGCTCTGGTTCTGGGAGCGCGTCATCCGCGAAGTCCGCGACGAGCACCCGGACACCGTGTTCCTGGCCGAGGCGTTCACCCGGCCGGCGATGATGCGCGCACTGGCAGAGGTCGGGTTCCAGCAGTCGTACTCGTACTTCACGTGGCGGAACACGAAGGAAGAGATCGAGTCCTACTTCGAGGAGCTGTCGCACGAGACGAGCGACTACCTGCGCCCGAACCTGTTCGTGAACACGCCGGACATCCTCACCGAGTACCTGCAGTTCGGCGGCCGCGCCGGCTACAAGGTACGTGCCGCGCTCGCTGCGACGGGCGCCCCGACGTGGGGCATGTACTCCGGGTACGAGCTGTTCGAGGACGTCGCCCGACCGGGCTCGGAAGAGAACATCGACAACGAGAAGTACGAGTACAAGCCGCGTGACTTCGCCCTGGCCGAGGCCGAGGGCGCGTCACTCGCCCCGTACGTGACGATGCTCAACCGGCTCCGTGCCGCGCACCCCGCGCTCCGCCAGCTGCGGAACCTGCACGTGCACGCCGCCGACGACCCGGCGACCGTCGTGTACTCGAAGCACCTGTCCGGCGAGTTCATCCGCTCCGGGCACGCCGACACCGTGATCGTCGTCGCGAACGTCGACCCGCACTCGGCGCGTGAGACCACCGTGCACCTGGACCTCGCTGCGCTCGGTCTGCCGGCCGACAGCCGGTTCGACGTCCGTGACGTCGTGACCGGTCAGCGCTGGGTCTGGGGCGCGTCGAACTACGTCCGCCTGGACGCGTTCCAGGAACCCGTGCACCTGCTCGTCGTGGAAGGACTACACCGATGACGAACGACCCGACCGCACCCCAGCCGACCCCGCCGTCGCGCCGCGGCCCCGCCGTGCCGCCGGTCCCGCCCCCGCCGCCGCCCGTGCCCGCGCGGACGCCGTCCGACGCAAAGCCGGAGCCGCGCTACGAGCCGCGGGTCTCCGCCCCCGACGAGGACCTGCCAGGCGCTCCCGCTGCACCGCGCGAGGCGCCCGACCGCGGGGTCGCCGAGTCCGCCACGCTGGCGGGGCACCCCGCCGACGCGACGCACCCGTGGGTACCGTCCGTCGACGCCGTCGCGTCCTCGGGCGCTCCGACCGGAGGCCCGTCCACCGTTGCGCCGTCGACCGCCCTCCCGACGCCGCCGGCTCCCGAGCCCGCCACCGCCGACAGCACGGGCCCGCGCCCGGCTCCGGTCGAGCAGTGGCTGCGCCAACAGGTCGCCGAGGGCCGCTGGTCCCAGCCCCACGACGTCCTCGGCCCGCACGCCGTCGACGGTGGCACGAGCGTCCGCGTGGTGCGCCACCTGGCGCAGGCGGTCCGGCTCGTCCGGCTCGACGGCGACGACGTCGAGCTGACCCACGAGGGCGACGGTCTCTGGGCCGGTGCCACCGCCGAGGAGCTCGGGCGCTACCGGGTCGAGGCCGACTACGACTTCGACGAGTCCTCGGAAGAGGACGACGCCACCTGGACGACCGACGACGCGTACCGGTTCGCCCCGACGCTCGGCGAGCTCGACCTGCACCTGTTCGGTGAGGGCCGCGACGAGCAGCTCTGGCACCACCTCGGCGCGCACGTCCGCACGATCGACGGCGTCGACGGCGTCGCGTTCTCCGTGTGGGCACCCCGAGCCACCGCCGTGCGCGTCATCGGCGACTTCGAGGGCTGGGAAGGCCGCACCACCGCGATGCGCCGCCTGAGCGACCTCGGCGTCTGGGAGCTGTTCTGGCCCGGAGCCGTCGCGGGGCAGCGGTACAAGTTCCAGATCCTCACCGACTCCGGCTGGGTCGAGCGCGCGGACCCGTTCGCCCGCGAGGCCGAGATCGCCCCGGCCACCGCCTCGGTGATCACCGAGTCGAGCTACACGTGGTCCGAGGGCGACCGCGCCTGGATGGAACGCCGCGCGGAGACGACCACGCACGATGCGCCGATGAGCGTCTACGAGGTCCACCTCGGCTCGTGGCGCCCCGGGCTGTCGTACCGCGAGGTCGCCGACCAGCTCATCGGGCACGTGCAGTACACGGGCTTCACGCACGTGGAGTTCCTGCCGCTCGCCGAGCACCCGTTCGGCGGCTCGTGGGGCTACCAGGTCACCGGGTACTACGCGCCGACCGCACGCTACGGCTCCCCCGACGACCTGCGGTACCTGATCGACCGCCTGCACTCCGCTGGCATCGGCGTGATCATGGACTGGGTCCCCGGACACTTCCCGAAGGACGAGTGGGCACTCGGACGCTTCGACGGCCACGCACTGTTCGAGCACCCGGACCCCCGCCGCGGCGAGCAGCTCGACTGGGGCACCTACGTGTTCGACTTCGGGCAGCCGCAGGTCCGGAACTTCCTGGTCGCCAACGCCCTGTACTGGCTCGAGGAGTTCCACATCGACGGCCTGCGCGTCGACGCCGTCGCCTCGATCCTGTACCTCGACTACTCCCGCACCGACTGGCTGCCGAACATCCACGGCGGCCGCGAGAACCTGGACGCCGTCGCGTTCCTGCAGGAGACGAACGCCACCGCCTACAAGCGCTACCCGGGCATCGTCATGATCGCCGAGGAGAGCACCTCGTGGCCCGGCGTGACCCAGCCGACCAGCGCCGGTGGTCTCGGGTTCGGCCAGAAGTGGAACATGGGCTGGATGCACGACTCGCTGGAGTACGTGCAGCGCGACCCCGCGTACCGCAGCTACCACCACGACGAGATCACCTTCTCGCTCGTGTACGCCTTCAGTGAGCAGTTCACCCTGCCGATCAGCCACGACGAGGTCGTGCACGGCAAGGGTTCCCTCTACGGCAAGATGCCCGGCGACGAGTGGCAGAAGCTCGCGAACGTCCGGGCCTACCTGGCGTTCATGTGGGCGCACCCCGGCAAGCAGCTGCTCTTCATGGGGCAGGAGTTCGCCCAGCCCGCAGAGTGGTCCGAGGCGAAGGGGCTCGACTGGTGGCTCCTCGACCAGCCCGGGCACCGCGGCGTGCAGGACCTCGTCGCCGCCCTGAACCGGGTGTACAAGGACACGCCCGCGCTCTGGACGCACGACAGCACGGCCGACGGCTTCGAGTGGATCGAGGGCGGCGACGCACCCCACTCGACGCTCGGGTTCCTGCGCAAGGACGGCGACGACCGGCTGGCGGTGTTCGTGAACTTCTCGGGCGTGCCCGTGGAGCGTCGGTTCGGCCTGCCGAGCGCCGGCGAGTGGCACGAGGTGCTCAACACCGACGCCGCGGAGTACGGCGGCTCCGGTGTCGGCAACCTCGGAGTCGTCACCGCCGAGGACACCCCGTGGGCCGGCCGACCCGCATCGGCGCACCTCGTGGTGCCGCCGCTCGGGGCTGTCTGGCTCAAGCTCGAGCGCTAGCTGTGGCCCGCGTCCTGGACGCGGCCGCAGACGGACGGGAGGCCCGGTGCCAGCTGGCACCGGGCCTCCCGTCTGCTCGTTGCAGGCGTCTAGTACAGGGCACTCGCCAGGCGACGGCGGGCCGCGACCACGCGCGGGTCGTCGGTCCCGATGAGCTCGAAGTACTCGACCAGGCGGACGCGCAGGGCCTCACGGTCCTCGCCGAACACCGTCGGCACCAGGTCGAGCAGGCGTCCGAAGGCGTCCTCGACATGGCCACCGGAGATGTCGAGGTCGGCGACCGCGAGCTGCGCCTGGACGTCCTTCGGACCCGCACCGGCGGCGGCACGGATGTCGTCGGCGGTGTGGCCGTTCAACCGGTCCAGAAGCGACACCTGCGCGAGCCCCGCGACGGCCATCTGGTCGTGCGGGTCCTGCAGGATCGCGGTCTTGTACTCGGTGATCGCCGTGGCGTAGTCGCCCTGCTCGATCGCGTCGTACGCGGCCTGGTGGTGCGGCGGCAGCGCTTCCGGTTCCGGCTCACCCTGCTCGGCGGTGTCCTCGGGCGCGGCGGCACCGTCCACGGTGACGCGACCGGAGACGCCGTTCTGCTCGGCTGCCTGGAGGACCTGCTCGTAGACGTCGCGGACCTGCGCCTCGGGCAGCGCGCCGACGAAGAGCCCGAGCGGGCGTCCGCCGATCAGCGCGGCCACGGTCGGGATCGACTGTGCCTGGAACGCCTGCACGAGCTGCGGGTTCGTGTCGGCGTCCACCTTGGCGAGCAGCACGCGCCCGCCGTACTCGGCGGTCAGCTGCTCGAGGATCGGCGAGAGCTGCTTGCACGGCCCGCACCACTCGGCCCAGATGTCGACGATGACCGGCACCACGGACGACAGCTCCAGGACGTCCTGGAACGTGTCGTCGGTGACGTCGAGCACGAGCGACGGGACGGTCAGGTCGCCGCCGGCCTCGGTGCCCGGCGCTGCTGCACCGGTCGGGCTTCCCGCCTGCGCCGGAGCACCGGCAGGCGGCTGGGGCGGCCGCTGTGCGCGGTCGACGAGGGACGACAGGTCCACGGCTCCGCGGAGCCCGGACGGGGTCGGGGGGATGTTGCTCATTGCACCTCACTCGCTGCGGTCAGGCCCTGCGTGAACCCGAGCAGGACCACTTTGTCATCCGAGGCGACCGGCGGCACGTAGAAGAGCAGCTGGACGCCGTACGTGGCGCTGATGCCCTTCTTGCTCGTGTCGACCCCGGACAGTGCCTTGACGGCACCCTCGGTGTTGACCTCGGCGCCGGAGGCGGTCGGGGTCACCTTCTCGATCTCGTTGAGGTCGGCGGAGACGAGCGCGCCGGCGTCGTCGGTCGCGATCGCGACGGCGGAGTCCTCCGGGGCCTCGGACGAGTACTCGATCTTCGCCGTGTCCGGCAGGGACTTCGCCTTCTTGTCCTTGTACGCCTTGCCGATGGTGGTGCGGAGGCCGTCACCCTCGGTGGCGAACAGGTCGGCGTACTCGCTCTTCGAGTCCTTGGACAGGATGTCGCCGTAGGCGGTCGCGACCTGGTCCGGGGCGATCGCGAGGAGCTTCGACTGCGGAGCCAGGAGCGCCGCGCCGATCGACGTCGGCGCGAGGCTCGGGATCTTGGCGTCGGCCTCGAGCGAGACGTCGTAGGCGACCTTGTACGGGTCGCGCGCGGTGTCCTGCACGAGCGTCAGGGCCTGCGGTGCCGACTTGGCGTCGCAGTCCTCGGCGACGATCACGAAGACCGTGCGCGGCCACGTGTCGGTCTGCTGCGGCAACGCGACGCACACCTGACCGGCCGAGATCGCCGGCGGTGCCTTGGCGTCGGAGTCCTTGCCGCGGATGGAGTAGTTCGCCAGGCGCAGGTCGAGCGCGGCACCGGTGAAGCGGGTCTTCGCCAGGTCACGGTCGCGGGCGCCGTCGGACTGCTTCGCCACCGTGGCGATCCGCTCCACGACCCGGGTGATCTGCTGCTTGGTCGCCGCCGTGGGCTCGGTGGTCTCCGCCGCGCCGGTCGCGCTGGCCGTGGGGGTCGGGGTCGCGAGCGAGGGGTCCCCGCCCTGCGGCCAGTAGTCGGAGGAGCAGCCGGCCAGTGCGAGCGTGCCGACGAGCACCACGGGGACCGCGATGAACGCGCGCGATCCACGGCGGCCCCGCGTCGGGACCTGTGCACCGGCGGCGGCGGCACGGCGCGAGGCCCGCACGCGCGGCGGTCGGGTGCCACCGCTGCGACGACGCGGCCCACGACCGCGGCGCTGGTGCAGGAACGCCAGGACCAGCAGCACGATGCCGCCGAGTGCGAAGACGCCACCGGCGACCAGCAGGGGGCCGACGGACGGCGTCGCGGTGTCCTTCGGCCAGGTGACCGAGACGTCGCTCGGGGCGGCGGCGGTGCCGTCGCTGACGATGAGGACCGAGACGTCCTGCGGCAGACGGACCGTGAACTGCCCGGAGCCGTCGTACTCCTGGTACCAGAGGTCACTGCCCTTCGGCGACGGGACGGACGCCTCGGAGCCGGTGGTCTTGCCCACCAGCTTCGCGCTCTCGGCGTCGAACCGGAGCGTGGTGTGCTCGGCGTCACCGACCCACGCGTCGACGTCGGCCGTCTTGCCGTACGCCGCGAAGACCTTGCCGGAGCCGGACACGTTGATGCGCTGGTAGCCGGGGTTCGCGTTGAGCGTCGACCCGGGGATCACGGTGACCGGAGCAGAGCTGGTGGTCGAGCTGTCCGCGACGAGCGAGGACGGCGGAGCGAACACGGTCCGCTGTCCGACCGCCAACGCGACGAGCAGCAGGCCGATGACGAAACTGACGATCGCCAGGACGAATCGCACGAACACTCTCCCTACCGCGCCGGGGTGGGGATGTCGGCGCGCGAATCAGCGACTCAGGATAGCGAGCATGGCTGAGCAGCGCATCCATCCGGGCTGTCGTCGGACTCAGACGACCCCGTCGGGCCACCACTACAATCGACCGCGGGCCGGATCGGGCCCTCCGCCGAGCACCCAGGAGCGACACGTGGCGAACGACGAGGCAGAGTTCGGGACCGAGCTGCGCGGGTACCGCCGCGACGACGTCGACCGCTCACTGAACGACCTGCGCCGTGAGCTCATCAAGTCGAACACCGACCGTGCCGACGCCGCGAAGGAGATCCGTCTCCTGCAGTCCCGCGTCTCCGAGCTCCAGGGCGAACTCGACGAGGCCGGCACCCCCACCTACAGCGGCCTGGGCACGCGACTCGAGTCGACCCTGCGCGTGGCGGAGGAGCAGTCCACCCGTCTCATCAGCCAGGCGGACATCGACGCACAGCGCCTGCGGGCGTCGAGCCGGGCCGAGGCCGACCGCACCGTGCGCGAGGCACAGGAAGAAGCCCGCGGCACCCTCGAGGACGCGCGCACCCGCTCCACCAACGAACTCACCCGTGCTCGTGCCGAGGCCGCCGACACCGTCGAGCGTGCCCGTGCCGAAGCCGGCCTGCTGACCCAGGACGCCCGCAACGAGGCCGCGGCCATCCGGGGTGCCGCGGTGACCGAGGCCGCCGAGGTCCGCTCCGTCGCCATCCGTGAGACGAACGCCCTGCGCGCCCAGGTCGAGCACGAGGTCGCCGAGCTGCGCGAGATCGCCCAGCGCGAGTCGGCCGACTCCCGCACCGCCGCGGCCGACCTCGACCGCGAGACCGAGCACCGCCGCTCGGTGTTCGAGGCCGACCACGCCCGCCGGGTCGAGGACCTCGACCACGAGGAGTCCACCCGCCGTCAGGCGCTCGAGCGCGAGGTCGCCGAGGGGCGTGCTGCGTGGCACCGGGAGCGCGACGAGCAGCAGCAGGCGCACGCCCTGGCGATCGAGACCGGCCGCGCCGAGCTGCAGGCCGAGGTCGACCGACGTCGCGCCGAGATCGACGGCGAGTTCGCCGACCGCCGCCGGGTCGTGGACGAGGAACTCGCCGCAGCCCGTGCCGAGTGGGACCGGGAGCTCGCCTCGGCGCGCACCGCCCTGGCACAGGAGGCCGAAGCGTCGCGTGCGCAGCTGCGCGTCGACGAGGAACAGACGCGCGTCGAGAACGAGCGGCTCGTGCAGGAGACCGCCGACCGCATAGCACGCGAGCTCGAGGAGCACGACACCCGCATCGAGCGGGAGCGCGCCGAGGCCGACGCCGCCGCCGAACGCGCGGACCGCGAGCACGAGAACGCCCTCGCCGCCCGACGCGAACGCGAGCACGCCGAGGTCGACACCGAGATCGCCGACCGTCGCTCCGCCGAGCTCGACACCCTCGAGTCCGAGCGCACCGCTCTCCGTCAGGAGATCGACACCGCCCGCGCGGACCTGGCGAAGGAACGTGACGAGGCCCGTGCCGAGGTCGCCCGTGAGCGTGACGAGGCCCGCACGACGCTCGAGTCCGAGCTCGCCTCACGCCGGGACGACGCCGAGCAGGACTACCTGCAGAAGCACCACGACACCGTCACCGAAACGCAGAAGTACCTCGACGAGGCGAACCTGCAGCTCGCCGAGGCCACGCGCCGTGCCACCGAGGCCCGTGAGCGCGCCGAGCGGCTCCAGCAGGAAGCCGACGACCTCGAGCGCACCAGCACCGCCGACGCGCAGGAGCACGCCCGCACCATCGTCGCCGATGCCCAGGACCGCGTGCACCGGATGGTCTCCGATGCCGAGGAGCGCACGGCTGCCATCACCGCCGAGGCCGAGGACCGACTGTCGGCGATCCGCACCGAGCGCGAGGCCGTGGCGGGCTACCTGGAGAACCTGCGCGGCGTGCTCACGCACGCGACCGGCCTGCTGGGGACCGCACCCGGTACCGCGCCCGGAGCGGCCGACGACGCAGTGGACGCGACCGAACGCTGACGCGAGCCGACCAGGAGGCGCGGGTCGCGCCTCCTGGTCGGCCCACCGCACCGAGGTGGGCACGCACCGTGCGTCGGACCGGCGAGTGCCGTCAGACCGGCCAGTGGGTCGGCAGCGGTGCGCTGCCGGGCACGACCAGGTCGGCGACGGCGTCGAGGACGATCCGGACGTAACGCTCCCCCACCCACAGGTGCTTCGCGCCCTCGATCGGGACGACTCGGACGTTCGGGGCGACGGCGAACCGGGCGATCGCTTCGTCGGGC
Source organism: Curtobacterium sp. PhB142 (assembly GCF_004341255.1). Classification (NCBI taxonomy): domain Bacteria; kingdom Bacillati; phylum Actinomycetota; class Actinomycetes; order Micrococcales; family Microbacteriaceae; genus Curtobacterium; species Curtobacterium sp. PhB142. The sequence goes on along the minus strand of NZ_SLUT01000006.1, from coordinate 87,158 downwards.
TGCAGGAAGTCGTCGTGCTCGGGCACCAGGGCCACCACCGGGACGTCCACGGCTGCCCAGCGCGCGAGCTCGTCCTCCGTGGTGCGGTGCAGTGGCGGCGAGAGCAGGACCACGCCCGCCACGGTGCCGGCCTCGACGTGTTCCAGCGCATGCTTGAGGATCACCTCGGTGCCGAAGGACCACCCGACCAACCACGGCGTCGGCAGACCACGGTCGACCACCTCGGCGACGGCGGCGCGCAGGTCGAAGCCCTCGGAGACACCCTCGCCGAACACGCCCTCGGACGTGCCGCGTGGCGACGTCACCGACCGGAAGTTGAAGCGCAGGACCGCGATGTCCGCCAGCGCCGGCAGGCGCGCGGCGGCCTTCTTGAGCACGTGCGAGTCCATGAAGCCGTGCGCGGTCGGCAGTGGGTGCAGCGTCACGACGGTGCCCCGTGCCGAGCGCGACTCCGGTTCGGCGAGCTCCCCGACCAGGGTGAGGTGGTCGTCGGTGACGAGCTCGACGTCGGTGCGGCGAGCGGGCAGCTGCGTGGCGGAGCGGATCTCGCCGTCGTCGGTCATGCGATGCTCCAGCAGTGGTTGTGCCAGTGTCGGCGTGATGCCAGGTCGGCAGCGTCGCCGAGGACCCCGTCGGAACGCCAGACCACCACGTGTGCGGTGCCGGGCAGGACCGTACCGCCGCACCCGGGGCAGACGTACTCCTTCTGCGCCGAGGCCGCGGAGACGGGCTGGACGAGGTACTCCCGCCCGCGACGCACCTCGGTGCGCTTCCACGAGCTCATCAGCCGGTCGAGGCCGGTGTCCTCGTCAGGCTCGACGTCGCGACCACGGGGACGCCGCGGACGGTTGCTGCGCGGCACCCCAACTGCCGATCAGTACCAGTTGTTCGCCTGGCTGTGGCCCCAGGCGCCGCAGGGCGTGCCGTAGACCCCGGAGATGTAGTTGAGACCCCACGTGATCTGCGTTGCGGGGTTCGTCTGCCAGTCGGCACCGGCGGTCGCCATCTTGCTGCCCGGCAGTGCCTGCGGGATGCCGTACGCACCGCTGGGGTTGTAGGCGTTCACCCGCCAGCCGGACTCCTTGTTCCACAGCGAGACGAGGCAGTTGTACTGGTCGGTGCCCCAGCCCCGGGCCGTGACGAGCTGCAGGGCGATCGCCTGTGCGCTGCCCGCGTCGGGCGTCGCGGCGACGGCGGCCAGCGTGTTCGCGGCGGAGACGCTCTCGGTCTCGGTCGCGGTGGCGTCGGTCGTCTCGTCGGTGGTGGCGTCGTCGGCTGCTTCTTCGACGACGGGCTTCACGACCTTGGGGGCCGGCACGGTCACGCCGTAGCCGTCGCGGTCGGCAGCGGCGTCGCCGTAGGTGCCGTGCGCGGTGTACTGCTGCGGGGCCTGCGGCGTCTTCACGAGCACCGGGGTGTCGACCGCGGCCTGCGCGACGTCGGCCTGGAGCGGGTTGAAGAGCGACGCCCCGACGAAGAGGAAGACCCCGACGAACGAGAACGCCGGAACCGAGGAACGCTTCCGTGCGAAGGCGTTGACCGCGGCGGCTGCGCCACGGCTCGGCTGCTGCGCTGTCGCGGTGCGCTGCTTCGCGGCACGCGGGTCCACCTGGGCCGCGGGGGCCTCGTGCGCGAACGCGGCGATGCGTTCGTCGGACACGCGGTTCGCTGCGACGGACTTCGGCGTCGCGACGGGACCGGTCTCCGGCAGGACCTGCGGGTTCGCCTGGAGCACCGAGGTGTCCGCCGTACGGGTTCGGTTCAGTGCCGCGCGGCGCTCACCCGAAGCCTGGAGGCTGAGGTGCTCGCGGGGATCGCGGTCGGAGCTGTGGTCTGCCGTGTGCCTGCCCATGAGTAGGACCAGGGTAACGGAACGATCACGGAAAGCGAAGCACCTGGGTGCAGCGCGTCGTCAGCGGACGGCGAGCATGACCTCGACGACGGCGTCGAGCAGCGCGTCCACCTGGCCCTCGCGGTAGCCGCCGTGCTTCGGGCGGAACACGATCGACCGCACCTCGGTGAGGCTCAGCGGCTTGCCCTCGCGGAAGTAGCCACCGAGGCGGGCCGCGAACGCGTCGACGTCCTTCGGGTGGTAGCCGGTGCCGAGCACGCTCACCCGGTTGAACCGCTGTCCGTCCGGGCGCTCGAGGCGGGCCACGACGTCGGAGGCCTTCGTGCGGGCTTCGGCGTACCAGGCCTTCTGCCCGGCATCGCCGATCTCCCGCTCGCGCTCCCGGGCCGCGAAGGCGTCCTCGAGGCGCTCCAGCGCTGCGTCGACGTGCGAGGTCGAGTAGCCGCCCTTGCGCATCGAGAACGCGGTGGCGCGGATCTTCGCAGCCTCGATGCCGGGGGCGCTGTCGTCGGCGGAGTACGCACGACGGGCGTCCTCGAGGAAACGCTCGACTTCGTCGACGTCGTATCCGAGGGCGGAGCGGGCTGCGGTCGGGAAGGTGGTGGCCACGGCGTCATTCTGCCAGTCCCGACCCGTGGCACAACCTGGACGCGCTGAGGGCGGCGCTCAGGGTGGGCCGACGAGGTCGATCGAGGTCGGTCAGTGGTTGACGATCAGGTACAGCACGTAGGCGACGGCGGCCGACGGCAGGATGCTGTCGATGCGGTCGAGCAGTCCGCCGTGCCCGGGCAGGAAGGACGAGATGTCCTTGATGCCGAGGTCGCGCTTGATCATCGACTCGGTGAGGTCGCCCAGGGTCGCGGACCCGGAGATCAGCACGCCGAGCACGACGCCGGTCCACCACGGCAGGCCGAGCATGAGCCAGGCGACCAGGATGCCGACGATGATGCTCGCTGCGACCGATCCGGCGAAGCCCTCCCAGGTCTTCTTCGGGCTGATCCGCGGCGCCATCGGGTGCTTGCCGAGGTTCAACCCGGTGGCGTAGGCACCGGTGTCGACAGCGACGACGACCAGGATGAAGCCGATCACCCACAGGTTGCCCTGCGACTGCGCGGAGAGCAGGACGACACAGGCGCCGAGCAGCGAGATGTACGCCTGCACGAACAGACCGTTCGTGACGTCGCGAAACACGTCACCGGCCGACGGCTTCTGCCGCGAGAGCGCGACCTCGACCAGACGCCAGAGGCTGATCAGGACGATGCCACCGAGCAGCGTGAACAGTGCCGCGACCTGCCCGAGCAGGAACGCCGCCGGCACGATCGCGATCGCGACGGCGACGCTCGGGATCCGCGGGACGTCCCGGCCGGCGAAGCGCATGGCGCTCGTGAGCTCGTAGACGCCCACGCCGAGCAGGAACGCCGCCACGACCATGAACGACGGCGGCCAGATGAGGAGCGTGCCGAGCATGACCACGGCGAACGCGAGCGCGATGCCGATCGCCGCCGGCAGGTTGCGCCCGGTGCGCGCCGTCAGGGCCTCGTTGCGCGCACCGAAGTCGGCCTTGCGCTGCCGGAGCTGCGCCTCGAAGTCGGTGCGGGCCGCTCGGGCACGCGCATCGAAGTCCTGGCGGAGCCCCTTCTTCACGGGCCCGGTGTGGTCGGGTCCGTGCTCTGCTGTGGGGCGTTCACCGCCCTGGTCCGGGCGGCGCATCAGACCTCGAGGAGTTCGGCTTCCTTCTTCTTCAGCGACTCGTCGATCTGGTCGACGTGCTTCTTCGTCAGGGCTTCGAGGTCCTTGTCACCGCGCGAGATCTCGTCGTCCGAGATCTCACCCTTGAGTGCGTCGAGGTCGTCCTTGGCCTTGCGGCGGATGTTCCGGATGACGACCTTGTGGTCCTCGCCCTTCGTCCGCACGAGCTTGACGAACTCCTTGCGGCGGTCCTTGGTGAGCTCCGGGATCGTCACGCGGACGATGTCGCCGTCGTTCGTCGGGCTGGCGCCGAGGTTCGGGAACGTCGCGATGGCGCGCTCGATCTCCTTGAGCGCCGTCTTGTCGTACGGCGTCACGATGAGCGTGCGGGCCTCGGGCGTCTGCAGCGACGCGAGCTGCGCGAGCGGCGTCGGCGTGCCGTAGTACTCGACCGGGATCTTCTGGAAGAGCGCCGCGTTGATGCGGCCGGTGCGGACGGTCGAGAAGTCGTCCTTGGCGACCTCGACAGCCTTCGCCATCTTCTCGGTGGCTTCGGTCAGGACATCACTGATCACGGTGTTACTCCTTCGGTACTGGCGTCGAGTCTAGTCAGCGGTGCGGGTCAGTTGCTGACCACGGTGCCGATGCGCTCGCCACGGATGGCGGCCTGGACGTTGCCGTCGCCCTCCATGCCGAAGACGTGCATCGGCATGCCGTTGTCCATGCAGAGCGAGAACGCGGTGGCGTCGACGACCTTCAGACCCTTCAGGAGCGCGTCCTGGTAGGTCACGTGGTGCAGCTTCTCGGCCGTGGCGTCCTTCTTCGGGTCCGCCGTGTACACGCCGTCGACACCGTTCTTGGCGACGAGGACCTCGTCGGCCTTGATCTCGAGTGCTCGCTGCGCGGCCACCGTGTCGGTCGAGAAGTACGGCAGACCGGCGCCGGCGCCGAAGATGACGACCCGGCCCTTCTCGAGGTGCCGCTCGGCGCGCCGCGGGATGTACGGCTCGGCGACCTGGGTCATCGCGATGGCCGACTGCACGCGCGTGGCGGCCCCGGCCTGCTCGAGGAAGTCCTGCAGCGCCAGCGCGTTCATCACGGTGCCGAGCATGCCCATGTAGTCGGCACGGCCGCGGTCCATCCCGCGCTGCGAGAGCTCGGCGCCGCGGAAGAAGTTGCCCCCGCCGACGACGATCGCGATCTCGACCTCGCGCGCGGCGACGGCGATCTCCTTGGCGATGGCCCCGATCACGTCGGGGTTCACGCCGAGCGATCCGGCCCCGAAGGCCTCTCCCGACAGCTTCAGCAGTACGCGGCGTCGTCCGGTCTTCTCGTCGGTCATCTGATCGCACCCTTCGTCGTGGTCTCGTGGAAATGTACTCGCGGATGTGTCGCGTGTGTGTCGCGCCCGGAGGCGCGAAAAACGGGGCCAGGAACCTGGTTGGTTCCTGACCCCGTCACGGGTTCGTTACGCGCCGACCTTGACGCGGGCGAAGCCCTGGATCGTGATGCCGGCGTTCTCGGCGGCCTTCGCGACGGAGATCTTGTTGTCCTTCGCGTAGTCCTGGTCGAGGAGCGACACCTGCTTGATGTAGGCGTTCACCCGACCCTCGACGATCTTCGGGAGCGCAGCCTCGGGCTTGCCCTCCTCGCGCGTGATCGCCTCGACGGTCGCACGCTCCTTGGCGATCTCGTCGGCCGGGACCTCGTCGCGGGTCAGGTACGTCGGGTTCGCGAACGCGACGTGCTGGGCGATCGAGCGGGCCTCGGCAGCGTTGTCACCCTCGTACGCGATGACGACGGCGATCTGCGGCGGCAGGTCCTGGCTGGTCTTGTGCAGGTAGATCTCGAAGGCCGAGCCCTCGACACGGCGGACCGTGCGGACCTCGAGCTTCTCGCCCAGCGCGGCGGCCGACTCGTTGACGACCTCGAGCACGGTCTTGCCGTCGACGGGGGCGGCGTTCGCGGCGGCGACGTCAGCTGCACCGGCGGCCGCGACGGCCCCGAGCACCTTGTCGGCCAGCGTCGTGAACTTCTCGTTCTTCGCGACGAAGTCGGTCTCGCTCGCGAGCTCGACGACCGTGGCGGCGCCGTTCTCGGAGCTCGCGACGACGACGCCCTCGGAGGTGGCACGGTCGTCGCGCTTGGCGACGGCCTTCGCACCCTTGATGCGGAGCAGCTCGACGGCCTTGTCGTAGTCGCCGTCGGCCTCGACGAGCGCGTTCTTCGCGTCCATCATGCCGGCGCCGAGGTCCTCGCGGAGCTTCTTCACGTCAGCAGCGGTGAAGTTTGCCATTGACTGTCCTTTCTGGACGGTACGTGTGTGGAGAGTGGTGACGCAGGCGCCGGACCCGATCGGGTCCGGCGCCTGCGACAGGTCACTCGGCGGGGGTGGTCTCCGCGGCTGCCTCGGCCTCGGCCGTCGGCTCCGCGTTCTTCGCGTCGTCGGCGATCGGCTCGCCGATCTCCTTCGCGGCGACCTGCGCGTCAGCGTCGTTCTCCTCGACCGGGGCGGCGGGCGCCTCGGTCGTGGCGGCGGCGTCGCCACCGAGGAGCTCCTGCTCCCACTCGGCGAGGGGCTCTGCGGCCTCTTCGTCGTCGCCACCGTTGTGACGGGTCTTCAGGCCCTCGGCCGCGGCGTCGGCGACGATGCGGGTGAGGAGACCGACGGAGCGGATCGCGTCGTCGTTGCCCGGGATCGGGTACGTGATCTCGTCGGGGTCGCAGTTGGTGTCGAGGATGCCGATGATCGGGATACCGAGCTTCTGCGCCTCGTCGACGGCGAGGTGCTCCTTCTTGGTGTCGACGATCCAGAGCGCGCTCGGGGTCCGCGTGAGGTTACGGATACCACCGAGGGTCTTGTGGAGCTTGTCCAGCTCGCGCTTCTTGATGAGGAGCTCCTTCTTGGTGAAGCCCTTCGTCGTGTCGTCGAAGTCGATCTCCTCGAGCTCCTTCATGCGCGCGAGGCGCTTGGAGACCGTCTGGAAGTTCGTGAGCAGACCGCCGAGCCAACGCTGGTTGACGTACGGCTGGCCGACGCGGGTCGCCTGCTCGGCGATGGAGCCCTGCGCCTGCTTCTTGGTGCCCACGAAGAGGATCGTGCCACCGTGCGCGACCGTCTCCTTGACGAAGTCGTACGCGCGGTCGATGAAGGCCAGCGACTGCTGCAGGTCGATGATGTGGATGCCCGAGCGCTCGGCGAGGATGAAGCGCTTCACCTTCGGGTTCCACCGACGGGTCTGGTGTCCGAAGTGGACGCCGCTGTCGAGCAGCTGGCGGATGGTGACGACGGCCATGTGCCGTCCTCCTTCTGTGTTCTCGGAGCGCAGCTGTGCTGTGCCCCTGTTGCGGTTGTGTCGAGCACGACCGGAGGTCGTGATCCCTGGTGTCCTGGCACGCGACCGCCCGCTCGTGAGAGCGGGACCGGTGGTCGGGTGCCGGGTCGGAGACGGCGAACCGTTGACGACCCTGTGGACACGCGAAGTCAGCGCGCATCAGCGCACTGCTGGAGAAATGCTAGCAGACAGGAGGCCCGGATCACGCGCGCCGACCGGCTGACGTGATCCGGGCCTCCTGTCCGGTGTTCTGGGTGTCTCAGACGCGACTGATCACGCCTTCGCGTTCACCGTGTCGCCCTCGGCGGAGATGCCCATCTCCTCGAGCGAGCGACCCTTGGTCTCCGGGATCTTCGCGATGACGAAGAAGAACGAGATCAGCGCGAACAGCGCGTAGATGCCGTACGTGACCGTCAGGTTGAAGCCGGACAGCACCGGGAACGTGATGGTGACGATGAAGTTCGCGACCCAGTTGGCGGCCGAACCGATACCGAGCGCCGTGGCGCGGATGCGGTTCGGGAACATCTCGCCGAGCAGCACCCACATGAGCGGACCCCACGTCGCACCGAACGACACGACGAACAGGTTCGCGAAGATGAGGGCGATGACACCCCACGAGCCGGGCAGGCTCGGGTTGCCGTCCACGATCGTCGACTGCGAGAACGCGATCGCGACCATCGCCAGCGACACGAACATGCCGGCGGAACCGGTGACGAGCAGCGGCTTCCGACCGACCTTGTCGACCAGGAAGATCGCGATGAAGGTGACCGCGACGTTGACCACCGACGTGATCGTGGAGATGAGGAAGGAGTCGCTCTCCTTGAACCCGACGGCCTGCCAGAGCGTCGTCGAGTAGTAGAAGATCACGTTGATGCCGACGAACTGCTGCAGCACGGCCAGGATGATGCCGACCCAGACGATGGGCTGCAGGCCGAAGCGGTTGCCCCGGATGGAGCCCTTCTTCTCGTTGGCTTCCTTCTTGATGCCGTCCTGGATTTCCTCCAGGCTCGTGTTCACCGTGTCGCGCGGGACGATCTTCGTCATGACCGCACGGGCGTCCTCCGTCCGCCCCTTGGCGAGCAGGTACCGCGGCGACTCCGGCAGCGTGATGGCCAGGATGCCGTAGACCACCGACGGGATCACGCCGACCAGGAACATCCAGCGCCACGCCGGGAGGCCGAAGACCTCGGCGGACGCGCTGCCTGCCGTGACGGCGAAGAACTGGTCGGAGAGCAGCGCGGCGAAGATACCGAGCGTGATGGCGAGTTGCTGGAACGAGGCCAGGCGCCCGCGGATCGCCTTCGGCGACACCTCGGAGATGTACGCCGGCGCGATCACCGAGGCCGTACCGATGCCGAGGCCGCCGACGAGGCGCCACAGGACGAAGTCCCACGTGGCGAACGCGAAGCCCGAGCCGATCGAGCTCACCAGGAACAGCACCGCGGCCCAGAACATCACCCGGGTGCGACCCCAGCGGTCAGCGAGTCGACCGGCGAAGTAGGCGCCGAACGCACAGCCGATGAGCGCGGAAGCGACGGCGAAGCCGCTCGCCGCCTCGGACAGGCCGAACTCGCCCTTGATGGCCTCGACGGCGCCGTTGATGACCGACGAGTCGAAGCCGAAGAGGAAACCGCCCACCGCTGCTGCGATGGCGAACGCGGTGACCTTCCCCTTGAACGCACGGTCCTCGCCGTGCCCGGTGGCTGTGTTGGACACGATGCTCCTGGGTTCTGCCGGCCGTGCTGCTGTGGGCACGGTGCCCCGGCGGTCGGCTCGTTCGCCGTCCGTGCGGCGTTGCGTGGTCCGGAGCGGCCCCGACTGTACTCCTCGTGGGGGATGTGGTCATAACCGGGTGCGGGTGTCGGCGCGGGGCGGGGCGGTCGGGTCGTGGGCGGGTCGGGAGTCGCCTCGACTCGGAACGACACCGTCGATGTCGTGCGACATCGAGGACGTCGTTCGTTGCGGTCGCGTCGTCCCTCCACAGGCCGGGAGGCCCGCCCCACCCTCCACGGACCGCCTCACCTCGGTCGTGTGGCGGGTCCGGGCCGGACAGAGTGGCGGCATGTTCCTGTTCCCGGGCTCCGGCACTCGGCTCCCCCCGGTCGTCGCGATGGTGGTGGTGATCGGGATGCTCGGGGCGGCCACCGCGTCGTTGCCCGCACCTGGGCCCGCGCCGGAGGACGTGCGCGACCACCGGGATCGCACGGCGGCGATTCGTGCTGATGAGCCGTGGGTCTGGCCGACCGGCACGCGGGTGGTCGAGCGCGGGTGGGAGCCGCCGTCCGACGACTACGCCGCCGGTCACCGCGGGATCGACGTCCCGGCGCCGCTCGGCACGACTGCGGCGGCGGTCGACGACGGCACGGTGGCGTTCGCCGGACCGGTGGGCGGCAGGAGCGTCGTGACGGTCGACCACGGCGGCGGGCTCGTCAGCACCCTCGACTCGGTGCAGCCGCTCGTCGCTGCCGGGGACCACGTGCGACAGGGTGATCCGGTCGGCCGGGTGTCCGTGGGGCACTGTCCGGCCTCGGCACCGTGTCTGCACCTCGGCGCGCGGGTCGACGGCCGCTACGTGGACCCGACGTCGTACCTTCCCGCGGCCGAGTGGCCCGTCCTGTTGCCGGAGTCCGCTTGGCCGGGGTGAGCGTCGGCGACGAGCGGTGGGCGACGGGCGACTTCCACGTGCGACGGCCCGGTGGCTGGACGGGTGTGTGGCCGAACGTCAGGCGCGGCGGTCGCGCCGTCAGGCGCGCGGGTGGGCCGTCCGGTAGACCTCGCGCAGCCGTGCTGAGGAAACGTGCGTGTAGATCTGCGTCGTCCCGAGGCTCGCGTGCCCGAGCAGTTCCTGGACCGCCCGCAGGTCCGCTCCCCCGTCGAGCAGGTGCGTCGCCGCGGTGTGCCGGAAGGTGTGCGGTCCGCTCGGCCCTTCGCCGGGAAGGTCGCCGAGCAGCCGAGCCACCACGCGGTACGCACTCCGCACCCCGAGCCGGCCACCCTGGTCACCGAGGAACAGTGCCGTGCTCGGTACGTCGGCCCGCGCCGCGAGGGTCGGACGCCCCCGCGACGTCCACGCCTCGAGTGCGTCACGGGCCGGGACGCCGAACGGCACGACCCGCTCCTTCCCGCCCTTCCCGAGCACGCGGACCGTGAGCCGCCCGCGATCGACGTCGGCGACGTCGATGCCGACGAGCTCGCTCACCCGTATGGCCGCGGCGTACAGCAGCTCCACGAGCGCCAGGTCCCGCAGCGCACCGGGATCGTCGGTCGCTGCACGGGCCGCGAGGCCGTCGAGCAACCCACGGACCTGATCGGCCGACACCACCCGCGGCAGGTGCGAGCCGCCCTTCGGTGCACGGAGCCGCACACCGGCGTCCGTCGCGGTCACCCCGGTCTCGCTCGCCCACCGGGTGAACGCCCGCACCGACGACGACCGGCGGGCGATCGTCGACCGTGCGAGCCCCCGCTGGTCGGCTTCCCACAACCAGTCACGGAGGAGTTCGAGGTCGACCCCGTCGATGCCGACGACGCCGCGTTGCGCGGCGAACCCGACGAACTGCTCGAGGTCGTTCGCGTACGCGCGGAGCGTCTGCTCGCTGAGCCCCCTGGCGTGTCGAGCGTGCCCGAGGAACGAGTCGACCGCTGCCACGAGTCGTTCTTCCTTCTGCTCTGCTCGATCCGCCACGTCGTCAGCGTACGGCTGGCCGACGTCATGCGCGGCCCCACCCGCCGCTGCTGTGCGCCACGAGCCCCTGCAACTGCGCGAGCGCGAGAGCGTCCGCCACCGCAGCTCCGGACAGCCCGGACCGTCGAGCGATCTCGGCCTCTGGCAGGGCACGACGGCCGAGCGCGTCGAGGACCCGGACGACCTCGGGATCGCGCTGGAGGGACACGAGGGGTTCGTCCGCCGCCGCGGTCGCAACGGATGCGGTCACGGGACGCATCGCGGCGACCGGGTCCCCCGGGTGCACGACGAGCTGCGCCCGGCCCTGCGCCACGAGCCGGTGGCACCCGACCGACGCCGAGGACGCGAACGCTCCCGGGACGGCGAACACCGGGCGACCGAGCTGCCCGGCGTGGTGTGCGGTGTTGAGCGCACCGGACCGCGCACCGGCCTCCACGACGACAGCGGCATCGGCGAGGGCGGCGATCAACCGGTTCCGGGCAAGGAAACGCCACCGGGTCGGGCGGGTCCCCGGCGCCGACTCCGCCACCAGGGCGCCCTGCCGAGCGACGTTGTGGAGCAGCTGGACGTTGCCGGCGGGGTAGAGCTGGTCGATCCCCCCGGCCAGGACCGCGATCGTCGGGGCCCCTGCGGCGATCGCCACCCGGTGTGCGACCGCGTCGATCCCGTAGGCGCCGCCGCTGACGATCGTGCAGCCGGCGTCCGCGGCGGACGAGGTGATCTCGGCGGCTGCTTCGGCCCCGGCGATGGTGTTCGCCCGCGACCCGACCACGGCCAGGGCGGGTGCCCCGTCGCCGACACCCGCCATGGCGCTGCGAGTCCAGAGCACGAGTGGTGCGTGGGGGCCGAGGTCGTCGATCGCCGTCGGCCACCCAGCGGACCCGGGCACGAGCAGTCGTGCCCCGACGGCTTCGGCCGAGGCGACGACGTCGGCCACGTCGGACCGGACCAAGCGCGGTCGCCACCGGTCGATGGCCGTGTGCAGGACACCGGCGAACGCATCGGGATCCTCCGCACCGGGTACGCCGGCCTCCACACACCCGTCGAGCAGATCCTCGAACGCACCGTCGGCTGCCAGCAGGACCGAGCCGAGGGCGTGCTCCGACCCGAGGGCCGCCATGAGCTCAGCGGCGACGGAGTCCCCGGGCTCCACGATCACGGACCACGCGACCCGAGCGGCGGTCTGGACCGGGTCCGACGCCCCGTCAGTCCCGAGGACCCGCCGGATCGCGGCGAGCAGTTCGCTGCCGTGACCGGGCCCCACGCCGCTCACAGCGCGCTCCGAAGGGCGAGAGCACCCCGGACGTGTGCTCTGCTCGGACGGTCGACCGCTTCGAGGTCGGCGAGGGTCCACGCGAGCCGCATCACCCGGTCCCACCCCCGCATGGTCAAGGTGCCGAGGTCGAGCGCCCGGTCGAGCTCGGTGGTCGAACCGGGTTCGATCCGACCGTCCGCCCGCAGCCAGGCTCCGGTGACCTCGGCGTTCTTCGTCCACCCGGTGTCCCGGAGGCGTTCGGCCATCCGAGCGCGGGCCGCGGCGACGCCGGCGCGGGCCTCGGCCGTCGTCGGCGTGCTCCCGTCGGCACCACGCATCTTCCCGGTCGTCACCCGGGGCACGAGCACCCGGATGTCCATCCGGTCGAGCAGCGGTCCGGACATCCGCCCGAGGTAGCGCCGAACCGCACTCGGCGGACACTCACACGGTTGGCCGTGCGCTCCGCCGGCGTTGCCGCACGGGCAGGGATTGGCAGCGAGCACGACCTGGCACCGCGCCGGGAACTCGGCGGCGCCCGCAGCCCGGTGGATGGTGATCCGACCGGACTCGAGCGGCTGACGGAGCGCGTCGAGCACCGCACGGGGGAACTCCGGTGCTTCGTCGAGGAACAGGATGCCGCCGGTCGCCCGCGACACTGCTCCGGGTCGCAGCACACCGGAGCCGCCGCCGATCAGGGAGATCGCCGACGCGGAGTGGTGCGGGGCCTCCCACGGGGGCTTCGTGCTCCACGACGCCGGTCCGAGTCCGGCGACGGACCGGACGGCGGCGACCTCGAGCGCGGTCGCGTCGTCGAGGTCGGGCAGGAGTCCGGGCAGGCGCTCCGCGAGCATCGTCTTGCCGGCACCGGGTGGACCGAGCAGGAGCGCGTGGTGCCCTCCGGCCGCCGCGGCGACGACGGCGCGCACCCCGATCGGGTTCCCGACGACGTCCGACAGTTCGGCCGCCGGGCGTTGGACCGAGGGCACCGGCACCGGCAGCACCGCGTCGACCTCGACCGGCGGCAGCAGCGCGCCGGCGTCGATCGCAGCCGCACGGAGTGAGTCGACCCCGGTGGTGCGCACGCCGTCGACCACACGGGCCTCGGGCAGGTTGCCGATCGGCAGCACGACTCGGTCGGCCCCGGCGTCGCGGGCGGCGAGCAGCATCGGGATGACGCCGGCGACCGGTCGAACCCGACCGTCCAGACCGAGCTCCCCGATGTAGACGATCCGCTCACTGACGTCGGGTGCGAGTCCGGCGCCGGCGAGCACGGCCATCGCGATCGCCAGGTCGAAGCCGGAACCCCGTTTCGGGATCGCCGCGGGCGTGAGGTTCACCGTGATCCGGCGCGCCGGCAACGGACACCCGGCGTTCGCAGCGGCGGCACGGACTCGCTCGCGCGCCTCGCCGAGCGAGGTGTCCGGCAGTCCGATGATGCTGAAGGCGGGCAGCTGGCTGGTCAGGTGGGCCTCGACCTCGATCCGGCGCCCGGTCACGCCGAGCAGGGCGACGGCCGCAGCACGGCCGATGCCCGTCACAGCACACCCGCCACGTGTTGCACGGCCGTCCGGGGGCCGTCGACGTGGACCGCGACGACGTCGATGCGGATCGCGCGTGCCGAAACCTCCGGATGGGCGTCGAACCACTCGGCCACGAGTCGTCGCATCCGCGCGAGCTTCGTCGCCGTGATCGCCTCGAACGGATGCCCCGTCGTCGTACCGGATCGCGTCTTCACCTCGATGAACGCGAGTGTGCAGGAATCCCACGCGACGATGTCGATCTCGCCCCGGGCGCACCGCCAATTCCGCTCGACGACCCGAAAACCCCGTTGTTGCAACCACGCCACGGCCTGGTCCTCACCGAACCGCCCCAGGCGGCCGTTCCGGAGTGTTCGTCCGGGGCGATCGTGCAGCTTCTGTTCCATGTCATTGCCTCCACGGCAACGATCGCGGGAACGGGCAGCGCGGATGGGCGCCGACGAAGACTCTGTGGAATGAGTCGACGACGATCCCCCTTGGGGAGGGATGACGAGGGACCCGGGTGATCGCGATCACCCGGGTCCCTCGTCGACAGCGGCTCAGTGTGCGGCTGCGTACGCTTCCTGCACCTGGGTCGAGATCCGACCACGGGTCGAGACCTCGTAGCCGTTCTCCTTCGCCCACTCGCGGATCTTGCCGAGCTCTTCGGAGTTGCCACGCTTCGGGGCCGACTTCGGCGCCGTGCTGCCGGTGCGACGACCGGAGACCTTGCGCGCTGCGGCGATGTAGTCGGAGATCGCTTCGCGGAACTTGTCGACGTTGTCGTTCGTCAGGTCGATCTCGTACGACGAGCCGTCGAAACCGAATTCGACCGTGCGACCTTCACCGGTGGTGATGGGGGAATCGTCGAGGTCGTCGACGAGCTGGACGGTGACCTTCTGTGCCATGCGCGGCTCCTGTTCATTGGACGGGAAATCCCGACCAGAATAGCGCGTGGAATTCCGGCACGTCACCGATCACCGGCGATTCGCCGAATGCACCGGAATTGACGATCACTCGTCGAGTGCGAGTTCCTTCGGCAGTTCGAGTTCTCGCGATGTCAGTTCTTCGACATTCACGTCCTTGAACGTGAGGACGCGGACGCCCTTGACGAACCGGTCGGAACGGTAGACGTCCCACACCCAGACGTCGTTCATCGTCAGTTCGAAGTAGAAATCGTGTTCGGTGTCCCGGCGCACGAGTTCGACCTCGTTCGCCAGGTAGAAACGCCGCTCGGTCTCGACCACGTAGCGGAACTGCGACACGACGTCGCGGTACTCGCGGTACAGGGCCAGCTCGACCTCGCGGTCGTAGTCGTCGAATTCGTCCTCATCCATTGCGCCCACAGTCTACGGCGGCAGCCGCACCAGTGTGCGACAGCAGCTCGAGGGATGCACCCGAAGACGGAAGTGCGAGCAAGCTCGGCATCCGCTCCCGATCCGAGCCCACCGAGGTTCCACAACACGCCGTGTGCGCTCCGCCGAGGTTCCGCGGCGGCACCGGGCATGGGCCGAGATGCCGAGATTTCGGAACCTCGCGGGCCACAGGCACGGCAGGCGGGCGCGACCGCAGCGCGTCAGCCGACGAGCGCGTCGAAGCCCTCGAGTGACACGCTCGACGCCTGGTGCAGCCATGACTTGCGGTGCAGTGCGTGTGCTCCGACCGCGCGGATGGCGTCGTAGTGCACGGTCGAGCCGTAGCCCTTGTTCGACGCCCAGGCGTAGTGCGGTGCCTCGTCGTGGGCTGCGATCATCAGGGCATCCCGCGCGACCTTCGCCACGATCGACGCCGCGGCGACCGAGGCGCAGTCCCGGTCGGCCTTGACCTGCACGACGACCTCGAGCGGGTCCGTCGTCGGACGGAGCGACGCGGGGACGGCACGGGTCAGCCAGTCGAAGGACCCGTCCAGCACGACGACGGCGCCGTCGAGCGACAGGCCCCCGGCGACCAGGGACTCGAGCGCCTGCGCCCCTGCAGCTCCGAGCGCCGGGACGATCCCCTGCCGATCGACGTACTCGGCGGACGCCATGCCGACGGCGGTGCGCGCCCACCGGGTGACGACGGGGACCAGGTCCGTCCGGCGGGTGGCGGACAGCAGCTTCGAGTCGGCCAGACCTTGCGGGACCCGCCCGACGTCGATCGTCACGGCCGCGACGCCCACGCCGACCGGACCGGCGATCGCACCGCGTCCGACCTCGTCCATCCCGATGACCGTGACACGGCCTTCGGCCAGCAGCCGCTTCTCGACGCGGAGGGAGGGGCGGACGGCGGTCACTGTTCGCGCTCCTCCACCCCGGCGAACACCTCGGGGTGGTCGTCGAGCCACGTCCAGCGGCTCGTCGGCCAGGAGATCACGAAGGCCCGGCCGGTCACGTCGGACAACGGCACGAACCCCTTCGACGGCGTGTCCCCGTTGTAGCGGGAGTCCTTGGAGTCGTTGCGGTTGTCGCCCATCACCCAGATGGTGCCCTTCGGCACGGTGACGGAGAAGTCGGTCGCCGACGCGGGAGCGCCGGCCGGCAGCTTGAGGTACGGCTCCTTGATCGGGACGCCGTTCACGGACATCTGCCCGAGGTCGTTGCAGCAGGAGACCTTGTCCCCCGGCAGACCGATCACGCGCTTGATGAGGTGGTCGTCGCTGTCGCCGGTCCCGAGGCCGATCTGCGTCAGGACCCAGTCGATCGCCTTGGCGGGCTGGGTGTCCGGCGTGACGCTCGGCACCTCGGACCCGGCGAGCCATCCACCCGGGTCCTTGAACACGACCACGTCGCCGCGTTTCAGCGCCACGACACCCGGGACGAGTTCGTTGACGATCACGCGGTCGTTGATCTGCAGCGTGTTCTCCATCGACGCCGACGGGATGTAGAACGAGCGGATCAGGAACGTCTTGACCAAGAACGACACGAGCAGCGCCGCGATGAAGATGATGACGAGGTCGCGGAGGAATGTGAGGATCCCGTTGCGCTGCTTCTCGGGCCGGGGCCTGCGCCCGGATTCCTCAGTCGTGTCCGTCATTTCCGCTCTCGTTCACACCGTGCCCGCCCGGGTTCAGCGGGCGCAAAGGGAAAGCCCCCCGTCGATGCACAACCGTACATCGGCGAGGGGCCAGCAGCGGCGTCCGGCTCGCGGACGCTCACTGTGAAGGCGATCAGGCGTCGCGCTTCTCCTTGATCTTGCGGCGGGCCGCCTTGCCGCGCAGTTCGCGCAGGTAGTAGAGCTTCGCGCGACGGACGTCACCCTTGGTGACGATCTCGATGTGGTCGATGATCGGCGAGTGCACCGGGAACCAGCGCTCGACGCCGACCTGGAAGCTCACCTTGCGGACCTTGAAGGTCTCGCCGATGCCGTGGCCCTGACGGCCGATGACGACACCCTGGAAGACCTGGATACGCGAGCGCGTGCCTTCCACGATGTTCACGTGCACCTTGATGGTGTCACCGGCGCGGAAGTCCGGGACGTCGGTCCGCAGCGATGCTGCGTCGACGTTGTCGAGGAGCTGGCTCATGGCTGTTCTACTCTCTGCGGACGCACACGGGTCGCCGCGGATCGATGTCTGATGAAGTGGTGGTGCGTGCCCGGTGTCGGCGACTCCCCCGTGGCAGAGTCCAGCCAGGGCACAGCGATCCATACTGCCACACGGAACGCCGGGGGCAAAACAGCGAGGATGGACCCATGATCGAACTGCGCACCCCCACGGAACTCGACGGACTGCGCGTCGCCGGTCGGTTCGTGGCCGACGTCCTCGACGAACTGCTCGCCACGGTGGACGTCGGCGTGAACCTGCTCGAGCTCGACCGCGTCGCCGCGCGGATGATCGCCGACCGGGGCGCCGAGAGCTGCTACGTCGACTACCACCCCTCGTTCGGCAAGTCGCCGTTCGGCAAGAACCTGTGCACCTCGGTGAACGACGCGGCGCTGCACGGTCTGCCGTTCGACCACGTGCTGCAGGACGGCGACCTCGTCAGCCTCGACTTCGCCGCGAGCGTCGACGGCTGGGTGGCGGACTCCGCCGTGTCGGTGCAGGTCGGGACGCCCCGCGACGAGGACCAGACGCTCATCTCGACCGTCGAGCGCGCCCTGGCTGCCGGCATCGCGCAGGCTGCTCCGGGCAAGAAGCTCGGCGACGTCTCGCACGCGATCGGGCACGTGGCGAAGGAGGCGGGCTACAGCGTCAACCTGCAGTTCGGCGGGCACGGTGTCGGTCACACGATGCACGGCGACCCGCACGTGCCGAACGACGGGCGACCCGGGCGCGGTCTGAAGCTCCGGCCGGGCCTGGTGGTCGCGATCGAGCCGTGGCTGATGCAGGGCACCGACGAGCTGTACCAGGACGACGACGGCTGGACGCTCCGGAGCGTCGACGGCTCACGTGCTGCGCACGTCGAGCACACGGTGGCGGTCACCGAGGCCGGATCCGAGGTCCTGACCCTGCGTCGCGCCCAGCGCGCCGACCCGACCAGCTGACGGACTGGAGGCGCGGTGCGGTCCCGCCCCGCGCCTCCCGTCCGGCACTGGTCGCGACCAGTGCCCCAAAGCGACAGATCTCGGCTGTGGCCGCCGTCATGTGCGCGACAGCGACAGTTGCCCGCGGATGTTCCGCGGCAGACTGTCGCTTTCGCGAAAGCGACAACCGGCAGGCGTCAACCGGCAGCCGGACGCGCGCCCGTCAGGAAGGCGCTACGCGTCGGGCAGCAGGTCCGGCCGGACGCGCCGCGTCCGCTCCACCTGCTGCTCGTGCCGCCACGCAGCGACCTTGCCGTGGTGGCCGCTGAGCAGCACCTCGGGCACGGCGTGGTCACGCCACACGGCGGGCTTCGTGTACGAGGGGTACTCGAGCAGGCCGTCCTCGTGGGACTCCTCGACCAGGGACTCGGGGTTGCCGACGACGCCGGGGACGAGTCGCCCGACGGCCTCGATCATGGCCATCGCCGCGACCTCGCCGCCGTTCAGCACGTAGTCGCCGAGCGAGAGTTCGACGACCGAGCAGCGTGACGCCGCCCACTCGAAGACGCGGGCGTCGATTCCCTCGTACCGCCCGCAGGCGAACACGAGGTGGTCGGACGTCGACGCGAGCGAGCGCGCGATGGACTGCTTGAACGGCGTGCCGGCGGGCGTCGGGACCACGAGGGTCGACGAGCCGTCCGGCCGCAGCAGGGCGTCCAGCGCCTGCGCCCACGGTTCCGGCTTCATGACCATGCCGGCGCCGCCGCCGTACGGGGTGTCGTCGACGGTGCGGTGCCGGTCGGTCGTCCAGGAGCGCAGGTCGTGCACGTGCAGGTCGAGCAGCCCACCGGAGCGGGCCTTGCCGAGCAGGGACACGTCCAGCACGGAGAAGAACTCCGGGAAGATCGTGACGATGTCGATCCGCACGGCAGCTAGTCCGTGACCGTCTCGGGCCGGGAGGTGTCCTCGGGGTCCTCGAACAGGCCCTGCGGCGGCGTGACCGTGACGGTGCCGGACGCGATGTCGACAGCGGGCACGATCGCCGCGACGAACGGCACGAGGACCTCGCCGCGCGACGGAGTGTCGATCGCGAGCAGGTCCTGCGCCGGCATGTGGTCGACCCGGGCGACGGTGCCGACCTCGACGCCGTCGCGCAGCACCTTCAGCCCGACCAGCTGGTGGTCGTACCAGGCGTCGTCCTCGCCGGTCTCGGCGTCGGCGTCCTGCTCGACCCAGAGGATGATCCGGGCGAGCGACTCGGCGCCGGTGCGGTCGTCGATCCCGGCGAAGAACGCGACGGGGTGACCGTTGTACCAGCGGAGCTCGTCCAGCTCGAGGGTCTTGCCCGACCACGGTGAGTCGTCGGGGACCTGGAGCGTGAACGTGGCACCGGGGGTGAACCGACGATCCGGGTCGTCGGTGTAGAGCTCGAGCTTGATGCCGCCCTTGAGCCCGTGTGCCTTCGTGATTCGACCCACCCGGAGCTGGGTCGTCTCCCTAGGAATCGGTGTCGACCACGTCGACCCGCACCCGCTTGCCGTCGGCCAGGGCCGAGACGAGGGTGCGGAGTGCCTTGGCGGTCCGCCCGGCACGACCGATCACGCGGCCGAGGTCCTCGGGGTGCACGCGCACCTCGAGGACCTCGCCCCGCGGGGAGGTGGAGCTGGCGACGCGCACGTCGTCAGGGTGATCGACGATCCCCTTGACGAGGTGCGTCAGCGCGGATTCGAGCAAGGACTACGCCTCGGTCGTCTCGTCGGCGGTCTCGGCGTCGTCGGTCTTGGCGGCGGGAGCCGTCTTCTCCGACTTCGGCTTGAGGACAGCCTTCTTCGAGGAGTCGACCTGGAAGGCCTGCTTCGGCTCGGCGACCTTGACCTTGGACGCGGTGTCCTTCTCGCCCTTGAACTTGGCCCAGTCGCCGGTCAGCTTGAGGAGGGCCGCGACCTGCTCGGTCGGCTGCGCGCCGACGCCGAGCCAGTAGAGCGCACGCTCGGACTCGATCTTGATGACCGAGGGCTCCTCGGTCGGGTGGTACTGACCGATCTCCTCGAGGACACGACCATCGCGCTTGGTGCGCGAGTCGGCGACGACGATGCGGTAGTAGGGCGCACGGATCTTACCGAGACGCTTCAGACGGATCTTGACAGCCACAATTGCTCCTGTTTGCTTACGTTGTGGTTGAACTGGAACCGCGGGCGTGGGGGCACACACGGTGAAAGCTCGAGAGAGATCGCTCACAGCTGGATAGAGGGTCGAGCTGCGGCGATTCGACCGTTCATTCTTACAGATTCCGGGCCGCGATGCGAGCCGACGCGCTACGGCGCGAGTCGCCGGACCGCTTCGAGAGCCTCGGACGTCGCGCGGACCGCGTCCACACTCCGCGCGTCGCGTGCGCCGCCGACGACGGCGAACGGCACACCGGCGGCCTGGAGGCCCGTCACGAGTCCGTCAGGCGCGTCACCCTCGCTGTCGATCGCGCGTTCCTGCCCGGCGCAGACCACGACGGTGTCCGCCGGGATCGCACGCTCCTCGACGTGCTCGTCGCGGATCCAGAGGGCACCGGGCTCGATGCGCAGGTACTCCTGCACGCCACCGACCATGCGCACCCCCGCGTCACGGAGGCGACCGATGGCGACCCAGCGCGAGGTGATCCCCACTCCCTGCCCGAACTTGCCCGATCGGCGGAACACGGTGACGTCGGAGCCCGGCCGGATCGTGCGCGACGCAGCGGGCAGCCGCTGGGGGACGTCGCCGACGAGCTCCTCGGAGACGTCGAGGTCCCAGCGCGCCGCGAACTCGGTGGCGCGGACCGACTCGTCCGGCGACTCGGTCAGGAAGGCTGCGGTGTCGACGCCGATGCCACCACCGCCGATGATCGCGACGGTGCCGGCGGGCACGCCCTCGCGCAGTGCCCGCTCGTACGACAGGACGTGCGGCAGGTGTGCACCGGGGACGTCGACGTCGCGCGGGACCACCCCGGCGGCGAGCACCACGGCGTCGCTGTCGGCCAGGTCCGCGGGCGTCGCCGGGCGACCGAGGTGCACCGTGGCCCCGCGCTCGTCGAGCTCGGCGCGGGCAGCCCGCACGGTGGCGGCGTAGTCCTCCTTGCCGGGGACGAGCGCGGCGAGGCCGAACTGGCCGCCGAGCCGGTCGGCGGCTTCCCAAACGGTGACGCGGTGGCCGCGTCGGGCGGCGTCGACGGCTGCGGCGAGACCGGCCGGTCCCCCGCCGACGACGTCGACGCGCTTCGGGTCGGTGGTCGGACGCGCGGGGAAGGCGACCTCGCGGGCGGCGCGCGGGTTCACCAGGCAGGACACCGGCGCACCGATGATCGAGCGGTCGAGGCAGGCCTGGTTGCAGCCGATGCACGTGTTCACCAGGGCGAAGCGGCCCGCGAGCGACCGGTTCACGAGCGCGGGGTCGGCGAGGAACGGTCGGGCGAGCGCGACGGCGTCGATGGTCCCGTCGGCGAGGACCGTCTCACCGTCGCGCAGGTCGGTCATCCGGTTCGACGCGATCACCCGGACGTCGGGGTACGACGAGGCGCGCACGACCCCGGCGATGCGCGCGGCGTAGGCGAGCCAGGCGCCGTGCGGCACGGCGGCCTGCACGGTCGGGGTGCGGGACTCGTGCCAGCCGATCCCCACCGAGATGCCGTCGAGCCCGAGCGGCAGCAGGTCGTGCACCAGGGCGTCGACGTCGTCCTCGGTCGACGAACCGGGCATCAGGTCGGCGCCGGAGAGCCGGATCGTCACGGCCAGGTCGGGCACCGCTGCACGAACTGCCTCGACGACCGCCACCGTGAAGCGCCGTCGACGCTCCGGCGAACCGCCCCACTCGTCGTCACGCAGGTTCGTCAGCGGCGACTGGAACTGGTTGATGAGGTAGCCCTCGGACGCCATGATCTCGACGCCGTCGAACCCGATGTCCCGCGCGGACCGGGCCGCGGCGGCGAAGTCCTCGATGGTGCGCTCGATCTCGGCCGGCGTCAACTCGGTCGGCACCACGCCGCGGGCGGCCGCCCAGGGCAGGGCCGACGGCGCCACCACGCGCTGGGGCTCCCCGTGCCGGTCGACCATCCCCGCGGCGAGCGCGTACCGCCCGGCGTGGAACAGCTGCGCGAGGATCGTGGAGCCTTCCTCGTGCACGGCGTCGACCGCCGTGCGGAACCGCTCGTCCGCTCCCCCGACACCGAACACGGCGAAGTCCGGGCCACCACGGGCCTCGTCGTTCACCGCGATGCCGCCGGTGATGATGCACGCGGCACCGCCGGCAGCACGTTCGCGGTAGAACGCCGCCATGCCGGCCCCACCGTCGTCGTGCACCTCGAGTCCGGTGTGCATCGACCCCATGACCACCCGGTTCGGCAGGGTCAGGGGGCCGAGTGTCCACGGCGAGGAGACGACGGCGAGCTCGGGCATGGCGACGGTGCTCATGCCCCTACTCTGCCCCGTCGACAGCCGCGTCGACAGCCGCGTCGTCAGCAGGCAGCACCGCGTCGCGCAGCGGCGACGTCGTGTCCGCCCAGAACGGCGGGGCGATCACGGTCAGGCCGCCGTCGACCGACAGCACCTGCCCGGTGATGTAGCCGGCCTTGTCGGAGAGCAGGAAGTCCACCGCGTCGGCCATGTCGTCGGCGGTGCCGGGGCGCTGCAGCGGGAGCTTCTCGAACACCGAGTCGATCGGCGCCTGGCCGGGGACCTTCGTGTAGAAGTACTCGAGCGAGTCGGTGTCGATGAGGCCACCGTTGACCGCGTTCACCGTGATCTGGCGCGGACCGAACTCGACCGCCATGTACTTCATGTACGACTCGCTCATGGCCTTCGCGGCGCCGAGCGCGGCGTAGGTCGGGAACGCGCGGAGCGATCCGTACGAGGTCACGACGACGATGCGCCCACCGCGGTCCATCAGCTCGGCGGCACGCTGCGCCCCGAGCACGAACGAGCGGGCGTTGGTGGCGTAGCTGCGGTCCAGGTGGTGCAGCTTCAGTTCCTTGACCGGCTTGAACGCGCTGGCGGCGGCGTTCGCGACGAAGTGGTCGAGGCGGCCGTAGGTGTCCCGCACCAGGTCGAACAGGGCGTCGATCGACTCCGGCTGCTCGATGTCGACCTGCGCGGTGATCCCGTCGCCGCCGGCGGCCTTGACGTCGGCCAGGGATTCCTCGGCCAGGTCGGCGTTGCCCTTGTACGTGACCACGACGGTCACGCCGCGCTGGCCGAGCTTCTGCGCGAGCAGGCGGCCGATGCCGCGCGAAGCGCCCGTGATCAGTGCGATGGGTGCGTTCGTGTTGTCGGTCACTGCGGTCCTTTGCGTGCGTGGGGACGGACTGGGCCCACATCGCCGGTTCCCGGGCGACGCGCCAGCGGCGTCCGGGCCGTGTCGATGGGGAGAGGCGCGTGGCGGGCCCGCCACGGGCCTCCCGTCCGGTGGGTGGTTGCTGTCTAGAACCCGGCCTTGCCGGTGACGACGGCGCGGCCGACGACCAGCTTCTGGATCTCGTTGGTGCCCTCTTCGAAGCGCTGCGCGCGCGCGTCGCGGTAGACACGCTCGATCGCGTTGCGCTTCCAGTAGCCCTGGCCGCCGTGCACCTGCAGGGCCTTGTCGGTGACGCGGGCGAGCATGTCGACCGCGACCATCTTCGAGGCGCTGGACAACGTGCCCGCGTCGGGGCGGTCCTCTTCGTAGGCTCGGGCGGCCTCGAGCACCAGGGCGCGGGCGGCGGCGATGTCGGCGTAGTTCTCGGCCAGGTAGAACTGGATCGCCTGGCGGCTGGACAGCTGCCTGCCGAACGTCTCGCGCTTGTTCGCGTACTCGACGGCGAGCTCGTTCGCACGCTCGGCGAGGCCGACGGCGCTCATCGCGACGGACACGCGACTCGGCAGCAGGAAGCCGCCGAGCGCGACCTCGAGCCCCTGGCCCTCGGCGCCGAGCAGCGCACTGGCCGGCACGGGCACGTCGGTGAAGCGCAGGATCGCGTGGTCGGTGCCCCGGATGCCCATGGTGTCGGAGTCGTCGATCACCTCGGCGCCCGGCAGCCCGCTGTTCGGCATGAGGAACGCGACCGTGCCGTCCTGGCCGCTGGTGCCCTCGAGGCGGGCGGCGATGAGCCAGTAGTCGGCCTGCACGCCGAACGTGATGAGGTGCTTCTCACCGTTCATGACGTAGGTGTCGCCCTCGCGGCGGACGGTGGTGCGGATGTCCGCGCCGGTGCCGGCCGTGGCCTCGGTCAGGGTGAACGCGACGAGCTTGTCGCCCGCGACGCTCGGCTTCACGACCTGCTCGATCTGCTCCGGCGTCGCGTAGGGGGCCATCGCGCGCCAGGTGCCGTTGATGACGTGCACGAGCATCCGGATCGACGCGTGCGAACGCGAGACGATCTCCATGATCTCGAGGTAGCGCGAGAACGGGATCGCCCGTCCGCCGAGCTCGGTCGGGGCGGCGAGGCTGAGCCACCCGTTGTCCTTGAGCTCCTGGAACAGCTCCGGGGCGACCCGGCCGGTGCGCTCGATCTCGTCCGCCCACTCCTCACCGCGGCCGCGGACCCACTCGGTGACCTCGGCCTTGAGCTGCTGGAAGGCGGATTCGGTGGCGGTTTCCATGACCAGCGTCATCGTGTCTCGTTCTCCTTCGTGGTGCTCGCGGCGACGAACGCGGCTGCCTGCTCACGCAGGACGTTCTTCTGGACCTTGCCGACGGCGTTGCGCGGCAGTTCGTCGATGGACTCGAGCCGCTCTGGCCAGTAGTACTTGCTCACGCCCGCCTTGTCGAGCGCCTGCTGCATCGCCGCGAAGTCGAGCCGCTCGGCACCGGCAGCCGGCACGACGAACGCGCACGCGCGCTCACCGAGTCGGGGGTCCGGCATCGCGACGATCGCCACGTCGGTGACCAGGGGGTGCTGGTAGAGCAGGTTCTCGATCTCGACGACCGGGATCTTCTCGCCACCGCGGTTGATGACGTCCTTGATCCGGCCGGTGATCGACAGGAAGCCGTTCGCGTCGACCTTCGCCAGGTCGCCGGTCTTGTACCAGCCGTCCTCGGTGAAGACGTCGTCGGTCAGGTCCTGGCGGTCGAGGTACCCGTCGAACATCGTCGGCGAGTGCAGCTCGAAGTTGCCCTCGGTGTCGGCGGGGAGCTCGTGGCCCTCGTCGTCGACGATCCGGATCCGGATGCCCGGCAGCGCACGACCGTCGTGCCCGTACGCTGCCGCCGGGTCGTCGATCGGGCTGGACAGGGCGCCGAGGCAGGTCTCGCTCGTACCGAACGCGCCGAGGATGGCCGTGCCGAGCACCGTCGCGGCCCGCTGGGCGAGGGCCCGCGGCACGGCGGCACCGGTCGGCACGAAGATCCGCAGCGACTCGGGCTGGGCGGCACCGGCTTCGACCAGGTCGACGAGGTCGGTCAGGAACGGGGTCGCGCACTGCACGAACGACGCCTTCGCGACGCCGAACGCCTGCTCGAGCGCGACGGTGCCGTCCCACACCGGCTGGATGACCTGCGGCGCACCGAGCCGGAACGCCAGCAGCATGCCGTACAGGAACCCGGTCTGGTGCGCGAGCGGCGACGGGATGTAGATCCGGTCCGCGCTCGTCAAGCCCGACTGCGCGACGTGCATGGCCGTGGCCAGCCCGAGGGTGCGGTGCGGGTGCTGCACGCCCTTCGGCTCCCCCGTCGTGCCGCTCGTGAACAGCAGCTGGCAGACGTCGTCGGGGCCCGGCGCGCGCGAGGTGATCTCGTCGACGTCCACGTGCACGGCGTCGAGGGCGTTGTCGAAGTAGCGCCAGTGCCAGTCGCTCGTGGCCACCCGGTCCAGGGCGTCGGCCGGCAGCGGCGGCTGGTTCGTCGGGGCGTCGACCTGGCCGCGCGCCTCGGACCGGAGCACGATCACGTGCTCGACCGACAGCCGACGCTGCTGCGCCTTCGCCTCGTCGATGACGTCGAGGAGCTCGAGCGCGGGCCGGCGCTTGCGGAACACGTTCGGCAGGAACACCACACGGGCGCGGGACCGGGCGAGCGTCATCGTCGTCTCGCGCGGTCCGAACACCGGCATGATCGGCGTCGCGACCGCCCCGATCTGGATCGCCCCGAGGGTGATGGAGACGAACTCGCGCCAGTTCGGCAACTGCATGGCGACCGACTCGCCCCTGCGGACCCCGAGCTCGAGCAGGAGCGCGGAGACCTTGTCGGCCTCGTCCTGCAGTTCCCGCCACGTGGTGTTCACGGGTGCTGCGCCGCCGACCTCGATGACCGCGAGGCCGTCGGGATCGGTCGTCGCGAGCGCGCGGACCTTCTCGCTCAGCACGAGGGGGTCGGCGTCGACACCGGCGAGCGCGAGCGGCTCCGGGGTCGTGGGAGCGACCGGCTGCTGCGCGCCGTCGGCCCGCTCACCGTCGGCCCGCTCACCGTCGGTTCGCTCGCCATCGGCGCGCTCGCCATCGGTGCGCTCGCCGAGGTCGGTGCGCGCGTCGGCGATCGCGGCGGCCTCGGCCGCGTCGGCCCGGTCGTCGCGGGCGATCTGCGCGGCGAGGGCGTCGCCGACCTCCATGTCGAGGCCGACGGAGTTCATCGCCTCGAGGAACGTCGGGTACGAGATCCGGTAGGCCCGCGGGTAGGTCAGCCCCGAGGCACCGCGCGCCTTCGAGGCGGCGACGGCGAGCGACATCAGGACCCGGTGGTCGTTGAACGACGACATTTGCGCGCCGTGGAGTCCTTCAGCCCCGACACCGGTGACGCGGAGTTCGTCGGCACCCTGCTCGGCCCGGCCACCCATGCGGTTGAGCTGCAGCATCGCCGCGACGCGATCGGACTCCTTCAACCGGATGTGGGCGACGTTCCAGAGCCGGGTGGTGCCCTCGGCGAAGGTGGCCATGGTCGACAGGACCGGCAGCAGGTCGGGGATGGGCTGGCAGTCGATGTCGAGCGGTCGCAGCGGGGAACCGTCGTGTTCGATGCGCACGAACCCGGTCTCCTCGTCGATCCGCATCGGGACGCCCATCGCCGTCGCGAGGTCGAGGAACTCGCTCTCCGGGTGGTCGGTCTCGGCGGTGGTGAAGGCCGTCATGCCGCGCAGGAGCAGGTTCGACTCGC
Source organism: Curtobacterium sp. PhB142 (assembly GCF_004341255.1). Lineage (NCBI taxonomy): Bacteria > Bacillati > Actinomycetota > Actinomycetes > Micrococcales > Microbacteriaceae > Curtobacterium > Curtobacterium sp. PhB142. The sequence continues at coordinate 60,301 of NZ_SLUT01000006.1, read as the reverse complement.
GGATGCCGGCCGCGGCGATGCCGAACGCGGCGGAGCCGATGTCCGGCGGGATGACGTAGTCGTGCGGGATGGCCTGCTGGTTCGCCGGGATCCGGTACTCGAGCCAGTCGTCGGAGACCTCGACCGTCAGGCCGAACTCTCGCATCATCCGGACGGTCAGTTCGACGTAGGGCTGCTCGTTGAGCCGGTCGCCGGTGATGTGGATCCGGGTCTCCTGCTCGGCGAACGGCGCCACGAGGAGCAGGCCGGAGACCCACTGCGACAGGGTCCCGGCGATCGTGACGTCGCCGCCGCGGGGGCGCCTCGGCTGGACGGTCACGGGCGGGCAGTCGTTCGTCGCCTCGAGCTCGATGCCCATCTGGGTCAGCGAGGTCAGCAGCGCCTTGATGGGCCGGCGCTGGAAGTACTTCATGCCCACGAGCGTCATCGGCTCGTCGGCGAGCGACGCCAGACCGGTCATGAAGTAGAGCGTGGTGCCGGAGGACCCCATGTTCAGGATGCCGTCGGCGCCACGGGACCCGTGGTCGACGACGTCGGTGGCCTCGTACCGGCCGCCGAGCCCGGTGACGTGGTACTCGTCCCCGCGACGCTTCACGTCGACGCCGAGGGCGCGGAGCGTGCCGACGGTCCACTCGACCTGGCGGGTGGCGCTGATGCCGGAGACGATGCTCGTCCCCTTCGCCAGCGACGCGAGCACCAGCGCGCGGTGCGCGTGGTACTTCGAGACGGGGACGTCGAGTTCCCCGACGAGGGGTGCGGACGTGCCGCGCACGACCAACTGCATGCGTACCTCTTCCTGCTCTGTACATATCAACGGTACGCCCGGTGTGGAACTACTGTGAATCGGATCCGCACGACCAGAAGCCGCCGTCGTTGTGCGTGTCCGACAACCTTCCGGGCAGGATGTACAGCATGGACATCCGCTTCACCGAGTCCCCTCCGTCGACCATCGGCGTCGAGTGGGAGCTCCCGCTGGTCGATCTGTCGACCGGCGACCTCGCGCCCCGTGCCCCTGCCGTGATCGCGGCCGTGCACGAACGACTCGGCGACCGCGAGCGGGTGACCGAGGAACTCCTGACGAACACCGTCGAGGTCGTCTCCAGCGTGCACTCACGGGTCCGCGACGCCACGAGCGAGCTGTCCGGCATCATCGGCGAGGTCATCGACGCCGCCGAGCCGCTCGACGCCCAGGTCATGTGCTCCGGCACGCATCCGTTCGCCGTCTGGGACCAGCAGGAGATCACCCCGGACAGCGAGCACTACACGACCCTGATCGACCGGACGCGCTGGTGGGGTCGGCAGATGCTCATCTGGGGCGTCCACGTGCACGTCGGCATCGACGACCGCGACAAGGCCCTGCCGATCCTCGGCGCGATGCTCGCGTACGTCCCGCACCTGCAGGCCTTCACCGCATCGAGCCCCTTCTGGGCCGGCATCGACACCGGATACGCCTCGAACCGGGCCCTCATGTTCCAGCAGCTGCCGACCGGTGGCCTGCCGCCCGCACTCGGTGCCTGGGCGAACTTCGAAGAGGTCGTGAGCGACCTCACGCACACCGGCGTCATCGACAGCGTGAAGGACCTGCGCTGGGACATCCGCCCGTCGCCGAAGTGGGGGACGCTCGAGAACCGGGTCTCCGACGGCATCTCGACCCTGCACGAGGTCGGCGCCGTGACCGCGCTCGTGCAGTGCCTGGTCACCACGATGTCCGACCGGCTCGACGCCGGCGAGACCCTGCCGACGATGCAGCCGTGGTTCATCCGTGAGAACAAGTGGCGCGCCGCCCGCTACGGCATGGAGGCTGAGATCATCACGAACGCCGCCGGCGACGAGCGGCTCGTGACCGACGAGGTGCACGACCTGGTGCAGCGGCTCGACCCGGTGGCCGAGCGGCTCGGCTGCCAGCAGGAGCTGCACCACCTCGACACGATGATCGCGAACGGTGCGTCGTACCAGCGGCAGCTCCGGGTCGCCCAGGAGCACGGCGGTGACCTGCGCGAGGTCGTCCGCCACCTGGTGACGGAGTTCCGCGAGTCCCTGTGACCCCGGGTCGTTCCGCGTAGCTGGTCAAATCGGGCGTACCGGGTCGTTTTTTCCGACCAGGTACGCCCGATTCCGCTTTCCATCGCGCCCGTTCTGGGAAAGAGCGGCGCGAGCCCGCCCCGCGCCTCGAGACCGCGCCCACCGACCTGGTCGCTCCGGGCACACCTGGTCGATCCGGGCGCACCAGGTCGTTTCTTTCGACCAGGTACGCCCGATTCGGCTTTCCATCGCGCCCGTTCTGGGAAAGAACGTCACGAGCCCGCCCCGCGCCTCCAGTCCGCGCCCACTCACCCGGTCGCTCCGGGCATGCCTGGTCGATCCGGGCGTACCGGGTCGTTTCTTTCGACCAGGTACGCCCGATTCGGCTTTCCATCGCGGCCGTTCTGGGAAGGAACGTCGCGACGTGCGCGCATACGGACGGGAGGCCCGTGGCGGATCCGCCACGGGCCTCCCGTCCGTCTGGGGGTCGCGACTAGCGACCCAGGAACTTCTGCAGGCTCGCGAGCTCTTCCTCGGTCGGCGCCTTGCCGCCCTTGGCGGCACCGCCGAGGCCGAGGCCGGAGCCCTTCGGCGCCTGCTGCGGAGCGGCAGCGGTCCCGGCGGCGATCGCCGCACGCTTGGCCGGGTTGCCGACCTTCGACTTCTTCTTGCCGCCCTGCTGCTGCTTCTTGCCGCCGTGCATGCCCGGGATCGGACCCATTCCCGGCATCTGCGGCACGCCACCACGGGCGACGGTCTTCATCATCTTCGCGGCCTGCTCGAACCGGTTGACGAGGGCGTTGACCTCGGTGACCGTGGAGCCGGCACCCTTGGCGATGCGGAGTCGGCGCGAGCCGTTGAGGAGCTTCGGGAGTTCGCGCTCCTTGGGCGTCATCGACTGGATGATCGCCTCGGTGCGCACGATCTCGCGCTCGTCGAAGTTGTCGAGTGCCTCGCGCATGCCCTTGGCGCCCGGGAGCATGCCGAGCATGCCCTTGATCGAGCCAGCCTTGCGGAGCTGCTGCATCTGCTGCAGGAAGTCGTTCAGCGTGAACGAGTCGGACGCGATCTTCTCGGCGACCGCGCGGGCTTCGTCCTCGTCGAAGGCCGACTGGGCCTGCTCGATGAGCGACATGATGTCGCCGAGGTCGAGGATGCGGCTCGCCATGCGGTCCGGGTGGAACGGCTCGAAGTCGTCGAGGCCCTCACCCGTGGAGGCGAACATGATCGGGCGGCCGGTGACGCTGGCCACCGAGAGTGCCGCACCACCACGGGCGTCGCCGTCGAGCTTCGACAGCACGACTCCGGTGAAGTCGACGCCCTCTTGGAAGGCACGGGCGGTGACGACGGCGTCCTGACCGATCATCGCGTCGATGACGAACAGGACCTCGTCGGGGTCGACGGCCTTGCGGATGTTCGCGGCCTGCTTCATCAGCTCGGCGTCCACACCGAGGCGACCGGCGGTGTCCACGATGACGGTGTCGTACTGCTGGTCGACCGCGGCCTTGATGGCGTTCTTGGCGACCTTGACCGGGTCACCGACGCCGTTGCCGGGCTCCGGCGCGAAGACGTGGACGCCGGCCTGCTCGCCGACGACCTGCAGCTGCTGCACGGCGTTCGGACGTTGGAGGTCCGCCGCGACGAGCATCGGGGTGTGGCCGTCCTTCTTGAGCCACTTGCCGAGCTTGCCGGCGAGGGTGGTCTTACCGGCACCCTGCAGACCCGCGAGCATGATGACCGTCGGCGGCTTCTTCGCGAACTCGAGGCGACGCTGCTGCCCGCCCAGGATGCCGACGAGTTCCTCGTTGACGATCTGGACGACCTGCTGCGCCGGGTTCAGCGCGCGGTTGACCTCGTCGGAGAGGGCGCGCTCGCGCACTGCTGCGGTGAACGCCTTGACGACCTCGAGCGCGACGTCGGCGTCGAGGAGCGCCCGCCGGATCTCGCGGACGGTGCCGTCGACGTCGGACGGAGTCAGCCGACCCTTGCTCCGCAGATTGCGGAAGGTCTCGGTCAGCCGATCGGAGAGTGAACCGAATTGCGCCATGATCCGTCGATTCTACTGGTTCACGAGCAGGTTCCCTGATCCGGTGTCCGACGCTCGGTATCGTCGAGGCATGCGCGCCGTCCCCGAGGACCTCGACCCAGCGGTGGTCGCCGAGATCGACGGGCGGCTCGCGCGCCTGCAGTCCGACCTCGGTGTGACGATCCCCTGGGCGATCGAGAGCGGCAGTCGCGCCTGGGGCTTCCCGTCGCCCGACAGCGACTACGACTGCCGGTTCCTGTACGTGCGACGGTCCGACGACTACCTGTCGCTCTGGCCCAGCCGCGACGTCATCGAGACACCGCTGGACAAGGTGTTCGACGTCAACGGGTGGGACCTCGCGAAGACGGTCCGCCTCGCCGTGAACGGGAACGCGACGGTCGGCGAGTGGCTGCGGTCACCGATCGTGTACGCGGGTGACGCGGCCTTCCGCGACCGGCTCCTGGCGTTCGTCGCGAGCGTGGCCGACCGCGGGCGCATCGGCCGGCACTACCTGCACGTCGCATCACGGCAGTACGAGCGCGAGATCACGCTGAAGCGGTTCTTCTACGTGCTCCGGACCGCGGCCTCGCTCCGGTGGCTGCGGGACCACCCGGAGAGCGCCATGCCGCCGATGGACCTTCCGACGCTGCTCGCCGAGTCGACGGTCGAGCGTGCGGTGACGGAGGCGACGACGGAACTCATCGCGGTGAAGGCGCGCACGCGCGAGGTCGGCGCCGGTACCCCACCCGAGGTCCTCGTCCGCTTCGTCGACGCGGAACTCGACCTGGCGCGGCCGTTCGACGACCTGCCGCCCGAGAACACCTCGGTCGAGGCGTACGCCCGAGCGGATGCGTACTTCCTCGGCGAACTCGACCGCCTGCGCTGACGACGACCGGACAGCGCTGGGCGGGTCGGGTGGCGCGGTGCCGCTCAGAACGGCTCAGCGGAGCACGTCCCCCTCGGTGAGCTCGACCGGGGTGTCCAGCCCGAGGTCCACGACCACGGGTGCAGTCGACGGCAGACGGTCGCCCGTCGGGAACCAGCGCCGCTCCGGCGACACCAGGATGACGAGGCCGTCGACGTCGCCGACCGCGGCGAAGCCCTCGCCTGCTGGGTTGGCGTAGGGCTCGAGTCCGGCGCAGCGCAGTGTCTCGACGGCGCCGAGGACGTCGGGCACGGCGATGCCGACCTCGCTGACCGAGACGAATGGCACAGCGCCAGCGAGCGCGGCGGCGGGCGCGGCGGACGCGGGTGTGGCCGCGACGAGGTCCCGTCGCTCGATCAGCTCGAGCAGCTGCTGGTCCGGACCCTCGAAGTACACCGATCGCGAGTTCCAGTTCGGCGGGCCCTCGAACTCGTCACGGCCGTCGGCGTCGACCAGCACCGTCGCGATCCCGGCGATCCACTCGGCAGCCGCGGCGAACGTGCCCGCCGGGATCGTGATCGCGAGGTGCAGCGCACCGGTCATCCCCGGCAGCTCCCGGAACAGGAGCCGCGTCGACCCCACCACGACCTCGACCACCCCGTCGGCGCGGTCGACGGGGCACCCGAGCCGTTCCCAGAACCGGGCCGTGTCGTCGAGCGAGCGGGTGGCGAGCTGTACCTGGCGGATGTCCATGTCCGCCATCCGAAGCCCTCAACCACACTTCAGGTCAAGGTCGTCCGCGTTGTTGTACTCCGTCCAGAAACCGTCGTAGGCTCGCCAGCATGCCGGAACTCGAGATCGTGCGGCCTGCCGGGCTGCTCGACTACGCCGAGGGACTCGCGCTGCAGCGGGACCTCCACGCCGACGTCGTCGCCGGCCGCTCCCCCGGGGCCCTCGTGCTGTGCGAGCACCCGTCCGTGTACACCGCCGGCCGACGCACCGAGCCGTCCGACCTGCCGACGAACGGCGCGCCGGTGGTCGAGGTCGACCGCGGCGGGCGCATCACCTGGCACGGCCCCGGGCAGCTCGTGGCCTACCCGATCGTCCGGCTGGCCGTTCCGATCGACGTCGTCGCGTGGGTGCGCGACCTCGAGCAGGTCATCATCGACGCGGCGGCGACCGTCGGCGTGGACGCGCGGCGCATCGACGGCCGGAGCGGCGCGTGGACGACCGGGTCCGCGCCGACGACCAGTGCGCCGCCCGCCAAGGTCGGCGCCATCGGGCTGCACGTCGCCGAGGGCGTGACGACCCACGGCATCGCGATCAACTGCGACAACGCACTCGACGCCTACGCCGCGATCGTGCCGTGCGGCATCGCCGACGCCGGCGTGACGACGCTGAGCGCCGCCGCCGGGCGCCCCGTCACGGTCGCCGACCTCGCCGACGTCGTGGTCGACCGCATCCGCGCCGCCGAGCACGGCATGCACAGCGGCCACCGGATCAGCAGCGCGGCACGCAGCGCCGCGGGCAGCAGCACCGCAGCCACCAGCACCGCATCCACCAGCACAGCGCCCGCACGACAGGAGACCCTCGTATGACCCTCGCCCCCGAAGGCCGCCGGATGCTCCGCGTCGAGGCCCGCAACGCCGAGACCCCGATCGAGACGAAGCCCGCGTGGATCAAGACCCGTGCCACGCAGGGCCCGGAGTTCCGCGAGCTGTCGAGCCTGGTGCGCGACAAGCAGCTGCACACCGTCTGCCAGGAGGCCGGCTGCCCGAACATCTTCGAGTGCTGGGAAGACCGCGAGGCCACCTTCCTGATCGGCGGCTCGCAGTGCACCCGTCGCTGCGACTTCTGCCAGATCGACACCGGCAAGCCGGAACCGCTCGACCGCGACGAGCCCCGCCGGGTCGCGGACTCCGTCGCGGAAATGGGGCTGCGGTACGCGACCGTGACCGGCGTCGCGCGCGACGACCTGCCCGACGGCGGCTCCTGGCTCTACGCCGAGACCATCCGGGCGATCCACGAACACTCCCCCGGCACCGGCGTCGAGATCCTGGTGCCGGACTTCAACGGGCGACCGGACCAGCTCGGCCCGGTGTTCGACGCCCGTCCCGAGGTCTTCGCCCACAACGTCGAGACCGTCCCGCGGATCTTCAAGCGGATCCGGCCGGCGTTCACGTTCGAACGCTCCCTGGACGTCATCACCCAGGGCCGCGACGCCGGACTGGTCACGAAGTCGAACCTGATCCTCGGCATGGGCGAGGAGCGCATCGAGATCGAGGACGCCCTGCAGCGCCTGTTCGACGCGGGCACGGACATCATCACGCTGACGCAGTACCTCCGCCCGTCGCCCCGGCACCTGCCGGTCGCGCGCTGGGTCAAGCCGGAGGAGTTCGTCGAGCTCCGCCAGGTCGCCGAGCAGATGGGCTTCGCCGGGGTCCTCGCCGGCCCGCTCGTCCGGTCGTCGTACCGCGCCGGACGCCTGTGGGCACGCGCCACGGTCGCGCGCGGCGGCTCGGTTCCCGAGCACCTGTCGCACCTGCTCGACGCGGCGCCGGGTCGCCAGGCCGTCTGAAGCCGGCCACCGGTCCGCGAAAGCGACAGATACCCGCCGACAGTTCGCGGCAATCTGTCGCTTTCGCGGCATTGGTCGCGACCACGGACAGACGGGAGGCACGGTGCCAGCTGGCACCGTGCCTCCCGTTCGTCCATCCGCCCGTTCAGGGCGATGCGAGCGCTATGCGCGACCGCGGATGCTCCTGAGGAGCCAGCCGATGACGGCCAGGATGATGAGGACGATCCCGACCCACAGCAGGAACTTCAGCGCACCGACGAAGATGCCGCTGAAGAGCAGGACGAGGCCGACGATGATCGCGATGATCAGGAGTGCTGGCATTGAAGGGCTCCTTCCGGTGTACCTGGACGATCCCTGTACTGCGGAGACAGTACCCGGAATCAGCCGACGAGGTTCTGCACGAACACGTGCGGGGTGAAACCGGTCAGGTCGTTGATGCCCTCGCCCTGCCCGATCAGCTTGATCGGGATGCCCGTCTTCTCCTGCACGCTGAGGACGAACCCGGCCTTCGCGGAGCCGTCGAGCTTGGTGATGACGAGGCCGGTGACCCCGGCGCCCTCGATGAACGCCTGCGCCTGGGCCAGGCCGTTCTGCCCCGTGGTGGCGTCGAGGACGAGCAGTACCTCGCTGATCTCGGTCTGCTTCTCGACGACGCGCTTGATCTTCGTCAGCTCGTCCATCAGGCCTGCCTTCGTGTGCAGGCGGCCGGCGGTGTCGATGACCACGATCTCGGTGTTGTCGCGGATCGCCTTCTCGACGGTCTGGTACGCCACCGAGGCGGGGTCCTGCCCGGGCTGCGAGGGGCGGACGACGTCGACGCCGGCGCGCTCGGCCCAGGTCGCGACCTGCTCGACCGCAGCAGCACGGAAGGTGTCGGCCGCACCGACGAGGACCGTGCGGTCGTAGGTCTTCAGGAACTTGGCGAACTTGCCGATCGTCGTGGTCTTGCCGACGCCGTTCACCCCGACGACGAGCACGACGGCGGGCCGCGCGCTGAGCTTGAGCGTGGTGTCGAGCTTCGACAGCCGTTCCTCGAGCACCTCGCGCAGCATGCGCTGCAGGTCGGCCGGGTCGGTCGTGCCGTAGCGGTCGACGCGCGCGTGCAGGTCCTCGATGATCGCCTCGGAGATGTCGGGACCGAAGTCGGCGCCGATCAGCGCGGTCTCGAGGTCCTCCCACGTGGTCTCGTCGATCGTCTTGCGCTGGAAGAGGCCGCGCAGCCGTGAGGACAGTGACCAGGAACTCGCCATGCTCCCAGCTTAGAGCGCGGCGCATGTCCGCTGTGCCCGGTATGCTCGGTTTCACGAAGGGGAGTATTCCCTCTCGGTGACCCCGTCAGTACGGCCCGGAACGATCCGGTCCCGGGGTGCCGGTCGTGGTCGGTTGCATCAGATCGCGGCGGAAGAGACCTTCAGGCCTCGGCGTACCCGCACATCAGCGGCGCGCCCTACCTGAAGGAAACCGTGGACGTCCCACTCTTCGTCTGGCTCCTCACCATCGCAGGCATCCTCGCCCTGCTGGTGTTCGACTTCTACTCGCACGTGCGTACCCCGCACGTGCCGCACATCCGCGAATCCGCGTTCTGGTCCGTGTTCTACATCGGACTCGCGATCCTGTTCGGCTTCGGCATCCTGGTCTTCGGCGGCGGACAAGCCGGCGGTGAGTACTTCGCCGGGTGGCTCACCGAGAAGGCGTTGTCGGTCGACAACCTGTTCGTCTTCCTCATCATCATGACGAGCTTCGCCGTGCCGAAGGAGTTCCAGCAGAAGGTCCTGCTGGTCGGCGTCGCGATCGCCCTCGTCGCCCGAGGCATCTTCATCGCCCTCGGCGTCACGATCATCGAGAACTTCTCGTGGGTGTTCTACCTGTTCGGTGCGCTGCTGTTCTGGCTCGCGTGGTCGCAGGCCCGCAGCGGCAACGACCACGGCGGCGACGAGGGCGACTCCCGCCTGATCCGCATCCTGAAGCGCATCATCCCGACGTCGGACCACTACGACGGCGACCGCCTGACCACCAAGGTCGACGGCAAGCGCCTGTTCACCCCGATGCTGCTCGTCATGGTCGCGATCGGTCTCACCGACGTGCTGTTCGCGCTCGACTCGATCCCCGCGATCTTCGGGCTGACCCAGGACGCCTTCATCGTGTTCACCGCGAACGCGTTCTCGCTGCTCGGGCTGCGGCAGCTGTACTTCCTGATCGCCGGACTGCTCGAGCGCCTGATCTACCTCGGCCAGGGCCTCGCGGTCATCCTCGGCTTCATCGGTGTGAAGCTCGTCTTCCACGCCATGCACGTCAACGAGCTGCCGTTCATCAACGGTGGCGAGCACATCGAGTGGGCGCCCGAGATCCCGATCTGGTTCTCGCTGGGCTTCATCCTGCTGACCATCGCGGTCGCGACGACCGCCTCGCTGGTCGTCTCGAAGAAGCGCCAGGAGCGCGGGCTCACCCCGACGGGCGAGCCGAAGGAGTCGGTCGCGGCCGACGCGGAGTAAGCGTCACGCCCTGGACGGGCGGCAACACGGACGGGAGGCACGGTGCCAGCTGGCACCGTGCCTCCCGTCTGTCCGTGGTCGCGGCCAGAGCCGCGAAAGCGACAGATCTCGTCGCGGGCCCACGATCCTCTCCGTGAAAGCGACAGAGTGCCGCGAACTGTTGGCGGACATCTGTCGCTTTCGCGGCGCGCGACTGCGACCAGCCAGCCGGCTACGCGACCGCGTCGGCGGGCTCGCGCTTCTGCACCCGCTGCCCGACGACGGCGGAAACGCCGTCCTGCCGCATCGACACCCCGTACAGGGCGTCGGCGATCTCCATCGTGCGCTTCTGGTGCGTGATGACGATGAGCTGCGACGACTCGCGGAGCCGCTCGAACACCGTCAGCAGGCGACCGAGGTTGGCGTCGTCGAGGGCGGCCTCGACCTCGTCCATGATGTAGAACGGCGACGGCCTGGCGGTGAAGATCGCGACGAGCAGCGCCACTGCGGCCAGGGACCGCTCGCCACCGGACAGCAGCGTCAGGCGGTCGATCTTCTTGCCGGCGGGCTTCACCTGCACGTCGATCCCGGTGCCGAGCAGGTCGGTGGGGTCGGTGAGGTTGATCGAGCCGGAGCCGCCCGGGAACAGGATCGGGAAGATGACGTCGAAGGCGTCCTTCGTGTCGTTGAACGCGGACTCGAAGATCGTCTGCATCTTCGTGTCGAGCTCGTCGATGATCGTCATCAGGTCGGTGCGCGTCTTCTGCAGGTCCTCGAGCTGCTCGGCGAGGAACGCGTGCCGCTGCTCGAGCGCCTGGAACTCCTCGAGCGCGAGCGGGTTCACCTTGCCGAGCCGGCCGAGGTCGCGTTCGGCGGCCTGCAGGCGACGTTCCTGCTCGGCGCGGACGTACGGCACGGTCTCGACGTCGGCGGGGTCGACCTCGTCGGTGACGTCGAACTCGGGCAGGGCGGGGCCGCCGGGCAGGGTCGATTCGGCGTCGACGAGCGCCACGGTGTCGTCGCCGGGACTGGTGTCGAGGTCCGCCGTGCCGTCGTCGGGGGCGATGTCGGTGTCGGCATCGCCGACCGGCGCCGTGTCGCCGTCGACCGGCACCGTGTCGCTGTCGACCGGCACCGTGTCGCCGTCCGCCGGCTCGTCGAGGCCCGCCGCGGCAGCCGCCGCGCGCTCGGCGTCGCGGTGCTTCCGCGCGAGCACCCGCGGGTCCACCAGCACGTCGACCGGCACCGGCACGGTCGGCCCGTACTCGGTGACGAGCACGGCCTCGGTCAGCCCGAGGTCGCTCAGCGCCCGGTCGAGCACGCCCGACACGTGCAGCTTCTTCTCGTAGATCTCCATCTCGAGCGAGTGCACGCCGTCGGTGATGGTCTGCAGCCGGTCGCGGAGCTCGCGTTCCTCGTTCCGGATCGCCTGCAGTTCGGTGTTGCGCTTCGACCGTTCGGACTCCTCGGTCGCGAGCTGCACGCGTGCCTCGGCCAGCGACCGGTCGACGGCGCCCAGCACGCCCGGCAGGTCGGCGAGGACGGCTTCGGCGGTCTCGATCTGCCCGCGGCGGATCACCGCACGGCGCGCTGCTTCCTCTGCCGCCGCGCGCTCGGCCTCGAGCTGCCGTTCGAGCTGGTCGGCGCGGTGCCGTTCGGCGCGGACGCGCTCGCGCACGGTCTGCACCTGGATGCGCTGCTCGACCTCGGCGGCGCGTGCGGCCTCGAGTGCGTCCTGCAGGCCCGGACGCTCGGAGGCATCGACGACGGGACGCTCCTGCTCGGTGAACGCGCGGTGTGCCGTCTCGGCCTCTGCCAGGGCGTCGTCGACGAGCTCGACGGCGCCGTCGGTCTCGGCGAGGGCGGCACGCAGGCGCTCCACCTCGGCCGCTGCGTTCTCGGCCTTCGCCCGCGTCGAGGCGCTGGCCCGGTCGTACTCGGCCGTCGCCTTCGCGTGCGCGCGGGATGCCGCGTCGGCTTCGTCCGCACGGCGGCGTGCGTCCTCGACGGCGGTGCGTGCTGCCTGGAGGCCCGTGGCTGCGTCCTCGGCGTCCGCCCTGACGGCGTCGCGTCGCGTCACAGCGTCGTCGCGCTCCGCGACGAGCTCGATCCGCGAGGTCACGCGCTCTCCGCCACCGGTGACGCGGACGGCGCGCACGAGGTCACCGGACCGGGTGACGACCGTCGCGTGCGGGGCGGCGGCGAGCACGGCCTCCAGGTCGAGTGTGTCCGCGTTCGCGCCTTGGCCGTCGGCAGTCTCCGCGATCAGGGTGTTCCGCAGGATCGCGGCGATCGCCGGCGGGCCCTGCACGAGATCGAGGGCACGGCGGACGCCGGCCGGCAACGTGTCCGGCAGGTCCGTCGGGACGACCTCGGCGTCCGCGACGACGACGTCGATGCGACCGATGTCCGCGGAGCGGGCGTGGTCGACGGCGTCGAGCGCGACCGCGCGGTCGTCCGCGAGGACGGCATCCGCGAGCCCGTCGAGCGCGACGGCGACGGCGCCCTCGAACCCGGGCGTCACCGTGAGCGCGTCGGCCAGACGCCCGACGATGCCCGCGCGTCCGGCGTCGATGAGCGCCTGCGAACCGTCGCGGACGTCGATCGACATGCCGAGCGCCCCGACCCGCGCGTCGAGGGCGTCCCGCTCGCGCTCGAGGGCGTGCAGCCGGTCGCGCTGCTCGTCGCGGGCGGCCTGTGCGGTCTCCAGCTGCGCACGGGCCGCCTGGAGCGTGGTGGCGAGGGCCTCGTCGTCGACGCCCTCGGACGGGTCGGTGCCGAGTTCGGCGAGGGCCGCCGTCGCACGCTCGGCGCGTTCGCCCGCCTCGGCGAGGGCGCGCCCGCGACGTTCACGGTCCGCCACCGTGGACCCGCGCTTCGACCGGGCGACGTCGACGGCGTTCGCCAGCCGCTGCGCCTCGAGGTCGTGCTGCGAGACCCGGGCGGCCTGCGCGGCGATGCGTTCGTCGAGGGCGTCGAGCGCGTCACGGGCGGCCTGCACCGCACGGGCGGTCTCGGCGGAGCCGCCCTGCATCTCGTCGGCGCGGGCGGCGAGCCGATCGGCCTCGGCACGGACACCGGCCACCCGCTCCGGGGTGATCGAGGGGCCCTGCTGCGGGGCGTCGGCCTGCTGCGCCAAGAACATCAGCCGCTGGTTCGCCAGGCTGGACAGCCCGCGCAGGCGCTCCTGCACGCTCTCCAGGCGGTGCACCACGGTCCGGGCGCGGTCGACGTCGTCGCCGACCATGCTCTGCTCGACGTGCTGCTGGCGGACCCGGGTCTGGTCGAGTCGCTCGGTCAGGACGATGCGCTCGGACTTGCGGCCCGCCTCGACCTCCTGGTGGTCGTGCAGTTCGCGGCGCAGCCGGACGACGTCGTCGGCGAGGATGCGGGCCTTGGCGTCCCGCGCGACGGCGGCGACGGACTGGGCCTTGCGCGCGACCTCGGCCTGCCGGCCGAGCGGCTTCAGCTGGCGCCGGATCTCGCCCGCCAGGTCGGACAGGCGGGTCAGGTTCGTCTGCATCGCGTCGAGCTTCCGGAGGGTCTTCTCCTTGCGGCGACGGTGCTTCAGGATGCCGGCGGCTTCCTCGATGAAGCCGCGGCGGTCCTCCGGGGTGGCGTGCAGGACCTTGTCGAGCTGCCCCTGCCCGACGATGACGTGCATCTCGCGCCCGAGGCCGGTGTCGCTCAGGAGCTCCTGCACGTCGAGCAGCCGGCAGTTCTCGCCGTTGATGGCGTACTCGCTGCCGCCGTTGCGGAACAGCGTGCGCGCGATCGTCACCTCGGAGTAGTCGATCGGCAGCAGCCCGTCGGTGTTGTCGATCGTCAGCAGCACCTGGGCACGGCCGAGCGGCCCGCGGGTCGAGGTGCCCGCGAAGATGACGTCCTCCATCTTGCCGCCGCGCAGGGTCTTCGCCCCCTGCTCCCCCATCACCCAGGCCAGGGCGTCGACGACGTTGGACTTGCCCGAGCCGTTCGGGCCGACGATGCACGTGACGCCCGGCTCGAACGCGAACGTCGTCGGCTGCGCGAAGGACTTGAACCCCTTGATGGTCAGGCTCTTCAAGTACATGCGGTCTCCGGGTGTGCTCACGCGTGCTGCGGCGGGGCCGCTGCTGGGCTGTGCTGCTGGGCGTCAGGCTAACGCGTGCGGGCGCGGGGACGCGGTTGGCACACGGGACAGATGTGGCTCGACCGGTTCATGAAGGCCTCGCGCACGATCGTCGTGCCGCAGCGGGGGCAGGGCTTGCCCTGCTGTCCGTAGACGTTCAGTCGCTGCGAGAAGTACCCGGACTGCCCGTTGACGTTGACGTACTGGGCGTCGAAGCTCGTCCCGCCGTCCTCGAGCGCACGCCGGAGGACACTGCGCACCTCGTGGAGCAGGCGTGCGAGGTCGGCACGGGTCAGCCGCTCGGCCGGGCGGTCGTAGTGCAGCTTCGCAGCCCAGAGGGACTCGTCGGCGTAGATGTTCCCGATGCCGCTCACGACGCCCTGATCGAGCAGGATCCGCTTGATGCCGCTCGAACGCTTCCGGGCGATGGCGGTGAAGCGGTCGTCGTCGAACGCGGGGTCGAGCGGGTCGCGGGCGATGTGCGACACCTGCTGCGGCACGCTCCGGCGCCACACGGCGTCGGGGTCCGATGCGTCGACGAGCCCGGCGAACCCCGCGGGGGCGCCGTCCACCGTCGGCACCATCGCGTCGATCGCCATCGAGCCGAAGGTGCGCTGGTCGACGAACTCGAGCTCGACCGCGGGTTCGGCGGTGCCGTCGCGGTCGGTGCCTGCCGGTTGCACGTCGATGAGGATGCGGCGGTGCTTCGCCGCCGGTCGATCGCGGCCGAGCAAGATCTGGCCGCTCATGCCGAGGTGGGCGACGAGCGCTTCGGGCCGGTCGCCCTCGTGCTCGGGCTGCAACGGCATCCAGAGGAACTTGCCCCGACGGACCGCTGCGGCGATCGTGCGACCGGTCAGGCGGTCGGCGAAGTCCTCGGCCGGGCCGTCGTGCCGGGTGAGCGCTCGCTCGTCCACGACGTCGACGTGCAGCACCCGAGCGCCGCTGACCGCGGGTTCGAGGCCGGCGCGGACGACCTCGACCTCGGGGAGTTCGGGCACGCGGTCAGGCCGCTCGGCCGGACAGCCGGGTCCAGGCGTCGAGCGCCGCGGACATCTCGGCGGCCTTCTTGCTCGAGCCGGTGCCGACGGCGATGTCCTCGCCCTGCAGGACGACGGTCGCGCTGAAGGTCTTGTCGTGGTCCGGGCCGGTCTCGGTGACGCGGTAGGCCGGGTTGCCGAGCGACAGGCTCGCCGCGAGCTCCTGCAGGCTCGTCTTCGGGTCCATCGCGGCGCCGAAGCGGTCGGGGTCGATCATCAGCGGCTCGACCAGGCGGAGCACCAGGTCGGTCGCCGGGTCGGGGCCCGCGGACAGGTAGGTGGCACCGATGACGGCTTCGACGGTGTCGGCGAGGATCGACGACTTGTCGCGGCCGCCGGTCTGTTCCTCGCCCTTGCCGAGGCGCAGGTACTGGCCGAGCCCGATCATCCGGGCGATCTCCGCCAGCGCGACCGTCGACACCAGGCTGGCGCGACGCTTCGCGAGGTCACCCTCGTCGAGGTCGGGGAAGGACCGGTAGAGCTTCACGGTCACGGCCTGGCCGAGGATCGAGTCGCCGAGGAACTCGAGGCGCTCGTTGTGCTTGATGCCCCCGTGCTCGTAGGCGTAGGAGCGGTGCGTCAGGGCGAGCTGGAGCAGCTCGAGGTCGATGTCGACCCCGAGCTGGCCCTGCAGACGAACGACGTCCGGCCCCACGGGGCGGGACCCCGTGGCGCCGGACGTCGTCGTCATGCGTTCGGTCCGATCAGACGTCGGCGACCTTGCGGCCCTTGTACTCCATGTACAGGGGGGTGCCTGCCGAGTCCTCGACGACCTTCGCGCGGTGCGGGAGGCTGTAGGTGACCTGACCGTTCTCGATCGTCTTGACGAGCTGGATCGGCGTGGCCTTCCACTGCGAACGACGGGCGTGCGTGTTCGCACGGGACTGCTTGCGCTTGGGAACGGCCATGGTGAATCTCTTTCGGTTGGTCGGTGGTCGGTACGGGGGCTGGCGGTGTCGGGGCCTACTCGGCCTCGGCCCGCTCCTCGCCCTCGGTGGTCTTCGTGTCGGTGGTGTCGCCGTGGGCGGCACGCTCGGCTGCTTCGAGCTGGATGCCGGTCAGGGCTGCCCAGCGCGGGTCCAGGGTCTCGTGAACGGGCTGCTCATCGAGGTCGGCCAGTCGCTCGCCCGTCACCGGGTCGAGGCCTGGGCAGTCCGGTCGGCAGACCGGCTGGAACGGCAGCGCCAGCACCACCGCATCTCGAACGACCTGTTCGCA
This sequence comes from Curtobacterium sp. PhB142, assembly GCF_004341255.1. Lineage (NCBI taxonomy): Bacteria > Bacillati > Actinomycetota > Actinomycetes > Micrococcales > Microbacteriaceae > Curtobacterium > Curtobacterium sp. PhB142. The sequence continues at coordinate 43,970 of NZ_SLUT01000006.1, read as the reverse complement.
GTCCACGTAGTCATCGCGAACGAAGAAGTCGAAATCCTCCGAGGCATCATACGCGAACAGCTCGGCGAAATCGACCTCGACGGGCTCGCTGATGTCGATGAGGCAGCGCGAGCACTCCCCCGTCGCGTCGGCCGAGGCGTGACCGGACACGAGGACACCCTCGTGCAGGCCCTCGAGCCGCAGGTCGATGCGCAGCGGAGCACCTTCGCGCACCGCGATCACACCGGCTCCCAGCGCGTCCGGCACCACGATGTCGAGCGAGTGCTCGCGCATCTCGCCCGGACGGTGCGCCAGGTCGCGCACGCGCAGGGCGTAGGGGCTGTTCACGTGGGAAGACACGATCGTCAACCCTAGCGTGAACGCAGCCGAGAGTCGAGGCAGGCGGGGGTGTGTCCGCGCGTCGGCCGGCCGGACCTCCGGCTCGGCGCGCGGCTCGGCGCGCGGCTCGGCGTGCGGCTCAGCGTGCGGCGAGGGCCGCCGCCACGGCCTTCGGCACGTAGGGGGTGACGTCGCCGCCTAGCGTCGACACCTGGCGGATGAGCGAGCTCGACACGTGGGAGCGCGAGGCGTCGGGCAGCAGGAACACGGTCTCGACGTCGGCGAGGTGCCGGTTCATGATCGCCATCGGGGTCTCGTAGGCGACGTCCTCGCCCGACCGCACGCCCTTGACGAGCACCTTCGCCCCGACCTGCCGGCAGTAGTCGACGAGGAGCCCGGACGTCCACTCCCCGACCCGGACCGTTCCCGGCGTGCCGACCTCGGCCAGGGACTCCTCGATGAGCCGGACGCGGTCGACCGCCTCGAACATCGCGGGCTTCTTGTCCGGGTTGTGCACCACGAGCACGTGCACCTCGTCGAACAGCCCGGCAGCTCGACCGATGACGTCGAGGTGCCCGAGCGTGACGGGGTCGAAGGAACCGGGGACCACCGCGATCTGCGCCATGGCAGCGACGATACCGGTCCGTGCCGGGGCGTCCGGCTCCGGGTCAGTTCTTGCCGAGGAACGCCGCGTCGGACTCGTCGAGTCGGCGTGCCAGTGCCTCGCGCAGGGCCGGGGACCCGTCGAGCTCGGGATCGGGTTCGAGGACCCGTTCGGCTTCGCCACGGGCGTCCACGATGAGGTCGGCGTGCTCGACGACGCGCAACAGGTTGAGCGACGACCGGCCGCCCGACTGCCGCTCGCCGAGCACGTCGCCCTCGCGCCGGAGCTCGAGGTCGACCCGGGCGAGCTCGAAGCCGTCGTCCGAGGCGGACACCGCGTCGACGCGCTCCCGCGAGGTGGTCTCGAGCTCGGCGGTGGTGACGAGCAGGCAGACGCCCGCCCACTGCCCACGGCCGATGCGTCCGCGCAGCTGGTGCAGCTGGGAGACACCGAAGCGATCGGCGTCGAGCACGGCCATCATCGCGGCGTTCGGCACGTCGACACCGACCTCGATCACGGTCGTCGCGACGAGGACGTCCAGGTCGCCGGCGGCGAAGGACGTCATCACACGGTCCTTCTCGTCCGCCGTCATCCGGCCGTGCAGCACCGCGATCCGCCGGCCGTCGAGCACGGGCATCGTGCGCATCCGCTCGGCGGTGGTGAGCACGGTCGCCGGGGCGCGCTTGGGGGCGTCGTCCTCGGACTCGGCGGGCGCGGGCTCGCCGTCGTCCTCGGCGTGGGCGTCGTCGATCGCGGGGCAGACCACGAAGGCCTGACGCCCCTTGTCGAGTTCCTCCGCCATCCGGGACCAGATGCGGGACTCCCACCCGGGGTGCTCCGCCAGCGGGACCGTGAAGGTCTCGACACCCGCACGACCGGAGGGCAGCCCGGTGATCGTCGAGACGTCGAGGTCGCCGAACACCGTCATCGCGACGGTGCGCGGGATCGGGGTGGCGGTGAGCACCAGGACGTGCGGCGGGGTGGCGCCCTTGGTCCGGAGCGCTTCACGCTGCTCGACGCCGAAGCGGTGCTGCTCGTCGACCACCACGAGCCCGAGCTCGGCGAAGTCGACGCGGTCGCCGAGCAACGCGTGGGTGCCGACCACGAGGCGCGAACTGCCCGATGCGGCGGCGAGCAGTGCCCGCCGGCGTTCGTCGGTGGACTGCGACCCGGTCAGGATCACCGGGCGGAGCTCGGCCGCCAGGTCCGGTCCGAGGAACTTCACGATGGACCGCAGGTGCTGCGCGGCCAGCACCTCGGTCGGGGCGATGAGGGCGGACTGCCCACCGGACTCCGCCACCGTGAGCATGGCGCGGATGGCCACGAGGGTCTTGCCGGAGCCGACCTCGCCCTGCACCAGCCGGTGCATCGACCAGGTGCGAGCGATGTCGGTGTCGATCTCGGCACCGACGGCACGCTGGTCGTCGGTCAGGGTGAACGGCAGGGTGGCGTCGAAGCGCTCGAGGATGCCGCCGGGAGCCGCCACCCGCGGGGTCGCCGCGGTGCGTCGGGCGCGGATCCGGCGCTGCACCAGGGCGGTCTGCAGCACGAACGCCTCGCGGTAGCGCAGGGCGTCCTGCGCGCGCTTGAAGTCCGCGACCTTCTCGGGGCGGTGGAGGAGCTCGAGTGCCCGACGGAACGGGACGAGGTCGAGCCGGCTGCGCGCCGAGGCCGGCACCGGGTCGGGCAGGTCCGGCAGGGTGTCGAGCACGATCCCCATCGACTTCGCGATCTGCCACGAGGTGAGCGAGGCCGTCGCCGGGTAGATCGGGATCGGCTGCCGCGACCACCGGATCGCTTCGTCCGAACCCGGGTCGGCCGTGGCGCGGGGGTCGTCGGGGTCGAAGAGCTCGTAGTCCGGGTGGGCGAGCTGGCGCGCACCGCGGTAGTCGCTGACCTTGCCGGAGAAGATGCCGCGGGCACCTGGCACCAGGTCCTTGGTGCGCCAGCCCTGGTTGAAGAACGTCAGGGTCAGCAGCCCCTTGCCGTCGCCGATCTTGGCTTCGAGGATCGATCCGCGGCGGGCACGCATCGTGCGCTCGCGGACGTCGACCACCTCGGCCACGATGGTGACCGGCTCACCGATCGCCAGGGAGTCGAGTGCCGTCAGGGCGCCGCGCTCGGCGTAGCGCCGGGGCGCGTGCTCGAGGAACTCACCCACCGTGCGGTGGCCGAACGCCTTCTGGATCGCGGACGCGGTCCGACCACCGAGCACGTTCGCGAGCCGCGCGTCGAGGGGCGCCGGACCGAGGTCGGGCGCTGCCGGCGCAGCGGGGGTTCCGGTGGTGACCACGGACACCACGGTACCGGGCACGACCGACGTGCCACGTGCCTCCCGTCCGGCCTGTGGACGACGCCGCCGGCCGATACGGTGGCTGCATGACCCGCATCATCGCCGGCGCCGCCGGCAACACGACGCTCCGTGTGCCGAAGTCCGGCACGCGGCCGACGAGCGACCGGGTGCGCGAAGCGCTGTTCTCGTCGCTCGAGGCCCGTGGGCTCGTCGACGACACCTCCGTCGCGGATCTCTACGCCGGCACCGGTGCCCTCGGGCTCGAAGCGGCGTCGCGCGGTGCGGTCGAGGTCGTGTTGGTCGACCGCGCGTCGGCCGCGGCGCAGGCGTGCCGGGCGAACGCGAAGGCCGTGCAGCAGCGGATCCCCGGGGTGCGGATCGACGTGCAGCCGCAGCCGGTGCTCGGGTACCTGCGCGGGACGGTGCGCACGTTCGACCTGGTGTTCATCGACCCGCCCTACGACGTGACCGAGCACGAGATCGCCGAGGTGCTCGAGACGCTCGTGCCGCGGTTGACGGCCGGTGCCGTGGTGGTCGTCGAGCGGAGCAAGCGCTCCGCCGAACCGACGTGGCCCGCGGGGCTCGAGCCGTTCAGCAAGCGCAGCTACGGCGAGACCGTGGCGTGGGAGGCCGTGGCTGCCGCGGGCTGAGCCGCGCGGGCGTCGCTGGGTGGGCGCGTTTCGCGACGATCCACGAGTCGATCGACGCGTGCCGTGTCGCAAGATGCGCATGCATCGGATGCGTGCGCATCTTCCGACAGGACACCGGGTGATCGACGCGTGTTCCGTCGACAGATGCAGGCGCACTGACCGGGAGGCCCGGCTCGGCTCCGCCACGTCGCCTCCGTCCGACGTCGGGCCGGGTGGGTCAGCCGGCGGCGCCGTCCCAGTCGGCGTAGGGGTCCCAGCCGGTCGTCGGCACCGGGGCTCCGGCGCGCAGCAGGTCCGCGTCGCCACGGTCGCGCACGACACCGATGCGGCGGAAGCCACCCGGCAGCGCAGCGTCGGCGGGGAAGGTCGCGAGCAGGCCGTGGTCCTCGCCACCGTGCAGGGCGACCTCGTCGAGCGGGGCGTCGGCATCGAGGTCGAGCGTCACCCGGCTCGCACGGGCCAGCCGCCCGGCGTCGATCGCCAGGCCGTCGGACAGGTCGAGCATCGCCGTCGCCCCGGCCGCGGCAGCGAGGGGCCCGTCACTGATCGGGGGCACGGGTCGGCGCTGGCGGTCGACGTCGGGATCGGCGTCCGCACCGCTCGCCACCGTCGCTGCACGGTCCGGCTCGCCCTGCGCGTCCACGCCGTCACGGAAGAGCCGTGCGAGCCCGCGGGCAGCACGGCCGAGTTCGCCGGAGACCGCCACGGCGTCCCCAGCACGAGCCCCTGACCGGAGCACCGGGACGCGACCACCGAGGTCGCCGAACGCCGTCACCGCCACCGTGAAGGTCGCCGAGGTGGAGAGGTCGCCGCCGACCACACCGCAGCCGGGCGCGAGGGCGTCGACAGCGAGGCGGAAGCCGTCCGCGATGCCCTCGAGCACCGCCACGGGGGTGTCTTGCGGTGCAGCGAGGGCGATGACGAGGCCACTCGGCACCGCGCCCATCGCCGCGACGTCCGACAGGTTCGTCGCGGCGGCCTTCCAGCCGACGTCCTCGGGCGAGGACCACGCCCACCGGAAGTCCGGGCCGTGCACCATCATGTCCGTCGTCACGACGAACCGGCCGTCGGGGGCGGCGACCACGGCGCAGTCGTCCCCGGGCCCCACGAGCGGCGAGCCCGTCGGCAGCCGGCTCGTGATCCGGTCGAGGACGACCAGCTCACCGAGCTCCCCCACGGTCGGTCCGGCCCAGGCGTCGTACGTCGCGTCCACACGAGAACGGTAGCCTGGACCGCGATGGACACCGCGCGCCGCACCCCTCGCACCCTCGCGATCGCGGGGGTCGTGATCGCCCTCGCGGCAGGGCTGACCGGGTGCACCAACTCCGTCGGCATGAGCGCGGCACCCTCCGCGAACGCGGCGGCGTGCGCGGCCGCACAGGTGCGGTTGCCCGCGACCGTCGACTCGACGTACGACCTGCGGAACACCAACGCGCAGTCCACCGCGGCCTGGGGCGACCCGGAGGCCGCGCTCTACCACTGCGGCGTGGCCGTGCCCACCGTGTCCGACCTGCCGTGCTTCACGCTCGGGTCGGTCGACTGGATCCGCGACGACCGCGGCAAGCAGATCGTCTACACGACGTTCGGACGGTCCCCCGCGGTGCAGGTCGTCGTCGACACGTCGAAGACCGGCAGCGCGGTGCTGCAGGACATCGCGACGGCGGTGTCGACGCTGCCGGAGGACGGGCACAAGTGCCTGGACCCGTCCGACGTGCAGGGCTGACGCGGTCCGACCCCGTCGCCCCGCCAGCGTCAGCGGACGGCGGCGCGCCCCAGCTCGATGAGCTCGGTGACCAACTCGCCGTAGGACACACCGGATGCCGCCCAGCAGCGCGGGTACATCGACAGCGGGGTGAACCCGGGCATCGTGTTGACCTCGTTCACGACGAAGCCGTCGTCGGTCAGGAAGCAGTCGACGCGGGCGAGCCCGGATCCGCCGATGGCCTCGAACGCACGGGCACCGATCGACCGGATCTCGTCGGTCTGCGCCTCGGTGAGCGGCGCCGGGCACAGCAGCGACTCGTCGCCACCGAGGTACTTCGAGGCAAAGTCGTAGAAGCCGTCCTCGGCCACGACGATCTCGCCGGGCAGGCTCGTGCGCGGCGCACCGTCGCGGCCCTCGAGCACGGCGACCTCGACCTCGCGGCCGACGACGCGGGGTTCGACGATCACCTTGGAGTCGTGCTCGAACGCCAGGTCCATCGCGGCGCCGAGCTCGTCGGGGCCGTCGACGCGCGAGACGCCCATGCTCGACCCGGCGCGTGCCGGCTTCACGAACAGCGGCCAGCCGTGCGCCGCGATCGCCTCGGCGACGTCGACCGGGTCGGCCGCCCACTCGCGGCGGAGCACGGTCGTCCAGGGAGCGACCCGCAGACCGGCGTGCTCGAGGACGGCCTTCGCGACGTGCTTGTCCATCGCCAGGGCGCTGGCGAGCACGCCGTCACCGACGTACGGCAGGCCGGCGATCTCGAGCAGGCCCTGGATCGTGCCGTCCTCGCCGAACGGACCGTGCAGGATCGGGAACACCACGTCGACGGCGACGGTCGTGACCGAGCCGTCCGGGTGCGAGACGACGAGTTCGTTCGTCGCCGGCGAGGTCGGGAACGCCACGCGCGTGCCGTTGTCGGGCACGGTCGGCAGGGAGCCGTCGCGGATCGCCCACTGCGAGGGGTCGTCGGACTGCAGCGTGAACGCGCCGTCCTTCGTGATGCCGATCGGGACGATCTGGTACTCGGTGCGGTCGACGACGTCCATGATGCCGCCGGCGGTCACGCAGCTGATCGCGTGCTCGCTCGAGCGCCCGCCGAACAGGACGGCGACGGTGGTCGTGGGAACGTCGGTTCCCTCGGGGATCGTGGGCACGGGAGTCCCTTCGTGACTCGGTGCGGGACCGGTCACTCGCCCTGGGGCTCGTCGGTCTCGGTGAGGTGCGGCGCGATGTTGCGCGGATCGAGCCTACCGGCGAGGACCTCGCCGACCTGGCTGACGATGGGCATGTCGACGCCGTTCGCGGCGGCGAGCTCGAGGATCGGTGCGACGGACGCCAGGCCCTCGGCGGTCTGGTTCATCTGCCGCACGACCTCGTCGAACCGGTACCCCTGCCCGAGCAGGCGCCCCGCGGTGTTGTTCCGGGACAACGGCGACTGGCAGGTGGCGATGAGGTCACCGAGGCCCGCGAGGCCCGACAGGGTCGACGGCTGCGCGCCGAGGGACACCGCGAACTCGGTCATCTCGGCGAGCCCGCGCGTGATGATCGACGCCTTGGTGTTCTCGCCGTAGCCGACGCCGTCGACGATGCCGATCGCCACGGCGATGAGGTTCTTCAGCACGCCGCCGAACTCGGTGCCGATGACGTCGGTGTTGATGAACGACCGGAAGTACGGGTTCGTCGCGACCGCGGCGACAGCGGTCGCGGTCTCCACGCTCGACGACGACACCACGGCGGCGGTCGGCTGCCGGCGGGCGATCTCGAGCGCCAGGTTCGGCCCGCTCGCGACGGCGATGCGGTCCTGGTCGATGCCGAGCCCCTGGAGCAGGACCTCGCTCATCCGCAGGCCGGTGCTCTTCTCGACGCCCTTCATCAGGCTGACGACGGGGACACCGGCGGGCAGGAGCTCGCGGATCGCGTCGAGGTTCGAGCGCAGGGTCTGCGACGGCACCGACATGTACACCTGGGTGGCGCCGTCGAGTACCTGCTCGAGCGACGTCGACGCCGTGAGGGTGCGGGGCAGGTTGATGCCGGGCAGGTAGTCGGAGTTCCGCTTCGTCTCGGTGATCTCGCGGGCGACCTCGGGACGCCGGGCCCACACGACCGTGGAGGCACCGCCCTCGGCGAGCACCTTCGCGAACGTGGTGCCCCAGCTGCCGGCACCGATGACCGCCACGCGGGGCTTGTCGGTCGACTGCATCACCACCCGGATCGCGGCGGTGTCGAAGGCACCCGGCGCTGCTGCGACGGGGTCGGGACGATCGTCGTGCGGGCGGAGGTCACTCAAACCGGCCGGTCTCCTTCTGGTTGTTCGCCGCCGGGTCCCAGCGGGTCGTCGGGGCCTGCTCGCCACGGAGCTGCTCGAGCAGCTCCGTGATGCGCTGCATGAGCAGCTCGGTGGCCTCGGTCAGCATCTGCTGGTCGATCGGCCGGCCACGGTAGGCGGACAGGTCGACGGGGTCGCCGACGATGACGTCCACGCGCGATCGCGGGAACAGGCGGAGCTTGTTGGAGTAGCGCGCCATGATGCCCTGCGTGCCCCAGTGGGCCATCGGGATCAGCGGCACGTCGTTCTCGAGTGCGATGCGGACGGCACCGGTCTTGCCGCGCATCGGCCACAGGTCGGGGTCGCGGGTGAGCGTGCCCTCGGGGTAGACGATGATCGCCCCACCCTGCTCGATGAGCGACCGCCCGCCGCCGAGCGGGTCGCTCAGCCGGGTGCGGCCCGAGCGCTCGACCGGGATCTGCCCCATGCCGGACATGAGCTTGCCGAAGACGGGCACCTTGAACAGCGAGGCCTTGGCCAGGAACCGCGGGGCCCGCCGACTGATGTAGACGGCGGTGCCGACGACCAGCGGGTCGATGTTCGTGAAGTGGTTCGGGGCGAGCACGAAGGCACCGTCCGCCGGCAGGCGGTTCGGGCCGTACCAGTGGTAGTTCGACGAGAACCGGAACGTCGGGATGACGATCGACGCCACGATGCGGAACGCGGGGTTGAGCTCCCCACGCTTCCAACGCCGTCCACGCACCGGCAGGCCGGTCGCGACCTGCACGGCGGACGCACCACGGGCCTCCCGGCCATCGCCCTGGCCCTGGCCCGACGGGCCGTCACCCGGACGCGACGGACCGTCACCCGGCTGCGGAACCGACACCGCGACTAACCCGCGAAGTCGAAGTCGGCGCCCAGCTTCCGCAGCTTCGGGATGAAGTGCTCGTAGCCGCGGCTGATGATGCCGACGTTGGTGATGTGGGACTCGCCGTCGGCGGTCAGGGCCGCGATGAGGTGGCTGAAGCCACCGCGGAGGTCGGGGACCCGGACGTTCGCCGCGTGCAGCGTCGTCGGACCGGTGATGACCGCGGCCTGCTCGAACGGGCGACGGGCGACACGGCGGTCGTGCCCGGGCAGCCCTTCCTTGTGGACGACGATGTCGGCGCCCATCTCGTTCAGCGCGTCGGTGAAGCCGAAGCGGTTCTCGTACACGGTCTCGTGCACGATGCTCTGCCCCTCGGCCTGGGTCAGCGCCACGACGAGCGGCTGCTGCCAGTCGGTCATGAAGCCGGGGTGCACGTCGGTCTCGATGACGACGGGCTTGAGGGTGTCGCGCTCGCGGTAGAACCGGATGCCGTCCTCTTGCACGTCGAAACCGCCGCCGACCTTGCGGAAGACGTTGAGGAACGTCATGAGCTCCTGCTGGTTCGCGCCCTCGACGAAGATGTCGCCGTCGGTGGCGAGCGCGGCGGAGGCCCAGCTGGCGGCTTCGTTGCGGTCGTTGATCGCACGGTGCGTGTAGCCGCGCAGCGACTCGACGCCCTCGATGAAGATCACGCGGTTCGGCTCGACGGACACGATCGCGCCCATCTTCTGCAGGATCGCGATGAGGTCCATGATCTCGGGCTCGATCGCCGCGTTCCGCAGCTCCGTGACGCCGGTCGCCAGGACGGACGACAACAGGACCTGCTCGGTCGCGCCGACGCTCGGGTACGGCAGCTCGATGGACGCGCCCTTCAGCCCGTTCGGAGCCGTCAGGTGGATGCCGTTGACCTGCTTGTCGACGACCGCACCCATTGCCCGGAGCGCGTCGAGGTGGAAGTCGATCGGGCGGTCCCCGATGCGGCAGCCGCCGAGGTCGGGGATGAACGCCTCGCCGAGCTTGTGCAGCAGCGGGCCGCAGAACAGGATCGGGATGCGGCTCGAGCCGGCGTGGGCGTCGATCTCGGCGAAGTGCGCCGACTCGACGTTGGCCGGGTCGAGGATGAGCTCGCCTCGTGCAGGATCGGTGATGCGCACGCCGTGCACCTCGAGCAGCCCACGGACGACCTTGACGTCGGAGATGTCCGGGACGTCCTTGAGGATCGACGGGGTGTCACCGAGCAGCGACGCCACCATGGCCTTGGTCGCGAGGTTCTTCGCCCCGCGGACCTCGATGCGCCCCACGAGCGGCTTGCCCCCGCGGATGACGATCTCGTCCGACTTGAGGCCCACGCGCGCCCCTGCGGCCGCTGCGTCCTGTACGAGAGAGTTCACTACTTCACCGGCAATGTCTTCGGCCGCCAACTGGAGCGGCGGGATTCGAACTCCGTGATCGAGGTCTCGTCACGGAGGGTGAGCCCGATGTCGTCGAGCCCTTCCATCAACCGCCAACGAGTGTAAGCGTCGATCTCGAAGGGGACGTCCACATCCCCGAGCGACACGCGCTGCGCCACCAGGTCCACGGTCGCCGACACCCCCGGGTTCCGCTCGATCTCGGCCCAGAGCCGCTCGACTTCCGATTCGGTCACGATCGCGGTGACGAGGCCCTGCTTGCCCGCGTTCCCCTTGAAGATGTCGGCGAACCGGGGCGAGATGACGACCGCGAAGCCGAAGTCACGCAGTGCCCAGACCGCGTGCTCGCGGGACGAGCCGGTGCCGAAGTCCGGGCCGGCCACCAGGACCTTCGCGCCCTGGTACTCGGGCTGGTTCAGCACGAAGTCGGGGTCCTGGCGCCAGCCGGAGAACAGGGCGTCCTCGAAGCCGGTCTTCGTCACGCGCTTGAGGTAGACCGCTGGGATGATCTGGTCGGTGTCGACGTTCGACCGCTTGAGCGGGGCGGCGATGCCGGTGACGGTGGTGATCTTGTCCATCAGAAGGTCCCCTCGGTGGTCGTGCTGGTCGCGGCGGTCGTCGTGCTGGTCGCGGCGGCGCTCGTGGCGGCGGCGATCTCGTCGTCCGTCGCCAGGTCCCACGGGCTGGACAGCGTGCCGCGGATCGCGGTGGCGGCGGCCACGAGCGGCGACACCAGGTGGGTGCGCCCGCCCTTGCCCTGACGCCCCTCGAAGTTGCGGTTCGACGTGCTCGCGCAGCGCTCCCCCGGTGCGAGCTGGTCGGGGTTCATGCCGAGGCACATCGAGCAGCCGGCGAACCGCCACTCGGCGCCGAACTCCTTGATCACGACGTCGAGCCCCTCGGCCTCGGCCTCGAGCCGCACCCGGGCGGACCCCGGCACGACCATGACCCGGACGCCGTCGGCCTTCTTGCGGCCCTGGATGATCGACGCGAAGGCCCGCAGGTCCTCGATGCGCGAGTTCGTGCACGAGCCCATGAAGACCGCGTCGACGGCGATGTCCTTCATCGGGGTGCCGGCGGCGATGTCCATGTAGTCGAGGGCCCGCTGCGCAGCGGCCTGGTCGTTCGGGTCTTCGAAGTCGAGAGGCGAAGGCACGTTCTCCGACAGCGAGACACCCTGGCCGGGGTTGGTGCCCCAGGTGACGAAGGGCTCGAGGTCGTCGGCGTCGATGAAGACCTCGGCGTCGAACACGGCGTCGTCGTCGGTCGCCAGGGTGTCCCAGTACGCGACGGCGTCGTCCCAGTCGGAACCGGTCGGGGCGTGGTCGCGGCCCTGGACGTAGTCGTAGGTGATCTGGTCGGGGGCGACCATGCCGGCGCGAGCTCCGGCCTCGATCGACATGTTGCAGATCGTCATCCGGCCCTCCATCGAGAGCGCGCGGATCGCGGAACCGCGGTACTCGAGCACGTAGCCCTGTCCGCCGCCGGTGCCGATCTTCGCGATGACCGCCAGGATGATGTCCTTCGCGGTCACGCCCGGACGCAGCGTGCCCTCGACCGTGATCGCCATCGTCTTGAAGGGCTTCAGCGGCAGGGTCTGCGTCGCCAGCACGTGCTCGACCTCGGAGGTGCCGATGCCGAACGCCATGGCCCCGAACGCCCCGTGGGTGCTGGTGTGCGAGTCGCCGCAGACGACGGTGATGCCGGGCATCGTCAGGCCGAGCTGCGGGCCGACGACGTGCACGATCCCCTGCTCCTTGTCGCCGAGGGAGTGCAGGCGGACCCCGAACTCCTCGCAGTTGCGGCGCAGGGTCTCGATCTGGATCCGGCTCGTCGGGTCCGCGATGGGGCGGTCGATGGCGAGCGTCGGGGTGTTGTGGTCCTCGGTCGCGATCGTCAGGTCGAGCCGGCGCACCGGGCGCCCGGCCTGGCGCAGACCGTCGAACGCCTGCGGGCTCGTGACCTCGTGCACGAGGTGGAGGTCGATGTAGAGGAGGTCCGGGTTCCCGTCCTCACCCTTGACCACGACGTGGTCGTCCCACACCTTCTCGGCGAGCGTCCTACCCATGAGCTCGACTCCCTCGTTCTCGTCGTTGCGCCGCGACCGCGGCACGATCAGGCGACTCTACCATTGGTATACCAACGCGTCGTCGCGTTCTCCACGCGGTGCGGCGGTCGACCGGGAGGCCCGTGGCGACTCGACGACACCCGTCGCGGTGGGAAGATGGTCGGGACATGACGACACCTGCGCACTCGACCCGGACGATCAACCTCGAGGGCGCGGCACGCGCAGCGATCGCGGGCGGTGCACCACTGGCGCTGCTCATCGCCCTCGGGATGCCGGGCTACGCCGCGTTCGCGATGTTCGCCGGCTTCACCGCGATCTTCGGGGCGACCGAGCCCTACCGGCAGCGCGCCGTCACCACCGGCGTCGCGGGTGCGCTGCAGACCCTGTGCATGTTCGCGGGCATCGGTGTCGCCCTGCTCGGCTCCCCGCTCTGGCTGCAGGCGACCGGGCTCGTCGTCGTGCTCGTCGTCGCGGTCTGCACCCTGTCGACCCTGCGGACGATCCCCGCGCAGCCGATCTTCCCCGTCTTCGCGTTCGTGGTCTCCGCCCTCGTGCCGCTCAGGCCCGCGGACGTCCCGCTCGTCGCCACGATCATCGTCTGCTCGGTCGTCTGGGCGTGGCTCGTCGCGATGTCCGGGTTCGTCATCCGGCACGTGTGGCACCCGCGCGCCCCGCACCGGTTCCGGCCGCTGGCGCCGCTCAAGGAGCGCGGCTTCGGCATCCTCCGCACGGCCGCGCTGTGGGAGACCGTGGCGCTCAACGTCGTGGGGTCGCTCGTCGCCGGCGCGGTGGCGTCGACCATCCCCTGGCTCGGGCACCCGTACTGGGCCGTCATCGCGGTGGTGTCGACCCTGCCCGCACTCCGCCAGCGGCACACCGTGATCCGGGCGTTCCAGCGCTTCATCGGCACGATCGGCGGCACCGTGATCGCCGTCGGGATCCTGCTGCTCGAGCCGTCGGCGTGGTGGATCGTCGTCATCGCCGTCGTGGGGCAGTTCTTCGCGGAGATCTTCGTCGCCCGGAACTACGCCGTCTGCCTGCTGTTCCTGACGCCGCTCGCCCTCGCCGTGTCGTGGCTGAGCCTGCCAGAGGCCCCGGAGCTCCTCGCGCTCGACCGGGTCGCGCAGACCACCCTCGGTGCGCTCGTCAGCGTCGGGCTGTTGTTCGTGGGGCGCGCGATCGAGCGGCGGCGCGGCCGAGCCCTGGGTGCCACGAGCGCGATCCGTACCGTCTGACGCCCGTCCGGTCGTGGGCGCGACCCGGCCGCGAAAGCGACAGATCTCCGCGAACTGTTCGCGCAACTCTGTCGCTCTCGCGGGACTGACCAGCTGAGGGGGCGCGGAACTGTCGCTCTCGCAGACCGCACCCACGGACCGCGGCCGGCGCGTCAGTCGCGGGGCTGGATGTTCCAGGCGTCGATGACCGGGCGGCCGTGCTCGTACCCGAGGACGCTGACCGATGCGGTACCGAGCTTCAGCACGGCACCGTCCTGCGGCGCGAGCCGGATCCACGCGGCGCCGAGGGCACGCAGCACGTGGCCGTGCGCGATGAACACGGCGTCCTGCCCCTCGGCGAGCACCGGACGAGCGCGGTTCAGGATCCGTTCGACGCGGACCCGGACCTCGGCGGCGTTCTCACCGGGGGTGTCACCGGCGGGTACTCCATCGGTCCAGAGGTCCCACGGCCCGTGGCGCAGCACCTTGATCTGCGGGGTGGTGAGCCCTTCGTACGCGCCGTAGTCCCACTCGTACAGGTCCTCGTCGAGCTCGGGGTCGACGCCGATCAGGTGCGCGGTGTCGCGGGCACGCTGCAGCGGACTCGACAGGGCCAACGCGAACGAGCGGTCGGCCAGGTACCGGCCGGCGCGCTTCGCCTGCTCGACACCGTTCTCCGTCAGCGGGATGTCGGTGCGGCCGGTGTGCTGCCCGCTCTTCGACCACTCCGTCTCTCCGTGACGGACGAGGACGAGTTCGCCGGGGCGTTCCGAGGTCATGAGTTCCTTCCGATCCAGAGGCCGAGCGCAGCTGCGCCGACCGAGACGACGAGCATCCCGAGGCCGTGCAGGACGGCGAGCCGGGGCTTGCCGGATCGGAGGAGCTGGACGGTCTCGACGCTCGCCGTCGAGAACGTCGTGTACCCACCCATCATGCCCGTCCCGAGCACCGCGACCGCCGGGAGCGGGATCGTCCCGGCCTGCCCGAGGCCGGTGAGCAGCCCGAGGACGAGCGATCCGGACACGTTGATCAGCACGGTCCCGAGCGGGAACCCGGCAGTCCGCGAGCGGGACGTGCGCGCCTTGACGAGTCCGTCGAGCAGGAACCGGAACGCGGCTCCGACTCCCCCGCCGACGGCGACGAGCAGCAGTTCGAGCGGGTTCACGACGCGCCTCCGTCCGGGCCGGTCGGACGCGGTCGGAGCCGCCCGGCGATCAACACCCCGAGCGCGACGGCGCCGAGCCCGAGGACGACGGACAGCAGTGCGTACCCGCTGCCCGCACCCCACCGGCCGACGTCGATCAGCTGCGCGGTGTCGTCCGCGAGCGTGCTGTAGGTCGTGAAGCCGCCGAGCACGCCGGTGCCGACGAACAGCCGGAGCGTGCGGCGCCCCTCGACGTCGGGCCCACGCATCGCGAGCGCCTCGAGCAGGAGCCCGAGACAGAAGGCCCCGACGACGTTGATCGCGAGGATCACCCAACTGATGCCGTCGTGGCCGGGGAACGCCTCGGCGAGCAGTGCGCGGATCGCGGTCCCGATCGCGCCGCCGAGTGCGACGAGGGCGAGGAAGCGCCAGCGGAGGTGCGGCGGTCGCGCATCGGTCATCGGTACTCCTATCGCCGAGCACGCCGGATCGTCTCCGCGCGTGCGGTGTTCTCGGGATAGGGACCGTTGGCGCCTCGTGCGCGGTTGGGTCCGGCAGGCCCCACTGCCGGGTCTGACGACCCGTCCAGCGTACTGCTCAGTCGGCGACGGCGGCGATCGCCTCGACCTCGACGAGCTGGTCGTCGTAGCCGAGGACGGTCACGCCGAGCAGCGTGCTCGGCACGTCGTGGTCTCCCATCGCGGCGCGGACGACGTCCCAGGCGGCGACGAGGTCCTGCTGCTCGGTCGTCGCGACGAGCACCCGCGTCTGGACGAGGTCGTCGACACCCGCGCCGGCGGCTGCGAGCGCCGTCCGCAGGTTCGCGATGCACTGCGCGGCCTGCCCGGCCACGTCACCGACGGCGACCGTCGCGCCGTGCTCGTCGAGTGGACACGCCCCCGCCAGGAACACCAACCGTGTACCGGCGGGGACGGTTGCGGCGTAGGCGTACTCCGCGACGTCGCTGAGGGCTGCGGACCGGATGAGCTGGACGGCGCTGGACACGGCCTCAGCCTGGCACACGACGACGAAACCCCCGGCGAGCCGGAGCTCGTCGGGGGTTTCGTGTGCTGGTGACCCCAGCGGGATTCGAACCCGCGTTACCGCCGTGAGAGGGCAGCGTACTAGGCCGCTATACGATGGGGCCGCGGCTGTTGTCGGACTCGGAGCATGTCACCTGTGGTGACCCCAGCGGGATTCGAACCCGCGTTACCGCCGTGAGAGGGCAGCGTACTAGGCCGCTATACGATGGGGCCGTTCCGACAACTCGACAAGTATTGCACAAGCCGCGCATCGGGCCAAAACGAGGCGTGTCGCCCGGGTGTGCCGCCATGCCGCGCCCGGCATACGGCGCTCGTTGCACGTGCAGATTCCGACAGAACACCGGTTGAACGACGCGCGTTCTGTCGCAACATGCACACGCATCCGTTGCGTGCGCATCAAGCGACGAAACACCCGTCGAACGACGGGTGTGCTGTCGCACCATGCGCGTGCATCGGTCGCGCGGCTGGAGACGCGACCGTTCCGGCGGACGGGAGGCACGGGGCGGGCCCGCCACGGGCCTCCCGTCCGAACGTGCGCACGTCCGGGGCCGCACGCCGTGCGCGGGAATCGTCGCGTCCGGCGCGGTCAGATCGTGAGCGACTCCCCCGGCCGCAGGATCTCGAGCACGCCGTGCGGCGCGAGCGCCTCGCGGAGCCGACCGGTGTGCATGCCGTAGCCGATGTCGGAGAGCGTGGCCTCGTGGATCGGGTAGGCACGGGCCGGGGCGAGCGCGGCGACGTAGTCCATCATCTCGGCGACCTTGAGCCACGGGGCACCGACGGGTGCGGCGAGGACCTCGACGGGCACGCCCGGGTCGGTGTACGAGTCGCCGGGGTGGAAGAGCGTGCGGTTCACGAGCACGCCGGTGTTATCGACGATCGGCACCGAGGAGTGGATGAGCTGGTGCCGCGTGCCGTGGAAGTCGAGCTCGAACGGTCCGACGGTGCGGTGGTCCCCGTCGGTCACGACCTCGACCGCGATGCCGGAATCGGCGAGCGCCGCGCGGACGCCCTCGGGGCCGAACACGACGGCGTCGGGGTTGGCGGCGAGGATCCGTTGCAGCTGCTCGGGCGTGACGTGGTCGGGGTGTTCGTGGGTGACGACGACCGCGACGACCCCGGTCGCGTCGACGGGGCGGGTGAAGTCGCCCGGGTCGAGCACCAGGCGGGCATCGCCGTCCGACAGGATCTGGCAGGCGTGTTCGAGCTTCGTGACCTCCATGCGGGCGACGCTACCCGCGGCGGGCCGGGCGGGCTCGACTCGGAACGACGTCTCCGTTGTCGCACGACATCGGGATCGTCGTTCCGAGTCGATCCCGCCACGCCCGCCACCCTCACCCCGGCGGCGGCCCCGTCGTCCCCCGCACCAGCAGGTGCGCCGGCGCCGCGACGATCGCTCCGGCAGCGCCGCCGTCGACCTCGGCCAGCACTGCCCGCGCCGCTGCCCGCCCCTGCGCCTCCGGGTCCTGTGTCACGGTCGTCAGGCCCACGGTGGCGCCGTACTCGTGGCCGTCGATCCCGATGACGGAGACGTCCCCCGGCACCGACAGCCCGGCCTGCCCCGCGGCGAGGAGCACCCCGAGCGCCATCTCGTCCGATGCGCACAACACCGCGGTCGGACGATCGGGCCCGGCGCCGGCACCAGCGCGCCCGCCGAACAGCGCGTTCCCCGCCGCCAGGCCGCCGGCGAACGAGAACCGTCCGTCGAGCAGCCACCGGTCCGGCACCGCGTGTCCGGCGGCCCGCATCGCGTCGACGAACCCGTCCCGCCGCAGGTGCGGCACCGCCACGTTCATGCCGGCCTCGTCCTGCCCGCCGACGTAGGCGACCCGTCGGTGTCCGAGTCCGCACAGGTGGTCGACCGCGATCCGGGTGACGGCTCGGTCGTCGACCCCGATGTTCCGCAGGCCCGGTGCGGGTCCGCCGATGACGATCATCGGGTGCCGGGTGAGTTCGAGCTCGGCACGCTCGGTCGCGTCGAGCACCAGGGACAGCAGGACGAGGGCGTCGACACGGTGCCGCAGCATCGAGCGTCGGAACGCCCGGTCGCGGTCGCCGCCCGGCCCGCCCAGGTTGTAGAGCACGAGGTCGTACCCGGCCCGCCGGAGTTCCGCGTCGACGCCGCCGAGTGCCTTGACGTAGAACCACCGGTCGATCACCGGGACGACGACGCCCACGGCGCGCTGCCGCCCGGTGGCGAGGCCGGCCGCCGCCGAGCTCGGGACGTACCCGAGTTCGTCGGCGACCCGTCGGACCTCGTCGATCGTGGTCTCCGCCACGTTCTCCATGCCGCGCAGCGCCCGCGACACCGTGGACTTCGACAGTCCCGTGACGGTCGCGATCTCCTGGATCCCCATCGATGCGACCCGGGAGGCCCGTCAGCCGTCCGTACCGTGTGTCACGCCCGCCGGACGGTCGGCTGCAGTGCCGGGGGCGGCTTGCGCGACGGCCGCTGCGGTCCGGCGCGCCCGGTACGGTGCACGACGACCGGCCGGTGCGAGCTCGTCCCACCCGCTGTGCTGGTGCACCCGCCCGTCCGCGGAGGGCCGTGGCTGACGACGGGTGTCGTCGCCGCGAGCGGTGCGGACGGGGGCGACGGCAGGAGCGGCACCGATGCCGTCGGTGGCCCCGTCGACGACCGCGTGGCGGCGGAGTACCCGCACCCGCCACCGGTCGAGCGCCACGACCCCGAGCACGCACACCAGCAGGGTGAGTGCCCAGCCGAGTGCCGGTCGACCGGTGACCTCGCAGAACACCGAGGCGCCGAGGAACAGGATGCCGAACATGCCGACGAAGCCGATCGCCTCTTCGATCCGGGCCGTGGGCCGGGTGGGTCCGCGCTGTGCCATGGTCGTCAGCCCTTCACACCACCGGCGGTGAGGCCGGCCACGATGCGTCGCTGGAAGATGAGGACCAGGATGACGAGCGGGATCGTGACGATCGTGCCCGCGGCCATGACGGCCGTGTACGGCTCCTGGTGCGGCTGCGACCCGGCGAACGAGGCGATCGCCACGGTCACCGGCTGCGTCGCGTCGCTCGAGAGCTGCGAGGAGATCAGGTACTCGTTCCAGCTGGAGATGAACGCCAGGATCGCCGTCGTGAACACCGCGGGGGCGGCGAGCGGCAGGATGATCCGCCGGAACGCCTGCACGCGGGTGCAGCCGTCGATGCGCGCTGCTTCCTCGAGGTCCCACGGCATCTCGCGGAAGAACGACGCGAGCGTGTAGACCGTCAGCGGCAGCACGAACGAGATGCTCGGCAGGATGAGCGCCTGGTAGGTCCCCATCCACCCGATGTCCGTGAAGAGCTGGAACAGCGGGGAGATGAGCGCGACCCCCGGGAACATCGACGCCGCCAGGATCGCGCCGGCGATGAGCGACTTGCCGCCGAACTCGAGGCGGGCGAGGGCGTACGCCGCCGTGGTGCCGACGAGCAGGGCGATGATCGTCACGACGCCGCCGATGAGCAGGCTGTTGGCGAGCGCCCGCCCGAGGTGGTTGCCGAGCGACGTGGAGAACGCCGTGGCGTAGTTGTCGAGCGTGACGTGCGTCGGCCACGGGGTGGCGTCGAACGTGAACCCGACGTCGCGGAAGCTCGTCACCACCATCCAGTAGAACGGCAGGAGGCACCACACGGCGATGACGATCGCCTGCACGGCCGTGCGGATCCGGGGGCCGGTGTCGCGGCGGACCCGGACTTCGGCGCGTGCGCTAGCACGTTCGCCGGGGACTGGCACTGACCGGGGGCGGTCTGCTGCGAGGGTCACTTGAGTTCACCCTTCTGCTGGGCGGCCTGCGTCTGCACGACGTTGGCGCCGAGGAACCGGACGAAGACGAACGCCACGATGAAGATCACCAGGAAGGTGATGGTCGACAGGGCCGACGCGGAGTTGAAGCCCTGCCGGATCTGTTCGACGACCAGGATCGACAGGGTCGTGGTGGCGTTGCCGGAACCACCGCCACCGCCGGTGAGGATCGCGGGCAGGTCGTACATGCGCAGCGCGTCGAGCACGCGGAACAGGATCGCGACCATCAGCGCGGGCTTGATGAGCGGCAGGGTGATGAGCACGAAGCGCTGGAACGTCGACGCGCCGTCCATCTTGCCGGCCTCGTAGACCTCCTCCGGGATCAGCTGCAGCCCGGCCAGGATGAGCAGCGCCATGAACGGCGTGGTCTTCCAGGTGTCGGCGATGATGACCGCCCACCGGGACGCCCACTCGCCGCTCGTCCACAGGATCTGCTGCCCGAGGACGTGGTTCAGGACGCCGTTCGCGTCGAAGATGAAGTACCAGAGCTTCGCGGTGACGGCCGTCGGGATCGCCCACGGCACCAGGATCGCGGCACGGACGAGCGCGCGGCCCTTGAAGTTGCGGTTCATGATGATCGCCATCCACACGCCGATGGCCGTCTCGAACGCCACGGTGACGACCGTGAAGAAGAACGTGTTGCCCATCGACACCCAGAACTGGGAGCCGAGACTGCCGGGCGGGCAGGTGACGTTGCCGCACTGCTGGCCGAGCCAGTGCGCGTAGTTCGTGATGCCGGCGAAACCGCCTTCCACGAACAGCTGCGTGGTCTTGTCGAGGCCCTGGTCGAGCTGGAACGACTGGATGATCGCGCTGATGACCGGGTAGCCGATGACGATCGCGAGGAGCAGGATCGTCGGGCCGATGAGGTACACGGCCCACCGGCCGTGCTCGGCGTTGAGTCCGCCCTTGCGCCGTTGGCGCTTCGGTTCCATGCCCGTCGGGTTGGGGATGGCTGCGGGGATCTCGGTTGCTGCTGACACGTGTCGGCCTCCTTGCCGGGGGTGTCGGAACGCAAGTAGGGGCGGACTGGAGGCACGTGCCGGGATGGCACCGTGCCTCCAGTCCGATGCGGCGTGAGCCGCGTGTCGCTAGCTGCTGGTCGCCGCCTTGAGGGCGTCCTGCATGTCCTTCATGGCTTCGTCGACCGACTTCGATCCCTTGAGCGCCGCGTAGGTGTTGTCCTGGATCGCCTTCGTCACCGCCGGGTAGAACGGCGTGACCGGCCGCGGCTCCGCCGACTCGATCGACTTGAGCAGCGTCGGCAGGTACGGCAGCTTCGCCGTCAGCTCGGAGTCGGTGTAGAGGTCACCGACGACCGGGGCGAGCGAACCCTGCGTCGCGAAGAACTTCTGCGTGTCGTTCGAGATGAGGAACTCGAGGAAGTCGTGCGCCGTCGCCTTGTGCTTCGAGTACACGCTGATCGCGGCGTTGTGGCCGCCGAGCGTCGAGGCGCCGGTGCCGTCGGCACCCGGGATGGGCGCGATGCCGAACGTGTCCTTGACCTTGCTCGAACCGTCGGTCTTCGCCAGGTTGTAGACGTACGGCCAGTTGCGCAGGAACAGCAGCTTGCCGGCTTCGAACGCCGTGCGGCCCTGCTCCTCCTGGTACGTGATCGCCTCGGCCGGGATGTTCCCGTCCTTGAACGCGTCGACCAGGTTCTGCAGGCCGGCCTTGGCGTCCGAGGTGTCGACGTCCGGGTCCCCGCTCTTGCTGAGCACCGAACCACCGGAGCCGTTGATCGCCTCGGAGGCGTTCACCGTCAGGCCCTCGTACTTCGCGAACTGCCCGGCGTAGCAGCCGATGCCCTTGTCCTTCGCGATCTGGCAGTCGGCCATCATCTCCTTCCACGTGGTCGGAGGCGTCTTGACGAGGTCCTTGCGGTAGTAGAGCAGCGCGCCGTCCGAGGTCTGCGGGGCGGCGTAGAGGGTGTCGTTGTAGGTCGCGGTCTTCACCGTGGCCGGCAGCAGCTTCGAGGTGTCGATCTTCATGTCACCGGTCAGCGGCGTCAGCCAGCTCTTCGCGGCGAACTCGGCGGTCCAGACGACGTCCACGTCGACGACGTCGTAGTTCGCGTCCTTCGCCTGGAAGTGCTGCACGAGGTCGTCGTGCTGCTGGTCGGCCTGGTCGGACTGCTCCTTGAAGGTGACCTTCTCGTCGGGGTGGGCCTTGTTCCACTTCGCGATCAGCGGGCGGACGACGTTCGAGTTGTCCTTGCCCTGCACGTAGGTGATGGGTCCGCGGCTGTCCTGGCCGCTCTTGGCGTCGTCCGAACCGGCGCCGGAGCTCCCGCTCGAGCAGCCGGTGAGCACGAGGCCGATGACGGCGACCCCGGCAACGGATGCGAACCGCACCCTGGAGCGTGTTGTCTTCACAGCGTTGTCTCCTCATTGAGATCACCAGGGGGCATCGATCGGGTTCGACGACACTGCCCTGGAGCAGGCGCCGCTGCCTGCTGGTGGAGGAAGCTACGCCCGCCGCAGGGGTTCCGCAACCGGTTGCATCGGTTCCGTGACCTGAGCGTGACCTTGGAAGTCCCGGAGACTTCCTGGGTGAGCGCTCACCCTCGTTCGAGGGACCCCTGCGCGCCACTGCGGAACTCCGCATGAACACCGCCACCGGTGTCCCGCGCCGTTGTCCGCACCCACGGCCCCACGTAGCGTCCACGACATGGCCACCCTCCACCCCGCCGACACCGTGCCCGCACCGCGCCGTGTCATCGGCGTCGACCTCGACGCCCCGCTCCCCCGTCTCGTCGCCGACGAGACCGGCGAGTCCGCCATGGTGATCGGCTACCGCGGCGGCCACCCCACCGGCACCCTCGACGTGCTGCTCACCGACGACCCCGCCGACGCGGCCCGCGCCCTCGAGGCGCTGCAGGAGACCGTCCTGGCCGACGTCCCCGCGGTGTCCGACGACGACCTGCCGACCATCTCGGTCGTCGTGTCCACGATCGTCGACCGCGTCGAGGACCTCGGCAAGCTGCTCGACGTCCTCGAGCACCTCGACTACCCGCGGCACGAGGTCATCCTCGTCGACAACCGCGTCCGCGTCCCCGCCGGCGACGCGCTGCCCGCGATGCTCGCCGGGCGGAACGTCCGCTTGGTCGAGGAACGCCGTCCCGGTCTGTCCGCCGGACGGAACGCCGGTGTCGCCGCCGCGACCGGCGACGTCATCGCCTTCACCGACGACGACGTCCGCGTCGACCCGCAGTGGCTCCGCGCCATCGGGTCCCGGTTCGTCAGCGAGCCCGGCCTGGACGCCGTCACCGGCGTCATCCTGCCGAGCGAGCTCACCACCCCGGCGCAGATCTGGTACGAGGCGTACTACGGCGGGTTCAGCGCCGAGCGCACCTTCTCGCCCGTGACGATCGTCCCGGACGACGTGCAGGGCACCATGCGGCACGCCCGCGTCTCGGCGGTCACCCCGTCCGGCGAGGTCCTCAAGCACTTCGCCGTCTACGGCATCGGTGCGTACGGCGCCGGCGCGAACATGGCCTACCGTCGCACCCTGATCGAGGCCGTCGGCGGCTTCGACCACACCCTCGGCGCCGGCTCCCCCGCCCGTGGTGGCGAGGACCTGGCGATGTTCATCGAGACGCTGTGGCGCGGCGGGAAGATCGGCTTCGAGCCCCGCGCGGTCGTGCACCACCGGCACCGCCAGACCATCGAGGACCTGCACAAGCAGCTGCACGGCAACGGCGTCGGCTTCACCGCGCTGATGTTCGCGCTCGCCGCGAAGGACAAGCGGCACGTCGCCGTCCTCGCACGCCTGATGCCGCTCGCCGCGAAGGTCAAGTCGAAGCAGATGCTCTCGCGCCTGGCCGGACGCCGGGACGCCGCGACCGAGGTCACGAACGACGCCTCGACCACGCGCATCCCGAAGACCCTGGCGTACCACGAGCTGCGCGGGTTCCCCGCCGGCCCGGCCGCCTGGTTCCGCAGCCGACGCCGCTGGCGCGACGTCGAGGCCGGCCGCTTCCGGCCGTAGTCGCGCAGCGTGACGGACGGGAGGCCCGTGGCAGTGTCGCCACGGGCCTCCCCTCTGTTCGTTGTCGGGTCCGACCGACGCGGTACGACACTCGCGTCGTCGCACGACGTCGAGGACGTCGCCCCCACGCGCACGCAACCGTCGCGCACGCAACGAGCGACACCCGCGCTGTCGCACGACGTCGAGGATGTCGCCCCCACGCGCCTGCAACCGTTGCGCACGCAACAAGCGACAAGACACGTGTCGTAAGACGACCGTCTTGTCGCAAACCGGGTGCAGCGACCCCGCCCACCGGTGCCGGCGTGCCGGCGCCGGCCGCCCGCGCCTCAGCGCGCGGTCAGCCGCCCGGCCAGGTACCGCCACGGCCCACCCAGCGCGGCCGTCAGCTCGGCGCGCTTGAGCCCACGCGTCGCCTCGGTGAACTCGGCGTCGACGGGCCAGCCGCCGCTCGCGTCGACGGGGCGCTCGTCGGCACCCTGCCCGAGCGCACCGAGCCGCCGGAGCGCGCCGGCCGCACGCCGCAGCACCGCGAACGCCGTCGAGGGCCGCAGCACGAGCTTCGTCACCCAGGCGCCGAGCCCGGTCCCGTAGCCGATCGCCTGCGAGCGCAACGCGGCACGGTCCTTGCGGTGCTCGTGCCAGACGACGGCCGAGGGTTCCACGGCGAGCGCCCCACCGGCGAGCAGGACGCGCGTGAACAGGTCGGGGTCCTCACCGGCTCGGGCGCGGGTGCCGGGGCCGAGGGCGACGTCGAAGCCGCCGAGCTGCCGGACGGCGTCGCGGCGCACGGACATGTTCGCGCCGGTGCCGAACGCGCCGACGGTGAAGGGGAACAGGGGCTCGTCGACGGGCGGGGCGGACGTGCGGTACACCCGGCGCTCGAGGTTCCGCGCCCAGGTCACCCGCTCGTCGAAGAAGCGCTGCGTGGGGGTGCGGAGCTCGCCGCTGGGGACGAGTCCGGTGACGCACCAGACGTCGGCGTCGCGGTCGTAGGCGGCGGCGATGGCGGCCATCCAGTGGCGGTCGACGACGACGTCGTCGTCGATGAACGCGACGATGCCGCCGGTGGCCAGTGCGAGTCCGGCGTTGCGGGCCCGGGAGACGCCGGCACATGCCTCGAGGACGTAGTGCACGCGCGGGTCGTCGACGGCGGCCACGACGTCGCGGGTGCCGCTGGTGACGGGGGCGTTGTCGACGACGAACAGCTCGAAGTCGTCGTAGGCGGAGTCGAGGACGGAGCGCACGGCGCGCGCGAGCGCCACGGGGCGCTCGCGGGTGCCGATGACGACGGAGACGCGTGCGCCGTCCGCAGGGGCGTCGACCGGGAGGCCCGGGGCCGGCAACTGACGCAGGGCCGGTCCCAGCTCGGCCGGGTCCACCGCCCCGCGGTCGTCGACGCGCACGTCGACGAACCCCGCGACGTCGCGGCCGTCGCGCACCATGAGGCGGGCGCGGCGGAAGCCGCCGGCGCCGGCGAGGTGCACGGTGTCGGCGGCGAGCGCCGCCGACCGGTCGACGGCGCCGACCCAGGCAGCGCCGACCCAGGTGGGGGCGTCGGGCGAGGGCATCGCGGGGTCGAGCGTGAGGGCTCGTTCCGCGGTGGTGGTGTGGTCGGTCATGTTCGTCCCGTCGGGCCGGTCTGGTCGGGTGGACGTGGCAATGCTCCGCGCGCGTCGACAGGGGGTCAACCGCGATGCTCGGAGGATGCGGGGAGGCTGCGGTTTGCCGCCACTAGACTCGCGGGAGACGCCGGTCGACCCGCCGGTGCGACCCCGGTCCCCGCCGGACACGAGGAGGACGCATGCCGCTGGCCCGAACGATGGACCGGCTCGGCCTGACCAGGCGTCCACGCCCGACGTTGCACCTGGTTCCGGACCCCAAAGCGTCCGACCTCGTCGTGGTGCACCTCGATGCCGACGACGCCGCGTGCGGCACGTGCGGGCACGCCCAGGCGGCACACGAGCACTACCGTCCGGGCACGGACTGCGCGCTCTGCGACTGCCCGAAGTTCCGCCGCGCCCGCTGACGCGACCCCCCTCGCGCGATCCCCCTCGCGACCCCCTCGATCGGGGGGCGCCTGCGGGAAACCGCCGTTCCCCCGCAGGTGGTCCCGACCTCCCTTGTCGGTGCTGCCGGGCCCGCTTAGCGTCGCGGACATGGCCATCACTCCCACGCCACTCGCGTGCATCGTCCTCGCCCACGAGGACCCGACGCACGTCCGTCGGCTCGTGGCGGCGCTCGACCCGTTCCCGGTGTTCCTGCACTGCGACGCGAGCACCGACGACGACGTCTTCGAGGCGATGACCGCCGGCCTGCCCGAACGGGTGCACGTGCTGCCGCGGATGCGCACCGGGTGGGCGAAGTGGGAGAACGTCGCGGCCGAGGTCGCCGGCTACCGTGCTGCCCTGGCGCAGACCGACGCCACGCACGTGGCGCTGCTGACCGGCAGCGACTACCCGTTGGCCGACGCCGACGAGATCTCGGCGCTCCTGACCGCGAACCCCGGGCGGTCGTTCGTCGAGGCGAAGCCGCTCCCGCACCCCGCGTGGGGTCGCGACGGCGGTCGGTCGCGCGTGCGGTTCCGGCACTGGGCGTGGCGGAAGCACATGCTGCGTCTGCCGGTCCCCCGTCGGGTCCCGCGGGACGTCGTGTTCGGCGGTGGCTCGCAGCTCAAGGTCCTGGCCCGGCACCACGCGCAGGGGGTCGTCGACGTGTTCGACGGGCGCCCCGACCTGGTGGCGTTCTGGGAGCGGGTGTGGATCGGCGACGAGACCTTCGTGCCGTCGGTCCTGCTGACCCCGGCGTTCACCCCGGACTTCGCGGACGCCCACGCGGTGCAGCCGCTCTGGTGGATCGGGTGGGACGGCACGAAGCAGAAGAGCCCGCCGTGGCTCGGGATCGAGGACGCCGGCCGGGTGCTGGAGCGTCGTACCGCGGCTGACCAGTCGACCCCGTACGTGTTCGCCCGGAAGTTCTCGACGTCCCGGAGCACCGACCTGCTCGACGTGGTCGACGCGACCTTCGGGCTCCGCACGTCCGCCGACGACCAGCCGGTGGTGGTGGCACAGTGACCGTCCCCCAGACCCGACGCGAGGCGCGTGCGGCCGAGGCGGCTGCGCTGGCGGCACAGCCCGACGACGACGAGCTCGAGGCGTCCGTGCAGCCGGCGGCCCCCGGCGCGCTGTCCACCGACACGGACTCGGTCGCCGTAGCACGCGGCTCGTCCGTCCTGTTCGGCCGGGGCCTGCTGTACGTGGTCGTCTGGTCGATGCAGCTCGTCGTGAGCTCGCTGATCTCCCCCGTGCTCGCGCACCTGATGCCACCGGCCGAGTTCGGCGTGCTGGCGTCGGCGATCGCGCTGTACCAGGCCCTGGTGGTCGTGGCCGTCTGCGGCATCGACCAGGCGTCGGTGCTGCAGCGCGCCGAGGACGGCGACGACCGGCGTGCCCGGGGCCTGATGTTCGTCGGCATGGTCACCGCGGTCACCGTCACCGTGTTCGCCCTGGTGTCGATCCCGCTCTGGGGCGACGCCGCGGGTTTCGTCGACCAGCACCCCCTGCTGCTGGTCGCCGTGCTCTGGACCGGGCCCGCCGCGATCGTGCAGCTGTCCCTCGCGTTGCTCGTCGCCCAGGACCGCATCCGCGTGTTCGCCGTGACGAGCCTGCTGTCGTCCGTCGGCGGGTCGATCATCGGCCTCGGGCTCCTCGCCGCCGTGCACGCCGACGCGACCACGTACGCGTGGGGCGGGGTCGTGGCGCAGGGTGCCGCGATGGTCATCGGCATCATCGCCACGAAGCCGCGGTTCCGCGGGCTCTTCGACCACCGCACCACGGTCCGGGCGTTCAAGCTCGGTGTCCCGATCGCGCTCGGCAGCCTGTCGTACTTCGTCCTGAACGCCGGTGACCGGCTCGTCGTGCAGCGCCTGCTCGGTGCCGACGAGGTCGCCCGCTACCAGATCGCCTACGTCGTCGGCTCCGCGGTCATCTTGCTGCTGACCTTCACGAACCAGGCCTGGGCGCCGCACTTCGCCGCCCTCCGCGACGCCGTGGCCCGCCGCCGGCTCGCCATGCACGCCCGGGACGAGCTCTACATGCTGCTCGCCCCCGTGCTCGTCGCCGTCACCCTCGTGTCGCCGGTGGCGCTGCCGATCCTGGCCCCGGCGTCGTACCGGGTCGAGTCCCTCACCGTCGTCGTCTTCGTGGTCGCCCTGACCGCGTTCCCGGTGGTCGCGAGCGGTGCGACCGGTCGGCTCCTGCTGGTCGAGCGCCGCGGGGTAACGGTCGGCGTCATCGGTGCCGTCGCCGGTGTCGTGAACATCGCGGCGAACCTGGTGCTGGTGCCCCTGACCGGCATCGTCGGCGCGGGCATCGCCACGGTCATCGCCTACGGCGTCCTCGCCGCACTGCAGCAGGCCTCCCTGCCGGACCGCCGCGAGTGGCGCGGCCCTCGACGCCGGGTGCTGCTCGCCATCGCGATCGCGATCGTCGTCGCCGCGGCCTCGCTCCTGCCCCCGCAGGACCTCGCCTGGAACATCGTGCGCATCGTCGGCGTCGCCGCGTGCCTGCCCTGGTTCTTCCGCCGCCTGAAACTCGCTCGCGGAGGATCCGCATGACCCGTTCCGCCCCCCGTCCGCTGCGTGTCGTCGTCGCCACCAACGGACTCGCCATCACCGGCGGTGTCGAACGCTGCGTCGTCGAGGACGTCGGCGAGCTCGTCACAGCCGGCCACGACGTCGAGGTGTGGCACCGCGCCGGTCCGGACGGCGACCCGGACGAGGGCCGCGCGGTGTTCGACCGGCTCGGTGTCCGACTGCGCCACGCCCGCGACTACCGCTTCGGCATCCGGACCGCCCCGACGGACGTGTTCCGCTTCGTCCGTGAGGGCCTGCGCCTCCGCCGGTCGCGCCCGGACGTCCTGTGGCTGAACCGCCCGGAGTTCCTGCCGTGGGGCCGCGTCGTGTCCTTCGTGTCCGGCGTCCCCCTGGCCGTACACCTGCACCACGCCCCGAACTACCGTCGGCTCGGCCCGTTCGCCGGCGGCCGGACCCGGTACCTCGCGGTCTCGGCGGCGATGGCCCGTGCCTGGACCGCCGTCGGTGCGCCGCCGGACCGCGTCGACGTGGTCCCGAACGGCGTCGACACCGCGGCGTTCCCCGCCGCCACGCCGGCGAGCACACGCCGAGCACGCGCTGCGCTCGGCCTCGACCAGGACCGCCCCGTGGTGCTCTACTACGGACGGCTCACGCGGTCGAAGGGCGTCCTGGCCCTCCTGGAGGCGTGGGGTCGCGTCCACCGTTCGGCCCGCGTCCTCGTCGGGCCCGGCACACCGCCCGCCCCGGCTCCGGTGCTCGTCCTGGCGGGTGCGCTGTACCCGCAGGACGCCCCCGCCGTGCACCGCGCGATCGCCGCGTTGCCCGAGGGGTCCGTGGTCGTGGTGCCCGAGCGCGACGACGTCGTCCCCCTGCTGCACGCCGCCGACGTCGTGGTGGCACCCTCAATCGAGCCCGAGGGGTTCGGCCGCGTGGTCGTCGAGGCGATGTCCACCGGACGCCCCGTCGTCGCGGCGGCGTCGGGCGGCACCGCCGAGATCCTCAGCGGCGAGTGGACGCGGTTCACCGTCGACCCCACCGAGACCACCGCGCTGGCCGACAAGGTCCTCGAGGCGCTGCACGCGGCCGAGACCGAACCGGGACTCGCGGACCGGTGCCGCGCCTGGGTGCGGGACCGCTACGGCCGGGAGCGGCACGTCGCAGCGCTGCTCCGGGCGCTCGAGGCGCACGCGGAGCACTGACGGACGATGACGACCGAGCGGTGCCGACGACCACGTCGGCACCGTTCAGTCGTTCGGGTCCGTCGTCGCGGTGTCGTCCGGCAGCGACGCGCTCGGCTCGGCACCGTCCGCCGGCACGTCGATCGTCATCCAGTCGATGAGGAGCGACCCGGCGGCGTCCGCCGGCGGGTTCCCGGCGTTCGACCCGGCCTGCACCACCAGGTGCATCCGAGCGGTCGGGATGTTCTCCGTCGTGGTGCCGACGACCTCGTCGTCGACCAGGAACGACATCCGGTCGGCGGTCCACTCGATCGTGTAGGTGTGCCAGTCCTGCAGCGACGCCTCGGTCTGCTGGTGGATGCACTTCTCGGCGGGGTCGGCCAGGCAGTGCACGTTCAGCCAGGCGGGCGCGCCGAGCGCTCCCTCGGGGAAGTCGATCTCACCGTCCGACCACAGGTTCTCGTCGCTCCACAGCAGCACGGCGACGCCGTACCCGTCGACCTCGTCGCTGCGCATCCGGATGCTGTACCGGCCGGCGGTCTGCCCGCCCCACTCGCCGTCGACGAGCGGCACGACACCGCCCGCCAGCGGCACCCCGGCACGCGTGGTGCGCAGGCTCACGTCGAGCACGCCGTCGTGCGTCGACAGGGTCGACGCCTGGTAGCGCCCCGTCCCCGCGGTGTCGGCGAACCCGTGGTACGCGACGAACCGGTCCGAGTACCGGGACTCGAAGGTCCGGTTCGTGGCGGCGTCGGCGAAGTCCTCGCCGAACACCCGGGTCCACCCCTCGGGCTCGGAGCTCGGCATCGAGACGCCGCTCGGGTCGTCGAGGGTCACGTCGTCACCGTTCGCCGTGGTGGTCGCGGTCGTGGTGCCGGCGACGATGCCGGCAGCCACGAGCAGGGCGCCGGCCGCGAGCGCGGTCCGGCGGGTGCCGGGGCGCCGCGGCGGTCGGTGCCGGGACAGGCCGCGACCGTGTGCCGGTGGGGCGCCGTGGGCGGATGCCGCGTCGTCGGCGACGTGTTCCGACCAGGTGGGGCGGGCCTCCTGGCCGTCACCCTGCTCGTCGGTCACCCGGTCGTCCACGCGCGGATCTCGGAGAGTCCGACGTTGCCGGTGCTGTTCGAGACGCCCGTCACCGTGAACCGCACCCAGGTGACGTCACGCGGGGTGAAGTCGACCGTCAGGGCGTCGCCGCCGTTCGGCAGTGTGCCGACCGCGACCTGGCTGCCGTCCGAGAACGTCAGGGTGCCGCTGGTGACCTGGTCCGAGCTGTTCGGGCGGTCGTTCAGGACGATCCGACCGAGGTGCTGCGAGGCGGCCCAGTCCAGCTGGATCCACACCCCGGTCCGGCCCCACGGCGCGACCCACTCGGCCGTCGGGTTGTCGGGGTAGCCCGACACGACGCCGTCGACGGCCTTCGCGACGGTCTGCCCGGTGGACTGGTCGTCCCACGCTGCAGTCGGGGTGGCCGACCCGGTGACGTCCGACAGCGTCGGCGTCGGGGTGGGGGTCGGCGTCGGCGTCGGGGTGGGCGTCGGCGTCGGCGTCGGCGTAGGAGTGGGCGTCGGCGTCGGCGTGGTGTCCGCCGGCCGGAACGCCCGGATCTCGGCGAGGCCGACGTTCCGGGTCGTGCTGCTCACGGAACCGACCGTGAACCGCACCCACGTGACCTGGCGGGCGCTGAACGCGACACGCTGCACGGCTCCCCCGTTGTCGAGCGACGGGACGGCGACGCTGGTGCCGTCGGAGAACGTCAGCGTGCCGCCGGTCACCTGGTCGTCGCTGTTCGGCCGGTCGGCCAGGTCGATCTCGTGCAGGGTGGTTCCCGCGGACCAGTTCAGCTGGATCCACGTGCCCGCCCGGCCACCGGGTGCCGCCCACTCGGCCGTCGGGGCGTCCGGGTAGCCGCTCACGACGCCGTCGACGGCCTTCACGGCGGTCTGACCGTCGGCCGGGTTCTCGGCGCTCGCGGTGACGGTCGCGCCGGCGGTGACGTCGGTGCCCTGCGAGGTCGGCGGGTCCGTCGGGGGCTGGGCCGACGAGCCGACGGCGTACTGCCGGCTCAGCCAGGAGCCCTCCGGGCGCGACGCGCAGGCGGAGGTGGAACCACAGGTCTCTCCGTCGTACGCGGCGTAGGCGAAGAAGGCGGCGGCCTTCGCGGCCGTCTGCGCGGAGCTCAGGTTCGACGGGCGGTCCGCGATCGGGTACCCGAGGTAGCCCGTGAACGTGTGCGTCGCCGTGTAGGCGGACTGCGCCTGGTCGGCGAGGTACGCGACGGTGTGGTGGTCGCTGTGGTCGCCGTCGCCGTACGTGCCGCCGTGGTCGAGCGTGTGGATCTCGGTCGGCGCGTACCCGGTGACGAGCCCGGAGAACGTCGCGCGCAGGTCGGTCAGCGAGAAGGAGGTCGGTTGGGCTGCCCCGGCGACGGTGTGGATCGTGCTGATCCGGCCCTCGTAGAGCTTCTCCAGGCTCTCGCTGCCCGTGGCCGCGAAGCCGGAGCCGTCGATGTTGCCGTCCGGCAGCTCGAGGAACACCAGGCTGAGCCGCGGGGCCGTCGCCAGGGTCGCCGTGCGGAGCGTGTGGCCGGCGACCGAGAGCTGCCCGGCGGTCCAGTTCGAGGAGACGCCGGCGATCGACGCGTACGACGCCATCAACCCGTTCTCGCGGGACTGCCAGTACCAGGCGGGCTTGCCGGCGTCACCGGCGGTGACGATCACCGAGCGGACGCACTTGCCGGCGTCGATGTCGGCGCGGAGCTCGGTGCCGGAGAACAGCAGGTCGTCGTCGGCGTGCGCCACCATCGTGAGGACCCGGCCGGCACTGCAGTCGGCGTTCGCGGCGGCCGTGCCACCCGTCGGTGTGCTGCTCGGCGTGGGCGTCGGCGTGCTGGTCGGTGTGCTCGGCGGTGGTGTCTTCCGACCCCGTGCGTCGGCGGACATCGCACCGCCGGGTCCGACGATGACGGCGACGACCGCCAGGACCCCCAGGACCGCCGCGGCGGACGCGGCGCGCGTGCGCCACGTCCGCCGGGTGGCCCGGGTCGTGCGGTGTTCAGTTCGTGGCATGTGCGAGTCCTGCCGGGGTCAGTTCGTAGACGGCGGTGGTGCCGGAGCCGAAGACGCGCTTCCAGTAGGGCGAGTCGGCCATCGCGGCCGCGAGCTCCTGGTAGTCGGCGTCGGTCTGGTACCCGTACCGCTCGTCGTAGGCGCCGAAGGGCTCGGCGACCAGTGCGTAGTATTTCGTCGCCGGCCAGTCCAGGACGAGCTGGCGGGTCATCGTGGACACGTCGGCCTCGGCGTCGTAGCCCTCCGGCTCCGGGTACGCCCCGAGGACCTCGCGGGACAGCGCCCCGACGTCGAAGTAGCGTGCGCCGGTGTTGCTCGGGACGGCGTTCGCCGAACCGGTCAGCAGCATCATGGAGCCCTTCGGCGCGGTCGCGTCGTAGAACTGCGTCGCCGCCGACTGGCTGCGCGTCGGGACGCGGTTCCAGTCGAGGGCGGTCTGACCGAACGCGCCGATGCCGACCATCACGGCGACCGCGGCCGCAGCGACGACGACCTTGACCGCCGTGGGCTGCACCGCACGGGTGACGAGTCGACCGACGGGAGCCAGCCGGCCGCTGGGCATCGGGAGCCCCGCCGCCAGGATCGCGATCCACGGTGTCGCGAACAGCACGACGCGGAAGATGCCCTCCTGGCCGTAGTTCGTCGCGACGAGCAGCGAGATCGGGCTCGCTGCCGTGGCCAGCAGTCCCCAGTGCACGCGGTCGCGGCGCATCAGCACGGTGATCACGGCGACGAGGCCGAGGACCACGAGCGCCGCCGCGGGGATGTCGAACGCGAGCCGTGTGACGAGCGGCTTCGGCAGGACCGTCATGTCGTGCGACGGCGGCTGCACGTTGTCGAGCACCTTGCCGACGGCTCCCAGGGACAGGAACTTGCCGAGGATGTCGTCGTTCAGCAGGGCGAAGCCGACGGCCGGGACGAGCACCACGACGGGCAGCCACCAGGGGCGGAGCAGTCGGAACACGATGAGCGTCACGAGTGCGGCGACCGTCAGGTACGGCGAGATCTGGTGGGTGACGACCAGCACGATGCCGATCAGGGTGATCGCGATGATCCGGGACAGGCCGACGCGGCGGGCCCGCAGGATCGTCGAGCGGACGCCGTCGGCGGCGGTCACCGCGGTGCGTCGCAGCGGGCCGACGGCCAGCACGAGGATCACCAGGGACATCAGGATGCCCACCGACTGCGGCGAGAAGTACGTCGTGTTGAGCGAGCCGGTCATCGCGGTCAGGAACGCGGCGATCCAGGGGCGACGGTTGCCCGGCAGCCAGTTGGCGGCCAGGACCCCGACGGCGATCGTCGTGCTGAAGGCCAGCAGGACGGGGACCCACGCGGCAATGGTCATCGCGTTGTCGATCCCGCCGACGTCCGCGACCCAGGCGCCGCCGGCGAACAGGCCGGACCACGTCTGGAAGATGTCGGCGGCCGGGTTCGTCGAACCCCAGCGGCGGATGTACTCGAGGACGCCGATGTGACGGGCGGCCGCCATCACGGTGGGCATGCCGTAGGTGATGGCCTGTGCGAGCTGGATCGACCCGCCGAGCACGACGACCGGGATCGCGAGTCCGCGACCGCGCACCAGGGCGACGACGGCAGCGGCGACGACGAGCGCCAGTCCGATGACCAGGCCAGGGCCGAGCGACCCGAACAGCCCGTCCGGCACCGGGTCGCCGATGTGCGTGAGCGCGGCGACGACGATGACGAGCAGGCCGACGACCGAGCCGGCGGTGACGGTGTCGGTGGTGGTCCAACGACGAGCCGTGGCGCCCTCGGCGGCCGGCTCGAGGCGGGCGCGCTGCAGTTCGGCGACGTCACGCGGCACGGCGATCGCGAGGGCGACGGCGGTGAGCACGACGACCCCGACGAACGGCGCCGTCGGGTTCCAGAGCTGGAACGTCGCCATCGTGTAGCCGATGCCGATCGTGCCGACGAGCGACGCCGTGACCGCGAAGACGCTGAAGCGTGCCAGCGGCATCGGGCGGACGAGCAGCAGGGGTGCGACACCGAGCAGCGCGAACAGGTACACGCCGATCGCGCTCCCCCGCAGCACCGGGAGTCCGGCGATCGCGGCGACCCCGGCGACGAGGAGCGTCAGGACGACGATCGCCGCTGCGGTGAGTCGTGCGAGCGGGCTCATCGCGTCCACCGCGAGCGGGCGGGCGGGACCGGCCGTGGCCAGACCGTGCCGGAGCTCGTGGCGGCCACGGGCGTTCCGGTCGATCGTGCCACCGCCACGCAGGCGTTCGACGAGCGCCAGGAACGGCGCCGTCAGGACCGAGCGCTGCTCGACTCCGCGCAGCCGCCGTTGGGTGGCGGCGAACTCGGCGTCGACCGCGTCGAGCACGCGGTCCGCGTCACCGGGCTGGTCGCCGGCGATGTCCGTCGCACGGTCGCCCTGCTCGAGGCCGAGTCGTGCGAAGGCGCTGAGCGCCTCGGGCGCTGCGTCCACCGATGCGGTGAGCGACTCGCGGTCGATGGCGTTCTTGGTCATCCAGGCTCCGAGTCCGTGGCCGTGCGCGGCTGCAGCGGCGCGGAGCGACGCGACGTCGTCCGCCGATCGCTGCCACGCGATGGCGGCCGGTTCGACGGCGATCGCGGATCCGGCGAACAGCAGTCGTGTGAAGAGGTCGAGGTCGTCGCCGGCACCGATGCGGGTGCCCGGTCCGAAGGCGGTGTCGAAGCCGCCGATCCGGAGCGCGGTCGCGCGGTGCACGGCGAGGTTGTCACCGGTGCCGTAGGCAGCGGCGGCGAAGGGGTGGTGCGGGGGCGCGTCGTCGGTGTCGTCGAGGCGGAACACCCGACGGCGGACGGTGCGGCCAGCTGCGGTGCGGTCGTCGTGCCAGCGCTGCGCGGGGGTGCGCAGTTCGGCGCTGGGGACGAGCCCGGTGACGCAGGCGACGTCGGGGTCCGCGGCGAAGGCGGTGGCCAACGCGGCGACCCAGTCACCGTCCACGACGGCGCCCTCGGCGACGAACGCGACGACCTCGCCGCTCGCGGCGAGGAGTCCGGCGTTGCGGGCGGCGGCGAGGCCACCGGTCGGCGCGGCGATCGTGGTGACGCGCCGCCCGCCGATCTCGACCGTCGCGGTGCCGCTGTCGTCGGCGCCGTGCGAGACGACGACGACGTCGAAGTCGGGGTACTCGTTCGCGAGCACCGACCGCATGGTGGTGCCAGCGGCCCCGTCCGTGCAGAGCACCACGGTGACGGACGGCAGCACCAGACCTGCTGCCGGCCGACGCTCGGGCACCGGCATCGGCCGGATCGCGCGCTGGAGGGTGCGGACGTCGATGGTCCCGCCGATGCGGCGACGCTCGGTGATGTCCGCCTCGACGAAGCCGAGCGGCTCGCCGTGGTCGCGGACGAGCAGTCGAGCGCGCCGGTAGCCCGCGGCGCCCTCGAGTGCGACCACGTCACGGTGGCTGGATGCGTGCACGTCGGCGCGGTCGACCTCGCCGACCCACAGGGCGCCGTCCCACGTCGGGGACAGCGGCCCGGTCACGATCGGCGAGATGACCATCGCCAGGGTCGCGCGGGTCACCGCGTCCCCACCGGCTGGGGGACGGGGGCGGCCGCCGGGGTGCGGACGACGACGCCACCGAGGACACGCCCGACGGCGTAGCCCGTGACGGTCGACGCGACGGAGAGCACGATCGCGAAGGCACGCAGGGCACCGCCGCGACCGATGTGGCGCAGTTCGCGCAGCACCGCTCCGGGGATGACCTTCGTCAGGTACGTCGACTCGCTGGCGAGCGAGTCACCCGTGCCGACGCGACGGCTCAGGACGGCCTTCGAGATGCCCTCGTAGTAGCTGCGACGGCGCAGGTAGCGCATCGTCACGCGGTCCGGGGAGACCCGGTGCGAGACGTTCGAGCGCGGTTCGTGGCGGATGCGCGCACCCGGACGGGCCTGGGCGATGCGGATGCAGAGTTCGGTCTCCTCGCAGCCGAGCGGCTGGTTGCCGACGCGGCCGATGCCGGAGCGGAACCCGCCGGCGAGCATGATCGCGTCACGGCGGAACGCCATGCTCGAGCCGATGACGTTGCGCACGTCGCCGGGGGTCTCGGGCAGGCCGCGGTAGGAGCAGCCGACGATCCAGAGGAGTTCGTCCGCGTACGGGCCGGCACCGGTGGCGGTGGGCCAGGACGGTGTGGCCCGGCCGCCGACGCCGACGACGTCCGGGTCCTCGAGGGCGGTGAGCATGTGGCCGAGCCAGTCCGGGTCGGCGGTCGCGTCGTCGTCCAGGAACGCGACGACGTCGGCGTCGGTGAGGGCGACGCCCGTGTTGCGGGCGCCCGACAGGCCGCGGTCCTCGGTGTTCGGGACGACGCGGAGTTCGGGCCAGCGCGCCGCGGCGCGGGCGAGGAGCTCGGGTTCGTGGTCGATCACGACGACGACCTCGGGGGCCTCGGGCTGGCGCTTGGCGGACTCGACGCTGTCCTGCAGGTCGCCCCAGCGCTGCTGGGTGTAGGCGCAGATGACGACCGCGACGGTCGTCACGCGACTTCCTCCTCGAGGCTGGCGACGGCCGCGACGGGGGCGCCGTGCGGGGCGTGCGCGCCGAGCGGGGCGTGCCCGGCGGCGTGGACCGGAGCGTGCGGCGTGGAAGCGTGCGGCGCCGCGGCGTGCGGCGCGGCGGCCAGCTGCTCGGCCGGCGGCACGACGCTCATCGCGGCGCGACGGACCTCGGAGCGGCCGATCGCTGCGCGACGACGCTCGTGCATGATCGACTTCAGCACGCGGATGCCGTCGGTCACGGCGTTCAGGTTGCTCGAGCCGTGCACGCGGAGCTTCTCGTGGCTGGGGACCTCGGTGATCGCGAGCTCGGCGGCCGACCAGCGGCAGGTGAGCACGGTCTCGATCTCGAACCCGTCGCCCCAGAGCATCGAGCCGTCGGACGGCTTCGGCAGCTCGGAGGACAGCAGGCCGATCTCCGGCAGGACGTCGGCCCAGAAGGCGTTGTAGCCGTAGCAGAGGTCGCTGTAGCGGGTGCCGAGGATGATGTTGCAGAGCATGTTCAGGCCACGGTTGCCCAGGTTGCGGACGATCGTGATGTCGTCGCTGCCGCCGCCGAGCGAGTAGCGGGTGCCCTTCGCGACGTCGGCGCCCTCGACGAGCGCCTGCACGAAGCGCGGGATCTCGTCCGGGTCGGCGGAGCAGTCGGCGTCGAACATGACGACGACGTCGCCGGTGACGGCCTCGAACCCGCAGGCGAGGGCGTTGCCCTTGCCCTTGCGGGTCTGGTGCACGACGCGGATGTCGGGCATCACGCGCTGCGCGGTGGCGATGGTGTCGTCGACGGAGTTGCCGTCGACCAGGATCACCTCGTACACCGGCGGGAGCTTCGGCAGGATGATCTCGAGGTTTCGGGCCTCGTTCCGCGCCGGGATGACGACGGAGACCCTCGGGTCTGCAGGGCGAACGGTACGTGCGGGCATGGGCGCGGTCCTGTCGGGTCAGGGTTGCTGTCGGGTTGTGGCTCGTGTGACGAGCGGCGCGTCCTCGGATGACGCATCGACGACGGTGACCGTCGTCGGTCGAGCAGCGGGACGCGGGTACGACGCCGCCGGCTTCGCAGGTGAGTGGGTACTCTCCCCCGCGTGTCCAACCATCGTCGCGGGCTGGCAGGCGGTCAATGCGCGGTGCGGTCCATTGCGGACACTCGGCCGCGGATACGGAAACCCGCAACACCGCGTGCCGGCCACGTGCCGTGGACGCAGGGGCAGACGTGACGGGAGGCCCGGTGCCAGCCCGCCCCGCGCCTCCCGTCCGCTTCCTGGTCGCGACCACCGCGCCCGGTGAGCAGAAGACGTCGCCTCCGGACCGCAGAGGCGACGTCTTCTGCTCACTCGATGCGCGCAGCCGCTCAGTTCCGGGCCGCGCCCTCCGTCGCGAACGCCGCACGCAGCGCCGTCGCGAGGTCGGCCACGTGCGGTTCCCGCAGCAGCGAGCTGTGCTCGGCCGCGATCCGCACGGTCTCGGTCCGCCCGCGCAGCAGCGCGGACCAGCCGGTCGCGTCCGGGTTCGCATCGGCGAGCACGTACGTCGCCCGTCCGTGGAACGGCGTCGGGTGGTGCCGCCGGGTGACGAGCTCGGCCTGGTCGAAGAAGGCGTCGAAGTCCTTCTGCCCGCCGTGCCGCAGCACACCAGCGCTGTAGGCCCGCGCGCGCTTCGCGACGTGCTCGCCCCACGACATGCCGGACGGCATGACCCGCCGGACGGCCCCGGCGAGGCGCTGGCCGACGACACGGACTGCGGGGTTGCGGTGTTCGCGGGGCTCGAGCCGTCCGAAGTGCTTCCGGACCCCCTCGGCCCCGGTCCGCGGCAGGTAGGTGTCCAGCAGCGCGACGTGCTCGACCTGCTCGCCGCTCTCGGTGAGCAGCCGGGCGATCTCGAGCGCGATCAGTCCGCCGAGCGAGTGGCCGACCAGCAGGTACGGTCCGCGCGGCTGCACGATGCGCATCAGGGCGACGTACCGGCGGGCGCTGGCCTGGATGCTCCAGTCCGGCATGCCCCGACGCTCGAGGCCGTGCTGCTGGAACGCGTACACGTCGTGCTCGGGCAGGTAGCGGGACAACGGCAGGAACGTCAGGGCGAGCGCTCCACCGCCGGCGAAGCAGAACACCGGCGGACGGCCGGACTCGCGCGCGCCGGACACCTTGACGACGTCGGGGTGGCTCGGCAGCGCCGTCGTGCCGCTCCGCACCCGTCGGGCGAACGCCCGGAGCGTGGGGTGCTGCAGGACGTCCGACGAGCGCAGGTCGATGCCGAGACGGCTCTGCACGAGCGCGAGCATCTCCTCCGCCGACAACGAGTCGCCGCCGAGGGCCGAGAAGTCCTCGTCGAGGTGGACGCCGCGCAGGCCCAGCACCTCGGCCCAGATCTGCCCGACCACGAGCTCCCACTGGTCGTACTCGCCCTCGACCATCTCGGTCTCGATGCTCGGTGCACCCGGCAGCTCGGCCCGGTCGACCTTGCCGCGTTCGTTCCGCGGCAGCTCGGTCATCGGCACGATCGACGCCGGCACCATGTACTCCGGCAGGCGGTCCCGCAGGGCCAGGCGCAGGGCCGCGGGCGCCGGTGTGCGCTGGCCCGG
Organism: Curtobacterium sp. PhB142; assembly: GCF_004341255.1. NCBI lineage: Bacteria > Bacillati > Actinomycetota > Actinomycetes > Micrococcales > Microbacteriaceae > Curtobacterium > Curtobacterium sp. PhB142. The sequence goes on along the minus strand of NZ_SLUT01000006.1, from coordinate 4,660 downwards.
ACGGCCGACGACGTACGCGACGAGGCGGGTGACGGCGGGCGGGTCGACCTGCGCGGTGACGACGGCGTCGTGCACCTCGGGGATCGCGCGGAGCGCCGCCTCGACCTCGCTCGGTTCCACGAGGTACCCGCGGACCTTGACGGCGTCGTCGGAGCGTCCGAGCAGCACGAGCCGGCCGTCCGGCTCGATCCGGGCGAGGTCGCCCTGGCGCCAGGTCGGCGTGCCGTCGTCGGTGCGTCCGGCACGCTCGGCGGTCTTCTCCGGGGCACCCCAGTACCCGGCGGTCAGGCCCTGGGAGACGATGACGAGTTCGCCGGTCTCCCCCGGGTCGGCGGGGCTGCCGTCCTCGCGCAGCACGAGCACCTGCTTGCCGGGCAGCGGCCACCCCGCGGGCACGACGCCCTCGGGCACCGGGGCACCGGGCTCCACGGGGCAGTACGCCACGCAGCCGGTCTCGCTCGACCCGAAGGCGTTCAGCAGCAGGGTCGTCGAGTCGAGGTGCGGTCGGGCGGCGGCGATGTCGGCACCGGTCACCGCCTCGCCGGTGGTCATCAGGAAGCGGAGGCCGCCGAGCGCGGGGCCCGCCCCGGACGCCTGCGCCCCGGGTGCCGTCTGCGAGCCGACGATCGAGCGCAGCAGGTGCGGGGTGCAGACGAGGACGTTCACGCCGTCGGCGGAGAACCGTGCGAGCAGGCGTTCGACCCCGAGCTCGCGGGGCTCGAGGAGCACGACGCTGCCGCCGCTCAGCAGGGTGTCGAACGAGAACAGCAGACCGGCGGCGAACGACAGCGGCAGGACCACGCCGAGGCGGTCGCCGGGTCCGGTGCCGAGGGCGACGGCGTCCTGCTCGGCGTTCGCGAGCTGCTGCCGGTGCGTCAGGACGACGCCCTTCGGCATGCCCGTCGAGCCGGAGGTGAACACGATCGCGAACGCGTCGTGGCCGCCCGGGCGGGTGCTGGGCGCGTCGGCCGCTGTGTCCGTCTGCGTTTCGCTGCCCGCTGTCTCGCCGCGTCGTTCGATCAGCTCGTCGAGTGCGTGCACCCGGCCGTCCCGGTCGGCGACGACGGTCGCCGCCAGGTCGGCGCGAGCGGTGTCCGCCACGATCTCGTCGACCCCGGCGAGCTGCGCGACGTGCCCCAGGCGGACCGCTGGCAGGTGCTCGTCGAGCACCACCACGGTGCGCCCCGCGCGGACGAGCGCCAGGATCGCGACGACGGACTCAGTGGTCTGGCCGGCCATGACGCCGACCGGCTTCGATGCCCCACCGGCCACGGCGCCGACGCCGGCACCACTGTGGTCGTCGGGTCGAAGCTCGGCCCCGAGTACCGACGCGAGGTCGCGCGCCGCCCGGTCCGCCTCGCTGAACGTGTAGGGACGGCCGTCCCCGGCAAGAGCAGCGGCGTCGCCGTGGAGCGCGACCACACGGTCCCAGCGGTCCAGCACGGAGTGGTCGTCGGCCAGCGGGATCGCGGCGCGGTGGGTCCAGTGCTCGGTCGTCGTCAGCGGGTCGGCGGAGGTCACGATGACACCTCGGATGCTCGTCGGCGGGCCGCCGCGGGTCCCGCGCCGGTCCTGCGACGGTACGTCCGACGCGGTACGGCCCACGAGCCGTGTCGCGCGGGGTGCGGGGTCACGCAACCCGACCGGGAGGCCCGGTGCACCTCCGCCAGTGTGCCCGGCCCCCGTACGGGGACGGTCCAGAGCCGGGGGGCCCGGGTGGGCGCGGAGCATCGTGCGGTTCCGCGCAACCTCGGAATGCGCAGTCCGGAGCCTGTGGATCGCCGATGGAGGCGATGGAGGCGCACGAGTCCGGAGACGAGAACAGCCCCCGGGGATCCTGGGGGCTGTTCTTCGAGTGCTGGGGTACCTGGACTCGAACCAAGAACGACGGTACCAGAAACCGCTGTGTTGCCAATTACACCATACCCCAAAAGGCCTGCTGGCCTTCTGTCCCCGTTGTCCGGGGCACGATCAACTACTGTACAGCATCCCGGAGGTCCACGAGACCACCCACGAGGTCTCGGTGCACTGCCGCGGCCGTCGTGGCACCGTGCCCGGCGGCGACGATGAGCTGCTCCGGCCCGGGAGGGGTCACGTCCCCCACGGCGTACAGCCCTGGAACGGTGGTCCGGCCGACCCGGTCGACGACGAGGAGTCCGTGGGCATCGCGCTCCGGGGCCGTCGGCGCACCGGGCGTGTCGGTGCGCAGCCAGTCGAGGTCGGCGTGCCACGTCGGTCGGACGAACCCGCCGGTCCGCGGCTCCACGTGGCCGTCGACCAGCCGGACCCCGGTCATGCCGGTCCGGTCGCCCTCGAGGTCCTCGATCACCCGTTCGTCGACCACGACACCGGCACGTGCCAGCCGGGCTCGCCCCGCGTCGTCGAGCGGGGCGACACCGTTCGTGTACACGATGAGGTCGTCGGCCCACGCCGCGATGAGCAGTGCCCGGTCCACGACGTCGTCGGTCTCGCAGATGAACGCGAGGGGCTCCCCCGCCTTCTCGTACGCATCGCACTCGACGCAGCTGTGCACCGCGGTGCCGTAGAACGCACGGAGCATCGGCAGTGCCGGGAACTCCTCGCGCAGTCCCGTGGCGACGACGACGGTCCTCGCCCGCGCGTCCACCTCGGCACCGCGCCAGGTCCCGTGCAGCCGCCAGCCGTCGGCGTCGGGGGCCACCAGGTCGACCACGGCCTGCACGATCGTCGCCTCGGCGTACTCCTCGACCTCGGCGCGACCGAGCTTCCGGAGCTCGAGCGGGGAGATCCCGTCGCGCGTCAGGAAGCCGTGCGACCGCAGGGTCGCGGCGTTGCGTGGCCGGTTGGCGTCGACGAGGAGCACCGTGCGCTTCGCCCGCACCAGGTTGAGCGCAGCGCTCAAGCCGGCCGGCCCGGCGCCGATGACCGCGACGTCGTGGACGACCGGGGTACTCGGCGCGTCCGTGGGTCCTGCAGCGCTTCCCGCGGTGCTCATCGTTCGCCGTTCAGCGGGCCGCGAGGGCGCGGAGCCGCGTCAGGGTGGACTCCTTGCCGAGGATCTCCATCGACTCGAAGAGCGGCGGGCTGATCCGGCGTCCGGAGACCCCCACGCGCAGCGGACCGAAGGCGACCCGGGGCTTCAGCCCGAGGTCGTCGATGAGCGCCGTGCGGAGGGCACCCTCGATCGCCTCGGTCCGCCAGTCGTCGAGCTGCTCGAGCGCCGCGATGCCGGCCGTGAGCACGGCGCCGGTGTCGCCCTTGAGCGAGGCCAGTGCGTCGTCCTCGACCACCAGGTCGGCGTCGGCGGTGAAGAGGAACCCGAGCATCGCCGGGGCCTCACCGAGCAGCTGCATGCGCTCCTGGACGAGCGGCGCCGCCTTCGTCAGGACCTCGGTCTGCTCCGCGGTCGGCGGGTCGGCCACGAGGTCGGTCAGGTACGGCAGGAGCCGGGAGCGGAAGTCCGACGGCTCGAGCAACCGGATGTGGTCGCCGTTGATCGCCTCGGCCTTCTTGGGGTCGAAGCGCGCCGGGTTGGGGTTGACGTCGGTGACGTCGAATGCCGCCACCATCTCGTCGATCGAGAAGACGTCGCGGTCGGCACCGATCGACCACCCCAGCAGGGCCAGGTAGTTGACGAGCCCCTCGGGGATCATGCCGGCGTCGCGGTGGTGGAACAGGTTCGCCTCGGGGTCGCGCTTCGAGAGCTTCTTGTTGCCCTCGCCCATGACGTACGGCAGGTGACCGAACACCGGGATCGCCGGTGCGAGCCCGATCTCGTACAGCGCCTCGTACAGGGCGATCTGCCGCGAGGTCGACGACAGCAGGTCCTCGCCGCGCAGGACGTGCGTGATGCCCATCAGGGCGTCGTCCACCGGGTTCGTGAACGTGTACAGCGGCTTGCCGTTCGGCCGGACGACCACGAAGTCCGGGAACGTCCCCTGCTTGAAGGTGATCTCGCCACGGACGAGGTCGTCGAAGCTCAGGTCCCGGTCCGGGACCCGGAGTCGCAGCGCCGGCTCGCGGCCCTGGTCGCGGAACGCCTGACGCTCGTCGTCGGACAGGTCCCGCTCGTGGTTGTCGTAGCCCTGCTTCGGATCGCGCCCGGCGGCCTTGTTGCGGGCCTCCATCTCCTCGGGGGTGACGAAGGACTCGTAGACGTGCCCGGACGCCTTGAGCTTCGCGATGACGTCGTCGTAGATCGCGGTCCGCTCCGACTGCCGGTACGGTCCGTGCTCACCGCCGGCGTCGACGCCCTCGTCCCAGTCCAGCCGGAGCCAGCGCAGGCCGTCGAGGATCTGCGCGTAGGACTCTTCGCTGTCCCGCGCGGCGTCGGTGTCCTCGATGCGGAACACGAGCTTGCCGCCGGTGTGGCGTGCGTACGCCCAGTTGAAGAGCGCCGTGCGGATGAGCCCCACGTGCGGGGTCCCCGTCGGGCTCGGGCAGAAACGGACGCGGATCTCGGACCCGGAAGCAGTGGTGAATGGCGCAGTCATGACCCGCCAATGCTACCGTCACGCCCCGCTTGAGCGACCCGTGAACGCAGAAAACCCCTGACCAGTGCTGGTCAGGGGTTCCCTGGTGTTGCAACGTTAAGTCCGGCGGCGTCCTACTCTCCCACAAGGTCCCCCTTGCAGTACCATCGGCGCTGAGAGGCTTAGCTTCCGGGTTCGGAATGTGACCG
>NZ_SLUT01000005.1:0-384731 GCF_004341255.1 Curtobacterium sp. PhB142 | reverse complement strand
CGGTCACATTCCGAACCCGGAAGCTAAGCCTCTCAGCGCCGATGGTACTGCAAGGGGGACCTTGTGGGAGAGTAGGACGCCGCCGGACTTAACGTAGGCAACACCAGGGAACCCCTGACCAGCACTGGTCAGGGGTTTTCTGCGTTTCCGGGCTGAGCCGTAGGATCAGCCGACGACGGAGGAACGATGACCGAAGCCTGGCCGGCACTGCCCGAGGGTTCCCGCTTGGCACTGCGGGAGATCCTCATCCACGGCACGCTCTCGCGAGCGGAGATCGCACGGTCGCTCGGGCTGTCGCGCGCGAGCTTGACCCGGGCGATGCGGATCCTCGTGGCACACCGGCTCGTGGTCGAGGTCGGTACCGACGTGCGTGGGGCCACCGGTCGGCCCTCGGAGCTGCTGCAGTCGAGTTCGGGGCAGTGGGAGTTCCTCGGCGTCAAGCTCACCCGCGAACGGCTGTACGCCGCGGTGACCGACCTGGGCGGACGCGTCCTCGCCCTGCACGAGGAGACCGTGCCGTCGACCGTGCCGGAGGACCTGGCCGACCAGATCAGCACCGTGCACGAGCGCCTCCGTGCCGTCCACCCCGCGATCTGCGCCGTCGGTGTCTCCCTGCCCGGTGACGTCCTCACCCGGGGCGGGGAGGCCGTTGTCGCGTCGTCGCCGTTCCTCGGGTGGACCGACGTCCCGTTCGCCCGGATGGTCCGGGAGCGAACGGGGCTCGCAGCCTTCACGGCGAACGACGTCCACGCCCTGACCGTCAAGGAGCACTGGTTCGGTGCCGGCGCCGGCCGCGGGTCGATGGCCCTGGTCACCGTGGGTGAGGGGCTCGGCCTCGGACTCATCGTGAACGGGCAGGTCTCCACCGGCGAGCACGGGCGGCTCGGTCGGATCGGGCACCTTCCGGTCCTCGGTGGTGGGCCCGACTGCGGCATCGGGCACGCGGGGTGTGCCTCGAGCTACCTGCCGAGTCCGGTGATCGTGCGGAACGCCGGGCGCGAGGGATCGTCCTACGAGCAGGTCGTCGAGCTCGCGCGGAACGGTGACGAGCAGGCCGTGGCGGCGTTCGAGGACGCCGGACGAGCACTCGGTGTCGTCCTGGCCACCGCGGTGCACATCGCCGACCCTGCCGCGATCGTCCTGACCGGCGACGGGCTGCCGGTGTACGACCTGGCGCGGACCACGGTGGATGAGTCGCTCCGTGCGGCCCTGGCGCCGTACCGGCAGCCGGTGACCGTCGAGGTGCAGCCGTTCGAGTTCTCGGAGTGGGCGCGAGCGGGTGCGGTCCTCGCGATCCGGCAGCTGCTCGAGACCTGATGCGGGACCACTGACAGCGCGTTAGTTACACACGTTGACAAACACCGCCGGAAACGGGAGGCTGGTGCGGTCCACCCATCGAAGGAGATGCCGTGACCGCTGCCCCCACCGTCCCGTGGCCGACCGACGGCCTGTCGTTCGGCGGCGACTACAGCCCTGAACAGTGGCCGCGCGAGGTCTGGCTCGAGGACGTCCGCCTGATGCGCGAGGCCGGGGTGAACCTGGTCACGATCGGGGTCTTCTCGTGGGCGCTGCTCGAGCGGTCGCCGGGGGAGTACACCTTCGACTGGCTCGACGACGTCATCGCCCTGCTGCACGACAACGGCATCGCCGTGGACCTCGCGACGCCGACCGCCGCCCCGCCGAACTGGCTGCTGACCGCCCACCCCGAGGTCCTTCCGGTGGACGCCACGGAGCGACGGGAGCGCCCGGGCGGACGCCTCGGGTGGTGTGCGGCGTCGACGGTCTTCCGCGAGCACGCCCTGCGGATCGTCGGCGCCCTGGCCGAACGGTACGGTCACCACCCGGCGGTGCGGCTGTGGCACGTGAGCAACGAGCTCGGTGGCGGGAACGGCCGCTGCTACTGCGAGGAGTCGGCAGCGGACTTCCGGCGCTGGCTCGCCGACCGGTACGGGGACGTCGACACCGCCAACGCCGCGTGGGGAACGGCCTTCTGGGGGCACACCTACACGTCCTTCGACGAGGTCTCACCGCCTCGTGGCGTCGGGGGCGCACCGAACCCCGGCCTCTTCCTGGACTTCGAGCGGTACTCGTCCGACGCCCTGCTCCGGCACTTCGACGCCGAGAAGGCCGTCATCGAGCAGCACTCGGACGTCCCCGTCACGACGAACTTCATGGTCGGTGCGGGATCGCAGGTCGTCGACTACGCCGAGTGGGCGAAGCACGTCGCGATCCCGGCGAACGACCACTACACGCTCGTCGACGACCCGCACCGCGAGCAGGACCTCGCCCTCGCTGCGGACCGGATGCGCGGCATCACCGCCGGCCGCACCCCGTGGTTGCTCATGGAGCACTCGACGGGCGGCCCGAGCTGGCAGCAGCGCAACCGGGCGAAGGAACCGGGCGAGATCCTGCGCAACTCGCTCGTGCACGTCGCCCGCGGGTCCGACGGCGCACTGTTCTTCCAGTGGCGGGCCTCCACCGCGGGGGCCGAGCAGTTCCACTCCGCGATGGTCCCGCACGCCGGCACCCGCACCAGGATCTGGCGCGAGGTCGTCGCGCTCGGCCGGGCACTCCGCGACCTCGCCCCCGTGCAGGGCAGCCGTGTCGAACCGGCCCGGGTCGCGATCGTCGTCGACGAGCCGTCCGGCTGGGCGCTGCAGTCCGGGCTGAAGCCGCACCGAGCACTGCGGTACTCGCGGGAGCTCCGAGCCTGGTACGCCGCGTTCCACGACCGACAGGTGCTCACCGACGTCGTGCCCTCGGACGCCGACCTCGACGGATACGACGTGGTGGTCGTCCCCACGATGCTCGTCGTCGACGACGCCACCGCCGCACGGATCGCCGCGGTGGTCGACCGCGGCGCGACCCTCATCGTCACCTACCTGTCCGGCGTCGCCGACGAGACCGCCCGCATCCGCTCCGGTGGCTACCCCGGCGCGTTCCGGCAGGTGCTCGGCGCCTGGAGCGAGGAGTTCACCCCGCTGCAACGCGACGAGACCCGCACGCTCGACGACGGCGGCACCGTCACCGACTGGGCCGAGGCCGTCGTGGTCGACGACGCCGACGTCGTGCTCCGGTACACGGACGGACCGCTCGCGGACCGCGCAGCGGTCACCCGCCGTGCCGTCGGCGGCGGCGCCTGGTACGTGTCTGCGATGCTGCCTGCCCAGAGCACCCAGCGGCTCGTGGACCGGGTCATCGAGGAGCGCGCGCTCCCGCGGACGGTCACCGCGCCTCCCGGCCTGGAGGCGGTGCGCCGCGTCCACGACGACGGATCCGTGTTCCTGTTCCTCGTCAACCACCGCGCGGACGACGTGACGGTCGTCGCGTCCGGTACGGACCTGCTCGACGGCTCCGGCCACGGGCCGGAGACCGTCGTGCCCGCCGGTCGCGTCCGCGTCCTGCGCGAGGAGCGTGCGTCGTGACCGTCGTGGACCGCGGTCCGGCGCCGGCGCGCGCACTCGACGGACGGCAGGTGCAGGTCCTGCGCGGTGGCGGGGTGTCGCTCGTGCTGGCGACCGCCGACGACGGGCTGCCCGAGGTGCTGCACTGGGGCCGCGACGTCGGACCCGTGACGGACGGCGACGGCGCCGAACTGCTGCTCGCGCTCGGACGGCCGCTCGGACCGAGCGCCCTCGATGCAGCCTGGCCGCTGACCGTGCTGCCGACCGAACGCGACGGGTGGGAGGGACGACCCGCGATCGCCGGGCACGTCGACGGGCTGCCGCTCGTGCCGCGGTGGCGCGACGTCGAGGTGACCGCGGAGCCGGGCGCGCTGGTCGTGACCGCGGTGTCCGACGAACTGCTGCTGCGGAGCGCCTTCCGGCTCGACGCCGCGGGGGTGCTGCGCGTCGGGCACACCGTGACGAACGGGGCCGCCGTGCCCGTGCACCTGCAGGCACTCGAGGCGACGCTGCCCGTGGGCGAACGGGTCGGCGAGGTGCTCGACCTGGCCGGACGCTGGACCCGGGAGCGCACCCCGCAGCGCCGGACCCTGACCGCCGGCAGCCACGCACGGGAGAGCCGCCGCGGTCGCACCGGCCACGACGCCCCGACGCTGCTCGTGCTCGGGACGCCGGGGTTCTCGGACGCTTCCGGTGAGGTCTGGGGTGTGCACCTGGCCTGGAGCGCCGACTCGGTGCACCGCCACGACCTGCTCGCCGAGGCGCGACCGCTGCTCGGTGCCGGGGAACTCCTGCGCGCCGGCGAGGTGGTCCTCGGGCAGGGGGAGTCCTTCGCCGCGCCCGACGCCGTCTTCGTGTGGAGCGACGCCGGGCTCGACGGCCTGTCCGACCGGCTGCACGACTCACTCCGCAGCCGCCCCGGCCACCCGAAGCGCCCCCGGCCGGTGGTGCTCAACACGTGGGAGGCCGTCTACTACCGGCAGGGCCTCGCACCCCTGGTGGCCCTGGCGGAGACCGCCGCGGACATCGGCGTCGAGCGGTTCGTGCTCGACGACGGCTGGTTCCTCGGGCGCCGCTCGGACTCGACGTCGCTGGGGGACTGGCGCGTCGACCCGACGGTGTGGCCGGACGGCCTCGGGCCGCTCGTCGACCGGGTCCGCGGTCTCGGCATGGAGTTCGGGCTGTGGTTCGAGCCCGAGATGGTGAGCCCGGTGTCCGAGCTCGCGGCGGCGCACCCCGAGTGGCTGCTGCAGCGCCCCGAGGACGACGTCCGCACCTGGCGGAACCAGTACGTGCTCGACATGGCGAACCCGCTCGCGCGGGCGTACGTGCTCGAGGCGATGTCCGCCGTGATCGGGGCGCACCACGTCGACTTCGTGAAGTGGGACCAGAACCGCGACATCGTGCACGCGGTCCACGCCGGACGCGCCGGCATCGACGCGCACACCCGCGGGGTCTGGACGCTGATGGACGCCCTGCGCGCCCGGCACCCGTGGCTCGAGATCGAGGCGTGCGCGAGCGGCGGTGCCCGGGTGGACCTCGGCGTGCTGGAGCGCACCGACCGGGTGTGGCCGTCGGACTCGAACGACGCGTTCGAACGCCTGCCGATCCAGCGGTGGACCGAGGCGCTGCTGCCGCTCGAGCTGATCGGCTCGCACGTCGGCCCCGAGGTCTCGCACACCACCGGCCGGCACCTCGACCTGGACTTCCGGATGGCGGTGTCGCTGTTCGGGTCCGCCGGCATCGAGACCGACGTCACCCGGCTGCCCCCGACGGAGCTCGACCGGCTGCGGGCGTGGACGGCGTTGTACAAGCGGGAACGCGGGCTGCTGCACACCGGGCGCCTGCGGCACCTGGAGCTCGGCGACCCCGGGCTCGTGGCGACCTCGGTCGTGGCCGTCGACCGGTCGCGGGCACTGGTGCGGGTCGCACGGACCGAGACCGGGCCGCAGTCGCTGCCGGTGCCGTTGCGGATGCGGGGGCTCGACCGGGCTCGGCGCTACCGGCTCGCCCCCGTCGCTGGGCTGCGGGTGCCGCACGGGCTCGACATGGTGCCGCCGGCGTGGCTCGTGCGCGGGCACCTGGAGCTGTCGGGCGCGGTGCTCGAGGACGTCGGGGCGCGGCTGCCGCTGCTGGCCCCCGCGACCGCGATCGTGTTCGAGCTGCACGCCCTCGACTGACCCGCCCGGCCCTGCCGGCCGCCGTTGGCCTGCCGGCCGCCGTTGGCCTGCCAGCCGCCGTTGGCCTGCCTGCCGGCCGCCGACGGCCGTCGGCCGTGGTCGGGCAGGCGCGGCCGGCGAGCGGGCGGAACATCCCGGTTCGTGGCGTGCGCACGCGGGTGTTTCGCCCGCTCGGCGGGACGGCGCGGCCGTACTGGTGTGCTGACGGTTCTGGTTCGCGATCTCGGAGGATCGTGAACCAGAACCGTCACGCCGTTGGCAGAACCCGTCCCCGCCCGGGCGCGGGGCTCGTCAGGGGAGGAGCGAGCCCGCGTGGCGGAGGACGAGCGGGCCGACGAGTGCCTCGGGGTCGATGCCCGGCGCACCCGTCACCGTGAAGGTCGCCGACTCGCCGGCGAGCAGGGACACCAGCCCGTCGTCGACCCGAGCGGCCGGGTCCACACGGTCCGGGAACAGCGAGACGTCCCGCGCGTAGGACGTCGCCGTCACCGTGACGACCGCCCCGTCGTCGGTCGCCGTGACCGACGTGGACAGCGGCGAGCGGGCGAGCACCTGGTCGACGACCTCGGCGAAGTCGAACACCGTGCGGGTTCCGGCTCCGGTGACGACGAGCACCTCGGACCCGGCGTCCCCGGGCACCGCGAGCGAGGCCGGCAGCGTGACCCGGTCGGCGTCGGCGGGTGCGGCGGCGAGCGAGAACGACGACGAGTCGAGCACCGTGCCGTCGAACGCGACGCGGGAGACCGTGACCTCGTCGGCGACCGGCGCCCCGGACGCGTTCACAAGGACGACTTCGAGCCCACTGCCGCCAGACGGCTGCACCGTGAGCAACACCGGCTGGTAGGCCTGCCGCACCGCGTACCAGACCGGCTTCCGGATGCCCGCGTGGTCGACGAGCGCCCAGGACACCACGGGCCAGTCGTCGTTGAGCTGCCAGACGATCATCCCGGTGTTGTCGGGCGTGCGGGACCGGAACCACTCCATGCCGAAGCGGATCGCGTGCGCCTGGTTGAGCTGTGACGCCCAGTGCCAGTCCTCGATGCTCGTCGGCGTCGGCAGGTGCCCGCGCATGCCGTCGGCGAGCTTCCGGTTGCCCTGGTCGGCCTTCTGGTGCACGAGCATCTCGTGGCCGTCGGGGTCGAGCGGCTCGTCGTGCACCACCGCGGTCAGGGTCGACCAGGCGGGCGGCCCCTGGAACCCGAACTCCGCCACGAACCGCGGGTTCCAGTCGGCGTAGGCGCGGTAGTCGAGCCGGTTCCAGACGTCCCAGATGTGCACGCTGCCGTTCCGCTCGTCGTTCGGCGTCAGGTACTCGTCGAACGAGAACGGGCTGCCCGGCGTGTACGGACGGGTCGGGTCGAGCTCGGCGACGATCGCGGGCAGGAGCGAGCGGTAGTAGCCGTTGCCCCAGGTCCGGCCGACGAGCGACGGCCGCCAGCCCCATTCGGCGTACGCGACGAGGTTCTCGTTGTTGCCGTTCCACACCACGAGCGACGGGTGCGGGCTGAGCCGGGTGACGGCCCCGCGGACCTCGGGCTCGACCTCATCGGCGAGCCAGGGCTCCTCGGCGTAGGCGGCGCAGGCGAACAGGAAGTCCTGCCAGACGAGCACGCCGAGCTCGTCACACCGGTCGTACAGGTCGTCGGACTCGTAGATCCCGCCGCCCCAGATGCGGAGCAGGTTGACGTTCGCCTCGATCGCGTCGTCGATCCGGTCGGCGTAGCGCTCGGGCGTCATCTCTGTCAGGTACGCGTGGTCGGGGATCCAGTTCGCGCCCCGCACGATCACCGGCCGGTCGTTCACCCGGAGCAGGAACGGGGCTCCGCCGGCGTCGGCGGCGGTGTCGAGCGTCACGGTCCGGAACCCGACGCGGCCGGTCCAGACGTCGTCGCCGACCTCGACCCGGACGTCGTACAGCGGCTGCTCGCCCTCGCCGCGCGGCCACCAGACGGCGACGTCGGGGACCTCGAGCCGCACGACGGCGGAGCCGTCGACGACGGCGCGCACGCTGGTGATGGACGTCGCGCCCGGCGCGGACGGGCGGCCGGGAGGCACGGTGCCGGACCCGACGGGCGTCGCCGCCGCCTCGGTGCCGCTCGCGCCGGGGGCGGACGTGCGCTGCTCGGCCAGGGCGGCGCCGTGGCCGTCGGCCCCGCCGGGGGTGACGTGCGGGGTCAGGGTGACCCGCGCCTCCAGGCCGGCCCGACCGGACACCCCTGCGACCGGAGCCGACCCGATGTGCTGGGAGAAGGCCCCGGTGGAACCTGCGGACTCGACGTCGACGTGCGCGGTGAGCACGCCGGTGGTGCCGTCGACGTCGACGAGGGGGCGGACGGCCGCGATGCGGGCGTCGCTCCACGACTCGATGCCGATCGACTTCCAGATGCCGCTCGTGGCGACGTCGATGCCCCAGTCCCAGCCGAAGTTCGACGCGTTCTTGCGGAGTGCGTTGTACGGGTGGTGGTTGACGTGGGGGAGTTCGCCGCCGTGCAGGGCGGACAGTCGCTCGGCCGCGGGGACCGGGGCGTCGAAGGTGATCACGAGCTCGTTCGTGCCGGGGCGCAGCAGGTGCCCGACGGGGAACCGGTACGCGCGGTGCTGGTTCGCGGTGGTGGCGACGACGATGCCGTTCAGCTCGATCGTCGCGAGGGTGTCGAGTCCGTCGGCGACGAGGTCGTGGCGGGCGTGCGTGGTCGGGCCCGTGCCGGTCTCGCCCGACCACGCGAAGGTGCGGCGGTACCGCCAGACCGTGTCGCCGATCCACTGGGTCGCAGCCTCGTTGTCGCCGTCGAACGGGTCGGGAATCCGGCCCGCCCGCAGCAGGTCGGTGTGCACGCAGCCGGGGACGGTCGCGGCGACCGGCTCCCGGTGCGCATCGGCCTGTGCCGGGCAGTGCACCGCCTCGACCGTCCACGTGCCGTCCAGGGTGGTCCGCTCCATTGCGTCTCCTCAATCGTGACGGGGCCGTGACCCGACCCCTTGACCGCCTTAGTTTACGCGTGTAACAATCACGCTCACAACGTGGATCCTGCGACGACGCAGACCGAGAGGACAACGATGTTCAACCCAACCCGTTCACGGCTCGCCATCGGCGCCGCCGTCCTCCTCGCCGCCGGCCTCGCGCTGAGCGGCTGCAGCGCGAGCGGCAACGCCAGCACGAAGGACGACGCCGCCTCGACCCTGGTCGCCTACACCGGACAGTCCGGCGACTACCAGATCAACTTCAACCCGTGGTCACCGTCGAACATCGGCGGCGTCGGCACGATCTACGAGTCGCTGTTCTTCATCACCAACGTCAACACGAACGACCCGAAGCCGCTGCTCGGCAAGTCGTACGAGTGGAACGCCGACGGCACGCAGCTCACCATCACGCTGCGCGACGGAGCCACCTGGAGCGACGGCGAGCCCTTCACCTCGAAGGACGTCGTGTTCACGCTCGACATGCTCAAGAAGCAGAAGGCCCTCAACTCGATCGGCTACGACGGCACCGCGAAGGCCGACGGCGATGACAAGGTCGTCGTGACGTTCGACAAGCCGTCGTTCGTGCTCGGCCCGAACCTGCTCGGCAAGACCTGGATCGTGCCGGAGCACCTGTGGAAGGACATCGACCCGACCACCGACGTCGTGCGCGAGCCCGTCGGCACCGGTCCGTACACGCTCGGCACCTTCAAGGCGCAGGCCTTCACCCTCGAGGCGAACAAGAAGTACTGGGACGGCGCCCCGGCCGTGAAGACCATCCGCTACCTGTCGCTCTCCGGCAACACCGCCGGCGCCGACGCGCTCAAGCAGGGCTCGATCGACTGGCAGACCGGCCCGGTGCCGAACATGGACGACATCGCCGGCAACTACAACGGCTACGACGGCATCACCGTCGGACAGAACCAGATGGCGCTGCTCACCTGCGCGAACACCGACCTCGGCTGCACCGGCCCGCAGACCGACCCGGCCGTGCGTCACGCCATCGCCGACGCGATCAACCGCAAGCAGCTCAACTCGCTGGCGTTCGAGAACACCGCGAGCGAGATCTCGCCGACCTTCGCGCTCACCACGACGCAGAAGGACACCATCTCGAAGGACATCGAGCCGGCCGTGATGCCGGAGACCGCCGACAAGGCCGCCGCCGCGTCGTCGCTCGAGGGCGCCGGGTGGAAGAAGGGCTCGGACGGCATCTACGCCAAGGACGGCAAGAAGCTGTCCCTGACCGTCGAGGTCGTCACCGGCTGGACCGACTACATCACCGCGATCGACACGATGACGCAGCAGCTCAAGGCCGCGGGCATCGAGCTCAAGGCGCAGCAGTCGTCGTGGAACGAGTGGACCGACAAGAAGACCAAGGGCAACTTCGAGCTCGCGATCGACTCGCTCGGCCAGGGCCCGACGGCGAACCCGTACTACCTGTACAACAACTACTTCACGACGGCGAACACCGCGAAGGTCGGCGCAGCGGCCCCGATGAACATCTCGCGGTACAGCAACCCCGACGTGGACAAGGCCATCGCGAAGCTCGCGACGATCGACCCGTCCGACACCGCTGCGACGCAGCCGGAGATCGACACGATCCAGCAGCACATCGTCGAGGACCTGCCGTACATCCCGGTGATGACCGGCGGCACGACGAGTGAGTTCCACGCGGCGAAGTTCACCGGCTGGCCCACGAAGGACGACCTCTACGCCTTCCCGGCGGTCTGGGCGAGCCCGGACAACGCCGAGATCTTCAAGGCGCTGAAGCCGGCGAAGGGCTGACCACGATGGGATCGCGACCGAGGAGCACTCGACGATGACCTACTTCCTGCGCAAGATCGGCTTCTACATCGTCGCCCTGTGGGCAGCGCTGACGCTGAACTTCATCATCCCGCGGCTGCTGCCCGGGAACCCGGTGGACATCCTGCTCGCCAAGCTCCAGCAGCGCGGCGGGCAGGTGACCCCGGCGACACGGCAGGCGTACGAGCTGCTCCTCGGTGGCGATTCCTCGGAGCCGCTGATCTCCCAGTACGGCCACTACCTGGTCAACGTGTTCCGCGGTGACCTCGGGGTGTCCGTCAGCTACTTCCCGGCCCCCGTCACCGAGGTCATCGCGAGCTCGCTGCCGTGGACCATCGCCCTGGTCGGCATCGCCACCATCCTGGCCGCCATCATCGGCGTCGGCCTCGGCGCCTTCGTCGGCTGGCGTCCGGGCACCTGGCTCGACTCGTTCGTGCCGGCCACCACCCTGCTCGCCGCGGTGCCGTACTTCTGGCTCGCGCTGATCCTGGTGTACTTCTTCGCCACCGGCATCCACCTGTTCCCGGCGCAGGGCGGCTACGACGTGATCCTCACACCGGGGTTCAACTGGGACTTCATCGCCTCCGCGATCCAGTACGGGGTGCTGCCGGCCGTGACGATCGTGCTCGCATCGCTGGGCGGCTGGCTGCTCGGCATGCGCAACATGATGGTGTCGACGCTGTCCGAGGACTACATCACCACCGCCCAGGCCAAGGGGCTGTCCGACGGCAAGATCCTGCGGAACTACGCCGCCCGGAACGCCGTGCTGCCCTCCGTCGCCGGCTTCGCGATCTCCCTCGGGTTCATCGTGTCCGGCTCCGTCGTCACCGAGCAGGTGTTCTCGTACCCGGGCATCGGGTCGAAGCTGCTGTCCGCGGTGACCAACAACGACTACGCGCTCATGCAGGGGATCTTCCTGTTCATCACCCTGGCGGTCCTCGGCGCGAACCTCGTCGTCGACCTGCTGTACGGGCTCATCGACCCGCGGACGCGGGCGCGGAGCTAGGGAGGACACGCCATGACCAACATCCAGCAGGACACCGAACCCACCATCGGCGCACTCGCCGAGGAAGCCGACGCCGGGTCGACGCGGAGCATCGCCACGGCCCGAGCGTCACGACCGAAGGGCGGCATCCGCCGATTCCTGCCGACCCTGACCCCGTGGCTCATCACGGGCATCGCCCTCGTCGCCGGCGTCACGCTGTTCGGCGTCCTCGGACCGCTGCTCGTCGGCGACCCGACCACCATCCGCGACTCCGGACTGCAGGGACCGAGCGGCGAGAACCTGCTCGGGACGACCCAGACCGGGCAGGACGTGCTCGCGCAGCTCGCCTACGCCACGCGCGGCAGCCTGCAGATCGGCCTGATCGTCGGCGTCCTCGCCACGGTGCTGTCCGCGTTCTTCGGGATCCTCGGCGCGTACCTGGGCGGGATCATGGACGAGGCGTTCTCGCTGTTCTCGAACGTGTTCCTCGTCATCCCCGGCCTGCCGCTCGTCATCGTCATCTCGGGCCTGGTCCCGCGTGAGGCCCGCGGGCTCTGGACCATCGCCGTCGTCCTCGCGATCACCTCGTGGGCCGGGTCGGCCCGGGTCCTGCGGGCGCAGACGATGTCGATCCGCAACCGCGACTACGTCTCCGCCGCCCGTGTCGCCGGCGAACGACCCTGGCGGGTCATCGCCGTCGAGATCCTGCCGAACCTGCTGCCCGTCCTGGCGTCGCAGTTCGTGTTCGCGGTGATCGCCGCGATCCTCGGGGAAGCGGGATTGTCGTTCCTCGGCCTCGGGGCGTCGAACTCGTCGACCCTCGGCACCATGCTCTTCTACGCCCAGAACGGCTTCGCGCTGGCGAACGGCGCCTGGTGGTGGTTCGTGCCGCCCGGCCTGCTCATCGCCCTGCTCGGCATGGGCCTGTCCCTGGTGAACTTCTCGATCGACGAGGTCATCAACCCGCGACTCGCGAACGTGCGGGCCCAACGGCGGCGCGAACGTCGCGCCAAGCGGGCCGCCCGCGCCTCGCGGTCCGCACGCACCACGAAGGAGTTCGTCCGATGAGTGCCGAAGCCGTGCTGACGATCGACCACCTCGACGTCGTCTACGAGACCGAACACCCCGTGCACGCCGTCAAGGACGTGTCGCTCACCCTGGCTCCCGGCGAGATCCTCGGGCTCGCGGGGGAGTCCGGCTGCGGCAAGACGACCCTGGCCTACGCCATCACCCGGCTGCACCGACCGCCGGCGAAGGTCGCCTCGGGCAGCATCACGTTCCACGACCGCGACGGCACCGACATCGACCTGCTCGGGCTGCCGCACGAACAGCTGCGGGCCGTGCGCTGGTCGAAGCTGTCGATGGTGTTCCAGGGCGCGATGAACGCCCTCAACCCGGTCGCCACCATCCGGGCGCAGCTCGACGACGCCCTGAGGGAACACCGGCGCGACCTCGGCCGCAAGGAACGGCGCGCGATCGCCGAGGACGCCCTGAGCCGCGTCGGCGTCGACCCGTCCCGCATCACCGCGTACCCGCACGAGCTGTCCGGCGGCATGCGCCAGCGCGTGATGATCGCGATGGCCATGCTGCTCGAACCGCAGATCATGATCATGGACGAGCCCACCACCGCCCTCGACGTCGTGGTGCAGCGCGAGATCCTGCGCGAGATCGTCCGACTGCGCGACGAGCTCGGGTTCGCCGTCGTGTTCATCACGCACGACCTGCCGCTGCTGCTCGAGATCAGCGACCGCATCGCGATCATGCTGCGCGGCGAGGTCGTCGAGTGCGACCGGGCCTCGGCCATCCAGCACGACCCGAAGCACCCGTACACGCAGAAGCTGCTGCAGTCGTTCCCGAGCCTGTCGGGGGAGCGCGGCGCGTTCATCCGCTCCGGCGTCGACGACCACGCTGCCGCCGTCCACGAGGAGATCCGATGACCAGTGTGACCGTCAGCCACCTCGGCAAGGACTTCCACACCCGCAAGGGCCTGAAGCGGACCACCCTGCACGCCGTCGACGACGTGTCGTTCGAGCTGCTGCCCGGGAAGACCGTGGCGTTGGTGGGGGAGTCCGGGTCGGGCAAGTCGACCATCGCCCGGATGCTCGCCAAGCTCGAGAGCACCACCCGCGGTTCGATCGACGTGCGGCTCGAGGACGGCACTCCCGTCGTCGGCAGCATGTACCGCCGGCACGTGCAGATGGTGTTCCAGGACCCCTTCGCCTCGCTCAACCCGTTCCACTCGATCGAGCACCACATCGCCCGGCCGCTCCAGCTGCACCACCGAGCCCGGGGCGCCGACGAGACCGCCGAGAAGGTGCGGGAACTGCTCGGCCGCGTCAACCTCGACGAGGACTTCGCGAGCCGCCGCCCGCACGAGCTCTCCGGCGGACAGCGGCAGCGCGTCGCCATCGCCCGCGCACTCGCCCCCGGGGCCCAGGTGCTCATCGCCGACGAACCGGTGTCGATGCTCGACGTGTCGATCCGGCTCAGCGTGCTCAACCTGATGGGCCGCCTGCAGCGCGAGGACCACCTCGCCGTGCTGTACATCACGCACGACCTGGCGACCGCACGCCACTTCTCCGACGAGATCCTGGTGCTCTACCGCGGCCGGGTCGTCGAACGCGGGCCCTCCGACGCCGTCATCCTCGACCCGCAGCACGACTACACCCGACTGCTCGCCGAGGCCGCCCCCGATCCGGAGCGCATCGACCGCAAGGTGACCTCGGGCAGCGCGCTCGACCGCTCGAAGATCGACAACACCACCTGCTACGACCACGGCGTCGGCGCGTGGGTGTCGAGTGAGCCCGCTCCGGTCGGCGCACGGTGAGCGGAGCCTTCGCCGACTGGGTCACGCCGGGGTTCTCGGCACGGTTCCGGATCGGCGACGACCAGCCCGCGGCACTCGTGTCGTTCGTGGCGAGCGGTGGAGCGCTCGCCGACGGTCCCGACGACCCGCAGCCGTTGGTCGAGCTGACCACGATCGGACACGGGCGGTTCCCGGGCGGGTTCCGGCACGTGGACTCCACGATCGGGGCGCGACTGCGCCCCGTGTCGTGGCGTGCGTCCGACGACGCGACCGATCCGTGGTTCCGGATCGTGCAGGCGGACGCGGCCACGGGCCTCCAGGTCGAGTCGGTGTTCCGAGCGCGCGCCGACGTCGCGGCGTTCCAGACGTGGACCGAGGTGTCCGCCGAGGACGGCGAGCACGTCGTGGACTTCGTGTCGTCGTTCGCGACCGGGGCGTTCCTGACGGACTCCGGGGTCGGTGTCGACGACCTGGCCCTCGTGCACGCGGACAACGACTGGGCCGCCGAGAGCCGGTGGCGGACCGATCCACTGCGGTCGATCGGACTCGCGGCGATCGACCGCGAGGCGCAGCACCACCCGCCCCGCAGCCGCGCCGTCGTGCAGAACCGCGGCTCGTGGTCGACGGGCGAGGCGCTGCCGATCGGCGTGCTGACACCTGCTCCGTCCGCTGGCGCTGCGCCCTACGCGCTCGTGTGGCAGATCGAGCACAACGGGCCGTGGCTGTACGAGCTCGGCGAGACCCGACGGCACGCGTACGTGCTGCTGAGCGGGCCGACCGACCAGGAGCACCAGTGGACGGCGGTCGTGGCCCCGGGGCAGCCGTTCGTGTCCGTGCCGGTGTCGGTGGGGATCGCCGGCTCGGTCGGTGGGGCGTTCGAGGTGCTCACGGCGCAGCGTCGGGCGTTCCGGCACGTGCGCGAGGCCGATCGCGCCCTGCCGCTCGTGTTCAACGACTACATGAACACGCTCATGGGGGACCCGACCACCGAGAAGCTGCTGCCGTTGATCGACGCCGCTGCCGACGCCGGAGCGGACCTGTTCTGCATCGACGCCGGCTGGTACGCCGAGGGGCACTGGTGGGACACCGTCGGGGCGTGGGAGGAGGCCGCGTCGCGGTTCCCGACCGGGCTCGGGTTCGTCATCGACCACATCCGGTCGCGGGGGATGCAGGCCGGGCTGTGGCTCGAGCCCGAGGTCATCGGCATCCACTCGCCGCTGGCCGCGACCCTGCCGGACGACGCCTTCGTGCACCACCTCGGTGTGCGGGTCGCCGAGCACGGACGGCACCTGCTCGACCTCCGGTCACCGGCCGCGCGGGCACACCTCGACGCGGTAGTCGACCGGCTTGTCGGGTCACTCGGGGTCAGCTTCTTCAAGATGGACTACAACACGATGACGGGGCCGTGGGTGGGCACCGTCGACGGTGGACGGGCGCTGCTCGACTGGCTCGACGACGTGCAGGCCCGGTACCCGTCGTTGCTCATCGAGAACTGCGCCTCGGGAGCGATGCGCGCCGACTCCGCGATGCTGTCCCGGTTGCACATGCAGTCGACCTCGGACCAGCAGGACCCGGTGCTGTCGGCGTCGATCGCAGCCGCTGCCCCCGCCGCGATGCTGCCCGAGCAGGCCGGGAACTGGGCCTACCCGGCGCCGTCGATGTCGCCCGACCTGTTCGACCTGTCGCTCGTGAACGGGGTGCTCGGGCGGATGTACCTGTCGGGCTACCTGAACGAGATGTCTGCGTCGCAGCGCGCGGTGGTCGGCGACGCCATCGCCGCACACCGGACAGTGCTCGAGGTCATCGAGTCGTCGGTGCCGGAGTGGCCGCTCGGGTTGCCGGCCTGGGAGGACCCGTGGCTCGCGCTCGGCTTGCGCGCGCCCGGCGGGAACCTCTACCTGTCGGTGTGGTCGCTGCCCGGTGCCGGCTCGTCGGTGTCGTTGCCGCTGCCGGCGTTCGCCGGGCGGGCGGTCGTCGTCGAGCCGCTGTTCCCGACGGCACTCGGGTCGTGGACCGTGGCGTGGGACGCCGCCTCGGGCTCGCTCGAGGTCGCGAACGGCGGGTCGACCCCCACAGCGCGGGTGCTCCGCATCCGACCGGAGGGGGCGGGCGCGGAGCACTGAGCGGGGCGCGCGTCGCGATGGCAGGGCGCGCGTCGGAGCGGACGGGAGGCACGGTGCAGGCAGGCGCCGTGCCTCCCGTCCCGTCGGTGGTCGCGTCCACGGCACGGGGGACGCGGGTTCGCGTCCAGCCGGTGACGTTTCTGGTTCAGGATCCTCGGGGATCGTGAACCAGAACCGTCAGGAGCTGGGGAAGAAGGGCCCCCCGGTCAGGCGCGGGTCTCGTGATCGGCGTCGGCGTCGGCGTCGGCGTCGGTTCCGGTTTCGGGTTCGGTGGTGGACTCGGGGTCGTCGTCGGGGCGGCGCGGGGCGCGGAGCCGCAGGGTCGCACCGAGGCCGATGACCAGGAAGCCGGCGGCCGAGAACGCGGCGGCGCGGGTGCCATCGGAGAACGCCTCGGCGGCGTCGTCGCGGGTCTGCCCCTCGAGGCCGGCGATCGCTCCGCCGGAGGACTGCACGACGGTGTCGGCGATCTGCTCGGACTGGGCGGTCGAGACGCCGGCGTCCTGCAGGCGGTGCTCCAGGATGCTGCCCGTCGAGGTGAACAGCACCGTGCCGAGGACCGCGATGCCGAGCGCCGAACCGATCTGGCGCGCGGTGCTCTGGGCGCCGGAGGCCTCGCCGCTGCGCTCCACGGGGACGTCCTGCAGCACGACGCCGGTGAGCTGGGCCGTCGCGAGTCCGACGCCGAAGCCGTAGACGAACAGGCACGGGACGATCGCCCACCACGGGGTCGACGAGGTCACGACGAACCCGATCGCGGCGACCCCGACGATCTCGGCGCCGATGCCCATCCGCACGATCGGCAGCGCCCCGATCCGCTGTCCGACCGTGGCCGCGAACCCGCTCGCGACGAACGACCCGATCGCCAGGGCCAGCAGCACGAGGCCGGTCTGCAGCGCCGAGTAGCCGAGGACGTTCTGCAGCCAGAGGGGCAGCGACAGGATGATGCCGAACTCGCCGAGCGACACGATGAGCGCCGCGATCGAGCCGTTCCGGAACGAGCCGATGCCGAACAGGTCGAGGGCGATGAGCGTCGACCGGCCCGCACGCTGCCGGCGCCGGGAGCGGACGACGAAGGCCGCCCCGGCAGCGATCGCGATCACGAACGCGACGGGGATCGGCGAGACCGGGCCGTCCCACGACCACGAGCCGATCGTGAACGGTGTCGACGACGGAGTCCACCAGCCGTAGGTGCGACCCTCGATCAGCCCGAAGACCAGCGCAGCGCTCGCGATCACGGACAGCAGGGCGCCGACGAGGTCGATGTGGCCGGTGTGCTCGGCGTCGCGCGACTCCCGCATGGCGACCGCGAGGCCGACCAGGATGACCGCCACGATCGGGACGTTGATGCCGAAGGCCCACCGCCACGAGAAGTCCGTCGTCAGCCAGCCGCCGAGCAGCGGACCGACTGCCACCATCCCGCCGATCGTGGAGCCCCACACCGCGAAGGCGATGCCGCGCTCCCGGCCGGTGAACGTCGCGTTGAGGATCGACAGCGTGGTGGGCAGGACCATCGCGCCACCGACACCCTGCAGCACGCGGGACGCCACGAGCAGTTCGCCCGTCGGGGACAGCGCCGCCAGGACCGACGCCACCGCGAACAGGATCACGCCGATGGTCAGCAGTCGTCGGCGACCGAAGCGGTCGGCGACGGCACCGAAGACGAGCAGCAGCGCGGCGAAGACCAGCGTGTAGCTCTCCTGCACCCACTGCACGAGCGTCGAGCCGATGTCGAGGTCAGCGACGATGCTCGGGATCGCCACGTTCACGATCGTGGAGTCGACGATGATGAGCGCGACCGCCAGGCTGATCACGACCAGACCGATCCACCGGCGGCGATCCGGGGTGGTGGGAGCTGCGGCTGGGGCGCTCATGTGCGTGTCCTCTCAGATGATCAGCATGCTGACTACCTGACGGTACACCCGCTCCCGATGCCCGGCGCACCGGGGTTCAGGGGAGCAGGCGGAGCTCCATCGCGCGGGTCACGGCACGGGTGCGGTCGTTCACGCCGAGCTTCTCGAACACGTGGCCGAGGTGCGTCTTCACCGTCGTCTCGCTGAGGAACAGGGCACGCCCGATCGCCGGGTTCGAGTTGCCCTGGGCGACGAGCTGCAGGACCTCGAGTTCGCGCGGGGTCAACGACGGGCCAGCAGCCACGGCCGACGAACCCGTTGCTCGTCGGACCAGCGCAGCGGCAGCCGAAGGGGCCAGTGCCGTCTCGCCCCGCGCCGTCGCCCGCACCCCGGCGAGGATCTCGGACTCCGGGGCCGCCTTGAGCAGGTAGCCGGTGGCCCCGGCCTCGATCGCCGCGAGGATCTGGTCGTCGGACTCGTACGTCGTCAGGATCAGGACGCGGACGCCCGGCTCGGCCGCGAGGATCTCCGCCGTCGCCGCATCACCGTCGAGCTCGGGCATCCGGAGGTCCATCAGCACGACGTCGGGGCGCTCGGCCAGCACGACGGACACCGCTGCTCGGCCGTCGCTGGCCTGGCCCACCACGTCGACGTCGTCGGCGTCCTGCAGCAGCGCGACGATGCCCGAGCGGACGATCGGGTGGTCGTCGGCGACCACGACGCGGATCACCGGGTCACCTCCGCCACGGGGTGACGAACGGCGGACGGGAGGCCCGGGGCGGCTCCGGTGGGCAGGGTTGCCTCGACGACGGTGCCCCGGCCCAGGGCGCTCGTGATCGTGCAGGTGCCGCCAGCGAGGGCGAGGCGCTCCCGCAACCCGCGCAGACCGTGCCCGGCGGTGGGCTCCTCGGGGTCGAACCCGGTGCCGTCGTCGGTGATCCGCAGCACGGTCTGCCCGTCGTCGGAGAGCAGAAGGACCTGCGCCGAGGCTGAGCCGGCGTGCGCGCGGACGTTCGAGAGGGCCTCTTGGGCGACCCGCAGCAGGACCACCTGCGCATCGCGGTCCAGCACGCAGTCGGACGCGGCGTCGACCGTGACCAGCGTCCCCGTTTCGCGGGTGTGCCGTTCGGCGAGGCGGTGGAGGGCGCCGGCGAGGCTGTCGCGGGTCATGCCTGCGGCTCCGGCTGCGACGAGGGTGCGGGATTCCTCGAGGGCGGCGCGGGCGGACTCCTCGAGGACGGTGAGTCGTTCCTCCAGCGCATCGGAGCGGTCGTTCGCCAGGTCGCCGCGGGCCCGTTCGGTGAGCATGACGATGCCGGCGAGGTTCTGGGCGACGGTGTCGTGGATCTCGCGGGCCAGGCGCTCCCGTTCGCTCGCGATGCCTGCGGTGCGGTTCGCGTCGGCGAGGGACTGCTGGGTGGCGCGGAGTTCCTCGACGAGCTGGCGGCGCTCCTCGGACAGGCCGGCGACGCTCGAGATCCACACACCCATCGCGCAGGCACCGATCACGCTGATGCCCTCGATGAGCAGGGTGCTGACCAGGGCGTCCGGGCCACTCGACAGCTGCAGGCCGATGCCGCTCGCGACCCCCACAGCGACGGACAACAGGACCGCGGTACGGACGCGCTCCGTCTGCACCCACACCAGCGGGAACACGATGCACTGCACGAACGCGGTGCTCGGGACGACTGCCGGCAGCACGAGGGCGGCGACGACGACGAGCGGCAGGAACGCGGCGGCGGCTCGGGGGCTGTCGTAGCCGCGGTGCCCGTACGCGATGTACGCCACGACGAGGACCACCACCGCCAGGTAGGCCGGCCAGCGGGTCGACCACGGGGACCAGCCCAGCGCGGTGATCACGGCGGTGAGGAGGATCGTGCCCGCGAAGAACACGTGCAACCACCGGTTGCGCACCCACGTCTCGCCGCTCATGACGACAGCATCCCACCTGCCCGGCGCCATCAGGCGTCCTTGCGGTTCCAGCGGAAGGTGAGGGCGCAGGCCACCGTGCCCCCGACCAGCCACGCGACCAACACGAGGGTTCCGAGGGCGAGGTGCCACGCGCCTCCCGGCTCGGCGGACGCGAACGCGTCGGGCAGGAAGACGGACCGCATGCCGGACGCCATCCAGCGCAGGGGGAAGACGGACGCGACGTTCTGCAGCCAGTCGGGCAGTTGCGTGAAGGGCAGGTAGACGCCCGAGATGAACTGCAGGACCAGGACGATGGGGACGATCGTGGCGGTGGCGCGGCGGCCCTCGCGGGGGAGCGCCGAGATCGCGATGCCGAGGACGCAGCTGGTGGCGATGCCGAGGACCATGACACCCGCGAAGACGCCCCAGTTGCTCGCGTCGGTCGGCAGGTCGACGCCGAACACCAGGCTCGCGATCCCGAGCAGCAGTGCCGTCTGCACGATGGTCGTGACGAGGACCATGCCGATCTTGCCGACGAAGTAGCTCAGGACCGGCAGGGGGGTGCCGCCGAGGCGCTTCAGCGTGCCGTCGCTGCGCTCGGTCGCGATGTCGACGCCGAGGGACTGGGTGCCGGAGAGCAGGATGCCCGTCGCGACGAGGCCGGGCAGGTAGTAGGTGGCGTAGTCGACGCTGATCGGTCGGCCGTTGCTGGCAACGGCGCGGATCGGGTCGGCGTCCGCGAACGCCACCGAGAACAGCGCCAACATGATGATCGGGAAGAGGAACGTGAAGAAGACGGCGTCGGGGGCGCGGAAGTAGGAGCGGATCTCGTACGAGATGCGGCTGGTCGCGGTGTTCACTTCTGGCCCACCATTCCGAGGTAGACGTCCTCGAGGGACGGGCGGATGACTTCGAGATCGTGCATGGGCGCGGTGCTGTTGCGGATGAGTGCGGTCGGGTCGGTCGTGCGCTCGTCGTGGAGGTCGCCGGCGTCGTCGCGCCAGCGGACCCGTGGTGTGCGGGCTTCGGCGCCGCCGATCTCGTCGATCGGGGCGATGTCGAGCAGCTTCCCGTCGGCGATCACCGCTGCCCGGTCGGCGAGCTGGGCGGCTTCGTCGAGGTAGTGCGTGGTGAGCAGGATCGTCGTGCCCTCGGACTGCACCTGGCGCAGGAGGTCCCAGAACTGCCGGCGGGCCTCGGGATCGAAGCCCGTGGTCGGTTCGTCGAGGAACAGCACCTCGGGGCGGCCGATGATGCCGAGGGCGACGTCGACGCGGCGGCGCTGGCCTCCGGAGAGTCGGGCGATGCGGGTGTTGCGCTGGTCGGTCAACCCGACGGCCGCGAGGAGTTCCTCGGTGCTGCGGTGCTTCGGGTACAGCGTCGCGAAGTGGTTCAGCTGCTCGGCGACGGTGACGTTCGGGGACTCGGCGCTGGTCTGCAGGACGATGCCGATGCGTGCGTTGTGGCTGCGGCTCGTCCGTGCAGGGTCGTGGCCGAGGACGCGGACCTCGCCGGCGGTACGGGAGCGGT
The DNA here is from genome assembly GCF_004341255.1 of Curtobacterium sp. PhB142. Lineage (NCBI taxonomy): Bacteria > Bacillati > Actinomycetota > Actinomycetes > Micrococcales > Microbacteriaceae > Curtobacterium > Curtobacterium sp. PhB142. Next base: position 363,178 of record NZ_SLUT01000005.1, on the reverse strand, counting down.
AGCCCTCGAGGATCTCGACCGTCGTGGACTTGCCGGCGCCGTTCGGGCCGAGGAGGGCGAAGGTCTCGCCGGGCTGGATGACGAAGCTGACGTCGTCGACGGCGACCTTGCCGGTGGCGTACTGCTTGCTGAGGTGCTGGACCTCGATGGCGGGGGACTCGGGCATGGGTCCAGCTTGGCCGGTGGGGCGCCGCGGGGGATCGGTGGGGGCGGTGGTGCTGCATCCTCCGATCGGGGGATGGTGCGGGAAGGACGCGAGCATGTCGTATTCGAGATATCCGGAACTTCAGATTCTGGCGTCGCTCTGCTTGGCTCGGTGCGGGGTCGACGCGGCCCTCCCGTTCCCCCAGCAGAAAGGCCCTTCCATGAAGCGCTTCGGAAAGCTCTCGGCCGTCATCGCGGCTGCAACGCTGTGCTGTGTCCTCGGCGCCGGTGTCGCACACGCTGCTCCGGATGACGCAACCGCCAGTGGCGGCAGCGCGTCCGCCGACGACCTCGGTACCGACGCCACGACCGTCGTCGGTGGCGGCACGTGGTCGTACGGCGTGATCGGCCACCAGGTGGTCTCCGCCTACGACAACCGTCGGTACACCCACAGCACCTCGGTCAAGTCCTCCGGCGTGACCAAGTCGTCCGGACGGATCGCGAAGGGCAAGATCGCCGGCGCGAGCCGCCCGAAAGCACTGTGGGGCAACCAGGCCTTCTGGGCGATCTACTGATCCGGAACTTCGCGGCCGCCACCGTCCTCGCGGTGGCGGCCGTACCGCTCCTGCTCGTCGGCCTGATCGTGTTCGTGGTCGGGAGTGGTGAGGCGAGCGGGTACCTCACCGGCCGGACGACGATCGACATGGTCGACTTACCGCTCGGTCCGACCAAGCAGGAGCACATCCAGCAGCTCACGGAACTGGCCGAGGACCACGACGTATCGCTCGCCCTCGTCGTGCCGGATCGTTCCGGCGCGCCGGACACCGTCACCGCGTACTCGTTCGCCGGCTCCGTCGCCGCCCCGGTGTTCTGGGGGAACGTCGTCGACCGGCCGGCGAGCGACATCGGTGACGCCGTCATCGTCTGGTCGTACGCGGTCGACGGATCGGCCGTGCAAGTCGGTGCCTTCCTCGACGCGTTGCGCACTGCGGGGTTCGAGTTCGTCGACGCGACCCCGACGGTCCGCGTACTGGCACCAGCGGTGATCGGGCAGCCCGGCGTCCTGGCGATCGTGGCGTGCATCGCGCTCGGAGTCGTCATCGCCGTGGTCGCGGAGTCGGACCGGCGGGACAGCCGACAGCGGCTCCGCGGACTCGCCGGATGGTCACCGAAACGCATCGCCGCTCGTGAAGCCCTCGAGACAGCGGGGCTGTTCGTCGTCTGTTCCCTGGTGGTGTGCGGGGCGCTCGCCGTCTACTTGCTCGTCCGCGGGGCATCGCCGACGATCTGGTCGTTCAGCGTCGGGCTCGCCGGAGTGATGCTCCCCGCCGCCTTCGTCGGTGTCGTCGGACTCCACGTCGTCTGCTCCGTCGTCGGCCGCCGCAGGTGGACGAGCCTCGCGGCCCCGGTCGGGCGCCCGGCCGTCGTGGCACTGTGCGGTGTCGCACTCGTCAGCATCCTGACCGTGAGCACGAGTGGCCTCGTCGAGCAGGGGCGGACGGCCTCCGAGCTCGAGCGATCGCTGCGTTCCGAGGCCGCCGACGGCGACGACGTGGTCCTGGGCGTCGGGATGGCCTCAATCGCCGACGAGGACGCGTTCGGGCGCGTTGCGCTGGCTGCCCTCGCCACCGGCACCGCCGAGCTGGCGCAGACGACGTTCATGCAGGACGCGCTGCTGGTCGCCGGAGACCGGGCGGAGCAGCTGGTCGGGGACGACCGTGACGGTGTCACCGTGCTGGTCCCCGAGTCGGTGGCGACCGACATCGCCGCGATCGCCGACGGCGTGCGGGAGAGCTTCGACGACGGCTGGGAGGTGGACGACGAGCAAGCGCCCCGAGTCGTCCCGATCCACACCGAGGTCGTCGGATCGACCGCACCGATCGTCGCCGCCGCTGACCGCTGGATCGATTGGGTGCTGCCACGCACCACCACCGGCGCGGACGTGCCCGTCATCGTGGTGACCGACGTGCGGGACCTGCCGCCGAACCGACTCGGCACCGCGACCCGGAACGGCGAGGTCCGGTTCGCCGACCGGACCGCGCTCGTCCGGCAACTCACGGACGCTGACCTGCTCGACGTCGTCACGCAGATCAACCGAGTCGGTGCCGTGCTCGAACGAGCGCTCGCAGCCGTCCGGACATCCCGCGCCGTCATCCTCGCCGCTTCGGCCGGGACGATGCTCGCGATCCTGTTCGCTACCGCCACCCTGATCGCCGATCACCGGACGCGGCATCGACGAGCAGCACGGCTGCGATTCCTGGTCGGCCGGCATCCCGCGGTGCAGCACGCGCGGTTCGTGCTCGTCGCGAGCGGCATCGCCGCCGGGACCACCGCCGTGACCGTACTCGTCGGCGACGACGGCACCGGTGCCGGCAGCGGCGCCTTGCTCGCTGCCAGCACGGCCGGGGCAGTCGGCGTGCTCACCGCAGTCGCGCTGTCCGTCCTGCTCGCCGCCACACACCACCGAAAGAGGCCACGCCGATGACCGAGCACCAGCGACTCAGCATCGAGGGGATCGGCTACGACATCGCCGGGCGGACGCTCTGGAACGACATCACGTTCCAGCTCGGCGCCGGACAGGCCCTTGCCCTGCGCGGACCGTCCGGACAGGGGAAGAGCACGATGCTCCGCTGCCTCGCCGGGTTGGAACGACCGCCGCGGGGTCGGGTCGTCGTCGACGGCACTGACCTGCACACGGCGAGCGAGGGGGAGCGGCGTGGACTGCGCCGAGACACCATCGGCCTCGTCGTGCAGGACCACGCCGTCGTGCCGGAGTGGACCGTTGCCCAGAACCTGCGGGTGCTGCGGCCCCGTGGCGTCACCCGGGCGGCACTCAGCGATCGGATCGACGAGGCACTGCTGATCGTCGGGCTCGGTGGTCGGCGGGATGCTCGTGCTGGGACGATGAGCGGCGGCGAACAGCAGCGAGTGGCCGTCGCACGAGTGCTGGCGCAGCGGCCACGACTCGTCCTCGCCGACGAGCCCACCGCGTCGCTCGACACCGAGAGCGCGGCGCGCGTCCGCAGCGGTCTCGACGCGCTGCGTGCATCGGGCAGCGCTGTCGTCGTGGCGACCCACGACCCGGCGCTCATCGCGTGGGCCGGTGCAGAACGGTCACTCATCCGGCTGGGGAGCGACCATGGACGTCCGTGAGACCACGCTGCAAGCTGCGGTGGGCGCGCACCTGGCGGGGACCCACATCCGCAGGACACACCGGTTCCTGCAGGGGAGTGGCACCGTGGCGCCGGGGTTGCGCTGGCCGGACGCCTCGGACGGCCGCGATCCCCGGGCCGTCCTCGAGGCCGAGGGCCCCGCGTTCTCGGCGGGCGGTGGTGTTCTCGTGCCGGAGCGCTGACGGTTCTGGTTCGCGATCGTCGGGGATCGTGAACCGGAACCGTCACCGTCTCAGTACTGCGGCCGGATCCAGTCCGTCGGTTGCACGAAGCGGGCGCGGGGCAGGACCTCGTCCGGCTCGGCGGTCCGCACGCTCGTGATGATCGTGTCCTCGCCGTACTCCGACAAGCGGCGGGCGATGCCGTCGCGCTCGTCGATCACCATCGTCGTGCGGGTCGCCGGATCCCCGCGGTGCTCGAACGTCACCAGGATCGAGTGCTCGCCGATGTGCTCGACCAGGATCGGGTGGAAGCTCTCGGGGCCGCGACCCCACCGGAGCATCAGGTCGGGCACGGCCATCCGGACGACGGGAGCGGAGACCATGCTCCGGGCGAACGACACCTCGTGCGGACCGTCGTCGGGGTCGTGCGGCACGCCGTCCCGGTAGGAGACCGGCTTGGCGCGCTGACGGACGAGCGTCCAGGTCTGTGCGGGCTCGTCGATGTCGACGCGGAACTGCCAGTACTTCTGCCGGGGCTCCTGGTGGATGCCTTCGAGGACGTACCGGGCGGGCCGGCGGAGCGCGGCGAGCTCCTCGGCGATCGCGGGGCCGTCGGGCCGGGTGACGAGTTCGTCGAAACGCACGCTGTCAGCATGGCGCACCACGCGCAGTGGACGTCACCCCGTGACGGACTGGAGGCCCGTGGCGGCCTGGCGCCGTGCCTCCCGTCCGATCGTGGGTCGCGTCAGGTTGCGTCAAGCAACGTCCGCGTAGACCGGGAGGATGCAGGTCGTCGGAGTCGAACAGTTCGGAGGGCCGGAGGCCCTCGCCGTCCACGAGGTGCCGGAGCCGCACGCCGGTGCGGGGTCCGTGCGGATCCGGGTGCAGGCGTTCGCCGTGAACCCGACCGACACGGGGGTGCGTGCCGGGCAGCGGGACAGCTCGCAGGCCTCGCCGCCGTACGTTCCGGGGATGGATGCGGCCGGCGTCATCGACGAGGTCGGGCCCGACGTCACCGGGTGGGAGGTCGGTGACGAGGTCATGGCGATCGCGTTGCCGCTCAGCGCGCACGGCGGGGCGTACGTGCAGGAACTCGTGGCGCCGGTGGGGTCGTTCACGCGGGTGCCGCGCGGGACGTCGGTCGCTCTCGCTTCTACAGTCCCGATGAACGGGTTGACGGCGTTGCAGATCCTGTCGCTCGCGGGGCTGTCGCGGGGGGACACGCTCGCCGTGACCGGTGCTGCCGGGCTGCTCGGGAACTACGTGGTGCAGCTCGCCGTCGCCGCTGGGCTGACCGTGATCGCTGATGCTGCCCCGGCGGACGAAGCGCTCGTGCGGTCGCTCGGACCGGCGCACATCGTGCCGCGTGGTGATGGGTTCGCTGCCGCTGTCCGTGCGCTCGTGCCGGACGGGGTCGATGCGCTCGCCGACGCTGCGGTGCAGCGTGGGGTCGTCGTCGACGCTGTTCGGGACGGGGGAGTGTTCCTGGACGTGCGGGGATGGTCGGGGGACGACTCGCGGGGGATCCGGTTCGAGCAGGTTGCGGTGTTCTCGGAGTACCGGTCGTTCGACAAGCTCGAGCAGCTGCGGCATGCGGTCGAAGGGGGAACTGTGGTGCCGCGGGTGGCGGAGGTGTTGCCGGCCTCGCGGGCTGCGGAGGCGCATGAGCGGCTCGAGGCTGGGGGGACGCGGGGGCGGTTCGTGTTGACGTGGTGAGTTGACGACGGGGTGAGGAACGGGAGGCGCGGTGCCGGTTGGTGCCGCGCCTTCTGTCGTTCGGTGGTGAGGCTCTCGTGCTTCGCTCACGTCGAGCAGGTGCCCAACCGGCAGGCGGCCCGACAAGACAATCGGAGCGTGTGGGCTCCCGTGGAGGTCAGTTCGCCCACGACCGCGCCTGTGCGCTCAGCACCGACCGTGCGACATTAAGCGCAGCGTGAGAGCTCGCGGCTCCCTGGATGCTGATTGACGGATCCCAAGTGCAGTGAGCCGTTGATGGTGCCCGGGGTGCATTTACGGTGGTTGATCAAATCAAGCCTCTTGATCGGGATCAGGCGGCGTCGTAGTCACTTCGCATTCGGGATCGTCAGATGACGCCCGATGTAGCCGATGTAGATCTTTCCGGTACCGGCCGCATCGTCGAGGTAGTGCATCCGCGGGGCGAAACGATCTCGGTGCGTCGGTTTGAAGTGCGCGAGCATCAGTGCGCGGCCGGAACCGTCGACTTCGACGGGAACGGGGCGGACTCGTTCTCCGTGGAGCTTCTTGTTGTTGATAACCGTTGTGCTTTCTGTCGGAGCATGCCGGTCGGGTGAGCACTTCGCGCCGAGCTGTGCGTCGTCCGTGAGGTACATGTGCACGTTGCCTGAGTAGCCGTCGCGCTTGGCCTCGACATAATCGCTGAGGACGCGTACATACGACCACAGCGCTGCTGCGTACCGCCCGGTGCCGTCGCGTTCGTCGATCTCTGCGGCGATGTCTTGATCACCTGTGAAGATGACTCGGTTGAGCACGGCGTGAGCGTCCTCGCCGGGGGTTAGACGCGCGACCAATTCGCGAACGTCGGCGGGAGGATCCCACTCCGATCCATCGGCCACTGACGCAAAGCTCGCGCGCTGAGCTGCGTCGAGGCCCCTTCGCAGCCAGTCTCGTTCGCGCGCAGCTCGTCGTGCTTCTTCGGCTTCGATCGCAGCCTCTACCTCGAGGTCAGCAATCCTTGAATTCAACGAGCCGATCATGTCGCTGAGGTGCGATTCGCGTTCGGCGGCTTCTGTGAACAATTGTTCGAACGCCTCCTGCTCGAGCGATGCGGTCGCGATGAGCTTGTCGAGCTGGTCGAAGTGTTCCTCGCGGGGAGCCGATGCTTTGAGCCAGCGCAAAACAAACGTGCCGACGCGTCGGAGGAGATCCGTCGGGACTGCTTGGACGTCGTCGTCTGCCCAGTCCATCGGCACGGCGATAATTCCGGTGCGAGCCGGAACGGGATCGGCAACAGGCAGCGGCGTGCTACCGGCTGAGACCGACTTCTCCGGTTTGAGTGATCCATCGTTTGGCAAATTTGCCGCGTCGAGATCGCTCGACACCATCTCGTCGATCCGCACTCCGCGTGCTCGACGAGCCTCGGCCTCGCCCAACAAGCGCATCGTCCGACGGACGTCTTTAGGTAGCTCGAGGTCGAGCAAGCGCCTTCGGATGCCGGCTGCGTGCATTGCACGGATCGACACATCAGCTCGCCCGCGACGGATCGACCGAGCGAAGGTCGCTGGTCCTAGCACCCGATGCCGCACCGCGTCCGACGGCGAAGACAGGTCGACGGAGGGGAGGAATGTCCGGATCCGCCCCGCGGGGACACCGTGCGATGAAGGAAGCAGCGCGTCGAGTTCAGCCACCGCGTCATGAGCGATCACGTACGTCGCGGCGACACCAACGCTGTATTGCGTGAGGCTCTCGACCGTCTTTGTCCAAGCTTCGTCCGTGTCGAGCCCGAGAGACGACGCCACGACAACCGACGCGGTTCGCCCATCGTCGGTGAGAACGTCGATCAGATGACCGACGTCGTCACGTCTGATGATCTGCGGGCTGTTGGTGAGACGAGCAGAGCCATCCTGGACCACCACACGGTCGAGGATCTGGCCGACGATCCGCGGGGGCGCTACTGCCAGCACGGAATCCTCGTCCCGCTCGATCACGCGGCCAGTCTCGATGACCAAGGCGGAGGAACCTGGCCGGCCGGACCCATTCGACATCGCGAACACGGAGACGATCCATGTCCCTCGGTTCCGTTCGACGAGTCGGATGAGCCGCCGCGTCTGCCCGTGGTTATCGCTCGTGTCTGTGACGGACAACACGGATTCGGGTCCGAGTGCATAATCACCCGTGCCTTCCCACTCGATCGAGTCGAGGGTGCCACCCTTCCGCGTACGGCGTTTGGTAGCAAGCCAGGCCCGTACTTCCTCTTCCGCCAGCTGCACCGCATCGACGTGGTCAGGAAGACGGAGCACCGCCCGGTACCCGATCGATTGGTGGTGAACGGCGTCCTGAGCCTCGATGATCGCCGTGCGGTAGACCACGGCCGCAGGCTTGGCTGTCTCGAGTGTCATCCTTCGGTGCCGTCCGCGGTGTCTTCGACGATCTGGAGCGCCCCGAAGCGGGCCTCCATCGTCGGATTCTTCCGAGTGAGCTTCTTCACGCTGATGTCAGTCGCCTTGTCGTTAGCGAGACGGAGGTTCCGTTCGGAGCCGAGCAACGCCTCCTTGACCTTCTGTAGCCGGTCAATCGACTTGTCGATCTCGGTGATTGCTTCCTGGAATCGGCGCGACGCGAGTTCGTAGTTCCGGCCGAACGCTGTCTTGAAGGCGTCGAGGTCGCTCTCGAAGGACGTGATGTCGATGTCCTGCGCCTTGACACGTTCGAGTTCCGCCTTGAACTCCGCGGAGTGGAGGGCGGCGTTCCTTAGCAGCGTGATGATCGGGATGAAGAACTGCGGCCGGATCACGTACATCTTGGGGAAGCGATGCGACACGTCGACGATGCCTGAGTTGTACAGCTCGTTTTCCGGCTCCAGCAGCGAGACGAGGATCGCGTACTCGCATCCCTTCTCGTTGCGATCTTTGTCGAGCTCCTTGAAGAAGTCCTCGTTCTTGTGCTTCGTGGCAGTCATGTCGGCCTCGTTCTTCATCTCGAACATGATCGAGACGAACTCGGTGCCGTCCTCGAAGTCGCGGAATACATAATCGCCTTTGCTGCCGCTCCTCGCGTCGTTATCCTTCTCGAAGTACGCGTGTGGGAAGGCAGTTGCGCGGATCTGGTTGAAGGTGTTCTCGCAGTGCTGTTCGAGCGTCTCGCCGATCATCTTCGTCGACAACTTGGCCTTCAGGTCGCGCAGCCGCTCGATCTGCTCGTCGCGGTCCTTGATCTGAACCGCCCACTTGTCGGTGAGGGACTTCTCCGAGAGGTCGTGCTCGAGTTCTGCGCGCTTCAGGTCGTTCCGGAGTGTCAGAATCTCCGTGTCCTTTTCGACGACAGTCCTCTGCATGTGCTCACGCAGTTTCGCCTCGGCGAGCTCGACCACGCTCTGTTGCGCCTCGCGGAGGTGCCGCAGTTCGTGCGACATCTCGTCGCGTTCGCGCTCGAGACCGGACACAGCCTCCGTGACCGCGAGCTGCCTCGTGGTCGACTCGGCGGCGAGTTTCGCGGCAAGCTCGTGGATCTCGGCTTCCTTTGCGGCTGTCGCATCGCGCAGTATCGCAGCTGACTTGGCCCCGGCGAGCTCCAAAGCGGACTCCCGCTCGCGCTCGGCGACCTCGAGTCGTTCGTGGAGTGCTGAGTCGAATTCGCGGTCACGGACCTGCTTGACGATGTCGGCGTAGCCGGCATCGTCGAGCGAGAAAGTCTCGTCGCAGTGCGGGCAGCGAACATCGTGCATGTCTGATGTCCCCTTAGTTAGAGTCTTGCGAGGAGTTCGGACTTCTTCGCCGCGAACTCCTCCTCGGTCAGGATTCCGGCCTTCACGAGATCGCCGAGCCTTGCGAGCACGTCGAACACGTCGGTCTGCGACATGTTGGGTGAGGAGGCACCGGCTGCAGCAGCGGGTGCAGGCGCAGGCGCTGGCTCGGGCGATTTAGGTTCGATTAGAGCGCCGGACGTCGCCATCAGAGGGGCCTCGCGCTGCGCCCGCGGGAGGTCGACGACGGGTGCATGCTGGGCCTCCAGATCGATCTGCGATGGCACCGGTGCCGGCGCCAGAGGCTCAGATGTTGGTGCGTCCAGTGGGTCGCCGGGCGTTTCCTGGAAGGTAGCGGCGGATTCGGCGACGGGAAGCCCGGATCCCCTTCGCTCCGCATGGGCCCTTTCGTGTGAGCGAACGATCGCGTCGACGACTGCGTCCTTCGACGCAAGCCACTGCGGCATCCAGACCCGACGGACGGCCGGCCAGTGCATGAGGTTCTCGAGCACCTCGAGGGGGAGTGCGTCCCGATCGGCGACCGTCGCACGGCCCGCCCAGGCGGGACTGTCGAGCAGTACGGCCACCAGCGGTTCGTCCGGCGTCGAAGCGTGCGCCACGGCGAGGTCGACCTTAAAATCCGACAGCCCGACGTTCGTCCTGACCGACAGCCCGCGTGCGCGGAGGGCAGCGGCCACGTCCTCGCGGTGTTGGTCGGTGAGCGTGAGGTCGGAGCGTGCGCCGAGTGCAGCCTCGGCACCATGGTGTGCCATCTCGAGGTAGGCGCGCAGGTGCTTGATCCCGAGCGACGTCGTCTCCTCGGCGCGGAGATCAGCCGGGTCGAAGCTCGTGAACATGACGACCTCGCGCCGCGCTCGGGTTATCGCCACGTTCAACCGACGCTCGCCGCCTGGGTTCGTCAGCGGGCCGAAGTTCAGGGGCAGCACCCCGCGGTCGTTCTTGCTGAATGCGGTCGAGAACAAGATCGTGTCCCGCTCGTCACCCTGCACGTTCTCTAGGTTCTTGACGAACAGTCCGTCGGCCGCGTCGTCGAGGGCACTGGAGATCCGCTCGTCCTCGAGGCCGCGCAGAAGCTCCTCGATCAGTGCCCGCTGCTGGGCGTTGAACGTCACGACACCAAGCGACGGAACGCCCTCGGGATCGTCCGCGAACCGCCTGCTGATCTCAGCGACGATGGCGTCGGCCTCGACCGGGTTGGTCCGCAGTGTTCTGCTCGATGCTCCAGCGGACGCTCGGAGGAATGTGCCCTCGACTCGCCTCAGCGAGACGCCGTGCCCGCCGGACGACGACGTCGCCGGCGCGGGGAACGAGGTGAGCTGGTCATCGTAGTAGTGCCGGTTGCTGAACGCGATCAGAGCTTCGTCCTGGCTCCGGTAGTGCCACGACAGCTGGAATCTGTCGACCCGGGCCTGCACACACTCCGCGAGGATCGACTCCTCGTCGACAGCGACTTGTTCCGGAGCGTCCTCGTCGTCGTCCGATGCGATGGTCGACTCCGCGAAGGAGGTCGGCGGCATCTGCTTCGAGTCGCCCACGACGACGACGGCCTTCGCTCGGCCCATGGCACCGATCGCGTCGGCGACCCGGACCTGGGAGGCCTCGTCGAACACGACCAGGTCGAAGAGATCGCCCTTGGCCTCGAAGAAGCGCGCGACCGAGTCCGGGCTGACGAGCACACAAGGGGTCAGCTCAGTCACGAGGTCGCCGTACGTCGCCATGAGGTCACGGACGGTCGTGCGGCTGCGCTGCTTGTTGATCTCGGCGACGAGGCGGCCGGCCGCACCGGCCGCGGTCGTCGCCGAGAACGAGCGACGCGCGACGACCTGTTCGGGGATGCTCCGCGGAAGATGGCCACGGAGTTCACGTGCTGCGGTCGTGTACTTGTCGATCTGGCGTTCGTGCGCGTCCGGATCGAACTGATCGAGCCCCGTGGCACGCGCGCGCTCGCGACGCGTCGAGAGGGCGAGACCCCGGTCGAAGGCCTCGAGTGCGTCCTCAGCCGACGCGGCTCCGGTGAGTAGCGCGTCGTGGGCTTCGACGAGTCCGGCGTCGCGGATCGGCGCAAGTACCGCGCGCCACTCCAACCATGCGTCGGGGGTGACGGAGAAAGACCCGGACCCCGTGCGGTCGGCCCGGGACGCCTGCCAGCGCTCCACCGGGAGGGCGGTTCCGATCCAACCGGACCAATCGGGCATCGCAGCGAGCGTTGCGTACGCGTCGTGGTGCTCCAGGACTACGGCGCGGAGCTGGCCGTCCGGCCCGCCGCTGCGGGTCGCGTACGCCTCGAGGGCCCTCCGGAACCGTACGTCGGCCGCGTCGTCCGGATTGGAGGCACGGGTGACGTCCGCCACCCACCTCACCCAGCGGGCCTCGTTCGCGATGGACGCCGTGTCCCGCTGGTCTAGGGGGGACCATGCGCCGTGGGACGACAGGCCCGGCTGCGCCGCGACGCGTTCCGCGAGGTCCCGCGCGACGGCTTGCATCTCGGCAGCGCGGATCGTCAGCTGGACCAGGTGGTCGTGGTCGAGGACGATGCCCGGCACGACGACGGGAGCGAGGAGCTCGGCCGCGGCCGCGACCTTCTTCTTCCTCCCGAAAACGCCGGAGGCCTGCGCCTCGGTCGCGGCGGCCGCGACCTGCGCGAGGTCGAGTCCGAGCGACGCCGGCGTGAGCACGGACAGGACGTCTGCGAACCGCTCGGCGAACCCGTCGACATCGCGTTGCAGCGCGTCGGCAGATCTGCTCCAACCGGGCTCACGGATCGCCGAGAGGAGCGCGGTGGTCGTCGGCGGCGCCTCGACCAGGCTGGCGAGAGCAGTGAAGTGCTCTCGGGCGAGTGCCGCCGAGAGGGATTCTCGGAAGTGCTGGTCCTTGACGGCGAGCATCGTGTCGATCGCTTCGTCGTAAGCCAGCGCGGCCGCGTGGAGCGCCCGCGGGTCAGGCTCGGCGTCCGAGTCCCATCCGGCGAACCCCCACGGGTGATCGGCGCTGGGCCGTGCCCGCAGCGCGACATCGGGCGCGTCGCGGAGCGCAGAACGAATCGCGTTCACCTGGACCTCGGTGATCCTCGCGGCCGCATCTGTCGGCACGTCCATCCCCGTTCCGAGGCCCTCCGTGGCGAGTTCGGAGTTCCGCGCCGAGTAGAACGACCGTCCGGACTCGTTGGTCTCGTGCAGGCGCTTTGCGTACCTCGCGAGCGCGCGACGCGTAACCGACACCGCGTCGGACGAGCGCGCCATCGACTCCCGGTCCACCACAGGGCGCTGGGCCAATGCCTCCCGCAGCCGAGCACGGACCTCGACAGGCTTGGATCCCTTGTCGTGCAGGTCGAGCGTGAACGGCGCGAGGCCGACGTCGGTGAGGCGCCGCCGCACGACCTCGAGCGCAGCACGCTTCTCGGCCACGAACAACACCCGTCGGCCGTCGACGATCGACTTCGCGAGCAGGTTCGTGATGGTCTGCGACTTGCCCGTACCCGGAGGGCCTTCGAGTACGAAGGTCCGGCCGGCGGTGGCGGCGTCCACGGCTTCGAGCTGCGACGAGTCCGCCGACACTGGCAGCTGCGCGAGGAGGTCATCGAGCGCGGTGTCCCGCGACTGCACCGTGTCGAGGTCCACCGGGGATCCGATGAATGCCTCGGTCGGAGTCTCGATGAGGTGTTTGACCAGCGGGTTCGTCGCCAGGTCTCGCCAGTGCTCGTCGAGGTCCTTCCACAGGCGGAACTTCGCGAACTGCAGGATGGCGAGGTCGACGGTCGGCTCGACTGTTGCCTCGATCCCGGCTTCCATGATTCGCTTGCGCGTACCGGCGAGGACCTTCTCGATGTTGATCCCTGCCGCGTCAAGCTCCGGGTCGGCGAGGGCCGGGATGGTGAGGTTGTACTCGGCGCGCAGCTTCTCGAGCAGGCAGTAGTTCGGCGTCGACGTGCCGGAGTCGTCGAGCGACACCTGGTAGATGCCACCCCGTGTCCGGGCCTTCATCGTGACGGGGACGAGGATGAGCGGGGAGCGGACGACCCGGGTCTTGACCTTCCAGGACAGGGTGCCGATCGCGATGTACAGGTTGTTCGAACCCGTCTCCTCGATGACGGTCTTCGCCTTGTGCGCCAATGCTTGCAGCTGCCGGCTATAGCGCTCGCCGGAGACGTCCCCGTGGACTTCGCGGCGGCTCCGGAACAGCTCGGTCTTGTCCGCGTCGGTCAGGTACGCGGCGGACTGCACCCCGCGGGCGCGGAGGACCTCCGCGACTGCATCCCGGGGCAGGATGTCGAACGGCTTCCCGGAGTTGAGGTAGTCCTCGAATTCAGCAATCCCGTCCGACGCCGTGTGCAGCTTGATGCCTGCGCGGTCGGTGTAGTTGATGAGGCGGTTCCGCAGGCTCAGGTCGAGCAAGCTGTTCTTCCACTGCTGGACACGAGCCGGGGTGTCGTCGGGCTGCGTGGTGCCGTCACCGTCGTAGGCGTCTGGGACGTACGTCGCCGGCGCCACGCGATGTGCCGTGTACTCCGTCACCGTGACGGATCCGTCGGCGGCGAGGGTCGTTGCCGGCAGGGGCCAGATGTTGCTGGCGCGGGCGATCGAGACGTCGACAGCCCCCATCACCTCGGCAAGGAGATCCATCGAGAGGTGCGCGCGACCCTCAGCACGGATTTCCTCGATGGAGAGCGAGGCGAAGTCGCTCGTCAGCTTCGTCGTCTCGACCACTCCGAGCTTCCCGGCGTCGATGCCGTTCCGTAGCTCGACGCTGGTCGAGAAGATCGACGGCATCGGTTCGTCGAACCGCGCGTAGGCGAGGAAGGCGTGCCCTGTCTTGATGACGAGCAGCGGCCGGAGCCCGACACGTTCGAGGGCCGCCGCGAGCACGACGGTGGTGTCGAGGCAGGTGCCGAAGCGGTCCTCCAGCACCTCGGAAGGGGTGCGGACCTGCTGGCCGATCTTCCAGCTTGCCGGCGGCATCGAGTACCGGACGTCGCGACGACGAACGGCCGTCATGATCGCATCGACCATCGCGTCGATTCGCGCTGGATCGCCGTCCTGGTAGCCGGCGAAGCTCGCACGGCCGGTCGTCGCTCGGAGGATCTCGGCTGCGTCGTCGATGATCGGTGCGAGCGCCGGGTGGTTCGGCTGGACGTGCGCAGCCAGTAGTTCGGCGTGGAGCTGCCGTCCGAAGAAGTACCAATGGTGTGCCGCGAGGAGGTCGATCTCGGCGACGCGGCTCGCGAGGACTGCCTCGCCGTCGCGGAGCGTCACTCGGACCTCGGCCGGCTGGTTCGTCTCCACCTTCGACATGAGAGACGGCTCGAGGTTGAATCGAAGGTCGTCGAGCCGCACCGCGACGTCGGTGACGAGATCGAAGAAGTGCTCGCGTGGTTCTCCGAGAGAGACGCCCGAGGCGACCACATCGATCGTGAGACGAGCGTTTCGGATGCTGACGCCCGTGTGCACGACCAGGACTGCTTCGACCACGCTGATCCGGTTCTGGGCCATCGCGTAACTGACGAGCGGCGACGCGAAGACCTCGAGCGTCGTCGTCGGGAACTGCTCGGAGTCGACCGCATCTGTCGTCGCGTGGACTTCGGCGGTCGCGGTGACCCCAGCCGGCTCCGCTTTCGCCATACGCGCTTGGAACGCTCTGCGCAGCGCGGCGGCTTCGGATGCCTCGGCCGGTGCTTCGAGGAGTTCGAGAACGCGGACGGTCGTGTCGAGCGCACGGTAGGTGTCCGCCTCGTCGAACGGGGCGTTGTGCGCCCACCGGTTCCGGACGTCGCGGAGTTCGCCAGCGAGACGACGACCGCTGTGGTCGAGCTCGAACGGGTAGCCGAGCTGGGGCAGTTTCTCGGTGAGTGCGCGCAAGATCACCTGCAGGTCGGACGACGCATAGGTGGTGTTCGGACGACCGTGCTTCTGACGGTCGAGTAACTCGATGAGCATCGGCCACTTCGCATCCCCGGCGAGCCGAGGTTGAAGCACACGTTCCACGACGGGCTCGAGGCCTGTCGCTGCCGACCGCAGTGCGCTTCCCACGAAGTCGATGTTCTGTTCCACGCGCCGAAGCCTCCCGACTTGGCAGCTGACGAGCGCGCACCCCCACGGTTCGCGGTGTCTCGTCAGTCTGCTTGAACATGCTGCCATGAGGCACCGTCATTACTGAGTCCCGTTCCGGCACCAAAGCGGGGGGCTTGACGGGAACGCGCACGAGATTGCGGGATGCAACCGCAGCTCCCGTTCACCCGCTCGGCGTCAGTTCACCGCGCGCAGTCCGGACCCATCCCATGCCCGCACTGGCGCGGAACGAGATCTCGTCGACGCGCTTCTTCTCAGACGCCGTGAACGGCCGCACGGGATCGCAGATCTCACGAACCGGCTTCGCGAAGTCCCACGGAAAGGACCGACCATCGGACTTGCGCTGGTCGATGTTCGCGATGGAGTACTCGCCGGGCGGAACGCAATGCAGCTTCGGCGTCATCACTGTCGTGAACCCGCGGCAAGCTGTTCGACGTGCGTAGGCTTGCCGTCTGGTCCGATCTGCATCGCTGCCCAGGCACTGATTTGGGCGGCCTGTTGTCGGCGTTCGGTCCGTCGGCCCTGGTCGTCTCGGTCGGATTCGATGTCGTAGAGCTTCTTCGCCTGTCGGCCAGCGATGACCGCCGTAGCGAGCGCACCCGCCGTAGCGATCGCACTCAGACCCTCGAACACCGTGCCCCATCCCATGCAAAGATGCTATCGGTGGAATGTGAAGTATCGCAAATTAGTCGAGAAAGTACGTCCGGGTCTTGCGGTCAGTGTCGAGGACGAGTTCCGGCGCCACGCCGACGTGCTCCGCGAGCGCGACCGAGCCCTGTACGGCAATGTAAATGTCGGGCGAGAACGCGCGCTCGAGCAGGGAGATGTAGGTGGACGTGCTTACCCGGATTCATTCGAGCAATTCCTGGTGTTCGACCGAGAGCTGTTCGTCGAGTACGCGTTGTTCGTTGGCGTACCGCGCAAGGAGGTCGGCTTCTTGCTCTGCGAGCGCGTCAGATGCAGCTCGGTACATCACGGCCCCGACGGCGTTCCCGATGACGGCGCCGAGCACTGGGACCGGGATGACCGCCTGCCCGACGAAGGAGGACAAGGCACTGACTGCGGCCTCCACGGAAAGGAGCTCAGCGTTTTCGATGAACTCGACCTCGCTCAGATCGCCCGAGCGGAACTTGTGCGCCTGCTCAGCGATTCCGAAGGCTGCGGTTACCAGAGAACTCGCAACGGCTGCTGGGGTCGCGGTGAAGTTCGTGAGCGAGTAGAGGCTCGCACCACGGACGCTGCCTTTGACAACGCCCCACCCGGACTCGCCCAGGATCTCGGTCCAGTCGCCGCTAGTGAAGTCCTTCAGCGGCGTCCCCGCGCGGCGCTTCCTCAGCACGGCCATGACGAAGCTCGTTCCGCCCTCGACCGCCCCAGCGATGATCGTGGCTTTTGCTCCTTCGCGTAACGTCGCGCGGCTCGCTTGAAGCGCTTCCTCACGCAGAGATCGATCAGTGGCTCGGAGCGACTCTTCTTCTGTCGCGAACGTCTTGGCGTACGCGCCCCGCTGTGCGTCCCCGTAGTCGAGGGCGGAGGGCTCGAGGGCGTCGATCCCGACCTCACCCGATTCGAAGAACGCTTGGACACGTTGCCAGTCCTTGAGCGACCACCCCTCGGGTCCGCCGCGGACGAGCTTGCTTGCGTCTGCCGGTCGCATTTCGTACAGCGCGCGGATCGTCTCGTAGTGATCGGCGGGGATCTGGTATCGCCCGCCGTTCTGTACGAAGTCGGGGTACTTCTCGAGGTGCTCTGCGACGGCCCGGAGCCCGAAGCGGCCGCCTGCGGCCACGAATTTTTGCTGGACCTCCACGCCCTCTCGCAGGAGGTCCGCCGGGCCGTTGTCATTCACCCACTCGTAGACCGCTTCGTTTCCGAGGACTCGAGCGCGTGCGTTCTGGATGCCGGTCTCCGCGACCTCGGCAATGAAGCCGTGCATTCCCTTGATGCCGCCTCGGTTCCGGGTGACGACCTCGACATTGATCGTGCGCATCGCCGCTTCGACGGTCGTCAGAGCGTCCTTCAGGTTCTCTCCCTGGTCGGCCAGACGAGAGAGCAGTGAGTCGAGTCGCAGTTGGTTCAGGTGATTGACCCATGCGGCGACCGCCTGCTCCTGAGTGCTCATGACGAGCTTGGAAGTGTCACTCATCGATGACCGCCGGGTTCACCCGCTTGGTCAACACGTTGGCGCACGCCGCCGCGGTGTTCACGAGCACCGCGAGCTGAGACTGCTGCTCCGTGGTCAATCCGAGGAAGTCACGCGCGAACAGCGCTTGCGACTTCGTGAAGTGATTCAGCAGGAGTTCTCGGAGCGACGTGCTCTGCTGTAACAGCTCTTCAATCTGCGCGTCCAGCCCTTCTACCGTCGCGGTGTTCTTCTTCAGCGCGAGCAGAGCCTTCTGTTTCGTCTCCCGCGTCTCGAACTTCTTCTTCGTGAACAGCACGACCGAGGTGAGCAGGGCGGCTCCGGCGACCGTCCAGCCGATCGGACCTGCGAGGGCCAGTAGCGCCCCACCTACCGCGGTGCCTCCGCCGCCGGCCGCAATCGCACCTCCGCCGAGCCACGCGAGAGCTGCGTTTGTCGCCGCAGCGCCGGAAAGCGTCGAGATCGCCGTGCCGGTGGAAGCCGCGCCGAACGTTGTCGCGACCCACATCGCTGCCGTTGGGGCGAGGCTGGCGACTGCAGCCCCCGCTGTCAGCCCTGCACCGGCGCCCAGCGCGGAAGCGCGCGCGGCCTCGAGGTCCATGCGCGCGAACTCCTCGGCGTCGAGGAAGGCGGCACGGCTCAGGTCGATCACCTCGAAAGCCGTCTCGAACGACTTCGGCGTGTTGGCGATGCTGTTGACGAGGAGCTCGACGAGCTCGAGGAGGTCCGCGGAGCGCTCCCGCTGGCGGAGGACCGCGAGCCCCTTATCGTTCATGGCGGTGAATGCGCTGTTGTACGCGACGACGACTTCTTCGTACGACTCGGCGTCCGAGTCGATCAGGTCCTCGACGACCTCCGCGAGCGCGTCCCGCCCATGCATCGTCTGACTGATGACCTTGCTAGAGGCATCACGGGTCGCCCTCCCCACATTGTCGAGGGTGCTGGCGAGCCCGTGCCTGAACTTCTCGGGGTTGAACCGTTCGACCAACGTCACTCCTGGTTTTGAGGTGGGCTCTGCGCGAGCAAAACTATCCGAAACGACTGACGCCGAGCGGTGCCGCGTACGAATGTGCGGAAGCCCGCAGAGGTGTTATCGGCGAAGAGCACCGAATCCGTCAGACTGAGCAGATGAGCCGCTCCGAGAACCGGATGACCCGACTGCGCGAGGCGCTGCGCTACCTACATGACCATGGTGGCCAGGCGCGTCGCCTCGAGGTCTGGGAGGCGGTGATCTCGGCCGTCCCGCTCGAAGTAGAGG
Source organism: Curtobacterium sp. PhB142 (assembly GCF_004341255.1). Taxonomy (NCBI): domain Bacteria; kingdom Bacillati; phylum Actinomycetota; class Actinomycetes; order Micrococcales; family Microbacteriaceae; genus Curtobacterium; species Curtobacterium sp. PhB142. The sequence continues at coordinate 344,776 of NZ_SLUT01000005.1, read as the reverse complement.
AGCGAGAGCCGAACTCGAAGGGCCGTCCGAAGGGTGAGTCGGACTTCCTCTGGGGCACGACCTCACTCGTGCACGCCGGGTTCATGACGAAGCGTAACCGTGGCGAATGGCTGCTGACCGATGGTGGCCGTGCTGCCGCGGAGCTCGAGCCCTCGGACTTCACTAGAGCCCTCAATGACGGCGAGCGCGCGTTCCAACGAGAACAGCGGGAGGATCGCGACCTACGCCTCGCAACGGAGATCGTCCCGCCCGACTCGCGTGCCGAGGTCATCCGCAACACGAGCGCGATCTTCGTCGACCGCGGGCTGCGGCGGCTCGACTCCGTCTTCGCACCCGGGCGGAGCGTCTGGCGTCGTGAGGTCCTGCAGGAGATCGAGCGTGTTTTCCTCGATCGGCCTGATGCCGACGGCCCGGACTTCCTCGCGAAGATCGGAGCGCAGTTCGACGATGCGAGCGATGACGCGAAACTCCTCATGGCCGAGCTGATCTGCTGGCAGATCCTGCCCCTGCAAACTCCGGGCGAAAGAAGGAAGCGCGAGCGTGTGCGCTTCTTGCTGGACCGGATGGAGCATCCGGTGACGATCCCGACCGAGATCGATGAAGCATTTCGCTCCTGGTCGTTCAATCCGGGTCAGGCGCTGTCCGGAAGTCACACGTTCACCACGCTCGCCGTGGTCGTCCGGACCGCTAAGGCGTGGATGGCCCTCGATGAGGACGCTCGTGGTCGTGCTCTCGATGATCCATGGGCGTGGCGTGACCTCGTGGCGGCGGTCGACGGAACCGCGCTTCCCATCCAGCGGAATGAGCTGCTGTTCCTGGTCCATCCCGGAGTGTTCGGAGAGGTGGTCTCCGGCGACAACCGGGAGTCCATCCGGAGCGCATTCGCGGGCGAGGTCGAGGGGCAGATGGATGATGACCCCGACGCAGCGCTCCTACAGATCACGATTGCTCTGCAGCAGAAGGCGAAAGGTCCTGCGCTTTACTATGAGGAGCCGCTCTCGTCACGGTGGCAGAGGCGGCTCGTCCCTGCAGCGCCTTCCGACGACGCACAGAGCTCCGACGGGGAAGCGCCAGTGGCACCGCGAGACGATTTCCCGCGAGCGAACGGGGCGTTGACAGACTCCCTCCACATGCCGCTTCCGTGGCTGCAGGGCACCCTCGATTTCATCGAGCGCCGCAAACAGGTGATCCTCTACGGCCCTCCGGGCACCGGCAAGACGTTTCTCGCCCAGGCCCTGTCGAAGCACGTGACGGACGGCACCGACGGCGACACCACCATCGTGCAGTTCCACCCGACGTACTCGTACGAGGACTTCTTCGAGGGCTTCCGCCCCGTCGCCAACGACGACAGCGGCAACCTCGCCTTCACTCTTCGGAAGGGACCACTCCGGCGCCTCGCCGACGCGGCCGCCGCCAACCCGGAGGCGAGCTACTTCCTGGTCATCGATGAGATCAACCGCGGCAACATCGCGAAGGTCTTCGGCGAGCTGTACTTCTTGCTCGAATACCGGGACAGCGAGATCTCCCTGCTCTACAGCGACGAGCCGTTCACCCTGCCGAGCAACATCTTCGTCATCGGCACGATGAACACCGCAGATCGCTCGATCGCGATGCTTGACGCCGCGATGCGGCGCCGCTTCGCGTTCATCGAGCTGCACCCGGAACGCGACCCCGTGCAGAACGTGTTGTCGCGTTGGGTGGTGACCAAGGGCCTCCAGGACGACCGTGCCGCGCTGCTGACGCGACTCAACGCGCAGATCCAGGACCACGATGCCAAGGTCGGCCCGTCGTTCCTGATGCGCGATCTCCGTGGGACCGGTCTGCAGGACGTGTGGCGGTACGAGATCTTGCCGCTCCTGGCGGAGCACCACTACGGCGAAGGCGTCGACCTGGAGGCGCGGTACGGCCTGGCAACGCTGCGTCGGCAGACGACGCCCGCGTCGGCGGACGGGGCCGAAGGTGCTTCCGTCGACGATTGAGCTGCGGGAAGCGGACCAGCCGGTGGTGCACCGGCTGCCGCGGGCGGTCGCCGTCGGGCTCGCGGCGGCGAACATCGCGACCGTCGCGCCCACGCTCGGAGAGGACGAGTACCGCGTGAGCGGTGTCCGGAAGGTCGGCGTCGTCCGGATCGCCGGTTACACGGTGTGGTTGAAGCCGAAGACGCCAGTGCGGCGGCTGTTCGCGATGCTCGGGTACGCCCGTGCCGGGAGCGCGATATGGACGGTGGACGACTTCGGGTTCGAGGAGGACGAGGACCTCTTGCCGGCATTGGCGCACGCGTTCGTGCGGCAGGCCTCGCGGGCGTTGGCCGGAGGGCCGCTCCGCGGGTACGTCACGCGGGAGGATGCGCTGCCGCTCGTGCGCGGACGGTGGCGGATCGGGGATCAGCTGACGCGGCGGGGCGGGCAGCCGCTGCCGGTCGAGGTGTCGTTCGACGACTACGTGGAGGACATCGCGGAGAACCAGGTGCTACTGACCGCTTTGACCCGGTTGTTGCGCCTGCCGGGAGTGCCGGCGGACGTGCTCGGAGCGCTGCGGCGGATCGTGCGGGTGCTCGATGGGGTGTCGGTGATCCCGGTCGGGGCGCCGGTGCCGGTCGTTCGGGCGGATCGACGCAACGCGCGGTACTCATCGGCGTTGGCTCTGGCGTCCCTCGTGTTGTCAGGGTCGTCGGTCGAGCAACGCGCCGGGGCGGTCGTCGCGTCGGGGTTCCTGGTGGACATGTGGTCGGTGTTCGAGGACTTCGTGTCGGCTGCCCTGCGTGAGGCTTTCAGGCCGTACGGGGGAGTGCTGGTGTCGCAGTACCAATCGACGCTCGACATCGACGGCACGGTGAAGATCGCCCCGGACCTCGTGTGGCTCGTCGACGGAGAGGTACGGGCGTGCATCGACGTGAAGTACAAGGTTGAAAAGCACGGGCAGTACCCGAACGCAGATCTCTACCAGATGGTGGCGTACTGCCGGAGGTTCGGGTTGGAGGAGGGGTGGCTGGTATACGCCGGGACGGGTAGCGAAAACTCTTCGGCGGAGTTGACGAACGGTCCGACAGTCACGCGCAGTCCGGTCGATCTTGATCGAATCGGAGTCGCGTCCCGACTTGACTTCTTTCAATTGAGTGCTCGCGTTGCAGGCGGGGTGCCGTGCGAGCGGTCACGGCCGTGACTCGCTCCACTACAGGTCCGGTCCGCTGCGGTAGTCCAGAGCGGGAAGCGCCGCGACGATGCGAACCGTTTCGACGCTGACCGTCACGATGCGTTGGATCAGCTCGACGATGTAAGCCGAGTTGCCATGTTCAGCTCCCCAGTCGTTGGGATCGTTGACGATGCCGGACGCTTTGTCGGTCTTGACCTGGTACCGCTCGAGGATCCAGTCGAGTGCCGACCGAGAGCCGAGCTTGTACTCGTGCGCCGCGGCCGGGATGCCACTGATCGTTACGCCGGACGCAACGTGAATGACCGTGCGGTCCCAGTTGCCCGCCTTGCCGCCGTACCGCACCTTCGTCACGCGCAGGTCAGCGGGTATCGGCCCGCTGAGCTCTACCGGGTACAAGTCGGCGCTTTCATACCCGATGTGTAGCTCGGACAGCGCCCGACCTGCCGCCGCAAACGCCTGGAAGTCGGCCGTATCTGTCAGTTCCGGGATGCGCGGCAGCATCTTCTTCAGATCAGCGTCGAACTCGCGTCGGTAGTCCTCGGAGTGCAAGAGCCCGTAAACAGCGAAAAACACGTCATCACCGGTGACTTCCTGCCCGTACAGCTTCCGATACCGGGCGAGCGCGGTGTCGGTGATGTTGTCGCGGCGTTGCGGCCCGTCGAACATCGCGAACCCCCCGTCGTTTTGCTTAGCGTCGTAGACGTAACGCGGGAAGAACTGACCGCTGCCGGAGCCCCAAAGCGCAAGGTCGGGAACTGCGTCAACCGACAGCGCTGAAGCCGCATGGCCCGCTCCTGGCGCGGTGAGGTAGATGCCGTGGTTGCGTTCACCCGAGGGGAAATACGCCGTGTGCTGAGCAGGGCGGTGGATGACGCGAGGATCGAAATACAGCTGTTGACGGCTGAAGGGGCGGTACATGGCTGTTGTGATCTGAGCGTTGTTAACGCTGATGCGTTCGTCGCGCTTGAACCGGGCGAGCAGTGACGACGTCCAGCTGATGCGTTCCGGATTCGTATCGATGAAGTCCTCGGCAGGTTGCGGTCGGCCCGCTTGCTGCCAGCGGTCGAGTTCGGCGTTATACGCGTCGATCATGCGGGTTACGTTGCCGCGAAGCGCTGGGGCGGACGAGTTGTAGACCCACGCGTCGCGGTTGGTCTGGAGCCCCGCTGAGAAGCTACGGAAGATCGCCGACTCGGGCGCCTTGCGATCCCCGATCGCGGTGAACGTCTCGAAGGCGTCGTTGCGCTGGTTGATCCAGTCGCCGTGGTTGTTCGGGGTTATCTGCTGCCACGGGACACCGTCGGAGTCGCCGTACTGCTCCAGGAGGCCGAGCTTGTCGTCGCGGCTCAGGTAGTCGCCGATGTCGCGGTAGTGGATCGCGCCGGAAGAAGACCGGTCGGGGTTCTTCACGAGCAGTGAGATAGCGACGGAGGCGCGGCTGCCTGAGCCAAACACCTTCCCGCCTTCGCGTCGGGACTCCTCACCAGCGGTGCGTTGATTGCCGCGGAGGTTGAGGATGTAGAGCTCGGTGAATTCGTCTTGGAGGGCGAGCCGGAGGCCCGCTGCGGTGTTGCCGTCGAGAAAGCCGCCGTTGGTGACGTAGGCGACAATGCCGTGGTCCTTGATCCGGTCGGACGCCCAGCGGATCGCACGGATGTAGGAGTCGTACAGGCTGTTCTTGTTCTGCCCCGTCGACCGCGCCGCATAGGTGTTGGCAATGCGCTTGTCGAGGTAGGGGTACTTGAGGTTCTGGTTGTTGTCGTTGGCGGAGTCTTGCCCGGATGAGTAGGGCGGGTTGCCGACGATGACACGGATGTCGAGTGCGTTCTGCTGCTTGACACGTTCGTTGTTGTCGCCGAACACGCCCTGGTCGTCGTAGGTGTCGTCGTCCTCGGCGGTCTGGAATGTGTCGGTGAGGACCACGCCGGGGAACGGCACGTACTTGCCGCCCTGGAGGCTGTTGTAGGTGGCTTCGATGTTCACGGCGGCGACGTAGTACGCGAGCAGCACGATCTCGTTCGCGTGGAGCTCGTGCCGATACTTGTGCGCCAGATCGGCCGGGGTGATGAGGCCGGATTGAAGGAGGCGGACGATGAAGGTGCCGGTGCCGGTGAACGGGTCGAGGACGTGGACGCCGTGGTCGGTGAGGCCGGCACCGAAGTGGTCGCGGGAGAGCCTGTCGGCGCTTCGGAGGATGAAGTCGACGATCTCGTTGGGTGTGTAGACGATGCCGAGCCGTTCGGACGTTCCCCGGAAAGCGCCGGTGAAGAACTTCTCGTAGAGCCGTTTGATGATCGTCTGACGGCCGGAGGCGTCGCTGATGCCAGCGACGGTTCGTTGCACGCCGGCGTAGAAGCCGGCGAGGTCACTGGTTTCGGTGGTGAGGTTCTGCTCTTCGAGGGCGTCGACCATGCGTTGCATGACCTGCGAGACCGGGTTGTGGTCGCTGAAGGCGTGGCCGGCGAAGAGGGCATCGAAGACGGGTTGGGTGATGAGGTGCTGTGAGAGCATCTCGATCGCCTGCGGTTCGGTGACACCGGGGTTGAGGTTGTCCTGGAGGCCTTTGACAAAGCGGGTGAACTCGGTGTGGAGACTTTCGTTGGAGCCGTCGACGAGGCTGGTGATGCGCGCGATCTGCCGACCGGCGATTTCGGCGACGTCTTTGGCCCAGTTTTCCCAGTAGTCGCGTTCGCCGACCTTGTCCACGATGCGGGCGTAAATGGCGTTCTGCCAGTCCGCGCCGAGGATGCTCATGTCGAGCGGGATCTGCGACGTCTCCGGTGTCGCCGTGCCCGGTGCGGGCTCGGGGAGGTCGGCGTCGGTGTAGTTGGTCGCGATGACGGGACCGGTGTCAGTGCGGCCGTTTAGATCGATCTGTTCGATCTTTGCTTCGAAGCGTTCATCGTGTGCACGGAGTGCGCGGAGGACGTCCCAGACGACCTTGAACTTGGTGTTGTCGTTGAGCGCTTGCTCGGGTGACTGTCCCGCTGGTACTGCGATGGGGAGGACGATGTAGCCGTAGTCCTTGCCGGGGGCTTTGCGCATGACGCGGCCGACGGATTGGACGACGTCGACGGGGCTGTCGCGAGAGTTGAGGAAGATGACCGCGTCCAAGCTGGGCACGTCGACACCTTCGGAGAGACAGCGCGCGTTGGTGAGGATGCGGCAGACGTTCTCACCTGCCGTGTCGGCTTTCAGCCAGTCGAGCTTCTGGTTGCGTTCGAGGATGTTCATCCCGCCGTCGACATGGTCCGCTTCGAGGCGGAACGTCTGCTCGTCGCCGTCGGCGTTCCGGTCGATGCGGGCTCCGGCGAGGCTGTCCGCGCGGACGCCGTCGACGCCGTCGTAGCCGTTGAGGTATCCGCGGACGGTTTTCGAGTCGGCGATGGAGCGGGAGAACGCGACCGCCCGGCGGAGCGGCTTGTGCGCGTTCGGGGCGGTGGTGTCGATGCCCTGCACGCCCCGCTTGGCGAGGCCGTTGTAGATCCCCACGATGCGGGCAGCGTCGGGGATGTTCAGTTCCCCGTCGGCGGCGAACGTTTCCTGGAATGCGGATCCGATGGAGTCCTCGTCGATGGTGAGGACCAGCACCCTGTAGTCGGTGAGGAGGTCCCGTTCGACGGCTTCCCCGAACCCGAGCCGGTGGAACACGGGGCCGAACACGGCTTCGTCGTCCATCGAGTACAGCACAGCCGCGTTTTCATCCGCCTGGCTGCGGGCGGATTCGGCGTAGATCTTCGGCGTAGCGGTCATGTAGAGCCGCGCCTGCGTCTGGATCGACTCGTCCGAGTGCACGCGGAGAAACGCCGACTCTTCCGCGCCTTGCCGGATGAATCCAGCGGTGCGGTGTGCCTCGTCGCAGATCACGAGGTCGAAGTCGGCGAGACCCTCTGCTTGGGCTTTCGCGATCACGTCAATTGATTGGTACGTCGAGAAGAAGACGGTCAATCCGTCGGGCGCTGTACTCTTTGCGACCTCTGTGAGGAGCTGTTTGGTGTTGGTTGTTGCCGGGTATGCAAGGTCAGCAACGGTGAAGTCCTCCGAGACGCGCCCGACCTTGCTGTCGGAGCAGACCGCAAAGGCGCGAAGCGGCATGGCGCGTTCTTGGGACCATTCCCGCAAGGTCTGCGACAACAAAGCGATTGAGGGAACGAGGAACAAGACGTTGCCTCCGCGCCCGGCGACATCCTCCGCAATCCGGAGGCTTGTGAAAGTCTTGCCTGTTCCGCAGGCCATGATCAGCTTGCCCCGCGCCGACTCGGCAAACCCGGCCCGCACGGCGTTCAGTGCCTCCACCTGATGCTGGCGGAGCATCTTCTGTTGCGGGGCTGCTAACGAATCGGGGTGGTCGAAGGAGTACTCGGACCAGTCGATACCGGAGTGTTCAAACTCTTCAATCGGGATCTGCGCGGTGGGCAGCTGCTGATCGACGAGCGCTTCGAGCGCGTTCTTCCCGAGCGGGGCGGTGGCTACGATCAGGCGGGAAGAGAACGCCGCCTTTCCCGACGCGGTGAAGAACGAGTCGAGGTCGCCCTTCTGAACCGTGTTGCCCGCGTCGTGGAACTTGCACTGGATCGCGCACAACCCGCCACCATGACGCTCCCGTGCAACGAGATCGATGCCGGTGTCGGTCTTCCCGTTTCGGTCAGGCCAGTCTTGCCAGAGCCACACCTCGTCGAAGCGCGCCGTCCACTTCGGGTCGGTTGTCAGGTACGCACGAGTCAACCGTTCGAAGAGGCGGCCCTTGGTGCGCTTGTCCGGAGCGATGGTCGCGTAGACGTCGAGCAGATCGTGGATGGACATCGCCATGATGCGGTTCCCCTTGAGGTGCGGCTGGCACGGAGGCCAGGTCGGAGCGAGATCGAGACTAGCTGGCGAGATCGTCTGGCTGGTCCTGCGGCTCGCGGTTCACCGGCTCTTCCGTGTCAGCCGCGACGTTGGGTGGCGTCCCCTTCGCCGCGTTGACGATCCCGAAAGGGACGTGAACACTCGGTACTTCGTTGGCCGCCCCGCGCAGGTGATCCACTTGGTCGTCGAAGAAGATGTGCGGACGGAGGACTCGCAGGATGCGGGCCTTCTCGACACCGCCGAGGAAGAACGCATCGTTCACCCGGAGGCCCCAACCCTGCAGAGTCCGAACGACTCGTTCGTGTGCCGGCGCATTCCTCGCGGTCACGATCGCGACGTGAACGCGACGGTTGTAGGTCGGATCGGTCCCAACCAAATCCTCTTCGATGTCCTGGATGCGATTGATCCCGCGCAAGAACCGTGCCATCAACCCCTCCGGCATCGCTTCGTCGGTGTGAGAGGCCTCGTTCTCATGGAAGGCCGCGAGATCGGAGGCTTGCATGATGCGCTCGGAGGAGTCGTCCGTCAGCACACCGTCGAAGTCGAACGCGATGCGTAAGTCAGTGCCGGTCGGATCCTCTGCCGGCGTGCCGACAACGCGACCGGCAGGCAGGCCGCGGTCGATCGCAGCTCGGACGTCGTCGTCATTGGCGGAGAGGAACAACGACATGTTGAGCGCCTCCATGTATTCGTGCGACGACCGGCCCTGCATGAAGATCGCCCGCGAGATTGCGAGGTCGTGCGCTTCGAGTGACCGCATCACTCGTAGTCCCGTCTCCGGGTCGTTCCGGGAGAGGATGATCACTTCGACCAACTGCCCACCGTCCGGGCGCAGGTCGTTGAGAGACAGCAAGCGGCGGATGAACGGGAATGCGACGCCCGGGAGAAGTGTGTCGTCGAGGTGCTCTTCCTGGTGCTTCCGGTACTCGTCCTCCCCGTACTCGCGGAAGATCTTGTCCGAATCGGACAGGTCGAACAGTGCGCTCGAGGCGACACCGACGACCAACATGTCGTCTAGAGCGAAAGGCATCTCTGTTCCTTGTTTGGTGCTCATGTTGAGCGAGTCGAGGTGTGTTGTGAGGAAGGAGAATCAGCGGCAGCACTAGATGCGCCGAAGTTGTCATCGTCAGTAAGCGTGCGTCGCCACCCAGAGCCCGTCGCGCGCCCGTGTCATACCCACGTACGACTGCCGCCGCTCGAGTTCCCGGCGCTCCCGCTCGGCCTCGCTCATCAACTCATGGGTGTTGAGCGGTCTCGGCCTCGGTGCCCTCGGCGATCTCGTAGCGTCCCGCCTGCTATTCAGCTTCGTCCGCCTGCCGCCGGTGTTCGTCGGCGCGGCTGCGGAGTCGTCGAGCTTCTGCCCCTGCAGAGGTTCCGGCGATGGTCATAGTGGTGCTCCCCGAGGAGTGTCCTGATCACACCGGCGTCCCCCTCGAACCCTCCGGTACTGCAACATCCTCTCTCGTGAGCAACTGTCAAGGGAGCTCCCCGTTCTGGGGGGCTGCTCAGCGTTCGAGCAGTTCGTCGGTCGTCGCCTAGCGTTTCCATAACGAGGGGAATGGAAATGGTCTGGGACATCCCGATCGGCACGAGCATCGGACGGCGCGAGCTGCACAGCCGTCTCGGCGGTGGCAGCTGGCAGGACGGCATCACGCGTGTCGTGAAGACGAACGAGATGCTCGTCTTCACGAACGACGGCGGCGGGGAACATGGCTACGGCGTGCACGAGGGCCTCCGCGGTGACGGCCTGTTCCGCTACAGCGGGCAAGGACAGAACGGCGACCAGACGCTGACCGGCAACAACAAGGCGCTGGCGGATTCCGAGGCAATCGGTCGCCCCATCCGCGTGTTCCGGGGTCAGGGGACCGTGACCTACGTCGGGAGCTTCGCGCTCGCTGATCCTCCCTACAGCTGGGAGCGCTTCCCCGGGACCGGCTCGTCTCCTGAGCGGGACGGACTGGTGTTCAACCTCGTTGCCGTCGACGCGGACACGTCGCTCTTGCCTGCCCTCGTCGACGAGGCCGGCGACCCTTCCGGCCGCGCGTCAGCGATCGGTGCCTCTTCAGCCACGTCTGCCTGGCAACCGCTCGACTTCAGCGAGTACCAGGTGCGGCGGGTCGAAGAAGGCGAGTCGATGCGATCCGTCTCCCGTCGCGAGTTCGAGCTGCAGACCCGGTTCGGCGAATGGCTCCGTGCTCGGGGTGATGATGTGCAGGTGCTGCGTCTCACGGACGACGGTGTGACGATCGTGCCCGATCTCTACGTCCCGACGATCGGCCAGGTCGTCGAGGCGAAGAAGTCGACCGCGCGGGCGTACGTCCGAACCGCGATCGGGCAGGCGCTCGACTACGCGGCGGTCGCGAGACGTCACGGTCTGGCGGTGACACCGGCGGTCCTCCTGCCTTCCGAGCCCCAACCCTCGATGTTGGAGCTGTGCACCTCGATCGGGATCACCGTGTGGTGGCCGATATCGAGCGGTGGCTTCCGGGAGGTCAGGCCGTAGCCGCGGCTCTGCTCAGGATCCTCACTGTGGGCAGATCTGGCTCGGCCCAACCGAGCGAGCCGAGTTCGGCGGGGAGGACCCAGCGCAACTCGTCGTGGTCCGTGCTCGACGTCGGTCCGTCCGCGGCCCAGGCGACTCGGTATGTGGCGAGGTCGATGTCGACATTGCCGACACGGGTGAGGGAGCGGTCGATCGGTTCGCCAACGACGACGTCAAGACCGAGCTCTTCGTGGAGCTCGCGTCGCAGGGCTTCGGCAGCGAGCTCTCCCGGCTCGACCTTCCCGCCGGGGAACTCCCATTGGCCCGCCGCTGGTCGATCACGTGCCCTTCGACATGTGAGTACGCGACCGTCAGGCCGAGTGAGTACGCCGGCCACGACCTCGATCATGCGTTCCATCCTGCCTGAGAAACTCAGCGCGGTACGAGCGATTGCACCCCATTGATCCAGGGCGTGCTCGACGGAGGCGGCTGCCTCCTCGGGACGTTCGTGCTCCCAGAAGCGCAGCACCCGCCAGCCTTCCATCACCAAGATCGCCTGGTTCTGTGCGTCCCGCTGACGATTGGCGAGCAACTTCCGACGCCACAGCTCGGCGTTCGCCTTCGGAAGGTGGGCGTGCTCCTCACAAAAGTGCCAGAAGCACCCGTCGACGAAGACAGCGATCCGCGCACGTGGAAACACGAGGTCGGGTCGAACGCGGCACCGACTGCTCACGCGCCGATCGACGAAGAACCGTCGCCCTCGGCGGTGCAGTTCACGACGAAGTGCGAGTTCGGGCACGGTGTCTCGTCGACCAAAGCGCGCCATGTGCCGCCGACGAGCATCGTCTGCTTCCCACTTCTCCACGCTCCGATCCTCACCAAGTATTAGATGAGTTGAGGATCCGAGCGGTGATCTGTGGACGGACCGACGATGGACTGCGATGTGGGGGAAGCGGGCGATCAGCGCGAGTCGGCCGCAGTCGCTCCGACCGGCGAGACCGGCACATCGAGGGGCGCATCCGGAGCCACGGGATCACCGGACGGCACTGACGACTGCGCCTCCAGATCCGCCCTCACCGACTCCGACACCCCGAACAACAACGTCGCCACGAACCCGACGACGTACGCCACCACGAGTCCCGACCCGTACCCGAGCAACGCCCACCCGTACCCGGACGAACCATTCAGCAGCGGGATGAGCGATAGGTCCGACGCCCCGATGGCGATCGCCCCGACGGAATGCCCGAGCTGGTCGAAGAGCCCGACGACACCGCCACCGAACGCGCCACCGATGCACGCGGTGATGAACGGCCGACCGAGTGGGAGCGTCACGCCGTAGATCAGGGGCTCGCCGACACCGAGGAACCCGGCCGGCAGCGCACCACGGATGGTCCGCACCAGGGAGGCGTTCGAGCGGAACCGCACCCACAGCGCGATGCACGCACCGATCTGCCCGGCGCCACCCATCGCCAGCACGGGCAGCAGCACGGTCCACCCGGTCTGGTCGATCAGGGTGGTGTGGATCGGGATGAGCCCCTGGTGCATGCCGGTCATGACGAGCGGCAGGAAGAGGCCTCCGAGCACGAAGCCAGCGAAGGCCCCACCGTTCGCGAGCAGCCAGGTCGCCGCGGTCCCGATCGCAACGGAGACGACACCGGCGACGGACATCAGGATCCCGAGGGTGATCGACCCGGCAACGAGCACGGTCACAGTCGGCACGACGATGAGCGCGATGACGTCGGGGGTGACCTTGCGCATGAAGCGCTCGACGTAGGCGGCGAGGATGCCGCCGGCCAGAGCGCCGAGCACACCGCCCTGCCCGGGGGCGAGGGTCTCGCCGAACACGGTCACGTTCGCGACCCCGGCAGCGACGATGATGCCGCCGACAGCGCCACCGAGGATGGGCGTGCCGCCGAACTCCTTCGCGGCGTTCATCCCGACGAAGACGGCGAGCAGGGACAGGAAGCCTGAGCTCAGGACGCCGAGGAACGGCGTCACCCCGGGCAGCCACCCGAGGTTCGTCAGGATGCCGTTGATCCCGGCGATCAGACCGCAGGCGATCAGTGCGGGGATGAGCGGGATGAAGATCGCGGAGATCTTCCGGATCGCACGCATAGTGCGGCCGTCGGAGCGGGACCGTGCGGACGCCTTGATCGACGCGCCGCGAGCGGCGAGCTCCTCGGGTGACGCACCGGACGCACCGGATGCACCCGACTCGGCAGCGGCACTGGATGCACCGGACCCACCAGCCGCAACCGACGGGGCGGCCGCGCGCAGGGCCTCCAGGTCGACGGCCACGCGATCGACGAGACCCGGGCCGAGCACGATCTGCAGGTTCGAGCCGGCCGCCAGCGCGGCCATGACGCCGTCGGTGGACTTGAGCTCGTCGAGCGCGACCGCGTCGGTGGACACGACCTCGACGCGCAGGCGGGTCATGCAGTTCTCGACGTCGGCGATGTTCGCGGAGCCTCCGACGGAGTCGAGGATCTGCTGGGCGAGTTGCTGTGCATCGGGCATTGCTGTGCTCCTCGGGGGAAGGAATCGAGCGGAAGGAAAGCGGGGAAAGGGGAAGAGGTCTACAGCACGGCGCGCAACGAACCGGAAGCACCGACGAGGCGCTCACGGGCCGAAGCAGCCGAGGCGCCGGTGAGGATCACGGCGATGGCGGTCTTCACCTCGCCGTCCGAGGCATCGAGCGCCGCCTGGACGTCGGCGGAAGCAGCGCCGGTGACGTCCTGCACGAGCGAGAACGCCCGGGCGACGAGCTTCGCGTTCGTGGCCCGGACGTCGACCATGCGGTTGCCGTACGTCTTGTGGCTGCGCACCATCGCGAGCGTGGTGAGCATGTTCAGCACGAGCTTCTGCGCGGTGCCCGCCTTCAGGCGGGTCGACCCGGCGATGAACTCGGGGCCGACGACGACGTCGATGGCGATGTCCGCCTCGCGCCCCGCGGCCGAGTCGGGGTTGCACGCGACGGAGACCGACAGGGCGGAGCGGCGACGGGCCTCCAGGATGGCTGCGATCACGTAGGGCGTCCTGCCGGACGCGCTGATCCCGACGACCACGTCGTCGGCCGTCAGGCCGAGCGCGTCGAGGTCGCGGACGGCCGCTGCTTCGTCGTCCTCCGCGCCCTCGACGGCGGTGGTCAGGGCGACGTCGCCGCCGGCGATGAGCCCCACCACCTGCGAGGGGTCGGTGCCGAAGGTGGGCGGGCACTCGCTGGCGTCGAGGACGCCGAGCCGACCCGGCGTGCCGGCGCCGACGTAGACGAGTCTGCCGCCGCGCGCGAACGCTGCGGCGATCGAGTCTGCCGCCAGGGCGATGGCCGGGAGGCACGGCTCCAGTGCCGCAGGCACGCTGCGGTCGCCGGCGTTCATGCGCTGGGCAGCTTCCAGCGTGGAGATCGTGTCGATGTCGTCCAGCGAGTGGTCGGTCGCCTCGGTCGTGAGGGCGGCGAGTTCGTCGCGGAGGGCGTCATGGGTTTCGTGCGTCTGGTTCATGGTGGTGCTCAGTTCCGGTGGTGGGTGCGGACGGCGTCGCGGCTGCGGGCGAGGAGCGGCTGGGACCGCTCGTCGGTGCGCTGCGCGACGACGATGAAGAGGGCGTCGACGATCGCGAGTTGGCTCATGCGGCTGCCCATGGCGGCGGGGCGGAGGGCACTCTCGGCACCGGCGACGCCGAGCAGGACGTGGTGGGCCGTGGTGGCGAGCGGGGCGTTGGCATGGCCGGTGATGGCGACGATCGTCGAGCGCTGGGCTGCGGCGGCGTGGGCGACCTCGAGGGTCTCGGTGGTGGAGCCCGAGTGGCTGACGAGCACCAGGACGTCGTGCTCACCGATGACGCTCGCGAGGGTCAGGGCGTTGTGCGGGTCGTCGGCGATCGAGCTCACGATGCCGATGCGTTCGAGCTTGAGGTGCAGGTCCCGCGCGACGATGCCGCTCGCGCCGACGCCGTACAGGACGACGCGGCGGGCACTGGCGAGTTTTCGTGCTGATTCGTCGAGTGCGTGCGGGTCGAGCGCGGCGCGGGTGTCGGCCATCACGGCGCGGACGTCCTCGGTGACCTTCGCGATGACGGTGGCGACGTCGTCGTCGACGGCGACCCCGGCGTGGATCTCGGTGTGCTCCCGCTCGTGGATGCCGCGCTCGACGGCCCGGGTCATGCTGCGCTGCAGGCCGGCGAAGTTCGCGAAGCCCAGGTGCTGGGCGAATCGGGAGACGGTGGCGGGGGAGACGCCCGCGCGGCCGGCGAGTTCGGCGGCGTTCGTGGTGGCTGCGGCTGCCGGGTCCTCGAGGACGGCGTCGGCGATGGCGCGCATGCTCGACGGCATCGTGGCCGACTGGGTGCGGACGAGGGCGAAGGCGTCGGCGCGCTCGACCCGGTCGGCCCGCTCGGTGATCGTCATCCCGCTATGAAAGCGTCTTTCGTGCGTGAGCGCCAGAGGTGAAAGTAAATTGCGTGTTACGGGTGATGCGGTGGCCGCGCGGTGGGGCTGGCGCGTTCAGTGAGCAGAAAAGGTCGAGTCGCCGCAGCGGACTCGACGTTTTCTGCTCACTCGATGAGCGGCGGACGCGAACCCGGGCGGCCGAACCCGGGCGGCCGTGCGTCTGGCGGCCGACCGGCTCCGTCACCCCCGCCGGTACCGCGTCGCCGGCTTCCCCGGCCCGTCCGCCCGCTTCGTGTCCGTCGCGGTCAGCTTCGGCAGCATCGCTCGCCGGAACGAGTCCGGCAGCAGGCGCTCGCCGAGGATCGTCTCGTGCAGCTGCCGCAGCTCCGACATCGTGAACGGCTCGGCGAGCAGCCCGTGCGGATCCGGGGCGTCGCTGTAGGCGGACCGGAGCCGAGCGACCGCGAACTCGAGGATGTCGTCGTGCCCGTGCACCATCCCGCGCACCTCGAACACCGGCGTGAGTCGCACCTGGGGCTCGTCCAGGTCCAAAGCACGAGCCGGCACCACGTCGAGGTGCGCCACCGACAGCACCCACCCGCGGTCGTCCCGCGCCGGATCGTCGAACACGTGCAACTGCTCCGGCGCGAGCCCCGTCACGCCCGCCTTCGCGGAGAGCGACCGCAAGACGGCCGAAGCCAGCCGCTCACCCTCGTGCACGAACGTCCCCGGCAGTCGCCAGTCGCCCTCGGTGGCATCGCGGACCTGCACGACGGACAGTGGTCCGCCCGCGGGGACGGTCAGCACCGCGGTGTCCACGGCGACGGAGGGCCGCGGGTAGTCCGTCAGGCGTCGGCCGCTCGCGTCGCGGTACTCGTCGGTCATGTTCGTGAGTTTACGCACACTTGCGCAAACGTGGTGAGTGGTGCAGGATCGGTTTTACGCAATCTCGCGCAAACCTGATCCGGAGGTCCACATGACCACCCCGCAGATCCACGACCGAGCAGTCGGTGCCGTCCTCGGCTCCGCCGCCGGCGACGCCCTCGGCGCCGGGTACGAGTTCCGACCGGCAGTGCCGGAGCCGACCCCGATCACGATGACCGGCGGCGGATCCTTCGGCTGGGCGCCGGGGGAGTGGACCGACGACACGAGCATGGCCGTTCCGATCCTCCGCACGGTCGCCCGCGGCGGCGACCCAGCGTCGGAGCCAGCCCTCGACGGCCTGGTGGCCGCCTGGGCAGCGTGGTCGGTCAACGCGCCCGACGTCGGCATCCAGACGCGCAACGTGTTGACCGGTCTGGAGGCACGGATCGCCTCCGTCGCGCGGGCTTCGGCCCGGCAGGAGCACGAGTACAAGGGCCGCTCCGCCGGCAACGGGTCGCTCATGCGCACCGCACCGTTGGTGCTCGCCTACCTGCGCGGTGACGTCGGCGAAGAGGAACGGCTCGCAGCGGCGGCTCGCGCGATCAGCGACCTGACGCACTACGAGTCCGACGCGGGGGACGCGTGCGTGCTCTGGTGCGTGGCGATCCGGCACGCGGTGCTGTCCGGTGAGCTCGACCTCCTCCGCGGGATCGACCTGCTCGACCTCGACCGGCGCCGAGTGTGGGTGGACCGGATCGTCACGGCCGAGCACTCGCAGCCCGTGGACTTCACGGAGTCGAACGGGTGGGTGGTGTCCGCGCTGCAGGCCGCCTACGCCGCGGTGCGCCAGAGCTCTTCGCTCGAGGACGCCCTGGTCCGCGCGGTCCGCACCGGCAACGACACCGACACGGTCGCCGCGATCGCCGGTGGCCTTGCAGGTGCGCTGTACGGGGCGTCGTCGTTGCCGGCCCAGTGGCGGGAGCTACTGCACGGCTGGCCGAACCTGCGCGCCGACGACCTCGTCGCGCTCAGTGAGCAGGCGCTCGCCGTCTGACCGGACCGGCGTCGGAGGCTGCCGTGGGGGGAGCCTCCGCCGTCGGGCTGGTCGTTCTCGTGGGGCAGGCCCACCGCTCTGGAGGCGACCACATCGGCAGCGCGGGTGGTGGGCGGAGGTGAGCCGGGCCTCCCGGTCGGCCGCCGTCAGGCGATGCCGCGTCGCGGACGGAAGACGCCTGCACGGACCAGCCACACGTAGAGCAGGCACCCGATGCAGACGTCGAACACGGCGTTGAGGAACGCGGCGATCAGGGCGACGGCGGCGCCGATCGGCGCCGCGTACGGCACGCCGAGCAGGGCGAGGAGGAGCGCGACGGCGGTGACGAACAGGCCGACTTGCTGGGCGAAGGTCGGAGGTTCAGGAGCCTCGAGCTCGGCGGGTGGGGCGAGCCGCGGCCGGACGAAGCGACGGAAGAGCGCGCCGTAGGGGTGGCGGCGGATGCCGGCGATGCCGCCGATCGCGAAGAGCACCACGATGACCGCGAGCAGGACGATGCCGACGACCCACGTTGCGGGGATCAGCGTCAGGACGATCGTCAGGGCGAGCAGGACCGTGGTGATCGCGGCTCCGAAGCGTGGGGAGCGCGGGTCGATGCCTGCTGTGTCAGGGGCGGTGGTCATCGGGACTCCTGTGGGCCGGTGAGGACGGTGTCGAGGGCTGCGGCGAGCTCCGGTGGGCGGGGTGGCCCTCCGAAGCGGGTGCGGACGGCATGGGCACCGTCGACGAGCAGGACCGTGGGGGTCTGCAGGACGTTGAAGCGCGTGGCGAGGTGCGGGTGCTCGGTCAGGTCGATCTCGAGCCGGGTCACGCCGGCGTGCTGCGCTGCGAGGGCGTCGAGCTGGCGGGCCGTCGCCGGGCAGCGGGCGCAGGTCGGCGTGGAGAACTGGACGAGGGTGGCGCGGGTTCCGAAGGCGGTCGGGGGAGCGATGTCGGCGACGCTGCTGTCGGGGCTGGCTGGCGTGTTGCGCGCGCGGCCGGTCTGGGGGACCGCTCGGCCCGTCCTCGTGCGCAGGAGCAGGCCGATCGCGGTGGCGAGTGCGAGGACTCCCACCAGGACGGCGACGGCCACGATGACGGTCATGCCGTGACGGTACGTCGTTCTGGTGCGTCCAGGGGCGAACGTGACCGAACGTGACGGTCTCGGTGGGGTCGGACGATCGTGGAGGGGGTCGGGGTCGGGGTCGGGGTCGGAGGTCCGGCCGGCCGGTCGCTGGCCCCTAGATTAGGCATACCATTCAAGGGACCGCGACCGGGACCATCACCTGGACCGACGCACATGGCGGCGCGCGGCGGTCGCCGGACGCGGTGGACCGGCGACAAGACGCGGGAGGGCTCGCGTGTCGTCAGAGCGCGGCGCGGGCCTGTTCGATCCGCTCGATGAACGCCCGAACGCCCCAGACGACGAAGGTCAGGCGCTGCCCGTCCTGCAGGACGACCTGCATCTGCCGCGAGACGTTGCGTGAGGTGTCGTGGAGCTCCGCGATGGAGTCGAGCGGGATGCCGAACGTCGGCCGGAAGAAGTTGAACGGGTGCGCGCGGAACCAGAGGACCGCGGGGGTCAGGGTGAGTCGGCCTCCCGCGGCTTCGTGGCGGCGCATCCCGAACCGGCCGGGTGCTGCGATCGAACGGACGAGGCCGGCCTCCGCTGCCGCTTCGTCGATGACGAAGTTCGCGTTCTTGCGTGCCAGTACGGTCTCCGCGTCCCCCAGGCCCATGCGCTGACCGTACCGCGATCAGACTCGGCGGAGCAGCCGGGCGACCGTGCCCTGCAGCACGAGGAGCAGGGCCCAGAGCAGGCCGATGCTCGGGAACACCACCGACAGGACCAGAGCGAGCGACAGCAGGCCGGCTGCGATGAGCCCCCGCGCCGAGTCGCCCAGCGGAGTCGAGAGCAACTCGGGGTTCCGTCGGAGCACGAGTTCGATGCCGGTGAGCGCCAGGCTCGTCACGACCATGCTGCCGAGGTACAGCGCGTGGGCAACACGGTCGTCGTTCTCGCCGCTGTTGAGCAGGTTGGCGGCGAAGGGCAGGAACACGATGCTGATGAGCCACACGAAGTTCAGCTGCATGACCCGGGCGTTGTAGGAGCGGACGTGCTCGAACACCTGGTGGTGCAGGATCCAGAACCGCGAGATCAACCAGAACGTGATGAGGAACTCGAGCAGGGCGGGCCAGTGGGCTCTGAGCAGGTCGCCCGCGCCCTCGCCGTCGCGCAGGTCACTGGCGATGTCGACCAGCGGCAGGATCAGGAGCGTGATCGCGATGGCGACCGTGGCGTCCGAGAAGTTGACGAGTCGGTCGAGGCCGCGGTCCGTTCGAGCGTGCTCGGTCATGGCCCGAGTGTAGGAGCGCTTAGTGTCGGGGCGTGAGCGACGACGTGACTCCTGGCCGGTACTGCCACTTCAAGGGCAACGACTACGAGGTGCTGCTCGTTGCCCGTGACGTCGAGACCGAGGAACCGGTCGTCGTCTACCAGGCGCTGTACGGCGAGCGGGGGCACTGGGTCCGCTCGCTCACTGACTTCACGGCCCACGTCACCCGCGACGGGTACGACGGGCCGCGGTTCTTCAGGACCAGGCTCGACTGAGTTTGAAACATCACCGTTGAGTGCGATATACCCTTCTCAAGCAGTCAAGGGGGCTGCCAATTGGAGAAGGGGGGTGCGCAGTGAAGCGCACCATCAAGCAGACACTCGTCGTCGGCGCGGTGGTGGCTGTCGTCTCGCCGCTGCTCGCAGCTGGTCCGGCGGCCGCGACGGGCATCGATTCCTCGCTGGCAGCGTCCGGAATCGTCGTCGACCCGACGTTCGATTCCACGGACGCTGTCCGAGTCGACGAGAACGGTGACCCGCTCGGACGGGCGAATCCGTGCCATGACCGCGCGTTCACGGCGATTCCGAAGATGCTCGCGTCCGTGTCTGGTTGCAGCATCATCGGGTCGAGCACGAAGACGAAGGTCACGTACAGCTGGTACCGCGACCGAGGCCGGGTCGGGGTCTGCGTGTGGAGCAAGGGCTTCAACGCTCGTGCGCAGACGACGTGGACCGCGTCGGGATGCGGGACCGGTCGCCGTGGCGTGGTCATCAACTGGGGCAACGTTGCGGCATCGAAGCAGATTCGGGGAATGACTGCTTCGGGCGTCGCGGGCGTGCAGTGGGGCTGATCGCGACACGTCGGCGCAGGCGCTCGCTCATCTGGGTGGGCGCTTGCGCCGTCGCGGTCGCCGCGACTGGGTGCGGTGCTCCCGACTCGACGACGACCCGAACGCCCCGGACCACCACAACCGTTCGCCCGGCGACGGAAAGCGCCCGGATCATCGAGACCGTCTCGCAGCAGCGTCTTGCCGATGTGCTCATCGCGGGGCTCCCCTGTGAGGACCGGGACGACTACCAGGACGACTTGACGTTCTGGGACTCGATGCGTGGCTACGACTGCGTGGACGCGGCCGACACGGTCTCCGTTCGGGTGTACGGCAGCAGCCGGTCCGTCGACCAGATCCTCCCGTCATGGGCTGACGCTCTCGTGGACGGACGCGGCGCTCGGCGCGGCGTGAACTGGTTCGTCGTCGGACCGCGCGATCTGATCTCCCAGGTCGATCCGCCTCGCGAGGATCCCGAGGTGCGGTCGTCGTCGACATCCGCCCCTGCCCCGACGGCGCAGCAGGAGTTCCTGACCAACTGCTCCCAGTACACGTTCGACGAGGCCGTCCGTGCGATCCGCGGTGAGCGGGTGACGGAGACGGACGGTGCGTACTACAACCGGGCGTTCTCTGGCGTCGGCGAAGCCGTGCGAGCGTCGTTGGACCAGCGTGATCTCGCGCTCCTCCGTGCGGAGGACGACGAGGCGCGATGGCCATCGATGCTGTCCGAGCGCGGCCCCGCGTGGAAACAGGTGTGTCGAACAGCCATGTCACGGCACGACGACCTGCTCCGGTCTGGAGCGGAGGACTGATGCGCGTTGTGTCGATCGGACGAAGCGCCGGGGCGCTCGGGGCTCTCGGAGTGACGATCCAGGCAGCCGATGACTTCACCCGCATCTTCTTCGAGAGTCCGATGGCCAGCTCGTCCGCCGTGTTGGCGGGTGCGAGCATCGTGCTGCTGCTGATCGGGGGCGTGCTCAGCTGGCGTGGAGACCGGCTCGTGTGCTGGACGCTCGGTGCCCTGGCTGTTCAGGTGGTTGGTCGCATGGCTGTCGATGTGGAACCAATGGCCGTGTACTGGTCGGTGTCGGTTGCGCACATGCTCGGGCCGGTCCTCGCGCTCGCCATCGGCGTGGTGATCGCCCGTCGGGCCGGTTCCACGGCACTGCGGCGTCTCGGGTGCATCATCGGGATCGCCGCGGGCTGCTGGATGCTCGCGAGTTGGACGCAGGTGCCGTTGCTGCTCGTTCCGCTGACGCGCGCCGTCACGGACGGCTGTCTGCTCGCCGTGGTCGCTTGGCCTGCCGTCATTGAGGCCGGTCGGCTGGCGCGCCGCCTTTGGGACTCCGCGGAGGTGCGCTGACGCCGGCCACTGCCGTCTGACCGCGCGCGGCGCCGGTGTCGGCGGGCGGCCCTAGGCTCGCAGGGCACCAGAGAGACGGGGGAACGCATGCAGATCGGCGTCGACGGGCACGTGCTGCTCAGCCCGAGTGACCTCAGCACGTGGTCGGCCTGCGAGTGGGCGTTCCTGCGCCGACTCGACGTCAAGCTCGGTCGCGGGGAACCCCTGCCCGAGGCACACGACGACATGCTCGAGCGCACCGCCCGCCTGGGGGACCAGCACGAGCTCGACTACCTCGACATCCTCAAGGACACGCGGAACGTCGTCGAGTTCGACCGCCCCGCCCCGCCGGACTACGCACGCGCCGCAGCCGAAGCGCGACAGGCCTTCGCTGACGGCGCCGACGTCCTGTACCAGCCGACGTTCCACGCGGCGCCCACGACGGACAGCCCGGGCTTCATCGGCTTCGCGGACTTCATCATCCGCAACGACCAGGGCGAGTACGAGGTCTACGACACCAAGCTCGCCCGGCACGCCAAGATCAGCGCCCTGCTGCAGCTCGCCGCCTACGCCGAGCAGATGAAGGCACAGGACATCCCCACCGGGGCGCAGGTGCACCTGGTGCTCGGAGACCGGACGACGACCACGCACGACCTCGCCGACATCGCACCGGTGTACCGCACGCAGCGCGCCGAGCTGCAGCGGGTCATCGCCGAGCGGATCGCTGCCGACGCCGAACTGCAGTGGGGCGACCCGCGCTACTCCAGCTGCGGTCGCTGCGCCATCTGCTCGACCCAGGTGGCCGAGCACCGCGACCTCGTCCTCGTCGCCGGCATGCGCCTCGACCAGCGGGCGAAGCTCATCAAGCACGAGGTACGGACGATCGACGACCTGGCGGTCCGCACCCGGGCAGTGCCGGGCTTGTCCCGCGCGACGCAGGATCGGCTGGTGCGCCAGGCGAGCCTCCAGATCGACACGGAGACCGCCCGACGGAACGGCGCCGACGGGCCGGACCAGCCCGCGAAGCCGCGCTTCGAGGTCCTCGATGCCAGCGCGCTCGACGCGATCCCGGCACCCGACGCCGGCGACGTGTTCTTCGACTTCGAAGGCGACCCCCTGCACACCGAGGACGGCGTGCACTGGGGGCTCGACTACCTGTTCGGCCTGGTCGACGACCGCGCGGACTTCACCGCGTTCTGGGCGCACACGATCCGCGACGAGCGAGTCGCGCTGGAGCAGTTCCTCGCGTTCATCGAGGCCCGGCGGCAGCAGTACCCGGGCATGCACATCTACCACTACGCCGCCTACGAGCGGACGCACCTGCTGTCGCTCGCCGCCCGGCACGGGGTCGGTGAAGAGGCCGTCGACGACCTGCTGCGCGCTGGCGTCCTGGTCGACCTGTACCCGATCGTCCGCAAGGCCCTGGTCGTCGGCAGCCACAGCTACTCGATCAAGAAGCTCGAGCCGCTGTACATGGGCGACGACCTGCGGCTCAGCGATGTGACGAACGCGGCCGACAGCATCACCGCCTACGTCGACGCGATCGAGGAACTCCGCAACGGGGACCCCGCCGCCGGCCAGCACATGCTCGACGAGGTCGCCGACTACAACGCCTACGACTGCCGCTCGACCCTGCGCCTGCGCGACTGGCTCCGATCGCTGCGCACCGACGACCCGGACGCAGTCGATCCGGCACTCGAACTCGACGTCCCGCCGATCCCCGTCGAGCGCGAACCGAACCCGGTGTACGTCGCGCTCGCGTCACACCTGGAGGACGTCGACGCCCTCGAGCGCACGCCGGACGAAACCGCGCTGGCGCTCGCCGCAGCCGCGATCGACTACCACCGCCGCGAGGCCAAGACCTTCTGGCAGGACCACTTCGACCGCCTGCGCAAACCGGTCGACGACTGGGCCGACACCCGCGACGTCCTCGTCGTGGAGCGCGCGTCCGTCGAGCGGGACTGGGACACGCTGCCGCGTGCCCGCTCGCAGTCGCGGGAACTCCGGTTGTCGGGGACGCTCGCGCCCGGTTCGCGGCTCCGGCCGGGAGGCACGCCCCACCTCGTCTACGACGACCCGCTCCCGCCGTCGGTCGCGTCTCCGGGCCCCGGGTCGAAGGGCGCGTCATCCCGCGCCGTGATCGTGGACGTGTGGGACAACGGCGACGCCGTCGAGATGCTCGTGAAGGAGGGCCTACCCGTCGGGGCGGAACCGCACCACGAGTTCCCGGTCGCGCTCGCGCCGTCAGCACCGCCCCGCGCGAAGCCGCAGCCCGAGGCGATCGCCGAGTGGGGGCAGCAGGTCCTCGACGAGCTGCCCTCGATGGTGTCGGACCCGGCCTTCGACCTGCTGCGCCGGGTGCCGCCACGCGGAGCGATCGTGCCCGTGCAGGGCGACGACACGGTGTCCGCCGTGGTGGCGACGCTGCTCGGCCTCGACCACTCGTACCTGGCGATCCAGGGGCCTCCCGGCACGGGCAAGACGTACGTCGGGTCGAACGTCGTCGCACGGCTCGTCCGCGAGTACGGCTGGCGCGTCGGCGTCGTCGGACAGTCCCACGCGACCTCGGAGAACTTCCTGTCGTCGGTCGTGAACGCCGGCGTGCCCGCGGACCGGGTCGTGAAGGTGCCGAAGTCCGGTGCGACCGAGGACGAACTCGATGCCGCCGCGTGGACGCCCGTGAAGAACGGTGCTGCCGTCGCCGCGTTCTTGTCGTCGTGCGAGGCCTCCGGCACCGGCGGCGTGGTCGGCGGGACCGCGTGGACGTTCGCGAACGCGTCGACGATCGAGCGCCGCTCCCTCGACCTGCTCGTCGTCGACGAGGCCGGGCAGTTCTCGCTCGCGCCGACCATCGCGTCCTCGATCGCCGCGACCCGGCTCCTGCTGCTGGGGGACCCGCAGCAGCTCCCGCAGGTGTCCCAGGGCTCGCACCCGGAGCCCGTCGACGAGTCGGCGCTGGGGTGGCTGGCGGACGGCGAGCACGTCCTGCCGCCGGAGTTCGGCTACTTCCTCGCCCGCACCCGTCGGATGGAGCCGGCGCTCACCGAGTCCGTCTCGGCGTTGTCCTACGACGGGCAGCTCGCGTCGATGGTGTCCGGTCGGCACCTCGACGGCATCGACGCGGGCGTGCACCCCGAGCCGGTCGTGCACGTGGGCAACACGACCTCGTCACCAGAGGAAGCCGCCCGTGTGGTGGCCCTCGTCGGCGATGTGGTCGGCCGCACGTGGACCGACGGCTCGGACTCCCGCGCCCTGATCGACGAGGACGTCATCGTCGTCGCCCCGTACAACGCGCAGGGTGCCCTGATCCGTCAGGAGCTCGACCGTGCTGGCTTCACCGGCACCCAGGTCGGCACGGTCGACCTGTTCCAGGGCCGCGAGGCCGTGGTGTCGATCGTGTCCCTGGCAGCGTCGAGTGCAGCCGACATCCCGCGCGGGCTCGACTTCCTGCTCATGCCGAACCGGCTGAACGTGGCGATCTCGCGGGCGAAGTGGGCGGCGTACCTCGTGCACTCGCCGGCGCTCACCACGGGACTCCCACCCTCGATCGCCGGCCTGTCGCTGCTGTCCCGCTTCATCGAGCTCGTCCAGCCCGCTCGCTGACGGCCGCGCCGGCCGCGCCGGCCGCTCCGCCGCCGCTCGGTGGCGGAGCCCGGCGTGCTGCCGGGCGAGTGACGGTCCTGGTTCAGGAAGTCCGGCGATCGTGAACCAGAACCGTCAGCGTGCCAGAGCGCCGAGCCGCACCGCCGCGGCTGTGACGCCAGAACGAGGGCTGGTCCCGACACCTGTCGTCCTGGGACGGTGGACACATGGGGGAGAACGCCGCTGTCGCCGACCACCGCCCGACTCCGAGGGGCGGGGCCGCGCTGACGCTCCGAGCGCGGAAGCCCGGGTACGCGGTCATGCAGGAGTGCCTGGCCATCCAAGCTGAGGGGCCGGCGCGAACCGGCTGGCAGCGCTTCTGGGGGCACGACCCGCTTCGTGACGAAGCCCGCTCGTGGTTCAAGGGCGCTGTGGGAGAACGGCAGGTCGCTGCCCAGCTCGATGCGCTCGGCCCCGAGTTCACGGTGCTGCACGCGGTACCGGTCGGGAAGAGCACGACGGACATCGACCACGTCGTCGTCGGACCCACCGGCGTGTTCTCGATCAACACCAAGAACCATTCGGGGCAGAAGGTGTGGGTCGGCGGACGGATGCTGACCGTGAACGGGCAGCGGACACCGCACGTGCACCGCGCCCTCGCCGAGGGGGAACGAGCGACTCGCCTGTTGTCCGCCGCAGCCGGCGGACCGGTCCCGGTCCAGCCGGTCCTGGTCATCGCAGCGGGAACGCTGCAGTTCGGGAAGACCGCACCGGCCGTCGTGACGGTCGAGCCCCGTCAGATCGGCGCCTGGATCAGGGATCTGCCACGAGTCCACTCCGACGAAGCCGCCCGGTTCCTGTCGATGCTGGCCGAGGAACGTGGGACCTGGCACGTCGAGGCTGTCGTGGTGAACGACACCCTTCGCCACGTCCAGCGATTCGAACGGCTCGAGCGGGAGATCGGCCAGGCGGCGCGGCGGAAGCGGATGATGCGTCGCGCCGTCGCGGTCGCCGTGCTGGCAGTCCCGGCAGGAGCGCTGCTGGGCTACTGGTGGGCGATCGCCGGTGCCGCTCTGACCGCGAGCAGCTGAGCAGCAGCGGACCTGCCCGGCGTACTCGACTGGTACGACCGTTCGAGTCAGCCGTCGCTGGTCGGGACGCCACCCTGCATCTGCACCCGCATCTGGGCGAGGACGTCGGCGTGCAGGAAGTTCGCCTCGGCCACACTCGTGGGGTCGACCACGATGCCGAACTCCTCGGGCAGGGCGGTCACGAGCTCGGACATCGGAACCGGACGCCCCTCGGCCTCGGGCAGGCCAGCGGAGAGTTCGTCCGGGTCGGTGAAGACAGGCAC
Source organism: Curtobacterium sp. PhB142 (assembly GCF_004341255.1). Taxonomy (NCBI): domain Bacteria; kingdom Bacillati; phylum Actinomycetota; class Actinomycetes; order Micrococcales; family Microbacteriaceae; genus Curtobacterium; species Curtobacterium sp. PhB142. The sequence goes on along the minus strand of NZ_SLUT01000005.1, from coordinate 318,569 downwards.
GAACGGCTTGTCACGGATCATGACGTGCGCGACGCTGCCGGCCTCCGGAGTACCCGCCGGCTTCCACGGCACCCACGCCGCGCTGCGCAGGAAGCCCGCCGGCGAGGCGGCCATCCGGCGGCGGAGTTCGGCGGCCGCGGTGGGCGGGGCCTTGTCGACGCCTCGGCCGAAGGCGGATCCGTTCGTCTCGTCGTTGCTCACGCCAACCATGCTGTCATGCTGAACGGACACGCCGGGGCTGAGCCGGGCCTCCAGGTCGTCACCCGGCGCACGAGGAGGTGCGCCGGGCGTCGGACCGGTGCGGCTCAGTACGCGGCCGACTGCCCGCCGTCGATCGGGACGACCGTCGCGTTGACGTAGGACGCGTCGTCGGACAGCAGGAACGCGACGACGGCGGCGATCTCGGGGGCTTCGCCGTAGCGCTTCGTCGGGTTGACCTGGATGAACTCCTCGGCGGCCTTACGGGGGTTCTCCGCGTCGAGCTGCTTCATCGAGTTCTCGACCATCGGCGTCCAGATGGCTCCGGGCGCGATGGCGTTGATGCGGATGCCGTAGCGGCCGTACTCGACGGCGGAGTTGCGGGTCAGGCCGACGACGCCGTGCTTGGCGGCGGCGTACCCGGACTGGTTGCCGATGCCGCGGATGCCGCCGACGCTCGCGGTGTTCACGACCATGCCGGAGCCCTGCTCACGCATGACCTTGAGGACCTTCTCGAGCCCGAGGAACACGCCACGCAGGTTGATCGACACGACCTTGTCGAACTCGGCGGCGGTGAACGACTCGGTGGGGTTCTGCTTGCCCTCGATGCCGGCGTTGTTGAAGAAGCCGTCGATGCGGCCGAAGCGCTCGGTGGTGGCTGCGACGTAGGCGTCCACCTGGGCCTCGTTGGAGACGTCGGCGACGGTGGTCAGGACCTGGGCGTCGGGGGTGGCCTCGAGCACGGCGGCCTTCGAGGACTCGAGTCCCTGCTCGGAGACGTCGACGAGGGAGAGCGCGGAACCCTCGGCGGCCAGGCGGACGGCGGTGGCACGACCGAGGCCGGAGCCGCCGCCGGTGATGAGGACGACGCGGTCGGCGAAGCGCGACGTGACGGAGTTGGTTTCGGGCATGGGGAGGCCTCCTGAGGTCTTCGACGATGAATTCCCTTTAGGCTACACCTGTCGTTTTGCAGGGTGTGCTGGCGACCTCAGCTCGTGATGACCGTGGTCGTCGTCGCGGTGGTCGCCGCCATGATGACGATCATCGCCGCGGCCTGGATCTCCTCGAGCACGGCCTTCACCGCAGGGCTCGCCCAGGTGCCCGAGGTGATCTCCTGCACCAGTCCCTTGTCGACCGCGCCGAACTGCTTGCGGAGCGTGTTCGTCGCGTCGAGCAGCCCGATGACCGCAGCGGAGAACGGTGTCGGGGTCGCCCGCCGAGCCAAGACGTCCGCGATGCCCGATCGCAGCAGTGCCTCCAGGGCCCCGTCGCGCTCCGGGTGCTTCGTGGTGGGGAAGAGCCCGAGCACCTTGCCCTGCTCGACGCTGATGATCCCTCGCTCGACGAGTCCGGCGAGGACGTCGTCGCGGAGCCGCTGCTTCCCGAGCCGGCTCACCCACCACTTCGCCTTGCGCGGCGCACCGGACGCCGCGATCGAGCCGACGACGCTGTCGAGCACCGGGTCGCCCGTGGCGGCGCCGTCGACGACGGTGACCAGGCCGTTCTGCAGCGAGACGGCACCGCGGAGCGCCAGGTCGGCGAGGACCGCTCCCGCGAGACCGGTGTCCAGCGTCTGCCCGTCGAGGGACTTGCGGCCGTCGGGTTCGACCTGGAGGAGCGCGAACGCCTGCGGGACCGTGAGTTGCTCAGCCATGTCCGCAGCCTGCCACGCGGGGCGGAGGTGCGCCGGGCCTCCAGGTCGACACTCAGCGGCGGCAGACCGCCTGACGTCAGCAGGCGCCGAGCACCCGCTCCATCGCATCGCGCTCGGCGGGCACGACCCACAGGCGGTACTCGGCCTTCACGGACACCTGGTGCTCGATGTAGGTGCAGCGGAAGGCCTTGTTCGCGGGCAGCCAGGTCGCGGCGTCGCCCGAGCGCTTCTGCGAGTTCGACCGGCCGTCGACGGCGAACAGGTTCGACGGGTCGTTCGCCAGGGCCTCCCGCTCCGACTGGCTGAGCTGCTGGGCACCGGTGCGCCAGGCGTTCTCGAGCGCGACGACGTGGTCGATCTGCACGAGGGTCGAGGTCGTGTTGCCGCGCACGAAGTCGATCGTCGCCCCGGTGTACGGCGAGACGAGCGTGCCGGTCATCACCTTGCACGGACCCTGGCGCACGATGCCGCTGAGGTCGCGCGCGAGCACGTCGTTCCGGGTGTCGCAGCCGTTGTGGTCGACGTCGATCCACGCGCTGCCGAACTCGCCCGTGCGGTCGTACCCGGTGCCGGCGGCCTTGCCCTTGACGGGCAGCGTGGCGAGGAGCGCGCGGGCGTCCGCAGCGTCGGTGTCGGTCGACGTGCTGACGGTCGGATCCGTCGGATCCGTCGGATCCGTCGAATCTGTCGGACTGGAGGCTCGGCTCGGCTCCGGTGCGCCGCTGTCCGTGCCGACGGTGGCCGTGGCGACTGCCGTGGGCCCGGCAGCCGCGTCGGCGTCCGGACCGAGGACGCCGGTGGCGTCGAGCGCGTAGCCACCGACCGCGAGGGCGAGGACGACGAGGACGGAGGTGAGGCTGATGCGGGTACGGCGGCGTCGGCGGGACGTCATGCGGGTGGGGCTCCTGCGTGGTGCGGTGGTGCGGTGGTGCGGGCCGGGTGGCCTCGACGATCATGCCGGAGACCTCGGACACCGCCGCGGAGGCCACGCTCCGAACGGGCGGACGCCGACGGCGTAGACACGGGGGCATGACCGATTACGCGAATCCGTCCGTGTCCGTCACCGGTGGGTCGATGCCGCTCCTGGGCTTCGGCACCTGGCAGATCCCGGACGGCGAGGCCCCCGCCGCCGTCGGCGAAGCACTGGCGGCCGGGTACCGCCACATCGACACCGCCACCGGCTACAGCAACCAGCGCGGCGTCGGCAAGGCCCTCGCCGAGTCCGGCCTCGCCCGCGACGACGTGTTCGTGACGACGAAGCTTCCGCCGGACAGCGCCGACCGCGTCCGCGAGACGATCGAGGAGAGCCTCGACCAGCTCGGCCTCGACCACCTGGACCTCTGGCTCGTGCACTGGCCGCCGAACGGCGAGGCCCGCCCGGACGTGTGGGAGCAGGTCGTCCAGGCGCAGGCCGACGGACTGACCCGAGCCGTGGGTGTGAGCAACTACTCGCTCGACCAGATCGACGAGCTCGTCACCGCGACCGGCACCACCCCGGCCGTGAACCAGATCAAGTGGAGCCCGGTCGAGTACGACAGGACGATCGCGGACGGGTTGGCCGAACGCGGGGTCGTGCTCGAGGGGTACAGCCCCTTCAAGGCGAGCAACCTGCAGGACCCGACGCTGCTCGACATCGCGGGCGAGCACGACGCCGACAGCGCCCAGGTCATCGTCGCGTGGCACGTCGCGCACGGCTTCGTCGTCATCCCGAAGTCGTCGAACCCGGAGCGCATCCGGTCGAACGCTGCCGGTGCCCGCATCGAGCTCTCGGCGGACGAGGTCACGGCGATCGACGCGCTCGCACGCTGACGCGCTCGCCTGCCGACGCTCGCGCCCGCTGACACCCGCGCTCGCGCTCGCCTGACCGCTCCGTCGCGTCAGGCGAGCAGCGAGCGGATGTCGTCGGCCGTCAGGTCGTCGGCGAACAGGGCGTCGTCGTCGATCATCGTGGCGAACAGCTCGGCCTTGCGCGCGGCGAGTGCGAGGACCTTCTCCTCGATGGTGTCCTCGGCGATGAAGCGCTGCACGCTGACCGACCGGGTCTGCCCGATGCGGTGCGTTCGGTCGACGGCCTGCGACTCGGCGGCGGGGTTCCACCACGGATCGAGCACGAACACGGTGTCCGCCTCGGTCAGGGTGAGCCCGAAGCCGCCGGCCTTCAGCGAGATGAGGAACGCGGGCGCGGTGCCCTGCCGGAAGCGCTCGATCACCTGTGGGCGTTTGCGCGTCGAGCCGTCGAGGTACTCGTAGCCGACGCCCCGTTCGTCGAGGGCATCGGACACCATCCGCAGGAACGACGTGAACTGGCTGAACACCAGGGCGCGTCGGCCCTCGGCCGCGAGCTGCTCGAGCTCGTCGAGCAGCAGGTCGAGCTTGGCGGACGGGATCGGCGTCGACGGCGACAGGGGCGAGTCCGACCCGCTCGAGACCAACGCCGGCGACAGCGCGAGCATCCGCAGCAGCGTCAGCGACCGGAACACGATCATCCGGTTCTTCGACAGGTCGTCGATCAGGTCGAGGACCTTCAGTCGCTCGCGGTTGAGCGTGCGCTCGTACAGCTCGCGGTGCGCGGGGTCGAGCGTGACCCGAACGACCTGTTCCTGCTTCGGCGGCAGGTCGGCGGCGACGGCCTGCTTCGTCCGGCGGAGCATGAGCGGCCGGATCCGACGCCGGAGCTTCGCGGTGAGCTGCTGGCGTGCTTCGCCCCGGAGCTCGGGGGAGGCGAGCGGCTTCACGAAGTCGTCGCCGAACCGGGTCCAGGTGGACAGCAACCCGGGCGCGACGATGTGGAACAGCGCCCACAGGTCGGTGAGCCCGTTCTCGAGCGGGGTGCCGGTGATCGCGAACTTCACGGGTGCCTGCAGCTCGGACGCCACCCGGTGGGTCTGCGACTGCGGGTTCTTCACGAACTGCGCCTCGTCGAGCACGAGTGCCGACCACGGCAGGTCGGTCCACGCCTGCGAGTCGAGCCGGAGCAGCGCGTACGAGGTGACGACGACGTCGGCCTGCGAGGCCGTGCGGGCGACGAGACCGGGATCCTTCAGCGACGTCGAGGTGACGGCCGCCACCCGCAGTGACGGCGTGAACTTCGCCGCCTCGGCCACCCAGTTGCCGACGACCGAGGTCGGCGCGACGACGAGGAACGGCGCCCCGTCGGGCTCGGCGGCACGACGGGCAGCGACCATCGCGAGCACCTGCAGGGTCTTGCCGAGGCCCATGTCGTCGGCGAGCACCCCGCCGATGCCGTGCGCCGCCAGGAACGACAGCCAGGCGTACCCGGCGTGCTGGTACGGCCGCAGTTCGGCGTGCACGGTGTCCGGCACCGGGACGTCACCCGGGGGAGTCGCCCCCATCAGCCCCGCGGTGATCGCCTGCCAGCGTTCGTCGTGCGAGGTCTCGTCGGCGAGCAGGTCGAACTCGGTCCACAGCCCGGCCTGCAGCGGCGTCACCTGGATCGGCTGGTCGGGCTCCCACTCGTCGAGGTCGCGGGCCTCGTCGATGAGTTCCTTGAGCCGGTCGAACGCGGGATCGGCGAGCGACAAGTAGGAGTTGTCGACGAGCTTCAGCCGCCGCTGCCGACCGGCCAGGGCGGTGAGCAGCGGGGTGAACGGGATCTGCTTGCCGTTCACACTCACGATGATGCCGAGGTCGAACCAGTCGTGCTTGTCCGACGGCATCGTCGTGACGCGGATGTGCGGCCGCCCGCTCAACCGCTCGTAGTCGAGGCGCTCACCCTGCACCACCGTGCGGACGCCGAGCGCCGGCAACTCGGGCAGGAACTCGTTCGCGAACACGGCGACGTCGGCCCCGTCGATGGTGCCGTCCTGGAACCAGTCCAGTCCGCCACCGGGTCCGGCAGGGCGGACGGGAGGCTCGCCAGACGTCGCGTCGTCGGCTCGCGCTGTCGACGTGGCGGGTTCCAGGGCCGCGGGCACGTCGGCGTCGGCGGTCGCCGCCTCGGTGCCGGCTCGGTCGTCGGTGCTGGCTGAGTCGTCGGTGCTGGCTGGATCGTCCGCGGCGCGGAGCCCGGTCAGGTCGGGGAGCGGCCCGTGCAGCGACACCGGGTCCTTGCGGCCGTCGACGTGCCAGCGCCAGTGCAGGTGCACCCGGTCGTCGGTGCGGGGTGCCCTTGCGGGCTCGAACGTCGCCGTCAGCACGAGTTCGGGCGGGGTGCGCTCGGGCAGCTCGACCGAGCCGTCGGAGCTGACGAGCCCGAGGGCACCGCGCAGCCGGGGCGACCAGTCGGCCAGGAACTCGTCGACCTCGGCCGTCGGCACCGTGATGCGGGTGCCCTCGAGGAGCATGCGCCGTTGGTCGTCCGGCACGGGCGCCGGGGTCGGTGCGAGCCCGACCGTGAACTCCGGGCTCTCGCGGAACACGTACACACCGTGGTCGCCGACCATCCGCGCCGCACCGGGGACGACCGGGCGGCCGTCGAGCACCGCGCTCGCGCCGATCACCACGGCGTCGTCGTGCCGGGCGACACCGGGCCGAGAGACATCGAGCAGCACCTGGGCCTGCTCGCCGAGGACCACCCCGCCCTCGCGCTTGCCGGTCACGAAGGCGATGTCGAGCCCCGACGCCTGCCGGAGCAACGGCCACAGCAGCGGGCTGCGGAAGTCGTCGAGGTGCAGCCAGTCGCTCTCGCCGGGCAACCCCGCCAGCTGACCCGCACGGTGCAGGGCCGCGAGCTGCATGAACCACCCGTGCTGCTCGGCGCCGAGGCCCAGGCGGTTCTGCGAGTAGGGGAGCGTGCCCCAGGTGAGCTGCCCGCGCACCCAGTTGCCGGCGTCGCTGCGGGTCACCGGCCGGACCCCGAGCCGGACCGTGCGGGACGGCGCCGGCAGGGCTCGGCCGGCGGCCCGGGCGCGGGCCGCGAGGGCGGCGGGGACCGCGTCGCGCAACTCGAACTGCAGACCCATCCGGGTGCCCTGCGGGGTGACCGCCTGCTCGTCGTCACCGGCGAGGCGGGCGAGGTCGTGCCTCCAGTCCGAGGGCGGCGGAGCCGGCGCTTCCGGACGCGGGCCGGCGTTGGCGGCCAGGGCACGCGCGTTGATGGTGAGCAGTGCGGCGGCGACGTGCTTGCAGTCGCCGCCGAGGGGGCAGCTGCACGTGCTGCGGACCGGGCGGATGAAGTCGCCGCGCGCCACGGTCATGTCGATGCGGCACTCGTAGGGGTCGTCAGCGGTGCCCGTGACGGTCGCCGTGACGGTGCCGTCGTCGGCGTTCCAGACGGCATCGTCGACCAGGCCGGCACGGACGACGTCGCGCGCGCGACCGAAGGTCTGCGGCCCGACGAAACGGATGACGTCGACGGCGTCGATCATCGGGGCTGCTGGCACGGGTCAATCGTGCCAGGTGCCACCGACGCGCGGAGCCGCCGACCCGAACGGCACACATCGAGCAGGGCTACCGTCTGCGTGGACGGGCGACGACTGCTCGCCGCTCTCCACTCGATTGGACACGCTCATGCCGGACCGCTTGCGGTGGGTGCACGACTCCGCAGACCACTGGAACGTGTGGCTCGGCTCCGAGGTCGTCTGCGACGTCACCCGGACGGACCAGTTCACGGTGGACTCGCCGGACCACTCGATCAACGGGGCGCACTCCTCGCTCGAGAGCGCTGCGGCGCAGGTGCAGGGCTGGGTGCGCTGGAGCGGACGCTAGGGCGCCTGCTCGCTACGGCTTCGTCGCGTCGGTCGGCTCGCCGGCCGCCAACTTGCTGTGCTTCCGCGAGTAGCCGAAGTACACGCCCAGGCCGATCGCGAACCAGACCGCGAACCGCACCCACGTCTCCCACTGCAGGAACGTCACGAGCCACAGCGACGCGATGACGCCGATGATCGGGATGACGGGCATGAACGGCAGCCGGAACTGACGGTCGAGGTCGGGCTGGCGGTAGCGGAGCACGATCACCGCGGAGCAGACCACCACGAACGCGAGCAGGATCCCGATGTTCGTGAGTTCGGCGACGACTCCGATCGGCAGAACGCCTGCCAGGATCGCCGACGCGATGCCGAGGATCCACGTGACGCGGGTCGGGACGTGGCGCTTCGGGTCGGTCTTCGAGAACCACTTCGGCATCAGACCGTCGCGGCTCATCGAGAACCAGACGCGGCTGGCGCCGAGCATGAACGTGACGAGCACCGTGACGATGCCGACGATGGCGCCGATCGCGATGACGTTCGCGACACCACCGAGGCCGACCGACGCGAACGCCGACGAGAAGCCCGAGGCCGGGTCGATGTCCGTGTACTTCTGCATCCCGGTCAGCACCAGGGTCGCCAGCACGTACAGGACCATCGAGATGCCGAGGGACAGCAGGATCGCCTTCGGCATGTGCTTGCGGGCGTCGACGGACTCCTCGGCCGCGGTGGACATGGCGTCGTAGCCGAACACCGCGAAGAACACCGTCGCGGCGCCGGTCATCACGCCGCCGAAGCCGAACGGGAAGTACGGGGAGTAGTTCGCGCTGTTGATGTGGAACACGCCGAGCACGACGATGAGCACGACGAGTGCGACCTTGATGCCGACGGCGACGAACTCGAACCGGGCGGCACTGCGGATGCCGCGGGTGAGCACGAACGCGGTGACCAGGCACAGGATGATCGCGAAGACGTCGATCACGTGGCCGTCGCCGGTGCCGGGCGCGCCGAGCATCCACGCGGGCAGGTCGATGCCGAACTGGCCCACCAGGAACCCGACGTAGCCGGAGATGCCGATCGCGACCACCGCCACGATCGCCGTGTACTCGAGCAGCAGGTCCCACCCGATGAACCACCCGACGATCTCGCCGAGCACCGCGTACCCGTACGTGTACGCACTGCCGGCCTTCGGGATGAGGCCGGCGAACTCGGCGTACGACAACGCTGCGGCGGCACTCGCGACGCCGGCGACCAGGAAGCTGATGAGGACCGCGGGACCGGCGACGCCGTTCGCCACGGTGCCGGCGAGGGTGAAGATCCCCGCGCCGATGATGCCGCCGATGCCGATCGCGGTGAGCTGCCAGAGGCCGAGGTGCCGTTTCAGGCCACCCTCGGCTCCGGTGTCGTCATCGATCGTCTCGATGGGCTTCCGTCGGAAGAGCGTGCGTGTCGTCGTCGTCACCCGCCCATGGTGCACCTTGCGGCGGCTCCGTGCACCCCGCCCGCCAGCCGGACCGCAGCCGTTCGGCGTAGACACGAGCCCATGCGCCATCCCACACGGATCGAACCCGGCCCCGGACAGGAATCGGTCTGGGACTACCCCCGCCCGCCCGCCGTCGAGCCCGTCACCGCCCGCGTCGTCGTCCGGTTCGGCGGCACCGTCGTGGCCGACACCACCGATGCCGTGCGGGTCCTCGAGACCTCGCACCCGCCGGTGTACTACCTGCCGATGGCGGACCTCGACCTCCGCCCCGCCCAGGGGTCGAGCATGTGCGAGTTCAAGGGCCGGGCGCGGTACTTCGACGTGGTCGGCGGGGACGGCACCGTCGCGAGCCGCGCCGCGTGGAACTACCCGACGCCCGAGCCGGGGTACGAGTCGCTCCGGGACCGCGTCGCGATCTACCCGTCGGCGATGGACTCGTGCGAGGTCGGCGGCGAGGTCGTGCAGTCGCAGGACGGCGACTTCTACGGCGGCTGGATCACGTCGGACGTCGTCGGCCCGTTCAAGGGTGCGCCGGGCACGCTCGGCTGGTGACCCGCGTCAGCGGTTCGCGTAGGGCGACCAGAACGGCGGCGGGAACGCCCCGGCGGTCGCGATGACGAGCAGCTGCCAGAGGATCATGACCAGCCCGGCGGCGCCGATCACGATGCCGATCCACGCCCAGACCTGCACCGCCCGGCGACGGCGACCGGCGATGACGATCGCACGCCAGCCGCTCAGCACGCAGACGACGCCGAACGCCGCACCCAGCAGGACGTGCCGGACCGTGCCCTGCGCCGGCACGATGATGCCGAGGTAGAACGCGACCGGGCCGAGCAGCACGGCGAAGGTCGCGGGGGCTGCTGGCGGTTCGTGGTCCCGAGAGGGTGCTCCCATACGTCTGAATGTACCGAGCCGGTCGGGTTCCGTACACGTGCGAGCACCGTCGCCCGGGAGCAGGCACGATGGAGGCATGCGTTCCTTCCTCCGCGTCCTGCTCGGCCTGGCGCTCGTGTTCGCCGGCACGAGTCACCTCACCTTCGCGCGCAAGGAGTTCACGGCCCAGGTTCCGGAGTTCGTGCCGCTCTCCGAGGACACGACCGTGCTGGCCTCCGGTGTCGCCGAGATCACCCTCGGTTCGGCGCTCGTGCTCGCGCCGAAGCCGGCCCGGCGCTTCGTCGGCTCCGTCGCTGCGCTGTTCTTCACGGTGATCTTCCCGGGCAACCTGTCGCAGTGGGTCAACCGCCGCGACGCGTTCGGCCTGGACACCGACGAGAAGCGCGTCGCGCGCCTCTTCGGGCAGCCGCTGCTCATCGCCGCGGCCCTCTGGTCCACGCGCGGCCGGCGGTCCTGATGGACGCGCCCGCCCGGTCGTCCGGTCCGGCTGACGCCGGTTCGGCTCCCGGGTCCGGGCCGGAGTCGGTGCCCGGCTCGGGTCCGGAGTCGGTTCCGGGGGCGCGTCTCGATCCGCTCGGGTCGGCTCCGGCACGGTTCGGACGGGAGGCCCGCCACCCCCTGGCAGGGCGCCGCCGCGTCGCGGACATGGTCGCCTCCATCACCCTGCTCGTGGTGCTGACGCTCGAAGCGTTGGCAGCGGGGTGGGGCATCAAGCTCATGTCGTTGGCGTTCGTGTCGTGCGCTGCCCCGGGGAACACCTGCAACGTGGGGCTCGGTGACTCGGTCGTGACGGTCGGGCCGATCCTGATCGCGCTCGTGCTGGTCGCCTCGATCGTGGTGTGCATCCTGCGGCTGGTGCGGCGTCGGCTGGCGTGGCCGGTCGTGCTCGTCGGGATGGCCGCCGTCGTCGCGGTGTTCTTCGCGGCGCTGTTGCTCATCGAGAGCTCGGTGACGCACGGCATCTAAGGGGTGCTGCCGTCCCGAGGTTCCGAAATCTCGGCATGTCGGCGCCCTGTTCGTCGAGATCTGGAACCTCGGCGATCAGCGTGCGGCATGTCGTGGAACCTCGCCGAGCCGGTCGGGTTCGGACTGGAGGCCCGTCCAGCGACCGCGGGGGCATCGGGATCGCCGAAGTCGGACGGCTCGCGGCCTCAAGTCGTCCTCCACAGGTGGCTGCGGCGGCGAGGTTGTCCACAGATGCACACGGCGGCCGTCGGTGGGCGGGCCGGGTTCGCGACGCTGGAGTCATGCCTGACACCGACACCCTCGACCGCCTGATCCGAACCCCTGTCCGTACCGACGACGACGTCGTCCAACTCGTCGCCGCCCTGGTCGACCGCCCGGTGCGCCGGCAGTGCTGGGTGGTGTTCCTCGACGAGCTCGGGATGTCGATCCCGTTCCTGCTGCCCATCGCGGACCTGCCCTACCAACCGGACGAGCACGTCAGTGACTTCGCGTCGTTGATCTCCGAGATCGTCGGACAGCTCGGCGCGGTCGACGTCGTCCTCGCGTGGGAGCGGCCCGGTGTCGACCGCGTGCACCCGGTCGACTGGGAGTGGGTCGACGCGTGCGCCTGCGCCCTCGACGAGCACGCGATCCGGCTGCGCGCGCAGGTCATCGTCCACGACGGCGGTGCCGCGATGGTCGAACTCGACGAGCACGACCAGGACCAGGACGTCGCCTGACCGACGGGCCCGGCGGTCTCGTGCCCGGTCAGCCCTGTGGCGCGGTGTCGGGCACGGTCTCGCCCGTCAGCCCCTCGACGACGGCCTTGGCCGCGGGCCAGGACTTCGCGTAGTGCTCGGGGTCCGAGTTGATCTGCACCGCGTGCGCCATCTGCGTCGGCGTCATCGTCTTCCAGCCGGGGACCTTGACGAGCTTCGCGTAGAACATCGACGCCGCCGTGTACGGGTCCATCCGCTGCTCGTACGTGCCCCAGGCGCCGTTGTCGCGCTGCTGGAACAGGCCGCGGCTGTCCGGTCCCGCGGCGTCGCCGTGGTCCAGGTTCACCAGGCTCGACTCGCCGATCGCCGTCATGACCCCGACGGCCTGGGTGTGCGGCCCGATGCCGACCGCCTTCGCGGCCTGGATCACCGACGCGGCGTTCACCAGGCGGTCCTGGCAGAAGCCCGCGATGGGGCCGGCGGGGACGACCATGCCGCCGACGGTCTTGGAGGCGACCTTCGGGCACGTGGGGGTGGCGTCGGCGGCGCTGGACTTCGCGATGCCGGCGATCGAGTTGACCGCGATCACGACGAGCACCACGACGCCGATCCCGACGACCACGATGCCGGCGCCGAACACCGACGCGAGCGTGATGCCGACACGGCGCATGACGGGACCTCTCGACGGACGGGGCGGGGCAGGCGGAGCACGACGAGCGTACGGGCGCCGCCTGGGAACCGCACCCGCCCGATCGGGGGCCGCTGTGACGCACTGACGGTCCTGGTGCACCGAACACGGGGTTCGTGCACCAGGACCGTCAGCCGCGACGTCAGCGTCGGCGTCGGCGCGACCTGCTCCGACCCCATCCGCCGGCGGACAGGGAGATGAGCGCGATGGCGGCGATGACGGTCGTCCAGATGACGGCGGTCGCGTCCATCAGTCGTCGCGGTGGTCGTGCGGCGGGTGCTGCACCTTCGTCGGCTCGGTGACCAGGCCGGTCGGGGCCTTCTCGGGCTGCTTGCGGCCGTGCGTGAACCAGGTCACCGCCCACAGCACCACGCCGAGGGCCAGCAGTGCACCGGCGATCTGGTACTGCTGCGGGTCGCGGCCGGACGAGAACGGCAGCACGAGCCACAGACACGTGATGATGCCGATGACGGGGATGATCACGCCGGCTCGGAAGTGCTTGTGGTCGACCTTGTCGCGGCGGAGCACGACCACCGTCAGGTTCACGACGGCGAACACGGTGAGCAGCAGGAGCGAGGTCGTGCCACCGAGGACCACCACGATCGGGGAGTCCGGGTCGAGCGAGACCCAGCCGATGAGCAGCAGGGAGATCGCGGTGGTGAAGACGATCGCGTTCGACGGGGTGCGACGAGCGGGGGAGATGCGGGCCAGGAAGCCCGGCAGCACGCCCTGCTTGCTCATGCCGTACAGCAGTCGCGACGCCATCATCATGTTGATCAGGGCGGTGTTGGCCACGGCGAACATCGAGATGAACGGCAGCAGGTCGGCGATCGGGAAGTCCGGGGCGGCGGTCTGCACGACGGTCACGAGCGGGGTCTCGTTGCCGGCGAGCTCACCGATCGGCACGACGGCGACGGCGCAGATCGACACGAGCGTGTAGATCACGGCCGTGATGCCGAGGCCGGTGAGCATCACCTTCGGGAAGATGCGCGAGGGGTCCTTGGTCTCCTCGGCCATGTTCACCGAGTCCTCGAAGCCGACCATCGCGAAGAACGCCAGCGACGTCGCCGTGGAGATCGACATGAGCAGGGTCTTGTCCTCCGGGGTCTCGAACATCACCACCCGCGAGAAGTCCGCGTTGCCGCCTGCGATCGCCCAGAAGCCGATCAGGATCACCATGACGAGACCGGACAGCTCGACCAGGGTGAGGACCACGTTCGTCTTCACGCTCTCACTGACGCCGCGGAAGTTGATCGCCATCACCGCGAGCATGAAGCCCATGGCGATGAGCATCACGACGGCGTTCGGCAACTCGAGGCCGAACCCGACGCCGAGGTTGGCGGCGAACGCCCGCGACGCCGTCGACGCCGAGGTGATGCCGGAACACATCACGATGAAGGTCACGATGAAGGTGATGAAGTGGACGCCGAACGCCTTGTGCACGTAGAGCGCAGCGCCCGCGGTCTGCGGGTACTTCGTGACGAGTTCCAGGTACGAGAACGCCGTCAGCAGGGCGACCGCGAAGGCGATGAGGAAGGGGAGCCACGCTGCTCCTCCGACCTCTGCCGCGACCTGACCGGTGAGCGCGTAGACACCCGTTCCCAGGATGTCGCCGACGATGAACAGCAGCAGGAGCTTGGGACCGATGACCCTGCGGAGCTCGGGCTGCTCCTGCTGTGGTCGGTCCGTCTTGGTGGTGGCCATGCGTCACCCTTGCGCGCGAGACGCCTTGCTGTCTAGTCCCACAGGAAGGTTTCTCGCGATCGCAACACGGTCGCTCGGCGACGGATACTCTCCGGGCCATGGACCACGAGTCGAACACCACCGAAGAGCCCGTCGAGTTCGCCGACTTCAACGCGAAGCTGCTGGTGCTCGACGTCCTCTGCTACGACCTCGACGTCCTCGACCCCTACGACCCGGAGGCTGCCGACGAGACGGACGAGGACCTCGACGTCGACGGCCAGGACGACCGGGCCCGTGAGTACTACGACGACCTGGAACTCCTGCCGTCGCACCTGTCGCTCGTCACGGAGCTCACCGTCGACACCGACCTCGAGGTGCTCCAGGACGTACACCCCGGGTGGGAGGGCTCCGACGACCGCTTCGACCCGCAGAACTGGGACGACGTCCTCGACCTGCCGGCCCTCCGCACCGTGTACGCAGCTGCGCCGCTGCCCGCCCACGTCGCCGAGGCCCTGGCCGCGAAGGGCGTCGAGGTCCGCTCAGCCTGACCGGAGGGACCGGCACGGGGAACTACAGCGAGCGGTCCAACGCTCGGAGCTGCTCGGTGAACTGCTTCGCGCCACCCTGCGCAGGGTGCCGGACGGCGATCGCCTCGATGCCGGCCAACGCGAGCGCACCCTGGGCCTTCCGGCCCACCGCGACCACCCGGACCCGGTCGACGCCACCGAGTGCCTCGAGCAGCGCGAGGGCGACCGATGCTCCCGACCGCACCTCGGCCGGACGGGGTGTGCGGTTCGTCAGCCGGTCCGGGGCGACGAACGGGTGGTGCGGGAAGATCGCCCACGCCACGGGGAGCGGCCCGGCCCAGTCGGACAGTGCCGCCTGCACGACGCGCGATGAGGCCTCCCACGGGGCGGTCGGCTCCGGCGGCACCAGGTAGTCGTCGCCGAACCGGTCCGTCTCGAGCTCGCGCATGCTCGTGAACGGGATGCCGGTGTTCGTCATGCCCCGCCACCCGGGTGCCTCGGCCACGAGCAGGGTGTCCGCCGCCGGCCCGAACTGCTCCAGGTACCGCTGCAGGTTCGATCGCCGCAACCGCCCCTCGGCCGAACCGAGGTCGTAGAGCGCCTCGGCGTCCGCCTCCACCGGCACGGCGTCGAGCGCTGCCCAGAACGCGTCGAACGCCGTCATCTCACGATCCGACCCGCGACCCGCTGCCGAGCACCCGGCGGTACACGTCCTCGAGCCCCGAAGCCGATCGTTCCCAGCTCAGACGCTCCGCGTGCTCGCGCCCGGCCGAGGACAGCGCGGCCGCGTACCCGGAGTCGGTCAGGATCCGCTCGATCTCGGCGGCCCACACCGACGGCTCACGGGACTCGAGCACGACACCCGTCTCACCGTCGACCACGGCCTCACGCAGGCCCCCGGCAGCCGCGGCCACGACCGGCACCCCGGACGCCGAGCCCTCCAGCGCCACGAGCCCGTACGTCTCGGAGTGCGACGGCACCAGCACGGCTGCCGCGCCACGGAACAGGAACGCCAGGTCGGCACGCGACTGCGGCCCGATGAAGGTGACGCGGTCGGCGATGCCACGCGCGGCGGCGAGCCGACGCAGTTCGTCCACGTAGTCACCCGCCTCGCTCGAAGCATCCCCTGCGATGACCAAGGTGGGACGGGCCTCCTGGCTGATGCCCGCGATCGCCTCGATTGCCAGGTCGAGCCCCTTCAACGGCTGCACGCGAGCCGCCGCGACGACGTAGGGCGTGGCGGCCCGGCGCGCACCGGCGGCCGCCGGACGGAAGACCGACCCGTCGACCCCGGGCGGCACGATCCAGATCCGCGCGTCGGCACCGCCGAGCCGCGTCCGGACAGTCGACGCCTCGGCTTCGGACACCACGACGACCGCATCGGACTCACGCGCCAGCTGCTGCTCGCCCGTGATGCGCCCGGCGGACTCTGGCCGCTCACCCTCGGACAACGGCGTCTCGGGGTCGGCGGCGATCGAGTGGAACGACTGCACGTGCGGGATGCCGCGCTGACGGGCGACCGGCAGGGCAGCGGCACCGGAGAACCAGTGGTGCGAGTGCAGGACGTCGAACGGCCCGAGCTGCTCGAGCTCGTGGCGGAACGGCTCGATGAACGCGTCGTGCTCACCCTTCGGCACCGGCTCCGCCGGACCCGCCGACAGGAACCGCAGGCACACACCCGGCACGAGCGACACCGAGTCCGGCTGCGTCGGCGCCGAACGCCGCGTGATGATGTCGACGTGGTGGCCACGATCGGCCAGCGCCTCGGCCTGGTGCCGGACGACGACGTTCATGCCGCCGACCTCGCCCGAGCCGGGTTCGTCTCCGGGGGAGGTGTGCAGCGACACCAGCCCGATGTGCAGGGGTTCGCTCGTCGTGCTCACCGGTCAACCCTAGCCGCGCGTCGGTGCGTCCACCCGGCTCTGGAGCGCAAGGGCTCGACCGCGTAGAATCGGTCTCATGGCCAAGCGAGTCGTTCGAACCGTCAGTGGCGCCGAGCGCGCCAAGCGGTCGCACGCCGTGGCGGCGGTAATCCACTCCGGTCGACTCGAAGGGTTCGAGGACAACCCCGAGTGGATTCAGTACATGAGCCGCTTCGCACGGGGTGAGATCAGCCGCGAGGAGCTCCGGGCCTTCGCACACCGCCGGTGAGTCGACCGGTCGGCGGTTACCACGACGAGAACTTCGTTCTGCGGAACAAGTTCGGAGCGACGAGCAGAGCCGCACTCGCGGCACTCGAAGTGCCTGAGGTGCAAGACCGCGAACTCGACTTGCTGCTCGGCGAGGTCCGCGGTCTCCGCGGTCTTCGACCATCGCAGCGGATTCGACGAATCCACGCCCACCTCTTCCAGGACGTCTACGAGTGGGCTGGCGAGTACCGTCTCGACGGCATCGCGAAGAACCCGGACGAACCTTTCCTGCCTCCCCAACTCATCGCTCCGCGGATGGCCCAGCTCGACGGCGAGTTGGCTGGCGGGGGAGAGATGCTGAAGCGGCCGCTCGACTTCCTCACGGAGCAGTTCGCGACACTCAACTACATCCACCCCTTCATGGAGGGCAACGGTCGAACGCAGCGAGAGTTCTGGCGACAGTACGCCGCTGAGCACGACGTCACGCTCGACTGGCAGCAGGCGACGAAGTCCGAAAACCACTCTGCAGCCCGCCGCTCGATGCTGGGCGATCTCGGTCCACTGCGCGACCTGCTCGCAAAGGTGATCGCTTCAGACGCTCAGCGCGAGCACGACTGACCAATCTGCGGCGGCCTCCGCTGCGACGGGCGCGCAGGCGCCACCACGACCGGCCGGCGGCCCGCCTCGTCCACCGGGTCGGACGGGAGGCCCACATCGCCTCCCAGGATCTGCACGCGTTCGTCCCCGTGCCGCTCCCAGAACGCCGCCGTCCAGGCACACAGGGCACCGTCGAGCAGGTCCTCGCGGTGCTTGTGCGTCGGACCGTGCAGCACTGACGGGTCGGCGAGGCCCGCAGCCAGCGGATGCGAGTCGAGCTGCAACGGCGGGTCGAGCGGGGTCTCGCGCAGGCGCCGGACGAGCTCGTCGAACGCCTCGGCGCGGCGTGCCCGGGCCTCGGCTGCCGGCACCCTGAGGTCCAGGCGCTTGTACCGGGGCCGCTCGACGTCGTACCCGAGCTCCTCCACGCCGACCAGGGTCGTGTACGGGTAGCACTCGAACATCGCCGGCCCGGTCCTGGCGTGCATGGATGCCGTGTCGGACACGTACTCGACGCCCAGTGCGGTGAGCCGGTCGAGCAGGCTGGCGCCGGCGCTCGCCGCGGAGGCCTGGTTCGTCGGGTTCGCCGCCACCTTCCACCGGCCGTAGCGCTGCCCGACCTGCCGTTCGGACTCGCGGATGCCGGTCGGGTTCGTCACGACGAGCGAGGCGTCGACGGCGATGAGCGACCGCGGCCCGAGGTGTTCCGCGACCCAGGTCGTGACGTCGTCGACCCCGCGGGCCCATCCGGCATCGGTGATCGTGCCGTCGGACTCCATCGCGACCAGTCCGGTCTCGTTCGGGGCACGGCTCGCGGTGCCGAGCCCCCACGCCAGGTCCACTCCGAGGTACGCGCTCACTCGTCCATCGTGCACCGAGTACCTTCCGCTGCATGGCGAGCGAAGCGACGACGGTGCGGGTACCCGGGCCCGACGGGGACCGCGAGGTCCGGATCAGCAGTCCCTCGCGCGTGCTCTGGCCGGAGGCCGGGATCACCAAGGCCGACCTCGCCGAGTACCTGGTGACCGTGGGCGACGCCTTCGTCCGGGCCAACGGCGACCGGCCCATCTCGCTGCAGCGGTTCCCCGGCGGCGTCGACGGCGAGCAGTTCTTCTCGAAGAACCCGCCGAAGGGCGCCCCGGTGTACGTGCGGTCGGTCACGGTGACGTACCCGAGCGGCCGGAAGCACCCGCAGCTCGTCATCGACGAGCCGGCCGTCGCGGTGTGGGCCGCGCAGATGAACACCGTGGTCTTCCACCCGTGGGCGTCGCGCGCCGAGGACAGCGACCACCCGGACCAGCTCCGCATCGACCTCGACCCGCAGCCCGGCACGGACTTCTCGGATACGGTGCCCGTGGCGCAGGAACTCCGGAAGGTCCTGGACGAAGCGGGTCTGACGGCGTGGATCAAGACGAGCGGCAACCGCGGTCTGCACGTGTTCGCCCCGATCGCACCCGAGCACGAGTTCCTCGACGTCCGGCACGCCGTGATCGCCGCCGCCCGAGAACTCGAACGGCGGATGCCCGACCTGGTCACGACGGCGTGGTGGAAGGAGGAGCGAGGCCAGCGGGTCTTCGTCGACTTCAACCAGGCGAACCGTGACCGGACGATGGCCGGTGCCTACAGTCCACGGGCTCTCGCGCACGCCTCGGTGTCGACGCCGATCACGTGGGACGAGCTGCCGACCGCGGACCCGACGACCTTCACGATCCGGACCGTCCCCGAACGCTTGGCGACGATCGGCGACCCGTGGCAGGCGATGCACGACGAGCCAGCGAGCATCGCGCCGCTGCTGGCGTGGTGGGAGCGCGACCTGGAGAACGGCGAGGGTGAACTGCCGTTCCCGCCGGACTTCCCGAAGATGCCCGGCGAGCCGCCGCGTGTGCAACCGTCCCGAGCCAAGAAACCCTGAGTCGGGTCAGCGGGGACCGTCAGACGGAGGGCAGGGTGTCCGTCGAGCGGTCGGGGTCGTCGACGCGCGACGTCTGCATCGGCAGCCCGACGCTCGCCGTGTGCAGGCGGGTCAGGCGCGACCAGGTGCCGCGGTGCGCGTCGCTGATGCCGTCGACGATCACGAGCCCAGGCCGATCGTGACGAGTGCGAGCGCGGTGGCGGTCACGCCGGCGATGGCGCTGATGACCGCACTGAGCTGCAGGGTGCGCTGGCGGCGTGCCTCGCGTACCTCGGTGAAGGGGTTCCGCTGCGAGTGGCGGACAAGCGTGCTGGTGCTCATGTCGATCCGCTTTCGGTCCTGGGGCTCCCGGGATGGGTGCCTCGTGGTGCTGATCACCATCGTGGCAGCGTTTCGCTAGTTCGACTAACTACTTTCCTGCGATCACGGGGAAGACGACGAAAAACGGACAACCACGCGTCAGGACAGGACATCCCGCAGGTCGTACGCCGACGGCACCTCGAGCTGGTCGAACCCGCACGACGCCGCGTCGCGGTCCGGACGCCACCGTTCGAACTGCACCGTGTGCCGGAACCGGTCGCCCTCCATCTGGTCGTACCGGACCTCGAGCACGACTTCCGGCGCCAGCCGGACGAACGACGTGTCGCGACCCGACGAGAACCGCGAGCGTTCCCCGTCACCGGTGACGGGCCTCCCGTCCGCATCGCGGAGCACGACGGGCTCGAGCTCGTCGACCAGGGCGAGCCGGCGCTTGTCGGAGAAGGCGGAGACGCCGCCGACCTGGCGGAGCTCACCGTCGTCGCCGTACAGCCCGACGAGCAGCGACCCGACGCCCGAGCCGCTCTTGTGCACGCGGTACCCGATCGCGACGACGTCGGCCGTCCGGTGGTGCTTGATCTTGAGCATGGTCCGCTTGCCCGGTTCGTACGGCTTGGCCCGGCGCTTGGCGACGACGCCGTCGAGTCCGGCGCCCTCGAAGGTGGTGAGCCACTCGCGTGCCTGGTCGACGTCGAGTGTGGTGCGCGTGACGAACAGCGGGTCGGACATGCCGCTCGCGAGCTGTTCCAGCCGGTCACGTCGTTCGTCGAACGGCAGGTCGACCAGCTCGTCGCCGTCCGCTGCGAGCAGGTCGAACGCGACGAACTGCGCGGGCGTCTCGGCGCTGAGCTTCGCGATCCGCGAGGCCGCCGGGTGGATGCGCTGCGACAGTGCCTCCCAGTCGAGGCGCTCGGCTCCGGGCTCGCCCGAGCGAAGGATCACCTCGCCGTCGAGCACCACCGGGTGGTCACGGCCGCCGAACTGCGCGCGGAAGGCCTCGACGAGTTCGGGGAAGTAGCGCGTGAGCGGCTTCGCCCCGCGGCTGCCGATCTCGACGTCGTCGCCGTCGATCGTCACGATGCCGCGGAAGCCGTCCCACTTCGGTTCGTACCGCAGGCCACCGGTCACGCTGTCGGGTTCCGGGACGTCGGCGACGGCCTTGGCCAGCATCGGTGCGATCTCCATGCGTCGTGTCTACTCGGGCGCGGGTGGGGCTTGCGTGGGCGGGGTGTGCGCTTGGTGAGCAGGAATGGTCGGGTCCGGCGCGACGACTCGACCATTTCTGCTCACGAAGTGCGGCCGGGAGGCCCGGATCACCCGGGGCAGGTCGGATCGCGTCAGTAGTGTGGTGCGGGTGACGACCGTGCCCCCGTCGGCAGCGCCGGCTCCGGAACCGATCAGCCCCGTGCAGGCCGCCGCGCTCCGCGACGGCGTCCTGCCGCCCGTCGAACAGATCCGGCCGGGGATCTGGACCTTCGCGGTGCCGTTCCGGTTCGGGGTGCCCGACGCGACCCTGGTCTACGTGGTGGAGGGGTCGGACGGGTCCCTCGCGCTGATCGACCCCGGGTGGTCGGCCGACGACGGGCTCGATGAGGTCCGCGCCGCGCTGTCGGCGATCGGCCGGTCGCTCGACGACGTGTCCCTCGTCGCCGTGACGCACCTGCACGCAGACCACCTCGGTGCCGCCGCCGCGGTGCGTCGAGCGACCGGTGCGCGGGTCGCGATGCACGGGCTCGAGGTCGACGCGCTGGAGCGGGAGCGCACCGACGCGGTGCGGAACGACGCCGACATCGCCACGTGGGGCCTGCCGCCCGAGCTGCACGACGGCGTCGTCGCGGCCTGGGGGAGCGGGCGACGGATCGGGCTCGGCTGGAGCGAGGCGCCCTACGCCGACCTGCTGCTGGCCGACGGCGACGAGCTGCCGATCCCTGGGCGCACCATCCGGACCCTCTGGACGCCCGGGCACACCGCCGGTCACGTGTGCTTCGTCGACGAACCGGACGGGCTGCTCTTCACCGGGGACCACGTGCTGCCGCGGATCAACTCGGGGATCGGCCTCGGTGGTCGGACCGCCACGAACCCGCTCGGCGACTACCTGGCGTCGCTCAGCCGACTCGACGTGTACGCCGGGCTCGAGGTCTGCCCGGGCCACGAGTACCGGTTCGCCGACGTCGTCGCCCGCGCGCAGACGTTGGCTCGACACCGCGAGGAGCGGTCGCGGCACGTCGCCGAAGCACTCGACCTGCTCGACCGGCCCACGCTGTTCGAAGTCGCCGCGCGTGTGCCGTTCAGCGGCGGGATCGAGTCGATGACCGGGTTCCTGCTCGCGAGCGCACTGACGCAGACGGCGTTCCACGCCGAGCTGCTCGGCCGGTCGGACGAGATCCGTCCCGCCTGACCGCTCGCGTCCTGACCTCAGCCGAGGGTCGACGCCAGGCGCTCGATCGTCGTCTTCGCGTCGGCGAGCTCGGCGGACGCGTGCTCGGCGAGCGGGGCGAGGTCGGGCAGCCGGTCGGCCAGGGTCGCACTGACCGTGATCGGGTAGAGCTTCATGCCGAGCGCCGTGCCGAGGATGAGGTGTAGGACCGGCGAGCCGTGGTCCCAGTCCTCGGTCGGGGTGCCGGCGTCGTACGTCGCACCGCGGCTGACCACGGTCACGACCGGACGGCCGGCCAAGGGCTGCACGTCGCCCGCCAGGACCCCGGGGATGTGGATGCGGTCGATCCAGGCCTTGAGCGTCGACGGCACCGTGTAGTTGTACAGCGGCGACCCGACGACCACGACGTCGGCGGCGAGGAGTTCGTCGATGACCTCCTGGCGTAGTGCCTCGGCCTCGGGAGCGACGGACTCGTCCGCGGTGCGGTCCGCTGCCGCCCAGTGCAGCGCCGAGGTCTCGAGGTGGGGGAGCTGGTCGACGTGCAGGTCGCGGCGGACCACCGTGTACTCCGGTCCGCGTGCGCGCCAGGCATCGGCGAACGCGGCGGTCAGCGCGCGCGAACGGGAGTGGGAGAGGTCGGCCGAGGAGTCGATGTGCAGCAGCGTGGGCATGGTGCCCACGCTACCGACGGTGGGACGGAAACGGCCCCGCCGCCCCGGGGAGGCGGACAGGCGGGGCCGAGCCGGGCCTCCCGTCCGTCACGCGGGCACGCGACGGACGGGAGACGACGGGGGACCGTCAGCGCTGGTCGTACGTCAGCGCTGGTCGTCCGTCAGCGCTGTGCGCGGCGACGGCGCAGGGTGCGGGCGCCGATCAGGCCGGCACCGGCGACGAGCAGACCGAGGGCCCAGGGCAGGGCGCCGGTGGCGTCCGAACCCGTGTAGGCGAGCTGGCCGCCACGGTTCGTCGGGGTGACCGGTGCGGCCGCGGGGACCGGGGTGACCGGAGTGGACACACCGGGCACTGTCGGGACCGCGGTCGGCTGGACGTCCACCGCGAACGAGGTGGTGAAGTCACCGGCCGAGACGGACAGGTTGTGGATCGACGCGTGCGGGAACGTGACGTTCACGAGGCCGAAGAAGCCCAGGTCGGGGTCCGGCGCGATGACGTCGCTCGCCACGTCCGAGGTGACGGTCGGGACGATCGACTCCTCGTTCTCGTCGGTGATCTCGTTGCCGAACACGTCGACCAGGCCGCCGGACACGACGAGCGTCCCGCCCTGCTTGATGGTCGGCCGGCCGCCCTCGACCTCGTTGCCGGTGTAGCCGCCCTCACCGTCGCCCGTGATGGTGAACGTGTAGACCTTGCCCTCCGGGTCGATGATCCAGCTGGTCCGGGTGCTCGTGTCGTCCTCGTCCTCGCCGAGGTCGAACGCACCGGCACGGTCGGTCGTGAAGACGATGATGCCGAGCGGCGCGGCGGCCTCGACGGTCAGGTCGACGTACTGCGTGACGGTCTCGGTGCCGCTCGTCGCGGTGACCGCGAAGGTCCAGTCGGACGCTTCCGTCGAGACGCCGCTGAGCTCACCGGTGGAGGCGTCGAACGTGATGCCGTCCGGGAGCTGCTCGTCGGGCTCCGGGACGTACTCGTCACCGTTCTCGTCGTAGTACGTGGTGTCCTCGAGCTCGTCCTCGTCGAACCACGCGAGCGCGTACTTCGGCTCCGGGAAGCCCTGCGCACGGAAGGTGTGCGAGAACGCGTCACCGGCCGTGGTGCTCAGCTCGAGCGGGTGGTCAGCGTGGGCGCCGGCCTTCGTCGGCTTGCCGTCCTCGCCGAGGAAGGCTGGGGTCTGGCTGACGGGCGCGGTCGCGTCGGAGGTCACCGAGGTCGTCTCGGTGGCGCCGGGCAGGGTGCCGGTCACCGTGACGGTGATCGTCTTGCGCACGTCGGTGGGGTCGATGCGGTAGGTCGCGGTCTTCGACAGGACGTTGCGGTCCTGGTCAGCCCAGACGTACTTGTACGAGGAGTCCTCGTCGAAGCCGGTGACGACGGCGCTCAGGAGGGTGCCGACCTTGGCTGCACCGTCGATGGTGACGGTCGCGTCGGCGGCCTTCGTGGTGACGTCCGGGGTCGGCGTCGCGGTCGGAGCCGGGGTCTCGGCGGCCGGAGCCGTCGTCGCGGGGGTGGTCTGCTCGTCGGCCGGGGTGGTCGCGTCGTCGCTCGGGGTGGGGGCCGGGGTCTCCTCGGCGGGTGCCGGGGCCGGGGTCTCCGTGGTCTCGTCCGCGGGGACAGACGGCTCGTCGGTCGGTGCGGGCGTCTCCGTCGCGACGGGGGCCGTTGTCTCGTTCGAGGAGACGGGCTGCGTCGAGTCGGTCGGCTCGACGGCGCTGGCGGCGGTCGCCGACATGATGCCGAGACCGGTGGTCAGACCGACGAGTGCGACGGTGGTGCCGACGGCGCAAGCGCGACGAACGGCGGAGGTGCTGCGGTGCACGGGTTCCCCCCATGTTCAGGTCCGGCTGGGTGGCCGGATCGTAAGAATCTGCCGAGAGTTTCGGCCTGCTCGGATCGTAGTGCGGCTGCGTGGCCGTTCAGGCGTCGGTGACCGGAATGTGACCATGGTTGGGGGTCCGTGCGGAAACCCGCGTCGGACGGGAGGCCCGTGGCGGATCCGCCACGGGCCTCCCGTCCGTCATCCGGTGCGGTGCACCGCGTCAGGCGCGTCGGCGACGCAGGCGGTGGACGAGCAGGCCGCCGCCGGCGGCCAGCAGGCCGAGCGCCCAGGCGAGCGTGCCGGACGTCTCCGCGCCCGTGAACGCGAGGGTGCCGGTACCGGCCGTCGGGGGCGTGGTGCCGACGGTGGCGGCCGCGGGCTGCACGTCCACGTCGAACGAGGTCGAGACGTCACCGAGTGCGACCGTGATCGTGTGCGGCGACGCGTGCGGGAACGCGACGCGGGGCTCCCACGGGCCGTGGGGGAGCAAGACCTCGTCGCTCGACACCGTGCTCGTGACGACGGGCTGTGCGCCGTCCGACTCCTGCGTGCTGTTCCCGAACGCGTCGAGCGCCGTCACACGGATGGCCATCGTCGAGCCCTGGGCCACCGGGACCGCGTCGAACGGGATCGACTCCCCGCTCTCCGCGAAGACCTCGCGCAGCCCCCGGCCGTCGCGGAGCCAGCCCCTGGGGGACCCGATCGTCCCGACGAGCAGGCTGAGTTCCTCGGTGGCGGCCGGACGGATGGACAGGTGGACGTACTGCGTGGCCGCCCGGGAGCCGTTCATCGCCATGACCTGGAAGTCGTACTCACCGGCCACCGTCGGGGCGCCGCTCAGGACCCCGCTCGTGTCACCGACGGCGATCCCGAGCGGCGCGATCGGGGCTTCGTTGCCCGGGACGGGGAACGCGGTCGCGCCGGTCAGCAGCACGTAGTGGAGCTCGCTCGAGGACCCGGTGGCGGTGAAGGTGCGTTCGACCTGCTCGCCCGCGATCGTCTCGATGCGGATCGGGGACTCCGGCGTCGACTGCTCGTCGAACATGATGGTGTCCGGAGCCGCGGGTTCGCCGGTGCCCTCGGCGCCGACCACCACGTCGAACGCCGTGGAGACGCCGCCCTCCGAGACCGTCACGGTCCGGGTACCGGTCCCGCCGAAGGTCACGGTCGTCGAGGAGTCTCCGTCGTTCCACGTGGCCACGTCGGAGTCGTCCGTGCTGGTGACCGTCGACCGCGGGTAGTCGTCGTCACCGCCGGGGGTGGTCCGGTTGCCGTAGGCGTCGACGGCGAGCCCGGCGAGGGTGAGCGGGGTGTCCTCGGCGACGGGGATGTCCGGCACGATGCGGACTCGGCCCTGCCCGGCGGCCTGCTCCCAGATCGTGCCGTCGGCTTCGACCTGCCAGAGGCCGTCGTAGTCCGGCGTCGCGACCCCGAACGTCACGCCCACGGGGGCACCGGGGGAGACGGTGAGCTCCACGTACTCGGTGATCTGGGTCGAGCCGCTCAACGCGACGACCTCGAAGTCGAACGTGCCGGCCTCTGTCGGGGTGCCGCTCAGGACACCGGTCTCCACGTTGACGCTGTACGCCGCTGACGGGGCGTCCTGGATGGCGTAGCCCACGGTGCCGTTGCCGCCGGTGGTCTCGAAGGTGTGCGAGAACGGGGTGCCGGCGGTCGCGGTGAGGACGAGCGGGGCGTCCGCGGTCGACGGCTCCGTGAACGCCAGGTCGCTGCCGTCGTCGGCGGCGGGCGCAGCGGGCAGTGGGGTCTCCGACTCGTCGGCGGGAGCCGGCGTCGGATCGGGAGTCGTGCCTCCCGGCTGCTCGTCGGGGGCGTCGGTCGGGACGGGCGTCTCGGGCGCCTCGGGCGAGGCGGACGCAGCGGGTGTCGCGGCGCTCGTCGCCACCGGTGTCACGGTGCTGGTCGCGGTCGGTTCCTCGGCGGCGACGGCGGTCGTGGCGCCGATGCCGAGGGCCGACGAGGCGGCGACGATGGCGACGGCGGCGCCGATCGCGGCGACGCGACGCGTAGTGGACGTGCAGGGCTGACTCATGGGATCCCCCTCGGATACCGGACGGGGCACCGAGAAGTGCCCTCACCCAGGAGATGTCGTCGATCCCGCGATCCTGACGGCCCGTCAGGTCTCGGTTCGGTCTCGGTGCAGTCAGCCGGATCGGGGACGGGGCCCGTCAGTCGCCGACGGCCGCCGCGGCGCGTTCGAGGGCGGCGCGCAGCGCACGGACCGCGGGCGAGGACGCCCCGGCGGCGCGCACGACGGTGAAGATCGTGCGGCGGGGCTGCTCGGGCAGTTCGAGCAGGCGGCAGGTCGTCGTGCGTCCGGTCCACATCAGGTCCGGCATCAGGCTGACGGCGTTGCCGGACTCGACCAGTCGGATCTGGGTCTGCAGGTCGGCGGTCTCGTAGCGGACGTCCGGCTCGAAGCCCCAGCGTCGGCACACCTGCTCCGCGAAGTGCCGCGACGCCGTCCCGCGGGGTTCCATCACCCACGGCAGGGCCTCGGCGTCCTCGAGGCTCGAGACCGGTAACAGCGCCGTGTCGAGCGGCGGCAGCGCCAGCCGGACCGCATCGGTGGTCAGGTCCGAGCGGTCGAGCCCGGACAGGTGCGGGGCGGCGTGCGCCGGGTACTGCTCGGCGATGACCATGTCGAAGTCCCGCGCCCACGTCTCGTTCAGGGCGGTCTCCGGCTCGCGCTGCACCATCTCGACCCGGACGTCGGGGTGTTCGGTGGCCATCTCGTGCAGGGCGTTGGGCATCAGCGCGAGGGCGGCGGACTGGAACACGGCGACGCGCACTCGCCCCTGGACCGACGGCAGGGTGTCCTCGACCTGCGCCTGGGCCTGCTCGAGCACGTCCTGCACGTGGCCGGCGGCGGCGACGAGCACCTCGGCCTGCGGGGTGAGCTGCAACCGTCGGCCGGCCTTGCGGAGGAGCTGCACCCCTGCCTCGCGTTCCAGGGCGCTGAGCTGCTGCGAGACCGCCGACGGCGTGAAGTTCATGGCCTCGGCGACGGCCGCGATGGTGCCGCGGATCGACAGCTCGCGGAGCAGGACCAGGCGGCGGACATCGAGCATGGTCTGACGGTAGCGGGGCCGCCGTAGATTCGGTAGTGCAACTGAACGGTACCCATCAGGAACGGTCGCTTCCGCTACCGTATCCCGGGCCTCCACACTGATCCCATGACGACCCTGCAGGAGCACCCCGCCACCGACCACGACGCGCTGGCGGACCAGTCCGTCGCACTCGTCCGACAGTGGCTGGCCGAGGCCGAGTCGTTCCCGGTGGACGGCTCCGCCAAGCAGCTCGCCGGGGTGCTCGCCGACCCCGCAGGTCTGGACTTCGCCGTCGGCTTCGTGGACGGCGTCGTCCGCCCGGAAGACCTCGCCGTCGCCGCGCGCAAGCTCCGGCAGATCGCGCCCGGTGCCCCCGGGTTCCTGCCCGCCGCGATGCGCGGACTCGTGCGCCTCGGTGGCGGCATGGCACCGGTGCTTCCGGGCGTCGTCGTGCCCATCGCTCGTCGAGTGCTGCGGGGCATGGTCGGCCACCTCATCGTCGACGCGACCGACTCGAAGCTCGGGCCCGCCATCGCCAAGATCAAGCGGGACGGCGTCCGGCTCAACGTGAACCTGCTCGGCGAGGCCGTGCTGGGCGAGCGCGAGGCCGCGCGCCGGCTCGAGGGCACGCACAAGCTCCTGGCACGCGACGACGTCGACTACGTGTCGATCAAGGTCTCGTCGACCGTGCACCCGCACTCGCCGTGGGCGTTCGACCACGCCGTCGACGACATCGTCGAGCAGCTCCGCCCGCTGTTCGAGCGCGCCGTGGCCTCGACCCCGGCGAAGTTCATCAACCTCGACATGGAGGAGTACAAGGACCTCGACCTGACGATCGCGGTCTTCACGAAGCTCCTCGACGAGCCTGCGTTCCTCGGGCTCGAAGCCGGCATCGTCCTGCAGGCGTACCTGCCCGACGCCCTCGCCGCGATGGAGCAGTTGCAGGAGTGGTCCGCCGCTCGCCGGGCCCGTGGTGGTGCCGGCATCAAGGTCCGCCTGGTCAAGGGCGCGAACCTGCCCATGGAGCAGGTCGAGGCCTCGGTGCACGGCTGGCCGCTCGCCACCTGGCACACCAAGCAGGACTCCGACACCAACTACAAGCGCGTGCTCGACTGGGCACTCACGCCGTCGCGCGTCGAGAACGTCCGCGTCGGCGTCGCCGGGCACAACCTGTTCGACGTCGCGCACGCGTGGCTGCTCGCCGGTGAGCGGGGCGTGCGGGACGGCATCGAGTTCGAGATGCTGCTCGGCATGGCGCAGGGCCAGGCGTCGGCAGTGAAGAACACGGTCGGTTCCCTCCTGCTCTACACGCCGGTCGTCCACCCCGGCGAGTTCGACGTCGCGATCGCGTACCTGATCCGCCGCCTCGAAGAAGGCGCCTCGCAGGACAACTTCATGTCCGCGGTCTTCTCGCTGGTGTCGTCGCCGCCGCTGTTCGCCCGCGAAGAAGAACGCTTCCGCGCCTCGCTCGTGCCGCTCGCCACACCCGAGGGCCTCGCCGCTCCCGCGTCCCACCGCGTCGCCGACCGCTACGCGGCCGTTGGGCGCCCCGGACCCGGCCGGTTCGAGAACACGCCGGACAGCGACCCGTCGGTCGCGCCGGTGCGCCAGTGGGGGTCGGCGATCACGGACCGGATCGCGTCGTCGACGCTCGGCGTCCGCGCCGTCCAGGAGGCCCGGGTCGACTCCGCCGCGTCACTCGACTCGGCGCTCGCTCGCGTCCAGGCCGCCGGTGCGGTCTGGGGGACCTGGTCCGGTGCCGCTCGTGGCGCCGTGCTGCACGCCGTCGGCGACGCACTCGAGGCGAACCGCGCAGCACTCATCGAGGTCATGGCCGCGGAGACCGGCAAGACCATCGACCAGGCCGACCCCGAGGTGTCCGAAGCGATCGACTTCGCACACTTCTACGGCTCGCTCGCGTCCCAGCTCGACGACCTCGACGGTGCGACCTTCACCCCGGCCACGCTGACCCTCGTCGCACCGCCGTGGAACTTCCCGGTCGCGATCCCCGCCGGCTCGACGCTGGCCGCACTCGCTGCCGGGTCCGCCGTCGTCCTCAAGCCGGCGCCGCCCGCCGAGCGCTCCGGGGCCGTCCTCGCCTCGATCATCGAGACCGCGCTCGACGCCCACGGGGCCCCGGCCGACGTGCTCGCGTTCCTGCAGGTGTCCGAGAACGAGCTCGGCCAGCAGCTCATCGCCTCGCCGATGGTCGACCAGGTGATCCTCACCGGTGCCTACGAGACCGCAGAGCTGTTCCGCTCGTTCCGCTCTGACCTGCCGCTGCTCGCCGAGACCTCGGGCAAGAACGCCGTGATCGTCACCCCGTCGTCGGACCTCGACCTCGCGGTGAAGGACGTCGTCGCCTCGGCCTTCGGGCACGCCGGCCAGAAGTGCTCGGCCGCGTCGCTCGTGGTGATGGTCGGCTCGGTCGCGAAGTCGAAGCGCTTCCGCAACCAGCTCCTCGACGCCGTGTCCTCGCTCACCGTCGGCTCGCCGACCGACCCCACCACCCAGATGGGCCCGATCATCGAGCCGGCATCGGGCAAGCTGCTCGCCGGCCTGACGACGCTCGGTGCGGGGGAGACCTGGGCCGTCGAGCCGAAGCAGCTCGACGAGACCGGCAAGCTCTGGAGCCCCGGTGTCCGCCAGGGCGTCCGCCGCGGCTCGGAGTTCCACCGCACCGAGTACTTCGGCCCGATCCTCGGCATGATGACCGCTGACACCCTCGACGAGGCGATCGACATCGTCAACGAGGTCGACTACGGCCTGACCTCGGGCCTGCACTCGCTCGACCCGGCCGAGATCGGCACCTGGCTGTCGCGGATCCAGGCGGGCAACCTCTACGTCAACCGCGGCATCACGGGCGCCATCGTCCGTCGGCAGCCGTTCGGTGGCTGGAAGAAGTCGGCCGTCGGCGCGGGCACGAAGGCCGGCGGGCTGAACTACCTGCTCGGGCTCGGGTCGTGGGCGCCTGCTGCGTCGACTGCTGCGTCCGTTCCTTCCGCTCCGGTCAGCGCCTTCGTCCGTGCGGCCGGGGGCACCTCGCCGGTGCTCGACCGGTCGCTGGCGTCGGACGAGCAGGCCTGGTCGACGCTGTTCGGCACCGCGACCGACGTCTCGGCCCTGAGCGCCGAGCGGAACATCGCGCGGTACCTGCCGTTCCCGTCGGTGCAGGTGCGCCTGGCTTCTGGTGACGAGGATGCTGTTCCTGACCTCGTCCGCGTCGTCGCGGCTGCGCTCCGGGCCGGCACGACGATCGACGTCTCGACGGCCGCCGCGCTGCCGACACCCGTCGCATCGGCGCTCCGCTCGCTGCCCATCGTCCGGTCCGTCTCGCAGTCGGTCTCCGACGAGTCCTTCGCGTCGTCGATCGCGGCGGGGCCGTCGACCCGTGTCCGGCTCATCGGCGGCGACACCTCTGCGCTGTACTCGGCGATCGGCGGGCGTCCCGACGTCGCGGTGTACGGCGGCCCCGTGACCGAGGCCGGGCGGCTCGAGATCCTGCCGTTCGTCCGCGAGCAGGCGGTCTCGATCACGGCGCACCGCTTCGGCACGCCGAACCACCTGACCGACGAGCTCATCTGACCGGACCGCGGCGCTGGCGTTCGGGTCGAGCGCCGCTGTCCGGTCGCCGCACGCTGTCGGGATGCACCGAGGTGGCAGGGGTTGCCTCGGGTGCGCGTCGCAACCACGGCGCGCACCCGACAGCCCTGCGTCGGGTCGAACCCGGAGGAGCTCCACCATGACCGAACCGTTCGCACGCCCGACCGCCCTTGCCCACGTCCGCGTCACCGTGACCGACATCCACCGCAGCAAGGCGTTCTACCGGCAGCTGCTCGGCACCGACCCGGCGATCGACTTCAGCGACCAGGTCGACGAGCCCGGCGTGCGCGAGGACCGCGAGCGCTTCTACGGCGGCTCCGTGTTCCGGCTCGGCGACCAGGTCTTCGGTCTCCGCCCGGTCGCTCCGGCGGGGCAGACGTTCGACCCGGACACCGTCGGCCTCGACCACGTCAGCTTCGTCGTGGGATCCGTCGACGAGCTGCACCAGGCGGCCGCACGTCTCGACGCCGCGGGGGTCGAGCACGGCGAGGTCACCGACCTCGGTGACGCCGGCATGGTGATCCTGTCCGTGCAGGACCCCGACGACATCAACCTCGAGCTCGCTGCCCTCAAGTCCTGAGCAGTCCTCGGGCCGCGGGCTAGCATGGGGTGACGAGAGGGGACGTCATGCGCTTCGTGCAAGCCATCGGCCGGGGGATCGGCTTCGTGTTGTCGACCGTGGCGAAGGTGCTCGGGACCCTGAACGGCGCGAAGCCAGCGGGCGACGACCTCGCCGCGCGGCTGAACCAGCCGAGCCGCGACGACTACCGCCCCTGACCTTCTCGCTGCGCCAGCCCCCGGAGCCCGGTCCCGATCCGGCCTGCACAACCAAAGTGCCCTCGAGCCACGCGATTGCGCGGTTCGAGGGCACTTTGGTTGTGCGCCGAGGTGGGCAGGGTCGGCGCCCGAGCGGCGGCGCCGCGTCGGTGTCGGGCGACGGCGCGCGGGGTCAGTCGGCGACGGCGGGCTCCTGCGCGACCATCGTGCCGGTCACGAGCGCGCGCAGCGACTCCGGCAGGGGGATCGGTCGGCGGGCGCCCTCGCGGTCGATGATGACGTGCGCGAACTCGCCGGTGGCGAGCAGCGCGCCGTCGGACTGCCGGAACAGGCCGAACTCCCACGACAGGCTCGTGTTGCCGAGGTGCTTGGACCGCATCCCGACCTCGATGACGTCCGGCCAGACGGCGGACTCGACGAATCGGCAGCTCGACGACACCAGCACCGCGATCCACTCCGACGTGAAGGGGTCGAGACCCGCTTCCTCGCGGAACCAGTACGTCGACGCGTTGTCCATCGCCGAGTAGTAGATCGTGTTGTTGACGTGCCCGAACATGTCGTTGTCGTTCCAGCGCGTGGGGTAGAGGCGGCGGAACGGGTACTCGTCGATGGTCATCGGTCTCCGATCGGAGGTGCGGGTGTGGCGTGATCGGCGGCGGGGCGCAGCACGTACTCGAACGCGGCGCGTGCCCGGACGGGGTCGGGGGCCTCACCGGAGATGAACTCAGCGTAGGTGAACGACTCTGAGATCCGGACGAGCAGCCGCGCGAGCTCTTCGGCGGACAACGGGGCCGGATCGAACTCGCCGGACGACTGCTCCTCGACCACGAGCGCCGTGACCCGTTCGACGAACCGGCTCTGCACGTCGCTCTCCGAGGTGGTCAGCAGGCGCATCGCCCGCGCGGGTTCGCGGGTCAGGAAGGCGCGGAAGTAGGTGGCCTCGATGAGGTCGGCGGTGAACCGGTCGAGCACGTCGACGATGCGCGCCGCTCCGGACGACCCGATCGTGTCGGCAGCGCGGGACGCCCGGTCGAGCGTCGGGACTGCGAGGGACCACAGGATCTCGGACAGCAACCGGTCACGGTTGCCCACCCACCGGAACAGTGACGTACGGTCCACGCCGAGTGCGGCAGCCAACGCGCCCATGTCGATCCGTGAGCCGTCGATGAACGTGTGGCGAGCCTCCCGGAAGGCGCGCAGCGCAGAATCCGATGTGTACACGCGGTCCTCCCTTGCAACGTTTTCGAGAATGATGCATCGTTGGTTCCATGTCAACGCTGACGCCCACGACGGGCCTCCTCGAATCGGACTTCTACGGCTTCCAACAGCAGCTGACCGAGCCGGAGCGCGCGTCGATCGGGCGACTCCGCGAGTACCTCGAGCGCGAGGTCGCGCCCATCGCCGACGGGTACTGGGCACGCGCCGAGTTCCCGATGCAGGTGATCGCGCCCCTCGCCGAGCTGGGCATGTACGGGCCGGGGATCCCGCTCGTGCGCCAGTTCGAGAACTCGGCCGTGTACCGCGGGTGGGCTGCGCTCGAGCTCGGACGCGTCGACGCCAGCGTCGCGACGTTCATCGGCGTGCAGTCGGGTCTGGCGATGAACTCGATCGCCGTCGCCGGCAGCGAGGAACAGCAGCGCGAGTGGCTGCCGCGCATGGCGGCCGGCGAGGTCATCGGGGCGTTCGGCCTGACCGAACCGCTGTCCGGCAGCGACTCCGCCCGTGGCCTGCGCACCACCGCCCGCCGCGACGGCAACACGTGGGTGCTCGACGGCGAGAAGCGCTGGATCGGCAACGCCACCTTCGCCGACGTCGTCGTCATCTGGGCGAAGGACGTCGCCGACGAACAGGTGAAGGGCTTCCTGGTCACCACGGACACCCCCGGCTTCACTGCCACGAAGATCGAGGACAAGATCGCGCTGCGTGGGGTGCAGAACGCCGACATCGTCATGCAGGGGGTGCGCGTGCCGGAATCGCGTCGGCTCCAGCGCGCCGACTCGTTCCGGTCGACCGCCGAGGTGCTCCGTCTGACCCGCACCGAGGTGGCCTGGCAGGCCGTCGGCATCGCGGTCGGCGCCTACGACGCGGCGCTCGCGTACGCCCGCGAGCGGATCCAGTTCGGCAAGCCGATCGCGTCGCACCAGCTCGTGCAGGACCTGCTCGTGAAGTCGTTGTCGAACATCACGGCCTCGATCGCGCTCTGCACGCAGGCCTCGGCCATGCAGGACGCCGGTGTCGGGGGCGACGAGCACTCCGCGATGGCCAAGGCGTTCGCGACCGCGAAGATGCGCGAGACCGTCGGCTGGTGCCGCGAGGTGCAGGGTGGCAACGGCATCGTGCTCGACAAGGGCGTCGCCCGGTTCTTCGCGGACGCCGAGGCGATCTACTCGTACGAGGGCACCCGCGAGGTGAACACGCTCATCGTCGGTCGGGCGATCACCGGGCAGGCCGCCTTCGTCTAGCAGCCCGCCCGGATCGGGTCGGTCGGGTGGATCCGACCCGGAACGACGTTCTCGATGTCGTGCGACGTCGATCGTGTCGTTCCGGGTCGACCGCCACGCCCGCGCTACCCGAGCAGCTCCGGCCGCTCCCACTCCTGGCCGAGCACGTGCTGCCCGAGGAACGCGAACACCGTCTCGTACCAGACCACGGCGTGCTGCGGCGAGAGCACCCAGTGGTTCTCGTCCGGGAAGTACAGGAACCGGTGCGGCATCGTGCCGTCGTCGGCCGCGTGGTGCTCGGCGAGCTCGGACCACAGTCGCAGCCCCTCGCCGATCGGCACCCGGTAGTCCTTGTCGCCGTGGACCACGAGCATCGGTGACGTGATGTCCGCCACGAACCGGTGCGGGTCGTTGGCCTCGATGCCGGCGGCGTCGAAGATCGACGACCAGTACTGCGACGAGTCCGTGGTGCCGTTGAACTGGTCGAGCGCCCACAGGCTTGCGTGCGTGACGATCGCGCGGAAGCGGTCGGTGTGCCCGGCGACCCAGTTCGCCATGTAGCCGCCGAACGAGCCGCCCATCGCCGCCGTGCGGGTCTCGTCGATGTCCGCTCGGGCCTCGACCACGTCCGTGATCGCCAGCAGGTCGGTGTACGGCGCCTGCCCCCACGCGTTCCACCCACGGTTCACGAAGTCGAGCCCGTAGCCGGTCGACAGTGCCGGGTCCGGCAGCAGCACGGCGTACCCGCGCGCCGCCAGGAGCATCGGGTTCCACCGCCACGACCACTGGTTCCACGAGTTGAGCGGTCCGCCGTGGATCCAGAGCAGCAGCGGGTGCGGCCCGTCACCCTCCGGCACGACCAGCCAGCCGCGCACGCGCGCGCCGTCGGCCGCGGTCGTCTCGACCTCTTCCAGGTGCGCGGGGACCTCGGGCAGGGGCGCAGGCGTCGCGAGCGGGGTCACCTCGCCGTCCGTCGCGATCCGCACGGGGTGCAGCGGTGCCGCCCAGGAGGCCCGGAGCGCCACGACCGCGCCCGTCGCCTCCGCCACGCGCAGGCTCGAGTACGCCCAGTCGTCGTGGGTCAGCTGTTCGACGGCTGCGCCGTCGAGCGGGATGCGGAACACGGGTGCCCGGCCGTCCTGGTCGGCCACGGCGAGCAGCGCTCGGTCGCCGTGCTCGAACACGAGCTCGCTCGGCCAGCGGTCCCAGTCGGTGGCGATGCGGCGCGGGTCCGACCCGTCGATGCCGGCCGTCCAGACCTCTTGCTGGTTCGCACCGGCGGGGGTGGAGCGCACCGTCCGGACCCAGGCGATCGTGCGACCGTCGTGGCTCAGCGCGGGCATCTCGTGGTCGACGTCGGCGTCGTCGAACAGCACCGAGTGGTGGCCGCTGGTGCAGTCGATCGTGACGAGCGTCGAGCGGTCCCCACGGGCCTCCCGGACACCCACGGCTGCCAACAGGACGGAACCATCGGGCGTGAGTGCCCCGGCGACGTGGTCCAGCGACCGGCCGGGAGCCGGCGTGCGGTCGGTGAGGCGGGGGAGCGCGGTTGCGTCCTCGGCGTGGTCTTCGGTCTGGCCTTCGGCCAGGTCGAGCGTGAGGATGTGGGTCTGGGCCGGCCCGAGGTCGTGGTCCCAGTACCGCACCGGGTACGTCTCGTGCAGGATCGCGCGGACCTTCTTGTCCGTGCGGGCCTTCCGGAGCTGGGCGTCGGCGTCGACCACGGTGGCCGGGTCGGTACCGGCGCCGGGCAGCAGGTCGGCGGTGAGCGCTGCGGTGTCGGCGGCCGCAGCGGTCGCCAGGACGCCGCCGACCCCGCCGGTGAGCCGCGTCAGGGGGCGCGCTTCACCACCGGCCGCCGGGAGGACCCAGAGCTGGGCGGCGTCGGCGTCGGTGGCATCGGCGTCGGGGCGGGCGGAGACGAAGAGCAGGTCGCCGGTGCGGGTGAAGGCGATGCCGCCCTCACCCTTGGCGGAACGGGTGAGGCGGACCGCGGTACCGGCTGCGGCGCTGCCCGCTGCGTCGGCATCGGCGTTCGTTTCGGTGTCGTTGCCGGCGGGCACCTGCCAGATCGAGCGCCGGTACCCGGTGCGGTCCGGGTCGAGCGCACTGACAGTCAGGGCGACGCGCTCACCGTTCGGGCTGATAGCGATCCCGTCGACCCGGGGGAGCGCGATGTACTGGTCGAGGTCGGAGAACGGCGTCGTCATGCGACCACGCTCACCAGGTCATCGGCCCAGAAGGCGGCGATCTGCTCGGCGACCGCCGTGCCCTGGGCGCGGCCGGCCTCGGCCGAGGGCGCCTGGGTGGCCAGCGAGAGCGAGTTCGTGCCGAAGGCTTCCTGCGCGGTGCTGTCCGCCACGACGACCTCGACCGAGCTGCCGCCGGCGCGGAGCGACTCGACCGCGACGTCGAGCCACGGGCCGACCGGCGACGGACCCTCGGGACCGCAGGCGATCACGAGGACACGCTCGTGTCCGGCGGCGGCGTCGGCGTTCGTGCCGGAGCGGACCCCGCCGTCGACGTACGGTCGGCCCTCGATGCCGACGGGCGACCACACGAAGGGCACGGAGCAGCTCGCGGCGACCGCACGGGGGAGCGGGACGCCGTCGGCCGCGGTCAGCAGTCGGAACGTGCCGTCGGTGGCGTCGACCGCGGTGATCGCGAGCGGCTTCGCCGGCCAGTCGGTGGACGGCAGGGTCTCGGTGAAGGTCGCCGCGCGCTCGTCGTCGGACTGTCCGTCGGTGACCTGCTGGGCGGCGAGGCCGAGGCGGGCGCGGGCGTCCTGCTCGCCGGTCGCGCCCTCGAGCGCGGCACCGATCCGCTGCTGGACGGCGTCGGTGTCGATGGCCGGCGGCTCGACGTAGGTCGTCGGTGCGGGGGTGTGCTGCTGGTCGTACGCCTGCTGCACCGCGCCGTTCCGGACGAAGGCGCCGACGACGCTGCCGGCGCTCGTGCCGACGACCAGGTCTGCGGCGTCGAGGTCGACGCCGGCGTCCTGCAGGGCGGTGAGGACGCCGACCTCCCAGGCGATGCCGGCGACACCTCCGCCACCCAGGACGAGGGCTCTGGATCCGGGAACTGGCGTGCTGGCATCGGTCATGGGTCTTGCTTACCAGGTGCGTGCGACGGGCCGGTGGAGGCCGACAGATCCTGTGGAGAACCGACCTGTGGACAACTCCGTCTGCGTCGGTGGCGTGACCTAGCGTCGTGGTCATGGGGCAACAGCGTTCAGGACGGGTCGGCACGGTCGGGTGGCCGATCGTGGTGGCGGCCGCGCCCACTGCGGCGTTCCAGCTGCCGAACCTGTTCGTCACCCCGGCGGTCCGACTGTCGCTCGTCGTGTTCGGGCTCGTCGTGCTGGCCGGTGCCGTGGCGGTGCAGGTGGTCCGGACCCGACGCAGCGACGCTGCGCGGGCGGTGGCCGAGGAGAACGCGACCGGGGCCGAACTCGAACAGTCGACGGCGGTCCGGTACGCGTTCGGCCAGATCGCCACTCGGCTCGTCCGCTTCACCGAACTACCCCGTTCCGAGCGCCACGGCGAACTCTCCGTCGTCGCTGACCGCGTCGCCGTGGCCCTGGCGTTCTACCTGCTGCCGAAGGTGCCCGACGTCCGGGCCAACGTGTACCAGCTGTCCACCGATCTGCGTGCGCTCGAGCCGATCGGTCACGGGGGTGCCGGCGACACCGCCGGGGTCTTCCGCGCGGGCACGCCCTACGGCGACCGCAACCTCGAGTGGGTGCTGGTCGGGGGATCACCCCGGATCGTCGGCGACCGCTCGGCCGACGTCGACGTGGACCAGGACGTGCCGGGCTTCGAACCGCGCTACTCGTCGTACGTCTCGGTGGTGATCCGGTCCGACCAGTACTCGTTCGGCATGCTCACCGTCGACTCCCCGGTCCCCGACGCCTTCACCGAACTCGACGCCAAGAACATCGCGATGATGGCGTCGTTCATGGCCGTGGCGTTCTCGTTGACCTACTCGTTCCCCGAGCGCGACCGCAATCCAAGGAAAGGCCCGTGATGCTCACACGCTCTGTCGGACGCTCGACGTACGATGCCCTCATGACGACCGTGAACCCTGCTCCGCCGTCGTTCGGGCGTGCCCGGATCTCATCGCCGAACTGGAACGACACCACCACCGACGCCGACTACGAAGACCTCGACGTCATCGCCGCCAACATCGAGCGCGAGCGCGAAGCAGCCCGGATCCGGGTCGCCGCAGCCATCGCCGCGCGCCTGGGTCGCTGACCCTTCCCGCATCGTCCACCACGAACGGCTCCCACGGGTGTGGGAGCCGTTCGTCGTCTGGGCGTCGGGGCTACTACGCCTGGGGCACGTCGATCAGCACCTTGCCGACGGTGTCCTGCTCGACGGCGTCGTGCGCGTCCGCGGTGCGGGCGAGGTCGAAGCGGGTGAGCGGCAGTCCCGCGTCCGCGCCGACCGGCAGCACGCCGTCGTGCAGCGCCTCGGTGACGTCCTCGGCTGCTGCGGCCAGGGCCTCGTCACCGATCGTGTAGAGCAGCAGGAACTGGTAGCGCGCGTTCACGCTCATGTTCGGGCGGATCGGCAGCGTGGCCTCGTCGCCGCCGTTGTTCGCGTAGATCGACACGACGCCGTGGTTCGCGAGGACGTTGGCGACCAGTTCGGCGTTCTGGGGGATCGACACCTCGACGACGATGTCGACGCCGTCCCGCGCGATCTCGCGGATGCGAGCCGCGGCGTCGTCCTGCCGGTAGTTCACGACGTGGTGGGCACCCGCCGCGGTGGCGAGTGCGGCCTTGTCGTCCGAGCTGATCGTCGTGATCACCGTCGCGCCGGCCCAACGGGCGAGCTGGATCGCCGCGTGCCCCACCGCTCCGGCACCACCGGCGACGAGCACCGTGACGCCGTCGAGCGCACCGGGGCCGAGTCGTGCGGGGCCGTCCTCGTGCGTCGTGAGGGCGCGGTGCGCGGTCATCGCCGGGACACCGAGCGAAGCACCGATGTCGAAGCTCGTCTCGTCGGGCAGGCGGACCGCTCGGGTCTCCGGCACGACGGTGTACTCCTGAGCAGTCCCGGTCGGGCGCGAGGCGGCGGCCATGAAGAGCCACACGCGGTCACCGACGGCGAGGTCCTCGACACCCGGGCCGACCGCGTCGACGACACCGGCGCCGTCCTGGTTCGGGGTGATCTCGGGGAAGGGCAGTCCGTCGCCGTAGGTACCGCCCGCCCGGGCCTTCCAGTCCGTCGGGTTCACGCCGGAGACGACGACGCGGACGCGGACCTCGCCGGCGCCGGGTTCGGGGACGTCCCGCTCGACGAGTTCGAGGACGCTGCTGTCACCGGGCTTCGTGTAGACGATCGATCGCATGTCCCCAGGCAACCACTCGCCGCCGTCGGGGATTCCGAGTGTGGGCGTGGCGGCACTTCGTGAGCAGAAATGGTCGGGTGCGTTCGGCGGACCCGACCATTTCTGCTCACGAAGCGCCCCCCGCCCCGCCCGCGCCCGCCGCGCCAGGTCAGCGCGCGTCGTACTCCACGCGCGACACCGCGACGTCGTCCATGTGCGAAGTGGCCCACGCCTCGAGCGGCTCGAGCACCCGGCGGAGCGACCGCCCGCGATCGGTGAGCTCGTACTCGACGTGCGGCGGGATCTCGGGGAACACCGTGCGGGTGACGAGTCCGTCCCGCCCGAGTGCCCGGAGGGTCTGCGTGAGCATCTTCTGCGACACGCCCTGCACCCGGTTCGCGATCGCCGAGTACCGTTGCGGCCCGTCGGCGAGGGTGCCGATCGTCAGCACGCTCCACCGGTCGCCGATGCGGTCGAGCAGCTGGCGACTGGGGCAGTCGGCCGCGTAGGGGCTGTACTCGAGTGCTGACATCTGGCCTGGCCTCCGTGACGAACGCGCTCCGATACGCACCGTGAGGTGCCTACTTACTCAAAGAGAGTAACTCTTGTACGGTGAGCTGCACCAGCCCCACGAAAGGAACAGCATGACCAGCATCGTCGTCTTCGGAGGCACCGGCTACGCCGGCTCCGCCATCACCAGCGAAGCCCTCTCCCGTGGCATCGCCGTCACCGCCGTCGCGCGCGACACGAGCAAGCTCGACGCCGCCGAGGGCCTGACCCTGGCGCAGGGCGATGCCTTCGACGCCGACTTCGTGGCCGAGGTCACGAAGGACGCCGACGTCATCGTCGTCGCACTGCACGCGGTCCAGGCCGACGGCAGTGAGCTCAAGGACGAGTTCCAGCACTTCGTCGACGCTGCGGCCAGCGCCGGTGCGCGTCTCGGCATCGTGGGCGGCGCCGGTTCGCTGCTCGTCGCCGACGGTGGACCGCGCCTGTTCGACTCGGCCGAGTTCCCGGACGCGTTCAAGGGCGAGGCGAAGAGCCACGCGCAGATCCTCGACGCGCTCCGTGCCTCGGACACCGACGTCGACTGGTTCTACGTCAGCCCGGCCGCCGGCTACGGCAGCTACAACCCGGGCGAGCGTCGTGGCACGTACCGCACGACCGACGAGGTCCTGCTGACCGACTCCGAGGGCAACTCGGACATCTCCGGCGACGACTTCGGCCTGGCCTTCGTCGACGAGATCGCGAACCCGGCGCACCACCAGGCCCGTTTCGGCGTGGCTTACTGAGGCAACCGCTCACCGGACGGGAGGCGCGTGGCGGGGCCGCCCCGTGCCTCCCGTCCGTCCGGGACCGCGTCCGCGCCCTGTTGCGGGCATTGCGCCCCTGTGTGTCGGGGCGCGACGCCCGCAACAGGGCGCAACGCCTTGGCGCGCGGCGGACGGGAGGCCCGTGGCGACGCCGCCACGCGCCTCCCGGTCGGCGCGCCGGTGCGTCCACCGCCCCGCTCAGTGGGCGACGATGGCCGGCAGCGGCACGTGGTGGCGCATGCGCACGGCGAGGTGCAGGCCACCTCGGCGGGCGAGGACGAGCGCGATCACGGCAGCGGCCGCCGCGGGCACCCCACCGGCGACCATCATCCCGACGTGCGCCCCGAAGTGGTCGACGACCTGGCCCATCAGCGGCCCGCCGATCGCCTGGCCGCCGAGCAGCACGAGCACGTAGAGCGACATCACCCGGCCGCGGATCGCCACGTTCGACGACAGCTGCACGAGCGAGTTCGACGCGGTCTGGAACAACAGCTGCGACATCCCGACGGCGACGAGCGCCACGGTGAACGGCGCGATCACGGGGATGGACCCGGAGACCACGAGCAGCACCCCGGTCCAGAACACCCCGCCGACGATGGTCCGGAGCCGCACGACCGCCCGCCGCGTGGAGAGCAGGGCGCCGACGAGCGCACCGATCGCCACGGCCGAGTTGAACACGCCGTACCCGGCGGCGCCGACGTCGTACACCTGTGACGCGAAGGCCGACAGCAGCACGGGCATCGTCAGGGCGAACACCGAGAAGAACGCGACGAGGATCACCGGCACGATGATCGTCGGCTTGTTCACGGCGTAGCGGAGCCCCTCGATCAGCTGTCCCTTGCCGCGGGGCGCCGGGGGCGTCCGGTGCAGCTCCGACACCTTCAGGAACCCGAGCGTCACGACGACGGCGACGCAGGCGATCGCGTTCACGCCGAACGACCACCCGGCCCCGACGGCGACGAGCAGCGCGCCGGACAGCGCCGGGCCGATCATGCCGCCGAGCTGGAACACCGACGAGTTCACGCTGATCGCGTTGCGGAGGTGCTGGTGTCCGACGATCTCGGTGACGAACACCTGGCGAGCCGGGTTGTCGATCACGGTGACCATGCCGACCAGGAACGCGATCACCCAGATGTGCCAGGCCTCGACCACACCGGCGAGCGTCAGCACGGCGAGCAGTGCGGACAGCACCGCGAAGGCGCCCTGCGTGATCATCATCAGCGCGCGCTTCGAGAACCGGTCGACGAGCACGCCGCCGAGCAGCCCGAACAGCAGCATCGGCGCGAACTGGCAGGCGACGGTGATGCCGACCTGCGCGACCGAGCCGGTCAGCTGCAGGACGAGCCAGTCCTGGGCGATGCGCTGCATCCACCCGGCGGTCATCGCGACGAGGTTGGTGGCCGTGAACAGCCGGAAGTTCGGCACGGACAGGGCGATGAGGGTGTGCCGCCAGGGCGGGCGGGTGGCCTGGATCGGGAGTGGTTCGGTGGGCGGGGGGAGGGTCGTCGATGACGCACTCACGGTGAGGGGTTCTCCGGACGTCGTTGCGGATCTGGTACCCCAACGAAACTACGTGGCCGCGGGCCATTCGACACCCCTATGGTGGCTATCAATCCATTGCGATGTCGAATGACCGCGCGAACGACCGCGCGAACGAACGAGGTGCCCGTGCTCGATCCGGTCCTGCTGCAGACCTTCCTGGCCGTCGCCGAGACGCAGAGCTTCACGCAGGCCGGAGCCCGCCTCGGCATCAGCCAGCCCACCGTCTCCCAGCACGTCCGGCGGCTCGAGACCGCGGTGTCCCGCACGCTCGTCGCCCGCGACACCCGTGGCGTCACCCTCACGGACAACGGCGACGCGATGGCCGGCTTCGCCCGGACGATCCTCGCGGCCCACGCCACCGCGGATGCGTACTTCTCGGGGTCGGCGACCCGTGGGCGCCTCCGGTTCGGTGCGGCCGACGACCTCGCGATCACGCAGTTGCCGCGCATCCTCCGGGACTTCCGGCGGCTGCACCCGCAGGTGAACCTCGAGCTGACGGTGAACCAGTCGTCACCGCTCCTGCGCCGGGTGCACGCCGGGCAGCTCGACCTGGTGTTCATCAAGCAGACCGCGGGGGAGTCCGCCGAGGGGACCCGGGTCGCGACCGACCAGATGGTGTGGATGGCGCAGGACGGCATCGCGGTCGAACGCGACGAGCCCGTGCCGCTCATCGCGTACCAGGCGCCGAGCATCAGCCGGCAGATGGCGATCGACGCCCTCGAGGCAGCGGGCCGCACCTGGCGGATCACCTGCAACACCCGCGACGTGAACGGCGTGCTGGCGGCGGTGCGGGCGGGGATCGGCGTGGCGGTGTTCCCGCACTCGCTCATCCCTGCGGACCTGGTGAAGGTGTCGCAGCGGCTCGGGTTGCCGGATCTGCCGGCGGTCGACTACGTCCTCATCGCCAACCCGACGGTGCAGCGCGAGCCGATCGACGCCCTGACGAACGCGATCCTGTCGCGCGGGGTCGTCCGCGCCGTCTGACCGCCAGCCGAGGGGCCGAACCGGAGACCGAGCCCGCTACGGCGCGAGGGTCGGGGTCGTCCCGGTCCCGGTCAGGTCGGGCAGCGTCACCCCGGCGAGCGGCAGCAGCGCCGACGCGACGGCCCACAGCAGCACGAGCGTTCCGACGCCACCGAGCACGGCGCCGAGCAGCGCGACCGGCCGCTGCCACGTCGCCGCGCGGTCGCGGAGCGTCACGAGCGACACCACCAGCGCGAGGAGTCCGAGCACGACGCCGACACCGTGCACGGTCGCCGGCGCGGTGAACCACCAGGCCGCGAGTCCGAGCGTCGCGATGCCCGCCACGGCGCCCAGGACCGCCCCGGGCGTCGCACCGAGTGCGCGGCGCGGCTCCGGCTCGGCGGCTGCGGCCACGGGCTGGTCGAGCAGTTCGGTCGGGAGGCCCGGCTCGGCCCCGACGGACGCACTCGCCTCCGCCACGGGTGCGGTCGAGGGCACGGTGGCGTTCGTGGGCACGGTGGCGTTCGTGGCCGCGGGTGCAGCCGCGGACTCCGGCGCCTGCAGGACCGCGTCGAAGGAGCGCACGTGGGCGGACGCCGGGGTCGGTGCCGGGGTCACGGCGGTGGCGGCGGCCTGCTGGTGGGCGAAGCGGCGGGGCGTGCGGAAGCCGATCGGACCGACGGGTTCGGGCTCGGTGCCCTCGACGACGACGTGCTCCAGGCCGGGCACGGAGAACCGGGGCTGTCCGGCGGAGGGCACGGGCGACGGTGCGGGGGCCGGCGCGGTGCGGGGAGCGGCGT
This sequence comes from Curtobacterium sp. PhB142, assembly GCF_004341255.1. Classification (NCBI taxonomy): domain Bacteria; kingdom Bacillati; phylum Actinomycetota; class Actinomycetes; order Micrococcales; family Microbacteriaceae; genus Curtobacterium; species Curtobacterium sp. PhB142. The sequence goes on along the minus strand of NZ_SLUT01000005.1, from coordinate 274,462 downwards.
CGATCGGTGAGACCGGGGTCGGTGCGGAGGCCACGGCGGCGGTGTCGAACGGCACGGTGTGCACAGTCGGTGATGTGGGGGCCGGCGGCAGGAGGTCCTGCTGCGGCGGGTAGTCGGGGACCGTGACGTCGTCCTCGACCAGGGTGGCGATGGACGCAGGCTCCGGCGTCGGCGCTGCCGTCGGGTCGAGCGTGGCCGTCGGCTGCGGGGCGGAGCCGAGCACGGCGGTGGGAGCCGGTGCACCGTGGGCGGCGCGCGACGTGGCGGGGGTGGGACGGGCCTCCTGGCCGGTGCTCGCTGCGGAGTCGGACGCGACCCGCCCGGCGGACGCGGCCGGTTCGACGACCGGTGCGGTCACCCAGGACGGGACGGGACGGCGCGGCCGTTCCGAATCCTGCATGCGATGCGACGCCACTGCGGTGCTCCCTTCGTCGACTGATCCATCGTCAGTTCTAGCGGCAACGGTCGCGGATGTCGCAGCCCCAGTTCCGGGGTCGCCGGTACGTTCGGGGCATGACCGGAATCGAACACCGTCCACTGGGCCCCTCGGGGCTCGTCGTCTCCACCGTCGGCCTCGGCTGCAACAACTTCGGGCGGCCGGGGACCGCCTCCGAGTCGCAGGAGGGCACCGACGCCGTCGTGCGGGCGGCACTCGACGCCGGGGTCACGCTCTTCGACACGGCCGACATCTACGGCGGCCGGCCCGGCATGTCCGAGGAGATGCTCGGCCGGTCGATCGCGGGGCGGCGTGACGAGATCGTGCTCGCGACGAAGTTCGGCATGGACATGCAGGGCGCGAACGGCCCGGACTGGGGTGTGCGGGGGTCGCGACGGTACGTCCGGTTGGCCGTCGAGTCGTCGCTCCGTCGCCTCGGCACGGACTGGATCGACCTGTACCAGATGCACCGTCCCGACGACGTGACCCCGATCGAGGAGACGCTGTCGGTCCTCGACGACCTGGTCCGCGAGGGCAAGATCCGCTACATCGGGCACTCGAACTTCGCGGGGTGGCAGATCGCCGAGGCCGAGTTGACCGCGTCGATCGCCGGCACCACGGCGTTCGTGTCCGCGCAGAACGAGTACAGCCCGCTCGCCCGTGCCGCCGAGGCCGAGGTGCTGCCGGCCGTCCGCGCCTACGCCCTCGGGTTCCTGCCGTTCTTCCCGCTGTACAACGGGCTGCTGACCGGCAAGTACACGAAGGCCGGGGGTCCGGCCGACGGGCGTCTGTCGACGTCGAAGCCGCAGCTGCTCGAGGACGCCCCGTGGGACGTGCTCGACGACTACCAGCGCTTCTGCGACCACCGCGGTGTCACGATGCTGCAGGCGACCTTCGCGTGGTTGCTCGCGCAGCCGGGGCTGTCGAGCGTCATCGCGGGGGCGACGAAGCCGGAGCAGATCACGCAGAACGTCGAGGCCGGCACCACGTGGGAGCCGACCGAGGACGACATCGCCGACATGACGGTCATCTTCGACCGGGCGTAGGCGGGCCGTCGGCGCCGGGTTTCGCGCTGGACGACAGTTCGCGGGCTCCGCAGCTCGTGATGTGTCGCTCAGCGCGAAACCGCGCGCGTCAGCGGGTGGCTGCCTGCAGTGCGTCGCGCAGCTGGTCGGCGGTCAGGCGCGGGCCGTAGCCGGGGGTGTCCCGCTGGATGCGCCAGCCCTCGGCGAGGGGTCCGGCGTCGACGACGTCGAAGCCGAACTCGTCGATGAGGTCCGCGGTGACCTGCTTCGCCTCGGCGTCGTCGCCCGCGATCACGAGGGCGCGACGGTCCGGGGTACGGGCCGGGCTGGCGTGGCCGGTGAGGTCCGCGGCGCCGATGTGGTTGAACGCCTTGACGACCCGGGCGCCGGGCAGGTGGTCCTGCAGCAGCTCGGCCGTCGTCGTCGACTCGTCGTCGAGCGCAGGGATGTGGCCGTCGCGCTCCCAGTAGTAGTTGTTCGTGTCGATGACGACTTTGCCGACGAGCGGCTCCGCCGGGATCGTCTCGATTGCGGCGAGCGGCACCGTCACGACGACGACCTCGCCGGCGGCGGCGGCTTCGTCACGGGTGACCGCACGGGCCTGGTCGCCGAGTTCGGCCACCAGGCCGGCCAGGGTCTCGGGGCCGCGGGAGTTCGCGATCACGACCTGGTGGCCGTGCTGTACCGCGAGCCGTGCCAGTTGGGATCCGATGTTGCCTGCGCCGATGATGCCGATCGTTGTCATGGTGTCCATCCAACGCTCGGCGGCCACGAGCATTCCCGGTGGGGCACGTGCGCCCCGGGCGGAGCATGATGGCGGCGTGGACCACGAGTTCCGCGACGAGACCGACCAGGACCGCTACGCGATGTACGTCGGCGGCGAGCTCGTGAGCGTGCTCGACTACCGCGAGAACGGCGACGCGATCGCGTTCCCGCACACGTACACGGTGCCGAAGCACCGCGGGCACGGCTACGCGGCCGAGCTCGTCGAGTACGCGGTCGCCGACGTCGAGACGAACTCGACGAAGCGGGTCGTGCCGATGTGCTGGTTCGTCGGCAAGTGGTTCGACGAGCACCCCGAGAAGTCAGACCTGCTCATCCGCAGTGCCGCGGACTGAGCCGACGCGAGAAGAGCGCCCCATGCCCACCATCACCCCCTTCCTCTGGTACGACGACCAAGCCGAGCAGGCCGCCCGGTACTACGTCGACCTGTTCCCCGGTAGTTCGATCGACAGCGTGGCGAAGACCCCGGACGGCGCGACCCTGGTCGTCGAGTTCACCTTGCTCGGGCAGCCGTACCGGGCGATGAACGGCGGCCCCGGACACCCGCACACCGATGCCGTCTCGTTCCAGGTCGACGTCGACACGCAGGACGAACTCGACCGCATCTGGGACGCCCTGCTCGCCGACGGCGGGAAGCCGAGCATGTGCGGCTGGTTGTTCGACCGCTGGGGTGTCGCGTGGCAGGTGACCCCGTCGATGATGGGTGAGCTCATGACCGGGTCGGGCGACCCCGAGGCGAACGCCCGTGTCTTCCAGGCGATGATGACGATGCAGAAGCTCGACATCCCCGCGCTCCGGGCCGCAGCTGCAGGTCACTGAGCCCGAATCTCGCGTACCGACCGGTATGGTGTCGGCACAGAAGACCGCCGGCCGGCGCCGGCACCGAAAGGCTGGAGCCACGATGGACCACCCGAGCTCCGGGATCCGGAACAGCGAGATCGGCCGGGCGTACACCGAGCTCGCCCGGATCACCCGACGTGCGAGCATCCGTGCCCGCGGGTCCGACCAGGCACTGAGCGTGGTCGACCAGTCCCTCGTCGACTTCGTGGTGCAGCACCCCGGCTGCATGGCCATCGACATCGCCCGGTACCTGCGCCTGAACCGCTCGACGATCTCGCGCCAGCTGTCCGGGCTCCTCGCCACGAAGCTGATCGAGACGACCGACGGCGGTACCGGCAACGCGAAGCCCCTCGTGGCGACGGACGCCGGTCGCACCGCGCTCGAACGCTCCGTGCAGCTGCACCGGGATGCGCTGGAGGAACGGCTCGCCGGCTGGTCCGACGACGACATCGCCCTGCTCGCCGGACTGCTCGAACGGCTCGGTGCCTCGGACGAGGCCGGGCTGCCGATGCCCGGACGATCCTCGACGTGACCACGTCGTTCGTCCTGCTCTCCGACACGCACCTGCCGAAGCGGGCGAAGGACCTGCCCGCGGCGCTCTGGGCGGACGTCGACGCCGCCGACCTGGTGGTGCACGCGGGGGACTGGGTCGACCTCGCCACCCTCGACGCCGTGCAGGCCCGATCCCACCGGTTCGAGGGTGTGCGCGGCAACAACGACGGCCCCGAGTTCGACGACCGGCTGCCGCTCGTCGCGCACTTCGCGGTCGAGGACCTGCGGTTCGCGCTCGTGCACGAGACCGGTGCCGCGACGGGCCGGGAGCGCCGGATGGCCGCCGAGTACCCGGACGTCGACGTGCTCGTCTTCGGGCACTCGCACATCCCGTGGGACACCGTCGCACCGTCCGGGCTGCGACTGCTCAACCCCGGCTCGCCGACCGATCGCCGTCGGCAGCCGGACTTCACGTGGATGCGCGGCACCGTGACCGGCGCCGAACTGGCCGTCGAGCTGGTGCGCTTGCCGCCGCCGGCCCGCTGAGGCCGCGCGAACTGGCCCGTTCGCGAAAGCGACAGATCCCCGCGGAACATCGGCGGACATCTGTCGCTTTCGCGGGGTGGTCGGCGGTCGTCAGCGTAGAAGTGACGCTTCCGCGGCAATGACCCCGGCACCAGCGCCGGCACCCGGAACGGCCAGCGGCATCGCGAAGAACGCCAGCTCCCACTCGGTCGAGCGGCGGAACGCGCGCGCCATCCGCCCCCGCTCGGACGGGGTCGCGGCCGCCGCCATCTCCTCGACCAGACGGGTCGCCTCGGCACTCGACGCCGCGAAGCCCGGGTCGCCGTACGCCGTGATCCAGTCCGCGAACGCGTGCCCGTCCGGCGCCGCGCCGAGCTGCGCCCCCACCCACGCGTAGACCCGGAAGCAGGGGAGCACTGCCGCGGCGAGCACGGCCGCCGACCCGGAGTCCGCCGCCTCCTGCAGGTGTGCGAGGTACCCGGCGCACGTCGGGTGGACGGGATCGTCGGCGTGGGTGCCGGCGAGGCGTCGGTGGTGCAGGTCGCGGGCCTCGGCGGCGCACCCCTCGGACGCCGCCGTCCAGAAGGCGGCAGCCACAGGACCACGACCAGCGCCGGCAGCCGCAGGGCCAGCAGCAGCACCAGCGCCACCAGCGCCACCAGCGCCACCAGCGCCCGCAGCGCTCGCCGCCAACGCCGCCAGGTGCTGCTCGTAGGCCCGCAGGTAGTGCACGTCCTGCGCGAGGTACCCGGCGAAGACGTCCGCGTCGAGCGTCCCGTCGCGCAGCCCGACCAGGAACCCGCACTCGATCGTGGCCTGCAGCACGGAGTCGACGTCGGACCACCACACGTCGGTGAACCGGACCTCGGGCAGCAACGCGCGGATCACGGCGCCGTGGTCGATCGGCCCGTTGCCGGACCCGACCTCCAGGGCATCGGCTCCGCGCAGAGCCGCCGTCAGCCAGGGCTTCGCCACCCCGACCGCGAGTTCCCAGTCCCCGTGCCGGGCGGCGAGCGTCGCGATGGCGCTCGACAGGGAGCACCCGGTGCCGTGCGTGTTGGCCGTCGCGACGCGGGGACCGGTGAACCGCCGGGCGGACCCCGACGGCGACACGAGCACGTCGTCGGAGGTCGGCCCCTCGTCGTGCCCGCCCTTCGCCAGCACGAGCACGTCCCACGTCGACGCCACGAGCCGCGCAGCGTCGAGCGACGACAGCGACGAAGGCGCCGCACCAGCCGCAGAACCAGCGGCACCAGCACGAGCACCACCAGCCCCAGCCCCGGCCAGCTCCGCCAACACCTGCAACTCGGCTCGGTTCGGCGTCACCAGGTCGGCCAGCCCGAACAGCGCCCCCATCGCCGCGGCGGCGTCCTCGTCGAGCAACCGGTCACCACTCGTCGCCACCATCACCGGGTCCACGACGACCACGGGCGGCCGGTGCTCCCGCAACCAGTCCGTCACGACGCGGACGACGGGTGCTGTGCCGAGCATCCCGATCTTCACGGCGTCGATGGTGACGTCGTCCGACACCGCGTCGAGCTGCTCCCGCAGGAACGCGACGTCCGGCACGTGCACCGACCGCACCCCGTGCGTGTTCTGCGCGACGAGGGCGGTGACCACGCCCATGCCGTAGCCGTCGTGCGCGGCGATCGCCTTGAGGTCGGCCTGCAGTCCGGCGCCGCCCGTCGGGTCGGTCCCGGCGATGGCCAGGACGCGCGGGACGCTCACGACCAGGCCCCGGCCGGGAGGCCCGGATCACCCTGACCGGGTCCCCTCGCCTCCGCCCTGTGGCCGGTTCCAGGTCCCCACGCGGCCACGTACGCCGCCGCGGCGGATCCGGGGTCGGCCGCGGCGCAGATGCCCGAGACGATCGCGACTCCCGCGGCACCGGCATCCCGGAGCGGCACGACGTCGTCGAGGGTCACCCCGCCGATCGCCACGCACGGCACGTCGGTCGCGGCGGCCAGCCGGGCGAACCCGTCGTGGCCGAGGGCCGGCGGGTGGTCCGCCTTCGTCGCCGTGGGGTGCACGACCCCGACGCCGAGCAGGTCCACGGTGCCGCGGGGCAGGCGGGCGACGACGGCCAGGTGCTCCGGGGTGTTCGCGGTCAACCCGACGTGTGCGTCCGGCCCGAGCAGGGCACGAGCTGCGATCACGGGGACGTCCGACTGGCCGAGGTGCACCCCGGCGACCCGGTGTCCCGCGTGCCGAGCGGCGAGGGCGACGTCGAGCCGGTCGTCGACCACCACGGCGGCGCGGTCGCCCACGGCGTCGGCCACGGCAGCGGTCAGTGCCAGCAGGTCCCGTGCCGAGGCGTCCTTGTCCCGCACCTGCACGATCCGGACCCCGGCGTGCACCGCGGCGCGGACCACCCCGAGCACACCGACACCGTGCCGGTCGGCCAGGGCACCGTCGGTGACCAGGTACACGCCGAAGTCCTCCGGCAGCCCGCTCATGCCGGCACCACCAGGGACGCAGGCTCGGCCTCGACCGTGATCCGGGCCTCGCGGACGACGTCCTCGGGGGTGAGCGACGCCAACCGGTCCAGGAACACCGGCTGGAAGGTGCCGGGGCCGCCGGCCTCGCGGGCGGCGAGCTCCGCGGCGATCGTGTGCACCGCGGTCGCCGCGACGGCGGCCGCACCGGCGTCGTCGGGCGCGACCGACGTGAACGCGGCGACGACCGCGCCGAGGGCGCACCCGCCCCCGGTGATCCGCGTCAGCAGCTCGGTGCCGTTCGCGACCCGGACCACACCGGTGCCCGGAGCGACCAGCAGGTCGACGGGACCCGACACGGCCACCGCGGCCACGAGCCTCCCGGCCGCCTGACCGGACACGGCGTCGACCGCAGCCGCACGGGCGTCCTCGGTGCCCACCGTGCTGTCGACACCGCGGCCACCGGCCGACGTGCCGAGCAGGGCGAGGACCTCGGACGCGTTGCCGCGCAGCACCGTCGGGTGCAGCGCCAGCAGGTCGCGGGCCAGGGCGGTGCGCACCGGTAGCGAGCCGACCGCGACGGGGTCGAGCACCCAGGGGGTACCGGTGTCGCGGGCGGCGTGCGCGGCCTCGAGCGCCGCGACCCGGGGTTCGGCGTGCGGGGTGCCGGTGTTCACCAGCAGGGCGTCGGCGACCCGGGCGAACGGTCCTGCCTCGGTCGCCACGTCGACCATCGCGGGCGAGGCCCCGAGGGCGAGCAGCACGTTCGCGGTGACGTTCTGCACCACGGTGTTCGTGATGCACTGCACCAACGGACTCCGGGCCCGGACGGCCTCGAGCAGTTCGGCGGTTCGGTGGGCCCAGGCAGGGGAGGGCGCAGCGGTTTCCATGGACGATCCCTTCGCGAGTACGAGCTCGAGCAGGTTCGACGGGTGTGATCTCAGCCGCTGGTTGCGGCACCCCGTGTCTCGATCGACACCGTACACGAGCAGCTGCGCCGGGCCACGGCTCGTCGTCTCCGGCGTCGTCGTCTCCGGCCCCGTCGTCTCCGGTCACATGCCCTGCACCGTGTGACAGGGTTGGTGTGTGCCTGACTCCACCCCTCCCGGACCGCCACCGGGCCCCCGCGACCCCGGCGATGCCTGGGCGGTCGGTCCCGACGGCACCAAGGCCTGGGGACTCTTCGGCGCCGCAGGCCTGCTCGTCGACGACGGCGCCGGACGCGTGCTCCTGCAGCACCGCGTCGAGTGGAGCCACCACGGCGGCACGTGGGGCATCCCCGGGGGCGCACGCCACCAGGGCGAGGAGGCCGTCACCGGCGCGCTCCGCGAGTCCGCCGAGGAAGCCGGTGTGCCCCACGACGGCGTCGACCTCCGCCACACGGCACTCCTCGACCTGGGGTTCTGGACCTACACGACCGTGGTGGGGCGTGCCGCTCGGCCGTTCGAACCGGTGATCGCGGACCGCGAGAGCCTCGCCCTGTCCTGGATCCCCGTCGACGAGGTCGACGACCTGCCCCTGCACCCCGGGTTCGGGAGGTCGTGGCCGGCGCTCCGCGCGTCCCTCACCACCACCCCGCACGTCGTGGTCGACGCGGCGAACGTCGTCGGCAGCGTGCCCGACGGCTGGTGGAAGGACCGGGCGGGAGCCGCTGCACGCCTGCTGTCGTCGGTGACGGCGCTCGCCGAGTCCGGGGTGACCGCCGACGTGCTGGCGCTGCCGTTCGCTCGCTGGTGGCCGCGGTGGACCGTGGTGCTCGAGGGCGAGGCCCGCGAAGCCCGGGGTGCCTCCGGGTCGTCGGACGGCGCACTGCACGGCGCACTGCCCCGTGCACTGCCCCGTGCACTCGACGTCGTCGCAGCGCCGGGTTCGGGGGACGACGCCATCGTGGACGCCGCTCGTGCCGCGGTCGAGGCCGGCGACGGTCCCGTCGTGGTCGTCACGGCTGATCGCGAGCTCCGTGCCCGCGTCGAGGCGCTCGGTGCCGTGGTGCACGGGCCGTCTTGGCTGCGCGACCAGTTCTAGCGGCGGTACGCCGTCGGCGCACGGTGCGAGGTCGCACGGCGCACGGCGCGCGGCGTCCGGCGCACGGTGCATGGCGTCCGGCGCACGGTGCGAGGTCGTTCGTTCGGTGCTGGCTTGATCGCTCCGTGCGCCGCATCAACCTCGCACCGAGCGGCCTGTGTCGCACGGACTGACGCACCGCGCACGGTGCGGCACGCCCCCGCGCCCCCGCGCCCCTACGCCCCTACGCCGTCGGCAGGTACCGCCGCGACGACACGAGCACCGCGCCCCACGACACGACACCGAGCCCCACGATCACCCAGAGGACCACCGGCAGCGCCACGACGTTCGCGATCGCCGCGATCACGGCCGGCGCCAGGAACCCCGCGTACGCCGCCGCGTAGAACACCCCGGTCAGTCCGGCCAGGTCGCGGGACCCGGCGATCCGCTGCACCTCGAGCAGTGACGACACCAGGGCGAGCCCGATCCCGACGCCGATGACGACGTTCGCGACGAGTCCGACCACGACGGACTGCAGCTCGATCGCGACGACGACCACGGCGATGCCGGCCGTCATGCACGCGAGGGCCGTCGTGAGCCCGCGGGCCGAGGTCAGCGAGTGCACGCGCCGCGCGAGGGGTTGGACCGCACTGGACACCCCGAGGGCGACGACGGTCGCGGCGGTGGCGAACAGCAGGCCCCACGCGCCGGTGGCTCCGGTGAGCCGGGTCGGCAGGTAGCCGTACCCGATCGCCGCCGAGCCGAAGATCCACGGTGCGGTGACGAGCACCACGCGGGTGAACCGTCGGTGCCCGGCGCTCGGTACCCGCAGCTGGCGCCACCACGGACCGGGGACCCCGCCGGAGCGGTTGGTCTCGGGGGTGCGCCAGACGACGACGGCGAAGGGCAGGGCGACGACGATGTGGACCAGGAAGGGCAGCACCTCGGGGATCGGGCCCCACTGTGCGATGAGTCCGGCCACCAGGGCGCCGGAGGCCGAACCGAGCGTGAACGCCAGCGAGGCCCGGCGGGCACCGGACCCGGCGTCGGCGGCGGGGTCGAAGCGTCCCTGTGACAGCTCCTTGACCCAGCTGTTGCCGACGGCCATCGCGATGCCGACGGTGATGCCGGAGAACAGCCGTCCGGCCGCCAGGAACCCGGGGCCGAGCGGTCCGAGCGCGAGCAGTCCGCTGCCGACGACGGCGGACACGATGGCGGCGAGCATGAGGGGCTTGCGGCCGTGCCGGTCGGACAGCGACCCGGCGACGAGCAGCGCCGGCGCGAGCCCGAGCACGTAGACGCCCAGGAAGACGTTGACGACGACCGACGAGTAGTGCTCGCGGCCCTCGTACATGAGCAGCAGGGGCGAGAACTGGTTGCCGCCCCACGAGCAGACGAACACCGCGCCCCACACGGCGACCCAGGGCATCACGCGCGCCGAGGGGACGGACAGCGAGCCGGTGGTGGGGATGCTCCCCGTCGCGCTCACAGGGCGCCCCGGTGCGAGGCGACGTGGGCGTGCAGGACCTCGGCGTAGCGGGCCGAGTCGCCTGCTGCCAGGGCTGCCGCGAGGGCTCGGTGGTCGTCGAGCGATGCCTGCAGCTGTGACGGCTGCACCCGCATCAGCTGGTGTCGGAGCCGGTTCTGCCGGTCACGGAGCGTCTGCGCGAAGCGCACCGCGATCGCGTTCCGCGACGCGCCGATCACCGCACCGTGGAACGCCGCGTCGACCTCGATGAACCGGTCGACGTCGCCCGTCGCGACCGCCTGCTCCTGCTCCGCCAGCATGGCCTGGAGGCCCGGGGTGACGTCCGCCACGCGGCCGTCGGTCACGACTCGGGTCGCCGCCGTGGCCTCGATCGCCTCGCGCATCTCGAGCACGTCCGCCGCCTCGTTCGGGGACATCGGGCGCACCACCGCACCCTTGCGGGACTCCAGGGTGAGCAGGTCCTCGGCGGCCAGGCGCAGGAAGGCCTCGTGCACGGGGGTGCGGGACACCCCGATCTCCTGGCACAGGGCGTTCTCGCTGATCGCGGTGCCACCGGGGAGGTCGCCGCGGATGATCGCCCGTTTGACGTGGTCGTACGCGCGGTCGGATGCGGCCTGGGTCGTCGTGTGCTGCTCCACGGTGCACGATCGTACGCCCTTGCATGCAACGCTGCATGCCGTCACGTGACGTGTTGTTCACACCACCGGGTCACACGCGGCGGCACACGTCGATACGCTGGCCGGACGTCAACGGAGACGCACACACAGGAGGTTCCCCATGGAGCGGATCACCAGGGCCGACGACCGAGTCCACCGCCCGGCCGGACCGTGGACACCGACCGTCCACCGGCTGCTCGCACACCTGCACGAACAGGGGTTCGTCGCGGCGCCGGAACCGATCGAGCACGGCGACACCCTCGAGACGGTGTCGTTCGTCCCCGGGGTCGCGGGGGAGTACCCGTGGACCGAGGACGTCGCGAGCGAAGCCGCCCTCGTCACGAGCGCACGACTGCTCCGGCACTTCCACGACGCCGCGACCACGTTCCCGCGTGACGGGGCACGCGACTGCTGGTCGCAGGCCGAACGCACCCCCGTCGAGACGATCGTGCACGGCGACTTCGCCCCGTACAACTGCGTCTACGACGGCATCCAGGCCGTGGGCCTCATCGACTTCGACACCGCACACCCCGGCCCCCGGGTCTGGGACGTCGCGAGTGCCGTGTACCGGTTCGCCCCGTTCACCACCGGCGCCGTCGAGGGCATGACCGCCCCGGACCTCGACGACCGGCTCGCCCGCGCAGCCGAGTTCTGCCGCGCCTACGACCTCGACGACCGCTCCCGCAGCGTCCTCGCCGAGACGATGGCCGCGTCCCTCGTCGCGATGGTCACCACCATGGAGACCGAGGCTGCTGCCGGCAACCCGAAGTTCGTCAGCGACCTGGCGCACGGGCACGCCGACCTGTACCGGGCCGACGTCGCCTACATCGAGCAGCACGCCGACGCCATCGCCGCCGCCGTCGCGTGACCCCGACCCCTGCGCAGCTCCGCACGCTGCGGCTCGCCGCGCAGGGGATCGCCGTCCCCGGCCTCAGCCCCACCGCGGCCGTCGAACGGATGACCGCCGTGCAGGGGCAGGACCTCGGCCAGGTCCTCTGGGCCATCGGGGTCCGCACACCCGGAGCCACCCGTGACGACGTCCGCGCCGCCTTCGACCGCGGCGAGCTCGTCCGCTCCTGGCCGATGCGGGGCACCCTGCACGCCATGCGCCCCGACGACCTCCGGCTCCTGCTCTCCCTGACCGCCGAACGGACCCTGCGCAGCATCGCCCGACGCGCCACCGAACTCGGCATCGACCAGCACTTGCTCGCCCGAGCACGGGACACCACCGTCGCCGCACTGTCCGGCGGCCGCGCCCTCGTCCGCGACGAACTCTTCGACGAGTACCGCGCCGCCGGCATCGACCCCACCGCCGGCCGCGGCTACCACCTGCTGCTGCAGCTCTCGCAAGAGGGACTCGTCGCCTGGGGCCCCACCGCCCGCGTCGGCCAGGGACTCGTGCTCCTCGACGAGTGGGCACCGGCGCTCGCCGAGGTCCCCGACCGCGACGAAGCACTCCGCCGGGTCCTGCTCGGGTACCTCCGCGGCCGGGGCCCCGCCACCGAGGCTGACGCCGCCAGCTGGACGAAGCTCCCGCTCGGCGACCTCCGCCGTGCCCGAGCCGCCGCCGGCGACTCCGTCGAGGACCTCGGCGACGGACTCCTCGCGCTCGCCGACCGTCCCACCACCGGCGGCACACCCACCGGGCACCTGCTACCCGGGTTCGACGAGTACCTGCTCGGGTACGCCGACCGCTCCGCCCAGCTCGACCCCGCACACGCCGACCGGGTCGTCCCGGGCGCCAACGGGATGTTCCTGCCGATGGCCGTCGTGCGCGGGCGGGTCGTGGGCACGTGGAAGCGGACTGAGCGTGCCAGCGGGGTGGCCGTCACCGTCACACCCTTCGCGGAACTCGACGTCGCCTCGGTGCGCGCGCTCGAGGCGGCCGCCGCCCGGTACGCGCGGTTCCTCGACGCGCCCGTCGCGTTCGGGGTGGTGGAGGCGACCAACCGCTGACCGCAGCCGGTGGGCTCGAGTCCATCCCAGCCTCCAGGCCGTCCCCAGCAACCACGCGGCGGACTCGTACCCTGCCTCGGGTAATGTCGCAGGGCCATGACCGACAGCCCGGCCGACGCCACCCCGTACGAAGTCCTCGGCGTCCCCGCGACCGCCGACGACGACGCGCTCCGCCGCGCCTACCGGCGCGCCGCCCGCGAATCCCACCCCGACCTCGGCGGCGACGCCCAGCACTTCCGCCGCGTCCAGCTCGCCTGGGAACGCATCGGCACGCCCGCAGCACGCCGCGCCTACGACGCCGGCTCCCGCGGATCGTTCAGCAGCAGCGGCGCCGGTCCGTTCGGCGCGTCCGGTGCGTCCGGTTCGTCGACCGGGAGGCCCGACAGCGGTCGCGATGCCTACGCACCCCCGTCAGCCCGTCGCGACACCCGCCCCCGCGCCCGGTCCCACGGACACCCCGGCGGACGCTCCCGCGAGGTCTTCCTGCAGGCAGAACGCGAATGGGTCGGACTCGGCGACCCCATCGAGGACCCCTACGACCCCACCCTCATCCGTTCCGCGCCCCGGCACATCCGACGGCTGCTCGGCGAAGCGCTCGCCGAAGAGGCCACCGCCTCGATCGTCTCGGACATGGGCATCGGCGTCACCGTCTGGCACGACCTCGACGCCGGGTCCGAGGGCAAGCTCGACCACGCCGTCCTGACCCCGAGCGGGCTCTGGGCCGTGGAGTCGATCGACTGGGGAGCCCCCGTCCGGGTCGAGCACGGCGACATCGTCGGGGAGACCCTGGCGCCCGGCGAGCGTCCGGTGAAGGAACTCGTCCGCGCCGCCCGTGCCGTGCAGAAGCAGACCCGGGTGCGGTTCACTGGCCGGCTGCTCGTCGTGCCGGACTCCGCCGTCGAGGTCGACGTGCAGCTCGTCGGCTCCCCGAAGAAGCCGACTGCCCTGGTTGTCCGCCGCAGTGCGCTCGGGCAGGTGCTGAACGGCGTGTGGTCCCCGCCCGGATCGGTCGACGTGTTCGAGATCCGCGACCGACTGCAGCAGACCGTCCGCTTCGTCTAGCGACGGGCGTCAGTAGCCGCGGAGCTTCTCGAGGTCGCGGCGCTCCCGCTTGCTCGGACGCCCGGCACCGCGGTCGCGCATCGGTACGAACCCCGCCTCTTCCTTGGACAGCCGCGGAGGGGTCTTGTCCTCGAAGTGCTTCGCGGCCTCGGGGGCGCTCGTCCGCTTCAGGATGATGCCCGTGACGACGACGATCCGGTCGAAGCCGTTCTGCCGCACCCGGACCTCGTCGCCGGGGCCGATCGGCTGCGCGGGCTTCGCGCGCTCCCCGTTCACCCGGACGTGCCCGGCCTTGCACGCGGCGGTCGCAGCGGAGCGGGTCTTGGTGATCCGCACCGCCCAGATCCAGCTGTCCACGCGAGCCTTGGCCATCCCCTCACTCTAGGCGGCCCCTACGCTGGGCGGGTGAGCACCGGGGAACAGGCAGCGATCGCGCGGGCCCGTGCGCTCGGCGCGCTGCACGATGCCGCGATCGGGGACCGGCTCGTGGTCCGGGCGCACCACGGCGACGGCGCACAGGACGCCCTCGGGGACCTCGTCGCCCGCACCCCCGACACCGTGACGATCGCCACCCGCCGCGGCCTGGTCGATGTCCTGCTCGACGACGTCGTCGCCGCGAAGCCCGTCCCGCCGCCCCCGGCCCCGCGCTCGCCCCGCCGCTGACCTCGCACCGTGCGAGGTTCGTGCGCCGTTGGTCGCGCCCGCACGGTGCGGGGTTGGTCAGGCCGTGCGAGCGAGGTTGCTCGGTGCGAGCTTGCTGCGCTGCACGGTGCGGTCAGACCTGCACCGGTTGGCGGCGGACGCACCGTGCACGTCTCGCGTCGCCGCGCCCGCACGGTGCTCGGTTGGTCAGGCCGTGCGAGCGAGGTTGCTCGGTGCGAGCTTTCTGCGCTGCACGGAGCCGCCAACCTCGCACCCGGCGACGAGACCCGCACCGTGCGAAGCGCACGCACCCGCCCGCGCGCGCACGGCGAGCCGCACCCCTCCGCACCCCGCACCCGACGTAGCCTCGACCCATGGCAGTCCCCGTCCCGCTCGGCACCGAGGACCGCACCGCCCGCCTCACCCTCCGCCGCCCCGACCAGTGGCGCCGCGAGGACTCTGCCCAGGCGGACCTGCGCGTCACCGGCGACGACATCGTCCTCACCGTCCGATCCCGACCCAGCGACCGCGCGATCGGCGACGAGAACACGGGCCTCCTCGCGAGACTGCCCGGTTCCGTCGAAGGGCTGCTGCTCGTCGGCTGCGACACCTGGACCGCTGCCGGGGCTCCCGCGCGCCTGGTCGAGTACGTGCGTCCCGACGAACACGGCGACGTCGCAGGTGCGCACCTGCTCTTCGTCACCGGGCGGCACCGCGTCGACCTGACGATCGAACGCCCCCTGGCACGCCTGCTCGAGACCGACGAGCTCGTGTTCGCGGTCCTCGAGAGCGTCCGCGCCGCCGAGCCGTCCCCGGTCCGCCCCGAGCGGGACCTCGAACCACTGCCCGCCCCGGTGCCCGGCCCGGAGCTCGACGGCCCCCGCCTGAGCGCCGACGCGGTCGGCACGCTCAAGAGCCTCGCCGGACGCCGCTGGAACCCGACGCTCCTCCGCACCGCGGCGGGCCGCGAACTCATCGAGGCGGGCTTCGTCGGCCGGCTCGGCACGCTGCCGGAGTCGACCCAGACACTGCTCGAACCGTGGCAGGGCGATGCCCAGCCGGTCACGCTGGAACAGCACCTGCCCGACGGAGGCGAGTCGCGCCTCCAGGCCTGGTCGCAGACCGTCGTGGACGGGACCGCCGAGGCGGGCGCGGTGGTCGCGTCCGTCACGCCGGACCGGGCGGTCGCGCTGACGGCCGGGAGGCTCGGCATCGGTCCGACGTGGACCTTCCCGTTCCGCACGGGGTCGCTGCCAGGGCACCTGCTCGGCCGCCGGCTGGCCGGCGGCTCCGACGCACCGGACCTGCCGGAGGCCCTCGTCGAGGCGGACCCGCGGCTCGCGCGCTTCTGGGCCGCGCCGTGGACGGTGTCGTACCTGCGTCGGCCGGGCAAGCCGAAGCCCGTGACGATCGTGCGCGTCGAGGGGATCGGCTTCGCCCGCGTGGGCAAGACGGAAGCCGGGGAGACCGTCTTCCAGACGGACTCCCCGGCCAACGTGTACCGGTCGGTGGTGCGGGCGCTGCTCGGCTGAGCCGGCGCCCGCTCGCGCTTCTGCTTCTGCTTCTGCTTACGCGGCCGGGCCGGCGGTCAGGGTGACGGTGACGGTCTTGGCGGCGCCGGAGCTGTCGGTGTAGCCGACCACGACCTTGTCGCCGACGGAGTGCGACTGCACGGCCGCGGTGAGCTCGTCCGAGGTCGTGACCGTCTTGCCGCCGAGGCTCGTGATCGTGTCGCCCTCGGCCAGGCCGGCGCTCGCGGCACCGGAACCTTCGACCGTGCCGGCGACGGCGACGCCGCCCGTGGAGCTCGCGGTGCTGCTGACCTGGACGCCGAGGAACGCGGGCAGGCCGATGGTGATCGTGCTCGAGGACTCCCCGGCCAGGATCTTCTCGGCGATCGCCTTCGCGGTGGTGATCGGGATGGCGTAGCCGGTGACGTCCGCGGTGCCCGAGGACGCCGCGGTCGCCATGCCGACGACCTCGCCCTCGCTGTCGACGACGGGGCCGCCGGAGTCGCCGGAAACGATGTTCGCCGCGATCTCGATCAGACCGGACAGCGACTCGGTCCCGGTGCCGGACTCGCTCTGCACCTGGATGTCCTGGTCGGTGGCCGTGACGGTGCCCTCGGCGGCGACGAGGTTGCCCGTGCCCTCGGCGTTGCCGACGTCGGTGACGGTGTCACCGGTGCTCGGCTCGCCGTCGTCGTCGAGCGTGACGGTGGACAGGCCGGACGCGTCCTCGAGCTTCAGCACGGCGACGTCGTTCGTGGCGTCGGTGCCGACCACGTCCGCCTTGTACTCCTTGCCGGTGGTCTCGTCGGTGACGGTGATGCTCGTGGCGCCCTGGATGACGTGGTTGTTCGTCAGGACCGTGCCGTTCGCGCTGAGGATCATGCCGGTGCCGGCCGCCTGCGACGACTCGTCGTAGTTCAGGACGGTGTTGATCGTCACGACGCCCTTCTTCTGGGCGGCGGTCGCTGCGGTGGCGGCGGACTCGGTGCTCGTGCCGGTGCTGCCGTCGGTGCCGTTGCCGGTGGTGCCGCTGCCGTCGGTGCCGTTGCCGGTTCCGCTGCCGGTGCCGCTGCCGTCTCCGGGGACGGTGAAGCCGTTCGTGCCGTCGCTGCTACCCGTGCCGCTGCCGGTGTCGGGTAGCGTCGTGGTGCCCTGCGACTGGCTCGACGTCGTGGTCGTGCTCTGCGAGGACAGGCCGAGGGCCGTGCCGCCGGCGGCGCCGACGATCGCGAGGGCCGCGATGCCGGAGCCGATCATCAGCCCGAGGCGACGCGGGCGCTTCGTGCTCGCTCCCGGGTGGTTCGCCGTCGCCGCGGTGTGCGCCCAGGCGTGGTGGGTGCCGGTGAGCGCAGGGCTGCCGATCAGGTACGGGCCGCGGCCGTCGGGGGAGTAGGCGTAGGGACCGGAGCCGTCCGGGCCGTACAGGTACGGGCCGGAGCCGTCGAAGGCGTAGGCCGGACGGAGGGTGGCGGGGTCGGCATGGGGTGCCTCCCAGCTCATCCCGTACGCCTGCTGCTGCCGCTGCTGCTGCGTGCCGTCGGTCCGGGCGGTGCCCTGCTCGTCGTGCTCGCGGTCGGCGTCGGCGGCGGGGTTCGGGGTCTCGTTCATCGGTGCTCTCCGGTCGTCCCTCGACGACCCGGGCGGGTGTCGATGGAGACCAGTACAGGCGGCGATCCAATGACGAGCCTATGAACGGACCCAGCGACTGCTCCGGGCTTGCTCGGGGGACGCCGAGTGGGCTGCCGGTTCGGTCGCCCGGGGTCCGTTAGGGTTGCCTTACTTCCCATGCGCTCCTCCACGTCCGCGCCACCGGCGCCCGCCTCCGTCTCCCGTCTGGTCGGGGCGACCGTGCTGGCCGTCGTCGTCCTCGCCGTGGCGTGCGCGCTGTCGATCGCCTACGGATCCCGGCCGATCCCGCTCCACACCGTGCTCGACACCGTCCTGCACCCGGGGCGGAACGACGAGGTCGGGCTGATCGTGCTCGGCAACCGCGTCCCGCGCACCGTCGTCGGGCTCCTCGCGGGTGCCGCCCTCGGTGTCGCCGGCGCGGTGATGCAGGGCGTGACCCGCAACCCGCTCGCCGACCCGAGCGTCCTGGGCATCAACTCCGGGGCAGCCCTCGCCGTGGTCGCCGGCATCGCGCTCTTCGGGGTGAGCGGCACCGCCGCCTACCTGCCGTTCGCGTTCGTCGGTGCTGCCCTGGCCGCACTGCTCGTCTACGGGATCGCCGCCGTCGCCCGGCGCGGACTGTCGCCGGTCGGCCTCGCGCTGTCCGGTGCCGTGGTGGCCGCCGCGCTGTCGTCGATCACGACGGCGGTGCTCGTCACGAACGCGAGCCTGCTCGACCAGCTGCGGTTCTGGCAGGTGGGCGCCCTCGCCGGCAAGGACCTCGGCACCGCCGGCATCATCACGGCGCCGGTGCTGATCGGTCTCGCGATCGCGTTCGGCCTGGGCCGCTCGCTGAACACCCTCGCCCTCGGCGACGAGCTCGCGGCGTCGCTCGGGCAACGCGTGGTGCTCGTCCGGGCCGTCGGCGGGCTCGTGACCGTGCTGCTCGCCGGCTCGGCCGTGGCCGCAGCGGGGCCGATCGCCTTCGTCGGGCTCGCCGTGCCGCACGCCGTCCGTCGGCTGAGCGGCCCCGACCACCGGTGGACCATCCTGCTGTCCGCGATCGTCGCGCCGGCGCTGCTGCTGGTGGCCGACGTCATCGGTCGCGTCGTGGCGTACCCGGGGGAGCTGCAGGTCGGCATCGTCACGGCCCTCATCGGTGCGCCGGTGTTCATCGCGCTCGTGCGGTCGAGGGCGGTGCGGGGCCTGTGAGTCGTGTCCGCCGGTCGGTCGGCGTCCGGCAGGAGCTCGTCGGTGCCCGGCGCGAGCTCGTGGTCCTGGCGGTCGTCGTCGTCGTGCTCGTCGCGCTGGTGCTCATCGGACTCGGGGTCGGCTCGATCCCGCTCACCCCGGCGCAGGTGGTCGGCGCGCTGTTCGGCCAGGGCGACCGCATCTCGGACTTCGTCATCGGACAGCTGCGCGGCCCCCGGGTGCTCGGTGCGGTCCTGGTCGGCGCCAGCCTGGGGGTCGCGGGCGCCATCGTGCAGAGCGTCGTCCGCAACCCGATCGCGAGCCCGGACGTCATCGGCATCACCTCGGGTGCCAGTGCTGCGGGTCTCACCGCGATCGTGCTGTTCGGGGCGTCCGGCGGCACCCTGTTCTCGGTCGTGCTCGTCGGCGCGGTCGTGGTGTCGATCGTGATCGCCGGACTGGCCTGGCGGCGGGGGATCACCGGCAACCGGGTCGTGCTCGTCGGGATCGGCGTCTCGGCGATCTGCCTGAGCATCACGGGGTGGATGCTCACCAGCGGCACCGTCACCCAGGCCGGCACTGCGCTGCTGTGGTTGTCCGGCAGTCTGAACGCCGTCGACCGGAACCTGGTCGGCGTGCTCGGCGTCGCGTTCGTCGTGCTCTTCCTGCTGGCCCTGCTGCAGTCGTCGCGCCTGACCGTCCTGACGCTCGGCGACGAGGTCTCGGCGGCCCTCGGGCTCCGGCCGGACCGCGCGAAGGTGCTGCTGCTCCTCACCGCCGTGTGCCTCACCGCCGCTGCGGTCGCCACGGCGGGGCCGGTGGCGTTCGTCGCACTGATGGCGGCGCCGATCGCCCGTCGGCTCGTCGGCGGCGGCCGCGTCGCCCTCGGGCCGGCAGCCGCGGTGGGAGCGGCGATCACCCTCGGCAGCGACCTCATCGCCCAGTTCGCGATCCCCGGCAACGCCCTGCCAGTCGGCGTCGTGACGGGTGTCGTCGGCGCCCCGTACCTGCTCTGGTTGCTCGCGCGCGGTCGCTGAACCCGGGCCGCGCGTTCGCGCACCGCGGACGATCGTCCACAGGCCCAGTTCGGGGCTGCCGCTGGAGCCCTCCTTTCCGATACGCTGGTGGGCCAAGAGGAGGAGGTCCACCGATGCCAGATCCAGTGGTCCCGCAGCCGGACGGTCAGAAGACCCCGGAGCAGCGGCTGGTCGACACCACGTTGACCTTCAGCATGGACATGGGCGCGGCGCTCACCGCCGAGTCCGGTGTCTCAGCGGAAGAGCGCGAGGCGGTCAACGCCCTGCCGTCCGGATCGGCGCTGCTCGTCGTGCGCCGCGGTCCGAACGTGGGTGCGCGGTTCCTCCTCGACTCCGACGTCACGACGGCCGGACGACACCCCGACGCCGACATCTTCCTCGACGACGTCACGGTGTCGCGCAAGCACGCGCAGTTCCTGCGGCACGGCACGGCGTTCACCGTCAAGGACAACGGTTCGCTCAACGGCACGTACTTCGACGGTGACCGCATCGACGAAGCACCGCTCACCGACGGGGCAGAGGTCCAGGTCGGCAAGTTCCGTCTGACGTTCTACGCGTCCCGGGTCGACCTGGCGCGCCTGGCGAACGCGTAGTGGCCGCACGGTCCGCTGCGGCCCGGGCGGGGTCAGCGGCACCGGACCTGCTCACGATCGGGCAGGTCCTCGCTCGCCTCAAGCCCGAGTTCGCGGACCTGTCGAGTTCCAAGCTGCGCTTCCTCGAAGAGCGGGAGCTCGTCACGCCGATCCGCACGGCCAGTGGGTACCGCAAGTTCTCGGCGGCCGACGTCGATCGCCTCCGGGTGATCCTCGGTCTGCAGCGCGACCACTACCTGCCGCTCAAGGTCATCAAGGACTACCTCGCCGACCTCGACGCCGGGCGCGAGCCCGTGCTGCCGGGCGGTGGGGACGCCCCCCGCCCCTCGATCCTCGGGCGCGAACGCCGGTACACCCGTGACGAAACGGCCCGAGCGGCCGGCGCGTCCCCGATGCTCCTGGCCGACGCGGTCTCCGCATCACTGCTCCCCGCCACCGAGACCTACGGCGAGGACAGCGTGTCCGTCCTCAAGGCACTCGTCGAGCTGCAGCGGACCGGCATCGAACCGCGGCACCTGCGCACGCTCCGCAGCACCGCCGAGCGCGAGGTCGGACTCATCGAATCCGCGCTCATGCCCGTGTCCCGCCGGGGCGATGCGACGTCACGGGCGAAGGCCACGGAACTCGCACGCGAGATCGCCGTCCAGCTCGAGGTCATCCGCTCGAGCCTCATCCGCGCGGCGATCGGTCGTCTCGACGCATGATCCGTTCCGGTGGTCCGCGGGGGCTTGTGCGTCAGTGGGTGGGGCGTATCCTCGACACGCCGGACGCGCCGAGTCGGATGTCCCGCGCGGGAGCGGTCGGAGTCGCTACCGTTGACCTCGGAACAACTCTCAACCCGTCGTTGAACCTTCGGGTGGGAGCTCGATCGTCGTGGAAGGCAAGCGCATGAGTGGGAACGACACCCCAGGCACCGAGTCGGACACGACGCGGTACGACCTCGGGCTGCTCTTCACCGACGGCCTCCCCGAGCACGACGAGCAGAACGGCTACCGCGGCACCGTCGCCGCACGTGCAGCCGGCATCTCGTACCGACAGCTCGACTACTGGGCACGCACCGAACTCGTGCAGCCCACCATCCGCGGCGCTGCCGGCTCCGGTTCCCAGCGCCTGTACGGCTTCCGCGACATCCTCGTGCTCAAGCTCGTGAAGCGCCTGCTCGACACCGGCATCTCGCTGCAGCAGATCCGCACCGCCGTGAACCAGCTCCGCGAGTCGGGCGTGTCCGACCTCGCCCAGACGACGCTTATGTCCGACGGCGCCTCGGTCTACCTGTGCACCTCGGACGACGAGGTCATCGACCTGGTGTCCCGCGGTCAGGGTGTCTTCGGCATCGCGGTCGGCAAGGTCCTGCGTGAGGTCGAGACCTCCCTGGTCGAGCTCGACGCCTCCGCGGCGGCCGACCCGTCCGACGAGCTCGCCGCGCGTCGCGCTTCCCGCGCTTCCTGACCAGGTTCTCGCGGTTCTCGTCCCGCGGATCGCCCCGAGTGGTCACCCCCCGTCGTGTGCGCGTCGCCGAGTGGTCACGAACCGTCGTCCGCGCGGCCGTCGGCCGACAGATGGTGACCGCTCGGCGGACGTGAGCGGGATGTTGTGACCGCTGGGAGAGCCGGGGCCGGGCGTGTCTGCCGGGGCACAGACGGGCCTCCTGGCAGTCGGCGCGTGGTCACGCACCGTCGTGTGCGCGTCGCCGAGTGGTCACGAACCGTCGTCCGCGCGGCGGTCGGCCGACAGTTGGTGACCGCTCGGCGGACGTGAGCAGCGCGTCGCGCCCGCGCGGCAGCGACTACGCGCCTACTGCACCCGAACCGTCGGCGTAGGGCCCGATCTTGCCGGTCCGCATGATGCGCTCGAGCAGCTGGTCGAAGTTCTTCGCCATCTCCTGCGCAGACTCTCCGGGCCACACGTGCAGCGGCTTCGCGGCACCCTGCGCCTGCTGCAGCGACGTGCGCTCGGGCAGCTGCGGCGACAGGACGAGCGGGCCGAACATGTCGCGGAGTTCCTTGATGCGGAACTGGTGCTCGAGCGACTGGACGCGGGCACGGTTCACGATGATGCCGAGCGGCTGCAAGCGGGGGGAGAGACCGCGGCGGATCTCCTCGATGGCACGGAGCGCGCGGTCGGCGGCGGCGACGGAGAACAGGCCGGGCTCGGTGACGACGGTGACGCGGTCGGACGCTGCCCACGCGGTGCGCGTGAGGGCGTTCAGCGACGGTGCGCAGTCGATGAGCACGAGCTCGTAGTCCTGCTCGACGTTGGCCAGGGCCTCTTCGAGCTTCCAGATGTCGCGGATGGAGGGGTGCGGCCCGTCGAAGTTGATCGCGGAGGGCGACCCGACCATGACGTCGATCTTGCCCTGCGAGCCCTTCGTCCACCCGGAGGGGGCGATCGCCTGGCGGACGATCTTCTCCTTCGGGTTCTCGAGGACGTCGGCCACGTTGAGGTGTCCGGCGATGTTGATGTCGAGGCCGGTGGAGACGTCGGACTGCGGGTCGAGATCCACCACCAGCGTGCGCAGTCCCTTGGCGAAGGCGGCCGAAGTCAGGCCGAGCGTCACCGTCGTCTTGCCGACACCGCCCTTGAGGGAGCTCACGCTGAGTACATGCACGATCAGCAACGTTACCGCCACTAGGGTTGTCTCACCTCAACCCGGGCTGAAAGGGACGTCGTGTTCAGCAAGATCCTCGTGGCGAACCGTGGTGAGATCGCCATCCGCGCATTCCGTGCCGCGTACGAACTGGGGGCGCGCACCGTCGCCGTCTACCCCTACGAAGACCGGAACTCCCTGCACCGTCTGAAGGCCGACGAGGCCTACCTGATCGGTGAGCGTGGCCACCCGGTCCGGGCGTACCTGGACGTCTCCGAGATCATCCGCGTGGCGCACGAGTCGGGCGCCGACGCGATCTACCCGGGGTACGGCTTCCTGTCCGAGAACCCGGAGCTCGCCGCCGCGGCCGCCGCAGCCGGCATCACCTTCATCGGTCCGGGCGAACACGTGCTCGAGATGGCCGGCAACAAGGTGACCGCGAAGGAGCACGCGATCGCGGCCGGCGTCCCGGTCCTCGCGAGCACCCCGGCGAGTCGCGACATCGAGGAGCTCATCGCCGGCTCCGACGCCATCGGGTTCCCGGTGTTCGCCAAGGCCGTCGCCGGTGGTGGCGGTCGTGGCATGCGCCGGGTCGAGACCAAGCCCGAACTCCGTGCAGCGCTCGAAGCAGCGATGCGCGAGGCCGACAGTGCGTTCGGCGACCCGACCATGTTCCTCGAGCAGGCGGTGATCCGGCCGCGGCACATCGAGGTGCAGATCCTCGCCGACGCAACGGGCACCGAAGCGGGGACGATCCACCTGTTCGAGCGGGACTGCTCCGTGCAGCGCCGCAACCAGAAGGTCGTCGAGATCGCCCCGGCGCCGAACCTCGACCCCGCCATCGCCCGGGCTCTGCACCGCGACGCGGTCGCCTTCGCCCGCTCGATCGGCTACGTGAACGCCGGCACCGTCGAGTTCCTGCTCGACACCGAGGGCGAGCGCGAGGGGCAGCACGTCTTCATCGAGATGAACCCGCGCATCCAGGTCGAGCACACCGTCACCGAAGAGGTCACCGACGTCGACCTGGTGCAGTCGCAGATGCGCATCGCCTCGGGCGAGTCGCTCGCCGACCTCGGCCTGTCGCAGGACACCGTCTCCGTGCACGGGGCCGCGCTGCAGACCCGCATCACGACGGAGGACCCGACGCAGGGCTTCCGGCCGGACACCGGCCGCATCACCACGTACCGCAGCCCCGGCGGCGCCGGCGTGCGCCTCGACGGCGGCACGGTCGCCACCGGTGCGCAGATCAGCCCGCACTTCGACTCGATGCTCGCCAAGATGACGTGCCGCGGACGCGACTTCCCGACGGCCGTCGCCCGTGCGAAGCGCGCCCTCGCCGAGTTCCGCATCCGCGGCGTCAGCACGAACATCCCGTTCCTGCAGGCCGTGCTCGAGGACCCGGACTTCGCCCGCGGCGACGTCTCGACGAAGTTCATCGAGGAGCGTCCGCAGCTGTTCAGCGGCCACGTGTCGAAGGACCGCGGCACCAAGGTCCTGAACTGGCTGGCCGACGTCACGGTGAACAAGCCGAACGGTGACCGGTCGCCGCTGGTCACCGACCCGAGCGCCAAGCTCCCCGCCCTCGACCTCAGCGCCCCGGTGCCCGAGGGCCAGCGCGACCTGCTGCTGGCGCAGGGTCCGGCCGAGTGGGCGAAGGCACTCCGCGCCCAGACCCGGCTCGCCGTGACGGAGACGACGATGCGGGACGCGCACCAGTCGCTGCTCGCCACCCGTGTCCGCACGAAGGACCTCGTCGCCGTCGCACCGTACGTCGCGCGGCTCACGCCGCAGCTGCTGAGCGTCGAGGCCTGGGGTGGAGCGACGTACGACGTCGCCCTCCGGTTCCTCGGCGAGGACCCGTGGGAGCGCCTGGCCTCGCTGCGCGAGGCGATGCCGAACATCCCGATCCAGATGCTCCTGCGCGGCCGCAACACGGTCGGCTACACCCCGTACCCGACCGAGGTGACGGACGCGTTCGTCGCCGAGGCCGCCGCCACGGGCGTCGACGTCTTCCGCGTGTTCGACGCGCTCAACGACGTCAGCCAGTTGCGACCGGCCCTGGAGGCAGTGCTCGCGACCGGCACGGCCGTCGCCGAAGCGGCGCTCTGCTACACCGCCGACCTCCTCGATCCTGCCGAGGACCTGTACACGTTGGACTACTACCTCCGCCTGGCGGAGCAGATGGTCGAGGCCGGCGCGCACGTCATCGGCATCAAGGACATGGCCGGCCTGCTCCGCGCCGGCGCCGCCGAGAAGCTCGTCGGCGCGCTGCGCGAGCGCTTCGACCAGCCCGTGCACGTGCACACGCACGACACCGCCGGTGGGCAGCTCGCGACGCTCCTCGCCGCCGCGCGTGCCGGTGCGGACGCGGTGGACGTCGCCTCGGCGCCGATGGCCGGCACGACGAGCCAGCCGAGCATGTCCGCGCTGGTCGCCGCCCTGGCCCACACGGAGCGCGACACCGGACTGTCCCTCGACGCGGTCGGCGACCTCGAGCCCTACTGGGAGGCGGTCCGTCGGGCCTACGCCCCGTTCGAGTCCGGGCTGCCCGGTCCGACGGGTCGGGTCTACAAGCACGAGATCCCCGGTGGTCAGCTGTCGAACCTGCGCCAGCAGGCGATCGCGCTCGGCCTGGGCGACCGGTTCGAGCAGGTCGAGGACTGGTACGCCGAGGCGAACCGGATCCTCGGACGCCCGACCAAGGTCACGCCGTCGTCGAAGGTGGTCGGTGACCTCGCGCTGCAGCTCGCCGCGGTGAACGCCGACCCGGCCGACTTCGAGCAGAACCCGGACAAGTACGACATCCCGGACTCCGTCGTCGGGTTCATGGCCGGCGAGCTCGGTGACCTGCCGGGTGGGTGGCCGGAGCCCTTCCGCACGAAGGTCCTGGCGGGCCGCGACGTGCGCCTCGAGATCACCCCGGTGCCGGACGCCGAGCGCGCGCACCTCGACGCCCAGGGGCCCGAGCGCCAGCAGGCGTTGAACCGGCTGCTGTTCCCGCAGCCCACGGCGCAGTTCGAGCGGGTGCGCGAGCAGTACGGCGACCTGTCCGTGGTGCCGACCGTCGACTACCTGTACGGGCTGCGTCCCGGGCAGGAGCACGTCGTGCCGCTCGGCAAGGGCGTCAACCTGTTCGTCGGGCTCGAGGCGATCGGCGAGGTCGACGACAAGGGCATCCGCACGGTCATGGCCACGATGAACGGGCAGCTCCGCCCGGTCTCGGTCCGCGACCGGTCGATCGAGGTCGAGACGAAGGTCGCCGAGCAGGCCGACAAGTCCGATCCGAAGCACGTCGCCGCGCCGTTCTCCGGTGTGGTGACGCTCAAGGTCGCCGTCGGTGACGTCGTCGAGGCCGGAGCGGCCGTGGCGAGCATCGAGGCGATGAAGATGGAAGCGGCCATCACGGCGCCCGTGGCGGGCACCGTCGGCCGTCTCGCGATCCCGGCGACCCAGCAGGTGGACGCCGGCGACCTCCTGGTGGTGCTGCAGTAAATTGACCGTCCGTCCCATCCGCCTGTTCGGCGACCCCGTCCTCCGTTCGCCTGCGGACCCGATCGCTCCGGCGGCACTCGGGTCGAGCGGGGTCCGCGACCTCGTGCAGGACCTGATCGACACCGTCAAGGAGCCCGGCCGCGCCGGTGTGGCCGCGCCCCAGATCGGTGTCGGACTCCGCGCGTTCTCGTACAACGTCGACGGCGAGGTCGGGTACGTCCTGAACCCCGAGGTCGTCGAGGTGTCGGGGGAGCCCGAACTCATGGAGGAAGGGTGCCTGTCCGTTCCCGGGCTCGGCTACCCGACCCGGCGGCACCCGTACGCCAAGGTCCGTGGCGTCGACGTCGACGGCGCCGAGGTGGTGCTCGAGGGCACCGGGCTGATGGCCGAGGCGCTGCAGCACGAGGTCGACCACCTGGACGGCACCGTCTACGTGATGACGCTCGAACCAGAGGTCCGACGGCAGGCGCTGCGGGACATCCGGGCGCAGGAGTGGTTCCACTGATCCGCTGGTCATGAGTGCCTGCTCATGACACCCCCACGGGGGATTGTCGCTTTGTCCTGACGAAGAGGTACCGTATCCGCGTCGGCCTCCCACCGACGACCATCCCATCCCCCAGGACTCCCGCATGACCAGTCAGACTGACGAGCTCAGCTCGCACCGCACCCGCACCAACCGTCGTCCGGCCGACACCACGGTCGCCACCGGTTCGACCGCCGTTCTCGACGCCCCCGCGACGGAGCAGTCGCCGGAGGCCTGAGCCCCGCGCGCGCCTGCACTCCGCGCGCACACACCCCGTGCGCACCTGGCGCAATCGGGCGTCCCTGGTCGGAAGAAACGACCTGGTACGCCCGAAACGCCTTGGTACGCCGAGACGGCGGGACGCTACGCGCTACGCGCGGCGCGCGCGACGCTCCTCGATGACGGGCGTCGCGGTCGTCTGCACCTTCGACCCCGAGTAGATGTGGTCGATGTCGGCCGCGAAGTCGCGCAGGATGACCGACCGCTTGATCGTCAGCTTCGGCGTCAGGTGTCCGGAGCCCTCCGTCAGCTCGGTGTCCAGGATCGTGAACGACCGGACCGACTCGGCTCGTGAGACCCGGCCGTTCGCGGTGTCGATCGCCTCTTGCACGGCGGTGAGCACGCGTTCGTCGTACGCGGCCTCGTGCGCGGAGAGCGCCGGGGTGATCCCGCGGCTCTCGCACCACCCCGGGAGCATCTCGCGGTCGAGCGTGACGAGGGCGGCGATGAAGGGCTTGCCCTCGCCGACGACCACGACCTGCCCGATGAGCGGGTGTTCGCGGACGCCGTCCTCGAGCGGTGCCGGTGCGACGTTCTTGCCGCTCGCGGTGACGATGAGTTCCTTGGCGCGTCCGGTCACCGTCAAGATGCCGTCGTCGTCGAGCCGTCCGAGGTCGCCCGTGCGGAACCAGCCGTCGTCGGTGAACGCCCGCTCGGTGGCCTCGTCGTTCCGCCAGTAGCGGTCGAACACGTCGACGCCGCGGATCAGGATCTCCTGGTCGTCGGCGATCCGGATCTCGACCCCGGGGAGTGCCGGTCCGACCGTCCCGATGCGCAGGTCCGCCGCACGGTTCACGGTCGCGGGGGCCGTCGTCTCGGTGAGCCCGTAGCCCTCGAGGATGAGCACCCCGATCGAGCGGAAGAAGTGCGAGAGCCGCGGTGAGAGCGGCGCCGAACCACTGACCGCGTACTCGGTGCGGCCACCGAGGGCGTTCCGGAGCTTCGCGTAGACGAGCTTGTCGAACAGCTTGAACTTCAGGCCGAGCACGAGCGGGACCCGACCGGCGGCCAAGGCCTCGGAGTGGGCGACCGCGGTGTCCGCAGCGGCCCGGAAGATCTTCCCCTTGCCGCCGAGGTCGGCCTTCTGCTCGGAGGCGTTGTAGATCTTCTCGAACACCCGGGGGACCGCCAGCAAGAAGGACGGCTTGAACGACGACACGGCCTGCATGAGGTCCTTCGTGTCCGGCTCATGGCCGACCAGTACCCCGGCGGACACGGACATCGCCGCGATGAAGCGGGCGAACACGTGGGCCATCGGGATGAAGAGCAGGGTCGAGGCGCCGTCCGCGACGACCTCGGGCATCGCGACACTGGCGTTCTCGACCGTCGCGGTGAAGTTGTCGTGCCGCAGGACGCACCCCTTCGGGCGTCCGGTCGACCCGGAGGTGTAGATGATCGTCGCGTCGTCGTGGCCGTGCACCGACGCCGTCCGCGCGTCGAGTTCGTCGTCGGTGACGTCCTCGCCGAGCCGGGTCAGGTCGTCGAGCCCGCCGCCGTCGATCGTCCAGTGCTGCCCGAGGTGCGGCAGGTCCGGAGCGATCGAGGCGACCCGACGCGCGTGCTCCTCCTGCTCGACGACGATCGCGACGGCCTCGGAGTCGGAGAGGATCCACCGGACCTGGTCGGGGGAGCTCGTCTCGTAGACGGGGACGGAGACCAGTCCTGCCGTCCACACCGCGAAGTCGACGAGGGTCCACTCCAGGCGGGTGCGGGACAGGATCGCGACGTGGGCGCCGGGCTCGAGGCCGGCGGCGACGAAGCCCTTCGCGATGCCGCGGACCCGTGCGAGCACCTCGCCGGCGGTGATCGTCGTCCACGTGTCGCCGTGGCGCTGGGCCAGGATCGGACGCGACGGCGTCAGCCGGGCGCGGTCGCCGAGCAGCCGCGCTGCGGAGCCGTGGTCAGGAGCGACGGGGCCGCTCGTCGGACGCGAGGCGTGCCTCCCGGTCGGGACCTGACTGGCGCGTTCGGGTCGCTGATCGTTCACGGTGACTCCCTTGTCTGCCGGTTCGATTCGAGGGCGCCTCATCCTGCGAGGCGACACAGTCAGCATAGGACGCGTCACCGGGCGTTCCGTGAGTTCGCGGTGAACCGGTAGGCTCTTGGACCGTGCACGCCATCGGAATCGACATCGGGGGCACCAAGATCGCGGGAGCGGTCGTGACGGAACTCGGCGAGATCATCGCCGAGGACCGCGTGGCCACCAACGCTGCGGACCCGAACGCCATGCTCGACGACGTCGTCTCGATGGTCGAGCGACTCAGCTCAGGCCACGAGGTCGGCGCGGTCGGCGTCGCGGCCCCGGGCTTCATCGACGCCTCGCAGTCGATCGTCTACTACACGCCGAACATCCGGTGGCGGAACGAGCCCCTGCGCCAGAAGCTGCAGCAGCGCCTCGGCGACCTGCACATCACGGTCGACAACGACGCCAACGCCGCCGGGTGGGCCGAGTTCCGCTTCGGCGCCGGCCGGCTCGTCTCCGACATGACGATGCTCACCATCGGTACCGGTGTGGGCGGCGCCATCGTGACCGAGGACCGCCTGTTCCGCGGTGGGTTCGGCACCGGCGGCGAGATCGGTCACCTGCGCATCGTGCCGAACGGTCTGCCGTGCGGCTGCGGCGCGCGTGGCTGCATCGAGCAGTACGGTTCCGGCCGTGCCCTGCAGCGGATGGCGAACGACGTCGCCGACGCCGGCGGCATCGGATCCGCGCTGGCCGACGCGCGTGAAGCCAACGGCGGCGAGCTCGACGGACACATCGTGGGCGACCTGATCCTGGCCGACGACCCGGGCGCCCTCGCGGCGCTCCGTCGCCTCGGCCGTCACCTCGGTGAGGCCTGCGCCTCGCTGTCCGCGGTGCTCGACCCGCAGCTGTTCGTGTTCGGCGGCGGGGTCGCCAGCGCGGGGGACCGGCTGCTCGACCCGATCAAGCAGGCGTACCTCAACAACCTGCCGGCGCGTGGCTACCACCCCGAGCCGGACTTCGTGATCGCCGAGCTGGTGAACGACGCCGGAGTCGTCGGCGCCGCCGACCTGGCCCGCATCCACGCCCGCACGGCGTAACCGCGTACCGGCCCGCACGGCGTAGGGTCGCTCAGGCCCACCCCACCACCTGGAGTCGTCGATGACCTACTGGCTGCTGAAGAACTTCCTGCTCGGCCCGCTCATCCTCACCCTGTTCCGCCCGTGGGTGGTCGGCCGTGAGAACGTCCCCGCCAAGGGCCCGGTCATCTTCGCGTCCAACCACATTTCGTTCATCGACTCGGTGATCCTGCCGGCCGTGCTCGACCGGCGGCTGTCCTTCCTGGCGAAGAGCGACTACTTCACCGGGCGCGGACTCAAGGGCTGGGCGACGAAGACGTTCTTCAACGCCATCGGCCAGCTGCCGATCGACCGCTCCGGTGGCAAGGCGTCCGAGGCGTCGCTCCGCACCGGCCTGCAGGTCCTGGCGCGCGGCGAGCAGCTCGGCATCTACCCGGAGGGCACCCGCAGCCCCGACGGCAAGCTCTACCGCGGTCGCACCGGCATCGCGCGGATGATCCTCGAGGGCCGGGTGCTCGTCGTCCCCGTCGCCATGGTCGGCACGCGTGAGGTGCAGCAGATCGGGCAGCGCTTCCCGAAGATCAAGCGCGTCGGCGTGGTGTTCGGCAAGCCGCTCGACTTCTCGCGCTTCCAGGGATTCGAGACCGACCGGTTCATCCTGCGCAGCGTCACCGACGAGGTCATGCACGAGCTCGCGGGGCTGAGCCGTCAGGAGTACGTGGACGTCTACGCGACGAGCGTCAAGGAACGGGCGAGCTCCGCTCGCGAGGCAGTCATGCGGGAACGGAAGTCGTCGCCCGCACGTTAGGCTCTGATGGTCCCTGCACTCCGCCAGGACGCCCGTTCTGCCGCCTTCCCGCGGCCAGGCGGGCCGCCCGCACAGAACACCGAGGTAACGCCCTTGTTCGAGTCGACCGACTTCGTCGCCCTGCAGGATCCGGACGTCATCGAGGGCCTCGACTATTGGCGCACCCTCCCCATCAAGCAGCAGCCCACGTGGCCCGACGCCGCAGCGGCCGAGGCCGCCTCGGCCGAGATCGCCACGCTGCCGCCCCTCGTCTTCGCGGGCGAGGTCGACAAGCTCCGCGAGCGGCTCGCCGCCGCCGCACAGGGCAAGGCGTTCCTGCTGCAGGGCGGTGACTGCGCCGAGACCTTCGCCGGCGCGACCGCCGACTCCATCCGCGACCGTGTCAAGACGATCCTGCAGATGGCCGTCGTCCTGACCTACGGTGCATCGATGCCCGTCATCAAGATGGGCCGCATGGCCGGGCAGTTCGCCAAGCCGCGCTCGAGCGACTTCGAGACCCGCGGCGACGTCACGCTGCCCGCCTACCGCGGCGACATCGTGAACGGCTACGACTTCACGCCGGAGAGCCGGACGGCCGACCCGCGCCGCCTGGTGCAGGGGTACCACACGGCCGCGTCGACGCTGAACCTCGTCCGCGCCTTCACGCAGGGTGGCTTCGCCGACCTGCGCCAGGTGCACTCGTGGAACAAGGGCTTCGCGTCGAACCCGGCGAACGCCCGCTACGAGCACCTCGCCAAGGAGATCGACCGCGCGATCCGGTTCATGGACGCCTGCGGTGCCGACTTCGAGGCACTGAAGCACGTCGAGTTCTACGCGTCGCACGAGGGTCTGCTCATGGACTACGAGCGCCCGATGACCCGCATCGACTCGCGTTCCGGTCTGGCCTACGACACCTCCGGCCACTTCATCTGGATCGGGGAGCGCACGCGTGACCTCGACGGTGCGCACGTGGACTTCCTGTCGCGGGTGCGGAACCCGATCGGCGTGAAGCTCGGCCCGACCACGAGCGTCGACGACATGAAAGCGCTGGTCGACAAGCTCGACCCGAACCGCGAGCCCGGCCGTCTGACCTTCATCACGCGCATGGGTGCCGGCAAGATCCGCGGCGAGCTGCCCAAGCTGCTCGAGGCGATCAAGGGAATGGACGCCAACCCGCTGTGGGTCACCGACCCGATGCACGGCAACGGCCTGACCACGCCCACCGGCTACAAGACCCGTCGGTTCGACGACGTCGTGGACGAGGTCCTCGGCTTCTTCGAGGCGCACCGCCAGGTCGGTACGTACCCGGGTGGCATGCACGTCGAGCTCACCGGTGACGACGTCACGGAGTGCCTCGGCGGGTCGGAGCACATCGACGAGGCCACCCTCGCCACCCGCTACGAGTCGCTGTGCGACCCGCGGCTGAACCACATGCAGTCGCTCGAGCTCGCGTTCCTCGTGGCCGAGGAGCTCGGCGCGCACCCGCACGTGCGCACGTAGCGCGCAGCGGGTCGCGTCAGTCCCGCCAGAGCGACAGAACCCCGCGAACTGTTCGCGGGGTTCTGTCGCTTCCGCGTGCCGGACGGGAGGCCCGTGGCGGCCCTGCCTCGCGCCTCCCGTCCGCCGTGCCGGTTGCGTCCACGTAGCGCCCCGCGACGCGTCGGCCACGCCGGTCCGCGAAAGCGACAGTGTGCCGCCGATGTTCGGCGGCACACTGTCGCTTTCGCCGTGCCTTCGGCGACGCCGTGCGGACAAGTGTCGCTTCGGCGGACCGGACCGGACCGGGCGGGCGGGACCGCCTACTGGTCGTAGGAGAGCGTGACCGTGTCGCCGCGGTACACCGTGGCTCCGCCGCCCGGGTCGGTGCCGGTCACGGGGAGCTTCGACTTCCAGTCGTAGAACCCGCACAGGATGTTCGTGCAGTCCGGCACGGCGACCTTGAGCCCGAGGCCCTCGAGCGTCGCGGTGGCCTCGTTGATCGTGGCGCCGACGACGCCGTCCTCGGGCACGGTGATCGGCGTCGGGCCCTTCGACACGACGACGTCGATCGCGGTGCCGCGCACGGCGGGGGAGTCCTGCACCTCGGCGGAGACGATCTGTCCGGAGGGGACGTCCTCGCTGAACTCCTCGGTGCGGGCGCCGAGGATGAGGCCGACCGCGTCGAGTTCGGCGGAGGCCTGGTCGACGGACTTCCCGACGACGTCCGGTACGGCGCCGAGGGACACCGTGAGCGTGACCGGACCGGTCTCGCCGTAGGCCTTGACCGACGTCAGGTCGAGCGCCTTGCCGCCGGACGCCCGGCCGGTCGCCGCGATGACGGTGTCCTTCGCGGCGTCGGCCGAGAACTCGTACCGGTTGTCCTGCAACTCGAAGTCGTCGTCGAGCGCGGCGGTGACGGTGGAGATCGGCTGCCCGACGATCGTCGGCAGCGCGATCATCTTCGGCCCGTTCGACACGACGAGCTGCACCGAGGTGCCCTTCTGCACCTCGCGCTTCGCGGCCGGCTTGGTGATGGACACCTGTCCCTTCGCGACGACGGCGTCGAACCGGGTTCCGGTCTTCGACGCCGCGTGCAGGCCCTGGGCTTCGAGCAGCTGCCGGGCCTGCGAGACCGACTTGCCCGTCACTTCGGGGATGCGCACGTTGCCGCCCGGCCCCGGCCCGAAGTACCAGCCGAAGCCCGCGCCGATGAGCAGGAGCACGACGAAGACCGACAGCGCGATCCAGCCGCGCTTGCGACGCTTCGCGGAGAGGTCGGCCAGGCGCTGTCCCGCGGGCGAGAGCACCCCGGGCTGCGCGCCCGTGCGGCGCGGGCCCGGACCGGTGTTGCGGTTCCGGGTCGTGGGACGCCCGCGGTCGGGGCTGTCGATGATCGCCGTGGCATCGGTGGCCGCCGGTGCGTCGGCGGCAGCAGCACGGGCACCAGCGGCAGCAGCACCGACACCGGCAGCGGTCCCGCCGCCGGACGGCAGGATGGCGGTCGCGTTCTCGGGCCGCAGCACGGCGGTCCGGTACTGGCCCGTGGCACGCTGCTGGTTGCCCGCCATGTGGTCGAGCATCTCGCGGGCATCGCGCGGGCGGTCCTCGGGGTCGCGGGCGGTCGACCAGGCGACGAGTTCGTCGAGCTCGGGCGGGACGCCGGACACCGCGGCACTCGGGACGGGCACCGTGTCGTTCGCGTGCTGGTAGGCGATCTGCATCGGCTGCTCGCCCTTGTAGGGCTGCTCGCCGGTGAGCATCTCGTAGAGCATGATGCCGAGCGCGTAGATGTCGCTGCGCGAGTCGGCGGCGCCACGGGTGACGAGCTCGGGGGAGAGGTACGCGATCGTGCCGAGCAGGGCGGCCCCGGTCGCGGTGTTCGCCGTCGTCGCCCGGGCCAGGCCGAAGTCGCTGAGCTTGATGCGGCCGTCGTCGGCGAGCAGGACGTTCTCGGGCTTCAGGTCGCGGTGCACGATGCCGGCGCGGTGGGCCGAGGCGAGACCAGCCAGCACGGCCCGCAGGATGTCGGTCGCCTGCTCGGGCGTCAGGGCGTGGTGCTCCTGCAGCAGGTCCCGCAGCGTGATGCCCGGGATGTACTCCATGACGATGTACGCGGTGTCGTCCTCGGCGCCCTGGTCGTAGACGCCGACCAGGTTCGGGTGGGACAGCCGCGCGGCGGACCGCGCCTCTTGGATGAAGCGCTCACGGAAGGCCTGGTCGTCGGCCAGGTGCCCGTGCATGATCTTGATCGCGACGCGTCGCTCGAGGCGGACGTCGGTCGCGAGGTACACGGTCGCCATGCCCCCGCGCGCGATGCGGGAGCGGACGCGGTACCGCTGATCGATCATGCGACCGATCATCGGATCCGTGGCGGCGTTGGTGGTCATCGGCGGCATTCTACGAATCGAGACTGCACGACACCGCACCGGCGCACCGGTCGTGACCCAATCTCGATCTTCCGGATGAGACTCAGAGGGTCGCCAGCCAGCCCTGGGCCGCGCTCGCCCAGTTGGCGTAGGCCTTGGGGTAGGCGGAGAGCTGCACGGCCTGGGCGGCGTCGGTGATGCTCATCGACGACCACCCGGGCACGTCGAGCAGCCCGCGGGTCTTGCCGACGTTCGGGTTGCTGCGACCGCCGAAGAACAGCTTCGTCGCGTACGCGGGGTCCTGCAGCTTCGCCGCGCTGCCCCAGCCCTGGCTCGGCCGCTGCTGGAACAGGCCGACCGAGTCGCGGTCGCCGTGGGGCAGGTTGCGCAGGCTCGACTCCTGCATCGCGGCGGCCAGCGCCACCACGATGCCGCGGTCGGACACCCCGAGGGAGCGGCCGACGGCGACGATGGCGGCCGCGTTCTGGCGCTGCTCGGCACTCAGTCCGACGGCGGCGCTCACCGCGGCACGCGACGGCGCCGCGGCGGTCGTCGCAGCAGTGCTCGACGACGGGATGACGAGGGTCTTGCCCGCGTAGATCGTGCTCGTGTAGGTCAGGCCGTTCGCCGACAGCAGCGAGGCGACGGAGACGTGGTGGGACGCAGCGATCGAGCCGATCGTGTCGCCCGAGGAGATCTTCACACTCGACTTCGACGAACCCGACGAGCCCGACGACGCTGCGGCCGTGGACACCGAGCCGCCACCGGACGCGCCGTGCGGTACCCGGAGCGTCTGACCGGGGTAGATCACGCTGCGCTGCGAGAGCTTGTTGGCGCTGAGGAGCGCCGTGGTCGACACGCCGACCCGCGACGCGATGCCGGACACGGTGTCGCCCGACTTCACGTGGTAGCTGGAGGTGCTCGACCCGGACCCGGACGTCGATCCCGCGCTCGTGGTCGCGCGCGCCGTGGTCACCGCGGGCGTCGACGCCAGGTGCAGCGTCTGTCCGGGGTGGATGATCGTGTTCCAGCCGAGGCCGTTGCGCACCAGGACCTCCTGCGCCGACAGGCCGAACCGGGCGGCGATGCCCGAGACCGTGTCGCCCTGACGGACGGTGTAGGTCGTGGGGGCGGGTGCCTTCGTCGTCGCGGCGACCGTCGTGACGACGGTCTGCGACGGACGTGCGACCGCGGTGCCGAAGACCGGACGGTTGCCGACGTTGCGGTCCTGGTCGACGTGACGCTTGTGGTTCGAGTCCGCGTCGTCGTGTCGCGGTTCGGCGTGGGCGACCGGGCCGGTCAAGCCGGCGGTCACCGCGATCGTGCCCGCGAGGACGATGGGCATGGTCGCGAACCGGGCGGATCGTGCGCGCCGGGCGGCTTCGTCTGCAGCGTTGTCCACGGTTTCTCCTGATCTCGACTGTCCCGTGCGCGTGCATGCGCGCACTCACAGGTGGCACAACGCTGGCATGGTGTGATTCCCAAGTCAACCAGAGAGCCGGATGTGGTGCGTGTGACGAATGTGACGAACGTTGCGTACTCACTCGGGGCCCCGCTCTGGCACCATGGGCGTGTGAGTGCTGCACCCGTCGACGACCTCTCCCTCTCCGAGCGCTGGCTGACCGTCCCCGAACTGGTGGACCTGTTCAGCACCAGCCCCGGCCGGATCCACCGCCTGTTCGAGGAGAAGACCCTGCTGGCGGCCCGCGTCGGTGGTGTCCTGCGTGTGCCGAGCGAGTTCCTCGAGGACCGCGAGCCCATGCCCGAGCTGCGCGGCACCCTGACCGTGCTCAGCGACAACGGCTTCACCGACGACGAAGCCGTCCGCTGGATGCTCACGGTCGACGACTCGATGGGCGTCTCGCCCATCGCGGCGCTGCGCGCCGGTCGCAAGGCCGAGGTGCGTCGCGTGGCCCAGTCGCTGCTCTAGACGCGTTCCGGACGGACGGGAGGCCCGGTGCCAGCTGGCACCGGGCCTCCCGTCTGTCCTGGTGTCGCGTCTACGACGACCGGCGGCTGACCGTGTCGGCCAGCGACGCGAGCTGCTCCCGTGCCGACGGCGTCAGCGGCGACGCGTCGAGCGCCGCCTTCGCACGCTGCACATGCCGGTCGATGGAACGCTCGACCGCGGCGACCGCACCGGACTCGGTGAGGGTGGCCCGGAGCATCTGCACCTGCTCCTCGTCGAGGTCGGGGTCGCCGAGGAGCTCGTCGAGCAGCTGCCGCGGGCCACTGGCCAGCGCCTTGCGGGCCGAGGCGATGAGCACGGTCCGCTTGCCCTCGCGCAGGTCGTCGCCGGCGGGCTTGCCGGTGACCTCGGGGTCGCCGAACACGCCGAGCATGTCGTCGCGCAGCTGGTAGGCGACGCCGAGGGGGAGCCCGAAGGCGCGGAGGCCCTCGAGCTGCGAGTCGCTCGCGCCGGCCACCAGCGCGCCGATGACGAGCGGTGCCTCGATCGAGTACTTCGCGGACTTGAAGACGATGACGCGCTGGGCGCGGAGGAGGTGCTCGGACTCGTCGATGACGGGCCAGGCGGTCTCTTCGTGCACGTCGAGGTACTGGCCCGCGGTGACGTCGAGGCGCATCGCGTGGAACTCCTGGCGCACGATGCGGGCGCGCACCGGGTCGAGGAGCGCGAGGCCCTCGTCGAACACCGAGTCGCTGAGGGACAGCAGCAGGTCGCCGAGCAGCAGCGCCGAGTTCGTGCCGTACTGCCCGCGGTCGCCGACGAAGCCGGACTCCTGGTGGAGGGACTCGAACCGGCGGTGTGCTGCGGGACGCCCACGGCGGGTGTCCGAGCGGTCCATGATGTCGTCGTGCACCAGGGCCGCTGCGTGGAAGACCTCGAGCGCTGCGGCGACCGTGACGATCGCCTCGGCCGTGGTCTGACGGGAGCCCTCCGCCAGCGGGTCGAACGAGCCCGAACGGCCCGCCACCGACTGCCATCCCCAGTAGCAGAACAGCGCCCGGAAGCGCTTGCCGCCGGACAGCAGATCTCGGGCGTACAGGTCGAACGGGGCGAGATCGGGGCTGATCGCGAGGAGCCGTTCACGCTGCTCGTCGAGTGCCCGGTCGATACGCGCCGATACGAGGTCCACTAATCGCGTACTCTCAGCCACAGTCCCTACCCTAGTGGAGCGGTTGGGACATAGAATCGGTCCACTCAACCGAGTGTTTTCCAGCCCGGTTGTTCAACCCCGCGTCGATCCCAGGAACAGAGGGAACCAAGATGCCGCTCTCGGAACAGGAGCAGCGCCTTCTCGAAGAGATGGAGCGCAGCCTCTACCAGAACGATTCCGATTTCGTGGCGCGTGTCACACGTCGACAGGGTCGTCCGACGTACACAGCCATCACGCTCGGAGTGCTCGGTGCACTCGCCGGCGTCGCGATCGTGATCGTCGGTCTCGTGATCAAGGCCCCGCTGCTGGGCATCCTCGGCTTCGTCGTGATGCTCGCCGGTGTGCTCTTCGCGTTGCGCCCGGGCATGCGTGCCCCGAAGGCGAAGCCCGCTCGGCCGGGTGCTCCGGCGTCCGGTGGTTCGGCTCGTCCGGCCAGTGGCGGCGGTGGCGGCGGGTCCTTCATGGACCGCATGAACGACCGCTGGGACAAGCGGAACGACCAGGGGCAGTAGCAGCCCTCCAGACTCCTCCCTCGTGACGGGGCCGGCCTTCGGGTCGGCCCCGTTTCGCGTTCCCGGGGCGGGCAGGATCGGGCGGGGCAGGTTCGTGTGCGCGCGAGTGGTCACGACATGCCGCGCGGTGGTCGCCCGGGGGCCACGAACTGTCGGCTGCGGTCCGCGCGAGCGACGGTTCGTGACCACTCGGCGTCGCGGCGGCAGTACGTCGTGACCGTGCGCTGACCGGCGGCTGGCCGTGGTGGAGCCGCCCGTGAGCCTCGGCGCGCCACGGGACGCTCCACTGGCTGCGAAAGTCCTCCACTTTCCTCCACGCCCACCACTCCCGCCCAGATCCCCGGCACGACGGGCATCCGCCACGGCTGGCCGGGCTTCGGCGCTGCCGAAACGGCCCCAAAAGGGGTGCCACGCGGCGAAAAGGGAGCGGAATCCTGGCCGAGGGGAGGGCAGTGGAGTAAAGTGGGGCTTGCAACGGTCCGGTGGAGCGGAGGGGAGGCCCGACGTGCTGCTCGGTACTCATGCCCCGAAGCTCGACGAGAAGGGTCGCGTGATCCTCCCCGCCAAGTTCCGGGACGAACTGTCCGGGGGACTCGTGATGACCCGCGGCCAGGAACGCTGCGTCGTGGTCTTCAGCGCCCGGACGTTCGAGGAACTCCACGAACGCATCCGGACCGCACCGATGACGTCGAAGCGCACCAGGGACTACATGCGCCTGTTCCTCTCGGGGGCCAGCGCTGAACAGCCCGACAAGCAGAACCGCGTGACGATCCCGCAGAACCTCCGTGAGTACGCGGGGCTCGAACGGGACCTGACGGTCATCGGCAGCGGTGACCGTGCCGAGATCTGGTCGACCACCGCGTGGGAGGCCTACTACGCCGAAGCCGAAGAGGCGTTCGCCGACAACGACGAGGAGGTGATCCCGGGGATCTTCTGATCCGTGGATCGGGACTCCCAGCCGTGAAGCCCTGACATCACTTCCCCGATGTCAGGTCGCATGGATGGGGATCCGGACCCGCGGCCCGGAAGACGAGGGGCCGCACATGGCCGACAACGACAACGGGGCACCACGCTTCCCGCACACGCCGGTGATGCTCGAGCGCATCGTCGACCTGTTCACACCGACGCTCGACGGCCCGGGCAAGGTCGTCGTCGACGCCACGCTCGGCATGGGCGGACACTCCGAGGGGCTGCTCGAGC
The DNA here is from genome assembly GCF_004341255.1 of Curtobacterium sp. PhB142. Lineage (NCBI taxonomy): Bacteria > Bacillati > Actinomycetota > Actinomycetes > Micrococcales > Microbacteriaceae > Curtobacterium > Curtobacterium sp. PhB142. The sequence continues at coordinate 234,791 of NZ_SLUT01000005.1, read as the reverse complement.
GGTTCCCGGACCTGACGCTGATCGGTCTCGACCGTGACACCGACGCCCTCGGCATCGCGGGGGAGCGCCTGGCCCGCTTCGGCGACCGCGTCCGCCTGGTGCACACCGTGTACGACGGCATCGTCGACGCGATCGAGGGCGAGGGCTTCCGCCAGGTTGACGGCGTGCTGTTCGACCTCGGCGTCAGCTCGCTGCAGCTCGACCGGGCTGAGCGCGGCTTCGCGTACAGCCAGGACGCTCCGCTCGACATGCGGATGGACCGGACCGAGGGGCAGACCGCCGCCGACGTCCTGGCCACCTACGACGAGGGCGAACTGCGCCGCATCTTCCAGCGCTACGGCGAGGAGAAGCTCGCCGGCCGCTACGCCCGGGCCATCGTCGACCGCCGCGCGAGCGTGCCGTTCGAGATGTCGGGCGACCTGGTGCAGGTGCTCCACGACGCGACCCCGGTCGCGATCCAGCGCCAGGGCCACCCCGCGAAGCGCGTGTTCCAGGCGCTGCGCATCGAGGTGAACGCCGAACTCAGCGTCCTGGAACGCGCGATCCCGGCGGCGCTCGACGCCATCGCGGTCGGCGGTCGCATCGTCGTGGAGTCGTACCAGTCGCTCGAGGACCGCATCGTCAAGCGGGCGCTGGTGGCGCGCACGAAGTCGAGCGCCCCTGCCGGGCTGCCGGTCGAGCTCCCCGAGCACGCCCCCACCTTCTCCCTGATCGTCAAGGGCGCCGAGCTGGCCGACGAGGCCGAGCGCGCCGCCAACCCCCGAGCAACACCCGTGCGCCTGCGCGCGGCCGAGCGGATCCGGAAGTGACATGAGCACGAACCTCGCACTCGTCGACCCCGCCGTCGTCCCGTCCCGCGCCCCGCGCCCGGACCGCCAGAACCGACCGGAGCTCGTCGAGGTCACACCGACCGCGGCCCAGCGCCGTGCACGGCCCCGCATCGGCTACGCCGTCACCGCGGTCGTCGCCCTCGGCGTCCTGCTGCTCGCCCAGCTCGGCATCAGCATGGTGCTCAGCCAGGGGGCCTACACGCTGAGCGCGCTCGGCACCGAGCAGACGAATCTGTCCCGCACGCAGCAGTCGCTGTCCGAGGAACTCCGGGTGCTCGACTCGCCGCAGAACCTGGCCCGCAACGCGCAGTCCCTCGGGATGATCGCGAACTCCACGCCGGTCTACCTCGACCCCAAGACGGGCCGGGTCTACGGCACGCCGACCCCGGCGGTCGCCGACCAGGCCACCGCAGCGACCTCGAACCAGGTGCCGAACTCCCTGCTCAACGACGTCCCCCTCGCTGCGAAGCAGGGCGACACGTCGACGAGCAAGGAGACGGGCTCGACCACGGGCAGCGCCGGTACCGACGCGAAGGCCGACGACACCGCCGGCAACAGCACCGCCGACAGCACCACCGGCACCGCCGCGTCTGGGAAGACGAGCGGCGCCAGCGCGTCGGACGGGGGTTCCTCGAAGTCCTCCGTAGAGTCCGACGCGAACCAGCTCCAGGCGCCCTCCACCCGGTGACCTGCGGGTCTGAACCACCCTCAGCACCATCCGGGAAGGACCTCACCGCGTGACGAAGACGATCCGCAACCGCCGACTGCGCTACAGCATCGTGATGATCGCCGTGATCGCCCTGGTGGGTGTCTTCGTGGTCCGCCTCGTCGACATCCAGGTCGTGCAGGCCTCGGCCCTCAACGAGCAGTCGACGCAGAAGCGCAGCATCCCGGTGACGATCTACGGCACCCGCGGGTCGATCGTCGACCGCAACGGCACGGAACTCGCCGACAGCGTCACCCGGTACAACATCACCACCGCCCCGCGCCTGGTCAAGGCCTTCAAGGGCAAGCTCGGCGGGACCCGGGTCAAGGACATCAGCGTGTCGACGGCGCTCACCGCCCTGGCGAAGGCCTCGGGTGGCGACGTCGCGACCATGCGGAAGAACATCGCCGCGAACCCGAAGTCGGACTTCGCGTACCTGGTCAAGGGCCTCGACGTGAAGCACTACGAGGCCGTCACGGACCTCGGCATCCCCTGGATCTACAAGGAGCAGCAGGCGTCTCGGGTCTACCCGACGGGTGCGACCACGGGCAACGTCACCGGCTTCATGGGCACCGACGGCGCACAGGCCGGCCTGGAGTACGCCTACAACAAGTGCCTCGCCGGCACGAACGGCTCGGAGACGTACGAGCGCGGCGAGGACGGCGTCCAGCTGCCCGGCAGCACCGTGACGAAGAAGCAGGCCAAGGACGGCGGCACGCTCGTCACGACGATCGACAGCGACCTGCAGTACATGGCGCAGCAGACCATCGCGTCCGCCGCGAAGACCCTGCAGGCGGCGTCGGCGACGGCCACGGTCACGAGCGTGAAGACGGGCGAGCTGCTCGCGGTCGCCGACTACCCGACGGTCGACCCGAACGACGTCGACGCCACGACCGACAAGGGGGCGTTCGGCTCCCGTGCGCTCACCGACTCCTACGAGCCCGGTTCGACGATCAAGGCCGCCATCGCCGCCGCCCTGATCGACCAGGGCAAGTCGAGTCCCACCGACCAGGCGGTCGTGCCGTACTCGCGCACCTTCCCCTGGGGCGGCACGATCCACGACTCCGAGTTCCACGAGACCGAGAACCTGACGCTGACGGGCATCCTGCAGAACTCGTCCAACGTCGGCATCACCGAGCTCGGCGCGCGGCTGACGGCGCAGCAGCGGTACGACTACATGCAGAAGTTCGGACTGTTCGAGCCGGAGTCGGCGATCGACTACCCGGGCCAGCCGTCGATGGACTACGGCTTGAGCCCGAACTGGGACCAGCAGACGAACATCAACTCGATGTTCGGCCAGGGCATCTCGACGACCGCGGTCCAGGTCGCCAGCGTGTTCCAGACCATCGCGAACGACGGTGTCCGGATCCCGCTGCACTTCGTCAAGGGCTGCACCACCTCGGACGGCAAGACCATCGACGCGCCCGACGTGCAGAAGCAGCGCGTCGTGTCCGCCGACGCTGCGACCCAGGTCACCGACATGCTCCAGAGCGTGGTCACGGGCGGCACGCTCGTGGGCATGAAGCCGATCTCGGGCTACAACATCGCCGCGAAGACCGGTACCGCCGAGGTGGCCGAGGGCTCGAAGGGCTACGGCGGTCAGCGCATCACCTCGGTGGCCGGAATGGCACCCGCCGAAGACCCCCAGTATGTTGTCACGGTGACGTTCACGAAGCCGCAGACCAACAAGTGGTCGAGCGGAGCGGCTCCGGCGTTCCGCACACTCATGTCCCAGGTGCTCGAGAAGTACCGAGTAGCCCCCTCCGCGTCCGAGGCGAAGCTCTACCCGTCCACGTGGTGAGGAAGAAGGAACACTTGTCCGCACGGATCCCCCCGGTCCTCCGGCCCGAACACCCGACCCCGAGGGCGGTCGCCGAACTCGCGAACGCGTTCGGCCTCCGCGTCGTCGGTTCCCTCGACGCCGTCGAGACGACCGGTGTCACGCTGAGCGCCGCCGAGGTGCAGCCGGGTGACGTCTTCGTCGGCGTGCACGGTGCGAACCGGCACGGCGCGGAGTTCTCCACCGAGGCCGCCGAGCGCGGTGCCGTCGCCGTCCTGACCGACGACGCCGGCGTGGAGAGCGCACGAGCGGCCGGCCTGCCGGTCCTCGTCGTGGACGACCCCCGTGCAGCCCTCGGCGACGTGTCCGCCTGGGTGTACCGCACCCACCCGGACGAGGCCACCGACCTGCCGCAGCTGTTCGCCGTCACCGGCACGAACGGCAAGACGAGCACGTCGTACATCCTCGAGGGGATCCTCAAGCAGCTCGGCCTGGTCACCGGCCTGAGCTCGACCGCCGAGCGCCACATCGGCACGCTCAGCGTGACGAGCCGCCTCACCACGCCCGAGGCCAGCGAGATGCACGCGCTCCTCGCCCGGATGCGCGAGAGCGAGGTGCGCGCGGTCGCCGTCGAGGTGAGCGCGCAGGCCCTCAGCCGTCACCGGGTCGACGGCATCGTCTTCGACGTCGCGGCCTTCACGAACCTGTCGCACGACCACCTCGACGACTACGCCGACATGGAGGAGTACTACCAGGCGAAGCTCCCGCTGTTCCAGCCCGAGCACGCCCGTCGCGGCGTCGTCTCGCTGGACACCGACTGGGGCCACCGCGTGGTGCAGGACTCCCGCATCCCGGTCACGACGATCACCGTGCACCCGGACGTCGAGGCCGAGTGGCACGTCGACATCGTCGAGGCGCACGCCGCGTACACCGAGTTCCGCCTGACCGGTCCCGAGGGCCGCGAGCTCACCACCCGTGTGCCCCTGATCGGCTGGCACATGGCCGCGAACGCCGCACTGGCGATCGTCATGCTGGTCGAGGGCGGCTTCGAGCTCGGTGCCATCGCGCACGCGCTCGACAGCAACCACCGCCGCTACCCGGACGAAGACGACCGCGACGAGCACGAGGCCCGAAGCGACCGTGACCGCGACGGCGCCGTGCGCCGCGTCTCCGCCATCGAGTGCTACCTGCCCGGCCGGACCGAGCGCGTCTCGGGCGAGCACGGCCCGAGCGTCTACGTCGACTTCGGTCACAGCGCCGACGCGTTCGAGAACACCCTCGCGGCCGTCCGCCAGTTCACGTCCGGCAAGGTCCTCATGCTGTTCGGCGCCGACGGCGACCGCGACACCACGAAGCGCGGCGACATGGCCCGCGTCGCGGCGGCCGGCAGCGACATCCTCGTCGTCACCGACCACCACCCCCGCTTCGAGGACGCCGCGTCGATCCGGAAGACCCTGGTCGACGCCGCGCGCGAGGCGTTCCCGGACCACGAGCTGCACGAGGTGAGCCCGCCCGAGGCCGCCATCCGCGTGGCCGTCGGTCTGCTCGGTGAGGGCGACTCCATCCTCTGGGCCGGCCCTGGCCACCAGGACTACCGCGACATCGCCGGTGTCCGCACCCCCTACTCGGCACGCGACGAGGCCCGTCAGGCCCTGCGCGAAGCCGGTTGGGAGCCGAACTCCGGTCCGGCCGAGGACCTCCGATGATCGCGCTCACCCTCGCCGAGATCGCCACCGCGGTCGGCGGCGAGCTGATCGGTGGTGCCCAGGCGACCGACGTCGCCGAGCCCGGCGACCTGGTGGTGGAGGGCTCGGTCGAGACCGACTCGCGCCTGGTCCGCCCCGGCAGTGTCTTCTTCGCCCTGCCCGGCGAGGTCACGGACGGGCGCCGCTTCGTGCCCGCCGCGACCGAGGCCGGTGCCGCGCTGGTCATCACGCCCGAGCGCGTCGAGACCACCGCGCCGCAGATCGTCGTCGCGGACGGCTACGCCGCCCTCGCCGCGCTCGCGCACGAGGTCGTCACCCGGGTCCGGATGGCATCCGCCGACCGCGTCGACGCCGAGGGGCGTCCGGCACCGCTCAAGGTCGTCGGCATCACCGGCTCGAACGGCAAGACGAGCACGAAGAACATGCTCCGCACGATCCTCGAGCAGCACGGCGAGACCGTCGCGCCCCAGGGGTCCTTCAACAACCACGTCGGGGCACCGATCTCGATGCTCCGGGTCACGTACGACACCCGGTTCCTGGTCGTCGAGATGGGGGCCAGCGGCGTCGGTCACATCGCGGCACTCGTCCGCATCGCCGAGCCGGACGTCGGTGTCGTGCTCAAGGTGGGCCTGGCGCACGCCGGCGAGTTCGGCGGCATCGAGGCGACGCAGCGCGCGAAGTCCGAGATGGTCACCGACCTGCCCGCCTCCGCGACCGCACTGCTCAACGTCGACGACGACCGGGTCGCGTCGATGCGCGACCTGACGGCCGCCCAGGTGGTCGGCTTCGGCACGTCGGCGGATGCCGACTACCGCATCACCGGCATCGAGACGGACCGCAGCGGCACCCGCTTCACCCTCACCGCGCCTCCCGTCGATCAGGAAGGCGACCGTCCGACGGACGGTACCCAGCCTGGAGGCCCGGATCACGTGGACGTGCGCCTCGCGATCCTGGGTGAGCACCACGCGATGAACGCGGCCGCCGCCCTGACGGTCGCCCACCGCTGGGGCGTCCCGCTCGCCGACGGCGCCGCGGCGCTCGCGTCGATGACGCGCGCCGAGCGCTGGCGCATGGAGCTGCTGCAGGGCGGCCCCGAGGGCGTCACCGTGATCAACGACGCCTACAACGCGTCGCCGGACTCGACCGCAGCGGCGCTGCGGACCCTGGCGCAGATCGTGCGCCCGGGGGAGCGGACCGTCGCCGTGCTCGGCGAGATGGCCGAGCTCGGCGAGTTCTCGACCGAGGAGCACGACCGCATCGGTCGGCTCGTCGTCCGTCTCGGCATCGGTCAGCTCGTGGTCGTCGGCCGCGGCGCGATGCCCATCCACCAGGCAGCCACCCTCGAGGGATCGTGGGACGGCGAATCGGTGTTCATCGAGGACGTCGACGACGCCGTCCGGTCACTCCAGGACATGCTCCGCCCCGGCGACGTGGTCCTGGTCAAGTCCTCGAAGTCGGCCGAACTGCGATTCCTCGGCGACCGCCTCGGAGGTGTCACCGAATGATCGCGCTCCTCATCGCCGGCGCTACGTCGCTGGTGTTCACGTTGCTGCTCACCCCGTTCTTCATCAAGCTGTTCCACCGTCTCGGGTGGGGGCAGTTCATCCGTGACGACGGTCCGCAGTCGCACCACACCAAGCGCGGCACCGCGACGATGGGCGGCATCGTCCTCATCATCGGCGCCGTGATCGGGTACTTCGTCGGCCACCTGGTCGGACGTGACTCGATCACCCTGTCCGGCCTGCTCGTGCTGTTCCTCATGGTGGGGCTGGGCTTCGTCGGGTTCATCGACGACTTCCTCAAGGTCCGGCGCCAGCGGAGCCTCGGGCTCGGCGGGTGGGCCAAGGTCCTCGGCCAGGTCATCGTCGGCGTCATCTTCGCCACGGTCGCCCTGGTCGTGCCGACGTCGAACGGCAAGCCCCCGGCGTCGACCATGATCTCGGCGATCCGTGACATCCCGTGGCTCGACTTCATGGCGCTCGGCACGGTCATCGGCACCGTGCTGTTCCTGGCCTGGATCGTGCTGCTCACGGTGTCGACGTCGAACGGCGTCAACGTCGCGGACGGGCTCGACGGTCTCGCGACCGGCTCGAGCATCCTGGCGATCGGCTCGTACGTCATCATCGGCTTCTGGCAGTCCAACCAGATCTGCGGCGGCGCCCGTCTCGACTCGAACACCGCACACGCCTGCTACACGGTGTCGAACCCGCTCGACCTCGCCGTGGTCGCGGCCGCGGTCTGCGGTGGGCTCATCGGGTTCCTCTGGTACAACACCTCGCCGGCGCAGATCTTCCTCGGCGACACCGGTTCGCTCGGCCTCGGCGGCGCGCTGGCGGGTCTCGCGATCCTCAGCCGCACCGAGCTCCTGCTCATCCTGATCGGTGGCCTGTTCTTCATCGTCACCGGCTCGGTCATCCTGCAGCGGGCGTACTTCAAGATCACCCACGGCAAGCGGATCTTCCGGATGAGTCCGCTGCACCACCACTTCGAGCTGAAGGGGTGGGCCGAGGTGACGGTCGTCGTCCGGTTCTGGATCATCGCGGGGCTCTTCGTCGCCGCGGGGGTCGGCCTCTTCTACCTCGAATGGATCGCACGCGTTGGTTGACCCGGTGTCCTCGTCCTCCCGCCTCCAGTCCCTCGACAGCTGGTACTCCGAAGGGTGGAAGGGCCTGAACGTCGCCGTGCTCGGGCTCGGCGCGACCGGGTTCTCGGTCGCCGACACCCTGGTCGAGCTCGGCGGTGCGGTCACGGTGTACTCGTCCGACGCGCCGTCGGACAGCGTCGACCTGCTCGACGTCATCGGTGCGCGCTTCGTGCAGACGCCGCTCGACACCGTGCCGGCCGCGCTGCAGGAGCAGGCACCGGACGTCGTCATCGTGTCGCCCGGCCTGCCGCCGCACAACGCGACCGTGCAGTGGTCCGTCCAGAACAGCACGGTCTGGGGCGACATCGAGCTCGCCTGGCGCGTGCGCGACAAGGTCGTGCGCGGTCCGGTCGCGGCACCGTGGATCACGATCACGGGCACGAACGGCAAGACCACCACGACGCAGCTCACGACCGCGATGTACGAGGCCGGCGGCCTGCGTGCCGTGGCCTGCGGCAACATCGGCGTGCCGGTGCTCGACGTCGTCCGCGACCCGGACGGCTACGACGTGCTCGTCGTCGAGCTCTCCAGCCACCAGCTGCACTACATGGCGACCTCAGGCGACGGCGCGGTCGTGCCGCTCGCGAGCGCCTGCCTGAACATCGCCGACGACCACCTCGAGTGGCACGGCTCCGCCGCGGCGTACCGCGCCGCGAAGGCCAAGGTCTACGAGCGCACCGTGATGGCGTGCGTCTACAACACCGCCGACGACGTCACGCGCGACATGGTGCAGGACGCCGACGTCGTCGAGGGCTGCCGTGCCGTCGGCTTCACGCCGGGGGTGCCCGCGCCCGGTGACGTCGGCATCGTCGAGGACGTCCTGTGTGACCGCGCCTTCAACGACGACCGTCGGAACAGCGCGCTCGAGCTGTCGACCCTCGCCGACCTCGAGGTCGCCGGGCTCGCCAGCCCGCACATGACGATGAACGTCCTGGCCGCCGCGGCCCTCGCCCGTGCCGGCACCGTCCAGCCGAGTGCGATCCAGTCCGCCGTCCGGGCCTTCCGCGCCGACCACCACCGCACGGAGCTCGTGGCGGAGTCAGCCGGCGTCGCGTGGGTGGACGACTCGAAGGCCACGAACCCGCACGCCGCCACCGCCTCGCTCGCCTCGTTCGACACCGTGGTGTGGATCGTCGGCGGCCTGTTCAAGGGCGTCGACGTCGACGGGCTCGTCGCACGCTTCGGCCCCGAGGTCCGTGCCGTCGTCGTGATCGGCACCGACCGGACCCCCGTCCTGGAGGCATTCGCGCGACACGCGTCCGGGGTGCCGGTGCTCCAGGTGGAGACGACGGACACTGATCAGGTCATGCCCGAGGCGGTCCGGCATGCCGCATCGGTCGCGAGGCCGGGCGACACGGTCCTCCTCGCCCCGGCGGCTGCGTCGTTCGACCAGTTCGGCTCCTACGCCGACCGGGGGCGTCGTTTCGCGGCGGCGGTCCACGAGCACCTGGGAGGCAACGCCGATGGCGACGACGGATCTTCCGAACAGTCGTAGCACGCCGGCGACGGGCACTTCGCGTCGCACGAACGGTGCACTCGTCGCCGTCAAGAACGTCTTCGTCGCCGAGTCCAGCACCTTCTACACGATCCTCGGCGTCACGCTCTTCCTGGTCGTCTTCGGTGTCGTGATGGTCCTGTCGTCGTCGAGCGTCGAGCAGTACGCCGCGACGCACGACTTCTTCGGCGCAGCGTCCCGCCAGGGGCTGTACGCGGTCCTCGGCATCCCGCTCATGCTCGTCGCGAGCCGAATCCCGACACGGCTGTGGCGGAAGTGGGCGATGCGGTTGCTCGGTGCCGCCCTCGTCCTGCAGCTGCTCGTGTACACACCGCTCGGCATCGACGTCCAGGGCAACCGGAACTGGATCGGCATCGGCTCGTTCACCGCGCAGCCGTCCGAGGTCGTCAAGCTCGGCCTGGTGCTCGGCATCGGCGCGATCATGTACGTCAAGCGCGACAAGCTCGACGACTGGAAAGAGGTGTTCATCCCGATCGGGATCGCCTCGCTCCTGTCGCTCGGCCTCGTGATCCTCGGTGGCGACCAGGGCACCGCGATGATCATGCTCATCCTGGTCCTCGGTGCGCTCTACGTCGGCGGGGCCCGCGCGCGGCACCTGCTCGTCGGCTTGGCGGCGATGGCGGTCATGTTGCCGTTCGTCACGATGGCGTCGTCGTCCCGCCAGGTGCGCATCAGCGCGTGGCTGTCCGGCTGCACCGACTCGAACCAGTACGCCGACCTGTGCTGGCAGCCCGTGCACGGCATGTGGGCGCTGGCGTCCGGTGGCGTGTTCGGCGTCGGACTCGGCAACTCCAAGGCGAAGTGGTCGTGGCTGCCCGAGGCGGACAACGACTACATCTTCGCGATCATCGGCGAGGAGCTCGGCCTGATCGGCGCCGTCGTCGTGCTCGCCCTGTTCGTCGTGCTCGCCGTCGGCATGATCAAGATCATCCGGCAGTCCCGCGACCCGTTCGTGAAGACCGTCACGGGCGGCATCCTGGCTTGGATCATCGGCCAGGCGCTCGTGAACATCGCCGTCGTGCTCGGCCTGCTGCCGGTCCTCGGCGTCCCACTGCCGCTGATCTCGGCCGGCGGGTCCGCGCTCATCATGACCCTGGTGGCGATCGGCGTCGTGCTGTCGTTCGCCCGCGACCTGCCCGGGAAGAACGACCCGCGCACCACGAACCCGCCCCTCGACAGCACCACCACGAACGGACGACTCCGGTGAGCAAGTACCTCTTCGCCGGCGGGGGCACCGCCGGACACGTCAACCCCCTGCTCGCGGTCGCCGACCGGCTGACCGAGCGCGAGCCGGATGCCGAGGTGCTCGTCCTGGGCACCGCCGAAGGCCTCGAGTCCCGCCTGGTGCCGATGCGCGGCTACGAGCTCCTGACGATCCCGCGCCTGCCGTTCCCCCGGAAGCTGAACGGCGCGGCCCTCCGCTTCCCGCAGCGCTTCGCCGCGGCCGTCAAGCGCACCGAGCAGATCATCCGCGAGCACGAGGTCGAGGTCGTCCTCGGCGTCGGCGGCTACGCGGCGGCGCCGGCGTACATCGCGGCCCGGCGCACCGGCACCCCGATCGTCGTGCACGAGCAGAACGCGAAGCCGGGGTTGGCGAACCGCCTCGCCGCGTTCCTCACCGAGCACGTCGGCCTGACCTTCTCGAACACCCGACTGCGGCACGGCCGGGTCGTCGGCATGCCGCTCCGGCGCGAGATCGAGTCGCTCGACCGCCGTGCCAGTCGTGCCGAGGCCCTCGCCGAGTTCGGGCTCGACCCGGCTCGCCCGGTGCTCCTCGTCACGGGGGGTTCCTCGGGCGCCCGCAGCATCAACCGCACGATCAACAAGTCCGCGGCGACCATCGTGGGCGCCGGCTGGCAGGTCCTGCACGTCGTCGGTGCCGCGTCGGACATCGGTCCGAGCGACCTCGACGGCTACCACGTGCTCGCCTACTGCGACCGGATGGACCTGGCGTACGCGGCGAGCGACTTCGTCGTGTCCCGCTCCGGCGCCGGCATGGTCTGCGAGCTCACCGCGGTCGGGCTGCCGAGCGTGCTCGTGCCGTACCCTGTCGGCAACGGCGAGCAGCGGCACAACGCGAAGGACGTCGTCGATGCCGGGGGAGCAGTGCTCGTGGCGGACGGGGAATTCGACCCCGACTGGGTGACGTTCCAGCTCCTGACGATCCTGCAGGACCGGGCCCGCATCGCGGACATGACGGTCCGGGCGGGCAGCGTCGGACACCGCGACGGCGCGGACCGGATGACCGACCTCGTCCTGGACGCAGCACGAGGCACCGAACGAGGTGCCGCACGAGGAACCGCACGAGGCAACGGCGCCGCCAGCACCACGGAGGAACCATGACCATCAAGCCGGACCTGACGCAGCCGATCCCGGACGACCTCGGCACCGTGCACTTCGTCGGCATCGGCGGCGCTGGCATGAGCGGCATCGCCCGGATGTTCCTCGCCGCCGGTCGCCGCGTGACGGGCAGCGACTCCCGCGAGACCGAGACGACGGGCATCATGCGCGACCTCGGCGCCGCGGTGCACATCGGCCACGACGCCGCGAACGTCGGCGACGCGGACACGATCGTCGTCACGAGCGCGCTGTGGCCGGACAACCCCGAACTGCTCGAGGCGCAGCGCCGCGGCCTGCCGGTGCTGCACCGGTCCCAGGCCCTCGCCGCCCTCATCGCCGAGCACCGCCTCGTCGCGGTCGCCGGCGCGCACGGCAAGACCACCTCGACCGGCATGATCGTCACCGCGATGGTCGAGCTCGGCCTCGACCCGAGCTTCGTCAACGGCGGCGTCATCCAGTCGCTCGGCACGAGCTCGGCGCCGGGCTCGAGCGACCTGTTCGTGGTCGAGGCCGACGAGTCCGACGGCTCGTTCCTGCTCTACGACGTCGCCGTGGCCCTGATCACGAACGTCGACGCCGACCACCTCGACCACTACGGCAGCGAGGAGGCCTTCACCGACGCGTTCGTCGAGTTCGCCGCGAAGGCGAGCGAGCGCGTCGTCATCTCGAGCGACGACGCCGGCGCGAAGACCGTCACGGCGGGCATCCGCGCGCGTGCCGACGCCCCCGAGGTCGTCACCTTCGGCGAGGCCGTCGACGCCGACGTGCGCATCGAGCGGATCATCGAGTCCGCGGGCGTCGAGGTCGCGTTCCGCGCCGGTGGCGAGGCACACCACCTGACCCTCCGCGTGCCGGGCCGGCACAACGCGATCAACGCCGTCGGCGCCTTCGCGGTCCTGACCGGTCTGGGAGTGAGCGCCGCCGACGCGATCCGCGGGCTCGAGGCCTTCGGCGGCACCCAGCGCCGCTTCGAACTGCACGGTGTCGAGCGCGGGGTGTCGGTCTACGACGACTACGCGCACCACCCGACCGAGGTCGCCGCGGCGCTCAAGGCCGCCCGCAACGTCGTCGGCGACGGCCGCATCATCGCGATCCACCAACCCCACCTGTACTCGCGCACCCGTCTGATGGCCGGTGACTTCGCGCGGGTCTACGAGGAGCTCGCCGACCACACGGTCGTCCTCGACGTCTACGGTGCGCGCGAGGACCCGGAGCCCGGCGTCACCGGCGCCCTGGTGCAGGAGCGCTTCGCCGACCAGTCCCGCGTGGAGTTCCTGCCGGACTGGGACGAGGCCGCCGCCCGTGCCGCCGCGGTCGCCCGCGACGGCGACATCATCATGACGCTCAGCTGCGGTGACGTGTACCGGATCATCCCGCAGGTGCTGGGAGCGTTGGGCCGGTGAGGCGACCCGAGGGGTTCGACGAGGGGGACGCCCGCAGGGACGCCCCGGTCGAGGGCGCCGACGCGCCTCGGCAGCGTCGTGGCCCCTCGATGCCGCGGCTCCCGTTCCGCGGGCGCACACCCGACGACCGGGAGGCCCGTCCCACGCCCGACGAGTCGGCTGCGGTCGACGAGGCCCCGGCCGTCACTCCCGCACCCGGTTCCTCCGGATCGCGCCCCCCAGCGGTCGGTGCGCCCCCGAGCACCGGGGCGCGACGGCCGTCCGCGGGCGCGGAACCGACCACCGATGCCGCAGACTCGACGCGCGACCGCGTCGGCGCCCTCGCGGGCGCGGCCGGCCGCCGCGTCGGCGCCGGCTTCGGCGCCGTCGCCGACCGCCTGCGCGAGTACACACCGGACGAGGAGCACCGCGACCCGCGCCCCGACGCGGGCAACGCGCCCCGAGGAGACGGGGCGCGACGACCGTCCGGGGGCGCGGCGGGCAGTGCACGCGAGCACGACGCGACCGTGACCGACGTGCTCGACGCTGGGAGTGCCTCCCGGCCGGTCCAGCACGACGACGCACCCATCGGTGCCGGTGTCCGCGCTGCCGAGACCGCGCGTGAGGCGCGCATCGCGAAGCGTCGCCGTCGCCTGCTCGAGCGGGCCGAGGTGCGGCGGTTCACCCGGCGCAGTCGCCACCGTCGCGCCGCGTGGATCACCGCGGCCGGCATCGTGCTCGTGCTCGGCGTCTCGATCCTGGTGGCGGTGTTCTCGCCGCTGATGGCCCTGCAGACGATCGAGGTCAAGGGCACCAACCGCGTCGACGAGACCGCGCTGCGGCAGGCCCTGTCCGACCAGATCGGCACCCCGCTCGCGCGGCTCGACTTCGACGAGATCAAGCAGGACATCGCCGGCTTCCCGCTCATCGAGAGCTACGTGACCGAAGAGGCCCCGCCGCACACCCTCGTCGTGACGGTGACCGAGCGCACGCCCGTCGTCGCCGTGAAGTCCGGCAGCTCGTTCGACCTCGTCGACCCGGCCGGCATCGTCGTGCAGTCGTCGCCGCAGCGTCCGGCCACCATGCCGCTCGCCGACATCGCCCGTGCGCGCCTCGGGTCCTCGAGCTTCCGCACGATGACCGAGGTCGTGCTGGCGCTGCCGTCGACCGTCCGGTCGCAGGTCACGCGGGTCGCCGGGTCCACCGCCGACGACGTGACCCTGACGCTCAAGGACGGCTCGACCGTCGTGTGGGGGAGCCCCGACGACTCCGAGGCGAAGGCCGCGCTGCTCGCCGCCCTGGTGAAGGACCACGCGGCGCGGAACCCGGGCGTCGTGGTCGAGTACGACGTATCCGCACCGGACAACGGCGTGATCCGCGCGAAGGACTGAATTGCCGACCTGATCGGCGACACGCGGCGTGGCGGGGCGACAGTGCGCGGAACCCACCCGTAGCGTCGAAGCCAGCACCACATCTACCAGCATTGCCCCTGAACTTCAAGTAGAGGTTGAGGGTTCAACCGGAGGCCTGACTGACGTGACCACGAACCACAACTACCTCGCCGTCATCAAGGTCGTCGGTGTCGGCGGCGGCGGCGTCAACGCCGTCAACCGGATGATCGAACTCGGCCTCCGTGGCGTCGAGTTCATCGCGATCAACACCGACGCGCAGGCGCTGCTGCTCAGCGACGCCGACGTCAAGCTCGACGTCGGCCGCGAGATCACCCGCGGCCTCGGCGCCGGCGCGGACCCCGAGGTCGGCCGTCGTGCCGCCGAGGACCACGCCGAGGAGATCGAAGAGGCCCTCGCCGGTGCCGACATGGTCTTCGTCACCGCCGGTGAAGGCGGTGGGACCGGCACGGGTGGTGCGCCCGTCGTCGCCCGCATCGCCAAGTCGATCGGCGCCCTCACCATCGGTGTCGTCACGAAGCCGTTCAGCTTCGAGGGCAAGCGTCGCCAGTCCCAGGCCGAGAACGGTGTCGCCGGGCTCAAGGACGAGGTCGACACGCTCATCGTCGTGCCGAACGACCGCCTGCTCGAGATCAGCGACCGCGGCATCTCGATGGTCGAGGCGTTCGCCACGGCCGACCAGGTGCTCCTCGCCGGCGTGCAGGGCATCACCGACCTCATCACCACCCCGGGTCTCATCAACCTCGACTTCGCCGACGTCAAGTCCGTCATGCAGGGTGCGGGTTCCGCGCTCATGGGCATCGGCTCGTCGCGCGGCGCCGACCGTGCCATCAAGGCCGCCGAGCTCGCCGTCGCGTCCCCGCTGCTCGAGGCCTCGATCGACGGAGCGCACGGTGTGCTGCTCTCGATCCAGGGTGGCTCGAACCTCGGCATCTTCGAGATCAACGACGCCGCGCGTCTGGTGCAGGAAGCCGTGCACCCCGAGGCGAACATCATCTTCGGTGCGGTCATCGACGACACCCTCGGCGACGAGGTCCGCGTGACCGTCATCGCCGCGGGCTTCGACGGCGGCGAGCCGGCGCAGCAGCAGAAGGAGCGTCGCTCGAGCTACGTCGACCCCGAGTCGAGCGCGACGGCCCCCGTCGCCGCCTCGACCGGTGCGATCGAGGACTCCAGCACGTCGAGCCCCTCCTGGGCCTCGCAGGAACACCAGCCGCCGGTGCAGCGCGCCGCCGACCCGGCGTTCGACGACGACGACGAGCTCGACGTCCCCGACTTCCTGAAGTAACCCCTCCTTGGTAGCAGACACGCGCCTCCCGTCCGCCTCGTCATCAGACGACGGACTGGAGGCGCGTCTCGCGTCCGTCAGAGGTGGCATCGCCGACGCGGCGCGCGCCGCAGGGCGCTCGGCCGACGACCTCACGCTGATCGTCGTCACGAAGTACCACCCGGCGTCACTCGTCCGTGCGCTGGCGTCACTCGGCGTCACCGACGTGGGGGAGAACCGCCACCAAGAGGCACAGGCCAAGGCCGCGGAGCTCGCCGACCTCGACCTGACCTGGCACTTCATCGGGCAGCTGCAGTCGAAGAAGGCCCGGCAGGTCCGTCGCTACGCGCACGTCGTGCAGTCCCTCGACCGCACGTCGGTCGTGGATGCCTTCGCACCGACCGAGGCCGAGCCGGATCCACCGGTCATCGACGGGTTCGTGCAGGTCAACCTGACCGACGACCCCGGCCGCGGCGGCGTGCAACCGGAAGACGTCGAGGCGATGGCCGCACGCGTGCTCGAGACCGGCACCATCCGGTTGCGCGGGGTCATGGCCGTCGCGCCGCTGGACGAGGAGCCCCGTGCGGCGTTCGCTCGGCTGCGGGCGATCTCGGACCAGGTGGTGGCGCTCGAGCCCGGCGCCACCGACATCTCGGCCGGCATGAGCGGCGACTACGCCGACGCCGTGCTCGAGGGCGCGACACACCTGCGGATCGGTACCGCAATCACGGGAAATCGGCCGGCGGCACCCTAGCCTCGTTGCAGGGCATCCACGTGCACCAACCTCCGGAGGAACCATGGCCAACCCGCTGAAGAAGACGATGGTCTACCTCGGCCTCGCCGACGAGGAACTCGACTACGAGGACGAGCAGCCGCAGCAGGCCGCGCCCACGCGCCAGCAGGCTCCCGCCACTCCGGCCGCAGCCCCGCAGGATGCCCCCGCCCCGGCGGACGCTCCCGCGGCCGCCGCAGCTCCGGCAGCGGCCCCGGCCGCCGCTCCCGCGAAGACGCACACCCACCAGCGCGGCGCCCAGGTCACTCCGCTCCGCCGCTCGCACACGACCGCACAGAAGGCGACCCCGGTCCAGGAAATGAACGAGATCCTCACCGTCCACCCGCGCGAGTACAAGGACGCCCAGTCCATCGCCGAGAGCTTCCGCGACGGGATCCCCGTCATCATCAACCTCTCGCAGATGACCGAGAACGACGCCCGACGCATGATCGACTTCGCCTCCGGCCTGTCGCTCGGCCTGTACGGCAAGATCGAGCGCGTCACGAACAAGGTCTTCCTGCTGTCGCCCGCACACGTCGCAGTGAGCGGTGAGCCGGCTGAGGTAGAGTCCGACATCGAGGCGAACTTCTTCGCCCAGTCCTGAGCCGTCCCCCGGCCACCCGCCCGTGAGCGTCGTCGCATGACGGCACTCGCCCGAGACGAGCGAGCCCCATCGTGTCCGTGATCCTAGGGATCATCTCCCTCGCCCTCCTGCTGTACTTCTTCGTCATGTGGGGGCGGTTCGCGCTCGACCTCGTGCAGAACTTCAACCGGTCCTGGCGGCCGCGCGGGGGGCTGCTCGTGGTCTCCGAGTTCGTCTACACGATCACCGATCCGCCGATCCGCGCGGTCCAGCGGGTCCTGCCGCCGCTCCGCATGGGGCCGGTGGCACTCGACTTCGGCTGGACGATCGTCATGCTCGTCGTGATCATCGCCCGGGTCGTCGTCAACGGCATCGCCGTCGCGGTCTGACCCGATCCAGGTCCGTTCCTGGCTCGATCCCGGCCCGCTCGTGGGTCGATCCAGGTCCGCGACACGCGCCGCGCCGATGCAGCGGTCGTCGTTCCTCCCCGTCGTCGGTGTACGGTGGTCGGGATCGATGCTCGCCTCCGGCGCGGCATCCGCACCACACGTGGTGACTGGTAAGTTCGGTCACGACGCAAGTGGTTCCACACGTTCAGCAGTTCTATTGAGGTGACGGCAATGGCTTTGACGCCGGAAGACGTAGTCAACAAGCGGTTCCAGCCGACGAAGTTCCGCGAGGGCTACGACCAGGACGAGGTCGACGACTTCCTCGACGAGGTCGTGGTCGAGCTGCGTCGCCTGACCGCGGAGAACGACGAGCTCCGCCAGCGCCTGCAGGCGGTCGAGTCGGCCCCGCAGTCGGCGCAGACCGAGCAGCCCGCTCCCGCGGCAGAACCCGAGCCGGAGCCCGTGCCGGCCCCGGTCGAGGCGGCTCCCGAGCCCGCTCCGGTCGCAGCGGCCGCCCCGGCGACCACGGTCCCGGCGGACGAGGATACCGAGGGCACCACGAACCTCCTGACGCTCGCGCGTCGTCTCCACGAGGAGCACGTCCGCGAAGGCGTCGAGAAGCGCGACGCGCTCATCGCCGAGGGCACCGCCCAGGCAGCGCGTCTCGTGTCCGAGGCCGAGGCCAAGCAGCGCCAGATCATCGCCGACACCGAGAACACGAACCGTCAGCGTGTCCAGGTGCTCGAGCAGGAGCAGCGCCAGCTCGAGGGCAAGATCGACGAGCTCCGGACGTTCGAGCGCGACTACCGCGCCCAGCTCAAGAGCTACATCCAGGGGCAGCTCTCCGAGCTCGACTCCTCGAACGAGCAGTCCGGTCTCACCCCGGCGCCGGCATCGGCGCAGGGCTTCGGCAACTGACGTTGTCACGACCAGCATCACGAGCGAAGGTCAGTGTCCGCGCAATCGCGGCACTGGCCTTCGCCGCTGTCGTGGTGGTGGCGTTCGACCAGGTCGCGAAGGCACTGGTCGTCGCGAACCTGCCGTACGGCACCCCCGTCCCGATCCTGGGCGGGGCGCTCCAGTTCCTGTACGTCCGGAACCCCGGGGCGGCGTTCTCCTTCGCGGTGAACATGACGTGGGTGTTCTCGATCATCTCGGCGGCGGTCGTCGTCGCGATCATCATCTACTCGCGTCGGATCCGGTCGATGTGGTGGGCGGTCGTGCTCGGCATGCTGCTCGGCGGCGCGCTCGGCAACCTGATCGACCGACTCTTCCGTGAGCCCGGCTTCGGCCGCGGCCACGTGGTCGACTTCATCTCGACGCCGTGGATGATGCCGGCGATCTACAACGTCGCCGACTCGTTCATCTGCATCAGCATGGTGGTCTTCGTGCTGCTGGTGATCCTCGGGGTGAACCTCGACGGGTCCCGCACGGTGTCCGCCAAGCGCGGCGCTGCGCAGGCGGACACGACGGAGCCGCTCGACGGCGGGGCCGCGTTCTCGTCAGCTGACGCTGCTGTCGACGAGCCGACCCGCGCCTCCAGGCCGAACGACGGCGACCGGCGCGACGCGCTGGGGCACGACGCCACGTGAGCGAGTCGCGTTCCCTTCCCGTCCCCGACGGGCTCGCCGGCGAGCGTGTCGACGCCGCCATCGCGAAGCTCCTCGGGTTCAGCCGGTCGTTCGCGGCCGACGTGGTCGCCGCCGGTGGGGTCCGGGTAGACGGCGTCCCCGTCGACAAATCCGACCGCCTGCACGCCGACTCGTGGCTCGAGGTCGAGTGGTCCCCGAAGGAGCCGCCGCGCATCGTGCCGGCGGCCGTGCCCGGGATGACGATCGTGCACGACGACGAGGACATCGTCGTCGTCGACAAGCCCGTCGGCGTCGCCGCACACCCCTCGCCCGGCTGGGACGGCCCGACCGTGCCCGGCGGCCTCGCCGCTGCTGGGTTCACCATCGCGACCTCGGGCGCCGCCGAGCGAGCGGGCATCGTGCACCGCCTCGACGTCGGCACGTCGGGACTCATGGTCGTCGCGAAGACCGAGCTCGCGTACACGCACCTCAAGCGGGCGTTCAAGGAGCGCACGGTCGAGAAGGTCTACCACGCCCTCGCGCAGGGGCACCCCGACCCGACCTCCGGCACCGTCGACGCCCCGATCGGTCGGCACCCGTCGAGCGACTGGAAGTTCGCGGTGACCGCCGACGGCAAGCCGAGCGTCACCCACTACGAGACCCTCGAGGCGTTCCGGTCGGCGACCCTGCTCGAGGTGCACCTCGAGACCGGGCGCACCCACCAGATCCGCGTGCACATGGCCGCGACCCGCCACCCGCTGGTCGGTGACGCGATGTACGGCGCCGACCCGGTCCTGGCGCAGGAGCTCGGGCTGACCCGCCAGTGGCTCGACGCCGTGCGACTCGGGTTCGACCACCCGCGCACCGGCGAGTGGGTGTCGTTCCAGGCGGAGTACCCCGACGACCTGCGCCTCGCGCTCGACCGCATCCGAGCCGCTTCGTCCTGACGGGCGTGCGCGTCGTCGCGCCGGTCGCGCCGTCGCGTCGGTCGCGCCGGTCGCGTCGTCGCGTCGTCCCGCTGAGGTTCCGAAATCTCGGCATCTAGGCGCGCTGTGCGTCGGTCTGTGGAACCCCGGCGGAGCGCACGCGGCGTGTTGTGGAACTCCGGCGGGGGAGCGACGGGCGTGTCGCGCGTGACGAGCGCGTGACGCCCACCCCCGGCCGGGAGGCCCGTGGCGCCGCCGCCCCGTGCCTCCCGTCCGCCACGCGCGGGCTCCACCGCCGTGGGGACACGATCTGCAGGCTTCGGGCCCGCCGAGCGACGGTTCCTGCACCCTCGCCGGGCTGCGCGCGGCGTGTCGTGCGACCTCGGTGTCGGACCGCTCGGACACGCGCGGGTTTGTCCGCGGTCGCGGTTAGGCTGTTCGCGTCCCGCAAGCAGCTCGTTCGACCGGAGGTTCCGTGGCGGATTCCGACTCCTTCGTCCACCTGCACGTGCACAGCGAGTACTCGATGCTCGACGGCGCGGCCAGGCTCGGCGACCTCGTGCAGGAGACCGCTGCGCAGGGCATGCCGGCCGTGGCGGTGACCGACCACGGCAACATGTTCGGCGCCTTCGAGTTCTGGAAGGCCGCCAAGGCCGGCGGCGTCAAGCCGATCATCGGGACCGAGGCGTACATCACGCCCCGGACGCACCGCACGGACAAGACCCGTGTGCGGTGGGGCGACGGCGGTGGGGACGACGTCTCCGGTGCCGGTTCGTACACGCACATGACGATGTTCGCCGAGAACACGACGGGCATGCACAACCTGTTCCGGCTGTCGTCGAAGGCGTCGCTCGAGGGCTACTACTTCAAGCCGCGCATGGACATCGAGCTGCTCGAGGAGTACCACGAGGGCATCATCGCCACGACGGGGTGCCCGTCGGGCGAGGTCCAGACGCGCCTGCGCCTCGGCCAGTACGACGAAGCCGTCAAGGCCGCCGCCGACTACCGCGACATCTTCGGCAAGGAGAACTACTTCGCCGAGGTCATGGACCACGGACTCGAGATCGAGCGTCGGATCATGAGCGACCTGATCCGGCTGGCGAAGGACCTCGACATCCCGCTGGTCGGCACGAACGACTTGCACTACACGCACGCGCACGACGCCAAGTCGCACGCGGCCCTGCTGTGCGTGCAGTCGGGTTCGACGCTGAACGACCCGAACCGGTTCAAGTTCGACGCCGACGAGTTCTACCTGAAGTCCCCGCAGCAGATGCGGCACGTCTTCCGCGACAACCCCGAGGCCTGCGACAACACGCTGCTCATCGCCGAGCGGTGCAACGTCGAGTTCGACACCTCGGCGAACTACATGCCGAAGTTCCCGGTGCCGGCGGGCGAGACCGAGCACTCCTGGTTCGAGAAAGAGGTCGCGAAGGGGCTGGACTACCGGTACCCCGACGGCATCCCGGCCGAGGTGCAGGAGCGTGCCGACTACGAGGTCGGCATCATCAACCAGATGGGGTTCCCGGGGTACTTCCTCGTGGTCTCCGACTTCATCCTGTGGTCGAAGAACAACGGCATCCGCGTCGGCCCCGGCCGTGGTTCCGGTGCCGGCTCGATGGTCGCGTACGCGATGCGCATCACCGACCTCGACCCGATCCGGCACGGCCTGATCTTCGAGCGGTTCCTGAACCCGGACCGCGTCTCGATGCCCGACTTCGACGTCGACTTCGACGACCGGCGCCGCGGTGAGGCGATCAAGTACGTCACCGAGAAGTACGGGTCGGAGCGCGTCGCGCAGATCGTCACGTACGGCACGATCAAGGCGAAGCAGGCGCTGAAGGACTCCTCGCGCGTCCTCGGGTTCCCGTTCGGCATGGGCGAGAAGCTCACCAAGGCGATGCCGCCGCCCGTGATGGGCAAGGACATCCCGCTCACCGGGATCTTCGACAAGGACCACCCGCGCTACAAGGAAGCCGTCGACGTCCGCACCGTGGTCGAGAACGACCCCGAGGCGAAGACCGTCTTCGACACCGCGCTCGGGCTCGAGGGGCTGAAGCGCCAGTGGGGCGTGCACGCGGCCGGCGTCATCATGTCGAGCGACCCGCTCATCGACATCATCCCGATCATGAAGCGGGAGCAGGACGGCCAGGTCGTCACGCAGTTCGACTACCCGGCAGCGGAGTCGCTCGGCCTGATCAAGATGGACTTCCTGGGGCTCCGCAACCTCACGATCATCAGTGACGCCCTCGACAACATCAAGAACAACCGTGGCATCGAGCTCGACCTCGAGACCATGGGGCTCGAGGACCCCGAGGCGTACGCGCTCCTGCAGCGCGGTGACACGCTCGGTGTCTTCCAGCTCGACGGTGGGCCGATGCGTGGCCTGCTGCGTCTGATGAAGCCCGACAACTTCGAGGACATCTCCGCGCTCATCGCCCTGTACCGTCCGGGCCCCATGGGTGCGAACTCGCACACGAACTACGCGCTCCGCAAGAACGGCGAGCAGGCGATCACGCCGATCCACCCGGAGCTCGAAGAGCCCCTGGCGGAGATCCTCGGCGGGACCTACGGCCTGATCATCTACCAGGAGCAGGTCATGGCCATCGCGCAGAAGGTCGCGGGGTTCTCCCTCGGCCAGGCGGACATCCTCCGCCGCGCGATGGGCAAGAAGAAGAAGTCCGAGCTCGACAAGCAGTACGCGGGCTTCGAGAAGGGCATGCTGGACAACGGCTACTCGGCCGCGGCGATCAAGATGCTGTGGGACATCCTGCTGCCGTTCTCCGACTACGCGTTCAACAAGGCGCACTCCGCCGCGTACGGCGTCGTCTCGTTCTGGACCGCCTACCTGAAGGCGCACTACCCGGCCGAGTACATGGCGGCGCTGCTCACCTCGGTGGGCGACGCCCGCGACAAGCTCGCGCTGTACCTGAACGAGTGCCGCCGCATGGGCATCAAGGTCATGCCGCCGGACGTCAACGAGTCGATCGGCTTCTTCGCCGCTGTCGGTGAGGACATCCGGTTCGGCATGGGCGCGATCCGCAACGTCGGGTTCAACGTCGTCGACGACATCGTGAAGGCCCGCACCGACAAGGGCGCGTTCGAGTCGTTCCACGACTTCCTGCGCAAGATCCCGATCTCGTCGGCGAACAAGCGGACCGTCGAGTCGCTCATCAAGGCGGGTGCCTTCGACGAGTTCGGCGATTCCCGCCGCGCCCTGGTCGAGATCCACGAGGGCGCGGTCGAAGGCGCCGTCAAGGTCAAGCGTGACGAGGCCCACGGCAACGTCGGCTTCGACTTCGACTCGCTGTTCGCCGAGGTCGCCGAGGAATCACCGGCCACCGGTCCGGTGTCACAGGTGCCCGACCGTCCGGAGTGGTCCAAGCGCGACAAGCTCGCGTTCGAGCGCGACATGCTCGGCCTCTACGTCTCCGACCACCCGCTCGCGGGGCTCGAGATCGAGCTCGCGAAGCACCAGTCGATCACCATCGCCGACCTCATCGCGGCCGACGACTCGGTCGAGGGCGAGACCGTCACGGTCGCGGGTCTGCTGACGAGCGTGCAGCACCGGGTGGCGAAGACGAGCGGCAACCCGTACGGCATCGTCGACATCGAGGACTTCGGCGGTCAGATCGGCGTGATGTTCCTCGGCAAGACCTACCAGGAGTTCGGTCCGTCGCTCGTGGCCGACTCGATCGTGGTCCTGCGCGGTCGTGTGAACGTCCGCGACGACGGCAAGGCCCTGCACGCAGTGAGCATGTTCCAGCCGGCGATCGGCGACGCGATGGGCTCCGGCCCGCTCACGTTGTCGTTGCCGGAACGGCAGGCCACCACGTCCACGGTGACGGAGCTCGCCGCCGTGCTCGGACGGCACCAGGGCGAGACCGAGGTCCGGCTGAAGCTGCTGAAGGACGACGTCGCGCGCACGTTCGAGTTGCCGTTCCCGGTGAACCTGACACCCGACCTGTTCGGCGAGCTGAAGAGCCTGCTCGGGCCGCGCTGCCTGGTGTAGCGGGGGCGTGAGCGTGGCCGGACACCGGATCTTCGGGACGCCCTTCGCGGCGGTCTACCCGCACTACCTGGCGAAGGTGGAGCGGAAGGGCCACACGAAGGGCGAGCTCGACGCCGTCATCACGTGGCTGACCGGGTTCGACGACGCAGCGCTCGCACGGCACCTGGCGGACGAGACCACGTTCGAGGGCTTCTTCGCCGCCGCGCAGCTGCACCCGAACGCGTCCCTCATCACGGGCATGATCTGCGGCGTCCGGATCGAGGAGATCGACGACCCGCTCATGCGGCAGATCCGGTACCTCGACAAGCTCGTCGACGAGGTCGCGAAGGGCCGTCCGATGGCGAATGTGTTGCGGACCGCGTGACCGGAGCGGGCGGGAGCGTTCCCGGCGCCAAGGCGCTGCGTGCCTTCGGGGTCGCCGGGTCCACGCCCGTGCCGCTCGCGGGTGGGCGCGGGCTGACCTGGCGTGCCGGGGGCATCGTCCTCCGGCCCCACGACGGCGTTGCGGTGACCGACTGGCGTGCCGGCCTCCTGGCGGACCTCGACCACGCAGCGGAGTCCGAGCACCCGGCCGAGTTCCGGACACCCCGCCCCGTGGTCGCCCGCGACGGCAGCTGGCGGTCGGGGGACTGGGAGGCGTGGGAGTTCGTGCCCGGCGTGGCCGACGAGTCCCGCGTTGAGGACGTGATCCGAGCGGGTCGTGCCTTCCACCGCGCGATCGCCGACCTGGAGCGGCCCGCGTTCCTCGGCACGGATCCCGGCACCAGCACGGGCGTCACCGCATCCAGCGCCGCTACCGACCCGTGGGCCCGTGCCGACCAGATGGCGTGGGGCGAGGAACCGCTGCCCTCGGACCCGACCCTCGACCGGCTCGCCGCGGCGTTCCGGCCGGTCCGAGCACCGTCGCAGCTGGTCCACGGGGACCTGCTCGGCAACGTGCTGTTCGCCGACGGGCAGCCACCGACGATCATCGACTGGCCGCCGTACTGGCGCCCGGCGGGGTTCGGCACCGCGATCGCGGCCGTCGACGCGGTGTGCTGGCACGGGGTCCCGGTCGATCGGCTCGACGCGCTCGGCGCCGACGAGCCGGAGTGGCGTCAGCTGCTGGTCCGGGCGCTCGTGTTCCGCATCGCGACGCTCCACCAGCTGGGCGCGTGGGACGCGACGTGCGTCGCACGCCACCGTCCGGTGGTCGACGTGGTCGCCGTCTGACGGGAGGCCCGTGGCGGGGCCGCTACGGGCCTCCCGTCAGACGAACGTGGAGTCTCAGACCCCACGGCCGGCGATCGATCGCAAGCGGGCGGTGAGCCGCGGGTTGCGTGCGCCGAAGGCGAGGGCAGCGAGGCGCCGCATGGAGACACTCGCTGGATGGACCATGAGGCCAGTGGCCTCGGCGATGTCGGTCACGGCCGTCCAGCGAGCGCGGAGACGGTCGGCATCGATCGGCTCTGCCGCAGTGGACCGGACGACATCGAAGAGGTCCGCCGGTCCCCGCCACGGAACGGTGCGGTCCTCGAAACGACGGATGATGCGGTCCAGGGCCGTCGAACGGTGATGTGCCACAGCCAGGGACCACCGGGTCAGCGGTGCGATCGCATCGACGAGCACCCAACGGGGAGCGCTTGCGTTCAGCGCGGTGAGCGCGTCGAACGTCGTGACCGGCCCCAGCGCGATGCCCACGTCGTACACCTGGCGAGAACGGACGCCTGCCGCGACGCGGGCCCCCGGGAAGGCTGACCGCGCGGCCCGCAGCTGTTGCCGGGTGACCACCAGCGTCACGACCACGTCCTCGGGGGCGTCGGAGAGGAAGGCTTCCACCCGAGCGACGGCGGACGCGTCGACCACCGTCGGGAGGTGCAGCGCAACGCGGACGACGCCGTCGTTCGGCAGGAAGGCATCGGCGAAGACGTCGACGGCGTCGCGGAACCGGCTCTGGAACAGCGCCAGGGCGCCGCTGTAGAACGGGTACCGCTCGAGCAGGATGCGCTCGTGTGCGAGCCGCAAGGTCGGCCCGCGATCACCGCTGAAGCTCGTCGAGCCGGTGTGGATCACGAGCGCTCTGTTCGCGAAGACCGACGTGAACCCGTGCTCGTTGATGCGGAGGCAGTAGTCGTTCTCCTCGCCGTACCCGGGCGAGAAGACCTCGTCGAAGAGGCCGAACCGATCGATCAACGATCGGCGAGTGAGGAAGCAGAAGCCCATGGCCACCGGTGCCGGCGTCGACCGGGGGAGCAGATCGCGCACGGCCGCGTGGACCTGTTTCGTCCGTTCGGGAGAGGTCTTCGCAGAAGGGTTGCGGCGGGAGAACGGGATGGACGCGATCGTCGCGTTGTCGCTCCGGGCGCACACGACACCGATCATGTCGTCTGATGCGAGCACCGAGGCCATCTCGTCGACGAATCCGGCCAAGGGGACCGTGTCGCTGTTGAGCAGGAGCACGTCATTGCCGGAGGTATCGACCTCGAGTACGGCGCGGTTGCAATTACCGACGAACCCCAGGTTGCGTTCGTTCCGAACGTAGGTGAACCCCCGGTGGCCTCCGATCAACTCGAGCACCCGGCGCTCGATGACATCGGCATTCGGGCCGACGTCGTTGCTGAGGAGCACCTGGTCGACCTCGAAGTCCACGACTTCGCGGAGCGACACGATGCAGCGTTCGAGCCCGGGGAGGTCGTCGTAGATCGGGACGACGATGGTGACCGGGCGACGTGAGACCTTCATCGTTGGACGAGCCTCCTGACGATCGCTCCGGGCATGGCCAGCAGACGTCCGACAACACCGGAGCGGGTGCGCAAGCGGTCGGCGAGCAGACCGACGGCGGCACGAGCGCTGGTCGCGCCGAGGGAGGCATAGGCACCGGGGAGTGCGAACCAGTACTGGGCGATCTCGGGCAAGCGGTAGCCGTCGCCGGCGAGGGCAACTGCGCGCAGATGCTCGATCGCAGCCGCATTCGTGTGGGCGCCTCCCATCAGTCTCGACAGGTGTCCGGGCGCGGCATCGCCGTGTGCAGCCGCCCGGCCCCGGTCTCGCGCGTACGTCTCGAGCGCCTCGGCGAGCGAGTCGATGTCCTCGACGTCGAAGAGCCGCCCGGTCTCACCGTCGGCGACGAGTTCAGCGCTACCACCCGAAGAAGATGCGACCACTGCTCGACCGAGTGCCATGTACTCCGCGGTCGTCCGGCCGAACGCTTCGAGGGTGGACGGCGTCACACAGACCTCCGCTGCCTCGATGTAGGGCGCCGGGTTGCGCTGCTCACCGACGAAGACGACCTGGTCCGCGACCCCGAGCGCGCGGGCGCGCGCGAGCAGCTGCAGGTCGTAACCGGGGTGCTTCCACGAGCCGACGAAGCACGCGGTGACGGTCAAGCCGCGTCCGCGCAGTACTCCGAGCGCATCGATGACGCGGTGCTGCCCCTTGCCGTCCTCGACACGCCCGACGACCGTGACGCGGAGATCTGACGCGGTCTGTGGGAACGGCGTGACCGCCGGAGCGCTCCCGCGGCCGGCGAGCAGCCCGTCGATGTCGACCACGGGGTAGGCGACGGTGATCTTGTCGTCGTCGATGTCCGCCGCGAGGTGCGCGCGCATGGCTTCGGAGTTCGTGACGACCGCGCCGGACATCAGACCGATGTCGCGGAACGTGGCATTGCGGCCGATCTGGAAGTGGAGGCCGTGGTCGAGATCGCCGTACTCGCGGACGATCCAGGCTTGCGGGATGCCGAGCGCGGCGGCGGCGAACGAGGCCCAGGGAGCGACCAGGGTGTTGGTGACGACCAGATCCGGGCGGTTCTTCCGGAACAGTTCGATCATCGCCCGCACAGCGGCGTAGTCGACCGTGGCGAACGCGGCCTGCTCGGCGGCAGGAGCCGGTTGCGGGCTGGGAAGTGCCCAGCCGCGGTACCGGTACGCCCTGAACGGCCAACCACGTTCCTTGAGCGCCTTGATGAAGGTGCCCTCCGGGGCCTTCGTCACGAACACCGGCTCGAGTTCGGGGTCGATGCGCTGCCAGTCCTCGACGAACCGGAGGAGCGAACGTTCCGCGCCTCCGAGGTTGGTCGGAGCCGACGAATGATTCGCGAATATTACTCGCACCTGAGAACCCTACTTGATTGCGTCCCGCCCGACACATCGGGCGGGGTGTCGACCCGGGGCCACGCCACGACGCGGGCCACGGATGCTGTGGATCCGTCCAACATAGGGCGCTCCGAGGGTAGTTGCCGAGAGACGCTCGGAGACGTGTGAGAATGGACCGTCCCTGAGTATTTCGGGGTGGCGTCGATCGTCACCGCCCCCGGAGAGAACCGAATGACCTACCTCAACGAGCTCGCATCGTCTCGCGAGCTCCTCGCGAACCTGATCGCTCGGGAGGTGAAGGGGAAGTACCGGCGGACGCTCTTCGGCCAGTTGTGGTCGCTCATCAACCCGCTCGCGCTGATGCTCATCTACACGTTGGTGTACTCGTTCATCTTCCGGGCGAAGATCGAGATCGGCGACCCTTCAGGTCTGAACATCTACCCGCTGTGGCTGATGTGTGGTCTGCTCCCCTGGACGTTCTTCACGAGTGTGGTGAACGGTGGGATGTCGTCGATCGTCTCGAACGGCTCGCTGGTGAAGAAGGTGTACTTCCCACGTATGGTGTTGCCGATCTCGGCCATGGGCTCAGTGGGCTTCACCTGGTTGCTCGAGATGGGCGTACTCGCGGTGGCGCTCTTGCTGTTCGGAGCCAACATCTGGGTCTGGCTGCCGCTGACAGTCGCGTTGATGGTGCTGCTTGCGATGTTCGCTGTCGGGTTGTCGATGGTGCTCGCCGTGATCAACGTGCACTTCCGTGACATGCAGCATCTGGTCGGCATCCTGCTTCGCCTCTGGATGTACCTGACGCCGATCATCTACCCCATCTCCTTGGTAGAGGACGCGGTCACGCCGAAGACTGCGTGGCTTGTCGACCTCTACCACCTGAACCCGATGGAGCACTTCTCCGTGGCGTTCCGGAATCTGCTCT
The DNA here is from genome assembly GCF_004341255.1 of Curtobacterium sp. PhB142. Lineage (NCBI taxonomy): Bacteria > Bacillati > Actinomycetota > Actinomycetes > Micrococcales > Microbacteriaceae > Curtobacterium > Curtobacterium sp. PhB142. The sequence goes on along the minus strand of NZ_SLUT01000005.1, from coordinate 205,960 downwards.
ACGACAACCGCATGCCCGCTGGCGTCGACATCCTCTGGTGCGTCATCGCTGCATTCGGCATGCTCGCGATCGGCTTCTGGGTCTTCGCAAAGAACGAGAAGAAGTTGGCTGAACTCCTGTGAACGAACCCGCTGTCTCCGTCGAGAACGTCTCCAAGCGCTTTCGGCTGTACCACGAGCGGAACAGCTCGTTGAAGAGTGCCGTGATGCGCGGCAAGAAGAGCGTCCACGAGGACTTCTGGGCTCTGCGTGACGTCTCCTTCCAGGTACCGCAAGGATCGACGTTCGGACTGATCGGCAAGAACGGGTCAGGGAAGTCGACTCTGTTGAAGTGCCTTGCGAAGATTCTCTGGCCCGAGCACGGATCGATCGCCGCGAACGGCAAGCAGGCCTCGCTGCTCGAGGTCGGGTCCGGCTTCCATCCGGAACTGTCCGGACGAGAGAACGTCTTCCTCAACGGGTCCATCCTCGGCATGAGCCGCAAGGAAGTCGCTCGGAAGTTCGACGACATCGTGTCGTTCTCCGGCGTCGGGCACTTCATCGACCAACCGGTGAAGAACTACTCGTCCGGCATGTACGTTCGCCTCGGCTTCTCCGTTGCGATCAGTGTGAGTCCCGACATCCTCGTCGTGGACGAGGTACTCGCCGTTGGCGACGCGACGTTCCGTAAGCGCTGCGAGGGGAAGTTCAAGGAGATGCAGAAGGAAGGTCGCACGATCATCCTCGTCTCGCACTCCATGGGCATGGTCCAGTCCATGTGCGATCAGGTGGCATGGCTCGACGGCGGCGAGCTCAAGCAGGTTGGATCCGCGAAGGACGTCATCGCGGCGTACAACCAGACCGTCTGAGCCTCATCGTGGACCCTGGTCCGCGCCAGAGATGCGGGCTGCCCGGGAGGCGAGTGTCCTCGCCCCCGGGCGAGCCGCCCGATCATCTGCGTTCAGTTGGCCGTCGGTGCTTCGACGACGTAGAACGCTGTGCGATCGATCGTCTCCTCTTGGGTCAAGCGGCGACGCTCCGACCATTCGTCGACCACAGACCGTTCGTCGGCGCGGTCGGCGTCGTCGACGGCGATGACGGTGCCCGCCGCGACGCGCTGATCGAGCAGGGGGAGGGCCGGCCACCTGGAGTGGATGCGGACCGAGGCTGGCGGTCCGTCAACGAAGAGCAGATCGATCCGCTCGATCGAGTCCCACGCCGCGCGGCCGTACCACGGGAAGTGCTCGCCGTCGAACGCGTAGCCCTCGAGGGGCGCGTGGCGTACTTGCGCATGCGCCGCCAATCCGGCCTCGTCGAGCATCTGCTGCGTCTCGGCAGCGAAGTGCGCGTCGTGGTCGAGGGAGACCAGCCGCAGGTCCGGGCGGCTCTTCGCGATCGCCGCAGCGAGTCGGACCGTCGAGTGCCCGCTGCCGAGCTCGACGATCGTGGCGTCCTGCGGGAGCGTCATCGCGCGGTGGACGAGCGCCAGCTGCGTCTCGACCGTCGCAGCGTAGGAGGTCGCTTCGACCGAACCCGCTCCGACGGGAGCAAGCGCTTCGAGTTCTGCATCGAGCTGCCCTCTCGCGGTCTTGTCGTCGTGCTGCTCAGACTCGTGGAGCAACGTGCCGAGTGCGGTCCCGTCAGCCTCTCGCACCTCCGGAACCGGGCCGAACGCGGCTTCAGCGGTGGTTGTCACGTCATGCAGCAAGTAGGTCACGTTCCGGACGTCGCGCCCGGAGGCGAGGTCCTCGACGACGAGCGTTCGCGTCGCCACGATGTTGCGGGGGGCCTCAGCCACACCTGTGAGCATGGAAGCCGCAGTGACCACGACGACGTCGGCTGATGCCCGGTCCGCGTCGTGGAGTTGGGAGATCCGCCCGGCACCCACCATGTCCTGCAGATCGTCGGGCAAGAGTGCGGCGTCCTTCGACGTGCTCACGGAGTCGATCTGTGCAATGGCGACGGAGGACGAACCGGCGAGCTCGTCGAGCTGCGCGATGAGTCGTTCGAGGGTGCCCGGGGTGTTCGCTCCCGGGCGGAAGTCCGAGACCACGACCACGTCGAAGTTCCGGGCGGGCACCGTCTTGCCCTGGATGTACTCGTTCGCGGGGTAAGGCCGATCCGCCATCGGGTGCGCCATGTACGGGCCGGCCTGCCCGGCAGCGATCTGATCGTGCCAACGGAGCCAACCACTCTTGTACGCGACCCTCGCGGAGTGCACCCACCCGTCCCCGAAGTCCGAGCCGGTGAGTGAAGTCCGCGAGTAGCGGACGAGCATCAGTGGGGACGGGAGCTCGAGGAGCGGGACCCGCGTGCCGAAGGCTGCCTCGATGCGCAGGCGGAACTCGCTGTCGGCGCCCTTCCGGACGTCGTCGTAGTACCCGATTCGTTCGACGACCTGGCGGCGGCGGAAGAGCAGCGACGTCTCGGTTAACCGGAGAGACGCACTCCGCGGCTGGACGAAGGCAAGGTCGTTCGTCACGCGGAGCGAGGAGGTGACGTTCCCCACGAGATCTGGGTTCGCCTCGAGATGCCGGACCTGGATCTCCAGGCGCCGCGGGTGCGCCCAGTCGTCGGAGTCGTGCATCGTGACGAATTCGCCGAACGACCGACGGATCCCCTCGTTGCGCTGGTAGTACGTACCGTGGTTTTCGACCGAGCGGATCACGCGCACCCGGCGGTCCATCGCAGCGGCCTCCGCGAGCACGGCGTCGAACTCGGGGCCGGAACCGTCGTCGATGACGAGCAACTCCCAGGACCTCCAGCTCTGGCGGATCATCGAACGGATCGCCGTGATGATGCCGGAATCGGGACGGAAGCAGGTCATGATCACCGAGATCAGCGGCCCTTCGGTCACGCGATCGCTCGGGACGCACTCGAGGCGGTCGAACGGCGTCTCACCGCTTGAGCCGAGGCGGACCGGCTCGAGGGAGTGTTCCGTGTAGACCAGGTTGAAGAGATCGAGCCAGGCCGACGCGGAGCGGTCCTCGTGGCCCGGGAGGTGCGGATTGGCGAGGTCTGCGCGGTGCAGGGACGATCGGTAGTCGGGGTTAGTAGTGCGCTGGACGACGCGTTCCGCGCTCGCCTCGTCGCCGGCGAGCAGCAGGAGTTCCGTCGCCACGTGACGTGCCTCCGTCGACAGCCGAGCACCGGCTGGGCCGGAGAGGTGGCGCAGGATGCGTTGAGCCTTGGTGCCTTCTGGCTCGGTCTCAAACGAAGCGAGCAGTCGGGCGAGCGTGAGGAGCGTGCCTGGATCGAACGATTCCGGAGCGCCCTTCACCGCGGCGAGGACCGCTCGATCGAGAGCTTCCAGCCCGTATCGACCGCGGCTGGCGCGGAACGCCAGGACCTCGGCGGCCCACATCGACCGGTTCTTGGCCCCGAAGCGCTGGATCGATCGAGGATTGGCGCGCGACCAGTGCGCGACGACCGAGCGCCGCGCTGCCGCAGTCGACAGGTTCCGCATCGGCACGGCACGGACCACTTTGGCGGCGGCGGCCTCCGCCGCTGCTGCTGCCGCCCGCGCGGCAGCTTCGTCGGCATCGTGCTCGGCCTGCGCGCTCTCTCGGGCCGCTCGCTCGTTGCGCGCGGTGCGTGCGCGCCGCTGCCGAGCAGTCACTTCCGCGCGGGCGCGCCGCCGTGCGACTGCGAAGAGCCCTCCGACTACCAAGGCGGACAGGGCGAGCCACGCCGCGAGGACCGTCCATCCGATCCAGGTCTCCTCGATCCCGGCGAGCACCGCGATCGCTGCGATGACGATGGATGCACCGACCCAGCTGAGGACCACCAAGAGACGGACGTCGGGTCGACTTGTGTCGATGGGGCGCACGGAAGGCCTTTCAAAAGCGGACGGAGCAACGATCAATCTAGCGGCACAGGTGCTCGGGCCAGCGTTCAGAACACACTAGGCTTGTCCAGGTTTTGTAACGAATGCTCATGGAGGAAGCTTGCGTCTCGTCGTCGTCGGTCAGGGGTACGTCGGTCTTCCCCTGGCTCAGGAAGCAGTGAAAGCCGGTCTGCAGGTCATCGGGTTCGAACAGAACACGGCAAGGGTGGCGGACCTCAACAACGGGCGATCCCACGTCGATGACATCAGCGATGCCGAGGTTCGGACGATGGCCGAGGCGGGCTATCGTGCCTCTGCTGATCCCGCCGATCTCGGCGGCGCGGATGCGATCGTCATCTGCGTCCCGACGCCGCTCACCATCGACGGCGCACCAGACCTGTCGGCCGTTCGTGGCGCTGTCGGCTCGATCGCAGAGAACCTCACGGACGGTACGTTGGTCGTCCTCGAGAGCACCACGTACCCGGGTACGACTGAAGAAGTCGTCCTCCCTATTCTCGAGGCAGGTGGTCTCCGCCTCGACCAGCACTTCTACCTCGCCTTCTCACCGGAACGGATCGATCCAGGAAATCCGCACTACGGCCTCGCGAACACGCCGAAGGTCGTCGGAGGCGTGAGCGACCGATCGACTGACGTCGCTGTCGCCTTCTACTCGCGGTTCGTGGACACGGTCGTCCGGGCGAAGGGCGCGAAGGAAGCCGAGACTGCGAAGCTGCTCGAGAACACGTACCGGCACATCAACATCGCGCTCGTCAACGAGATGGCGAAGTTCTGCCACGACCTCGGGATCGACATCTGGGACGTCATCGACGCCGCATCATCCAAGCCGTTCGGCTTCCAGGCGTTCCGCCCCGGACCCGGCGTGGGCGGGCACTGCATCCCGATCGACCCGAATTACCTCAGTTTCGAGGTGAAGCGACGCCTGGGGTACCCGTTCCGGTTCGTCGAGCTCGCTGAGAGCATCAATGCTTCGATGCCGTCCTACGTCGTCGACCGTGTCGGCGAGATCCTGGCCGGGCACGAGACGACCTTGGAAGGCGCCTCGATCCTCCTGCTCGGCGTGACGTACAAGGCGAACATCGCTGACCAGCGCGAGTCGCCGGCGGTCGACGTCGCTGAGGAGCTGCTGCGGCGCGGTGCATCTGTCAACTTCCACGACCCACACGTGGAGCGATGGTTCCTCGACTCCGGTGAACGCACTCGGGTTGAATCCCTCGACGAGTCCATCGTCGGGGCGGACGTCGTAGTGCTCCTGCAGGCGCACGATGAGTACGAGGTCGATGCGCTCGCTGCCCGTTCCCGCAACTTCTTCGACACCCGCGGCGTCACCCGGGCGCCGGGCGCCGTTCGGCTCTGACCCACGCCCCGTCGTCGTTCCGCCAGTACCAAGGATGTCACCCGTGTTCCCCTCGTCCGTGATCGCCGCCTCCAACAGCAGGCTCCCCGAAGAGGGAATCTCGGGGTACGCATTGATCGGTCCAGACGTCGTGCTCGGCGACGACGGCGGACGGGCTTACGGCGCTGTACCACCGGACGCGGATGGCGCATACGTCACCGTTACGCGATCCGGCACGACAGCTACGGTGGGCACCGACACATCTGGATACGCCAGGTTGTTCGTTTACGAACATGCTGATCACTGGGCGATCGGCTCGTCTTTGCTCGAGCTGGCGCAGTGGGTGCACGAGGCACGGTGGCATCTGGATGGTGACCCGGACCAGGTGTCGGTTTTCCTCTTCGAGAATGCCATCGGCAACCAGCTTGTCAGCGAGCGAACCGCGTTCCGACAGATCCGACTCGTGCCGCTCGGGGCCCGGGTGACGATCACTTCGGGCCGTCGCCGTCGCTACCGCGTGGACCCACCCGTGGCAGTGCCAGCATGGTCGTCCTTCGGAGGGATGCTCCGGCAGGGCTTGTGGGAAGTAGCTAGCCGTGCTCGGACCCTCATCCACAGCGGAATACCATTGGTTGCCGACGTCGACGGTGGGCGAGACTTCCGGGTCGTGCTCGCCGCTCTGCTGGCCGGCAACGACACCGGGCGACCCATCGGAGAGCTCGTCCGGTTCCGGTGCGACCGGAACCGCCCCGAAGTGTTCGCCGCCGCCCAAGCGCTCGACGATGAGTACGACTTGCGCCTGAACCGTCGGACCGGCATCGCACGGTCACTCATCGATCCCGATCAGGGGTTCTCTGAGTGGCGGAGGAACGACCTCGGCGTGTACGGACCGATCTACCCGTACCGGAGTTCGAACGGCGAATTCCAGATCTCCGGGGCTGGGGGCGAGGCCCATCGACGGATTTACAAGAGTCCTTCGATGGCTGCGGTCCTTGCCCAGGCAACACCTGCCGAAGTCACACCCTCCGCCGTGGCCTCGCTCACCGCAGCGATGAACGCGAGCCTCGAGTTGACTGTCCGGGGCGGTGCGGATCCTCGTGTACGTCACTTCTCGGAGTACCGAGAACGTCTGCACGGGGGGCGTCCAGCCCTTCGTCAGCCGATTTTTGCTCCGCTCGCCGATGGTGTCCTTCGTCGAGCATCCCGGCTGCGGGACCCGTCCGGAGACCTCGGAGCCCAGATCACCGTAGATGTGATCAGGAACCTCGCTCCGGACCTGCTCACGATCCCGCTGGAGCCCGGTTCGAAGCACTTCCCGAAACGTCAGGTGTCTGGCGCGACCACGGTTTCTCTGAAACCGGTCACCACTGGCACGGTGTTCGGGACCATGCCTGAGGCGCCCGCGACCGACGCTGCGCAACAGCGGCAGGTCCTCGAGCCCTTCCGATCAGCCTTCGTCGAAGCTGCCCGCCGGGTGCGTATCGCCGGAACGCTACCAGAGAGCGTGTTGGATCGCGCCGCTGCGGTGCTGGAGCAATCCGCCGATCGAGACCGTTTACCGCACGCAGCAGACGGCAAGGCAGTTGCTGCGGTCTTGCTCGCCGGAGAAATCGACCGCTTGACATGATCAGCATGGAACGGACCGGCTCGTGCTCACATGCCGATGCCTGCGAACGCCTTCGATACGTACGGGGCGAGCGTTCTCGAGTACGTGGCGGTGAGGTGGTGCGTGTCGCGGTAGACGATCACGCCGCCGATCGCGGTGTCGCACCAGCGTGAGTCACACAAGTACCGGTTGAAGTCCAACACCGTCGCACGGCCTCCCGCGGCTGCGGCTGCCATGAGATCAGGGGAGGGGAACGCCGCTTCTCGTGAGAGCGAGCATTCGCTCACGTCGACGTCTGGACGGGCGAGGCAGGCAAGAGCCCCATCCGGCGCACGCGGCGTGTCCTGGAACACGACAATCTGCGCGCCTCGCTCGGCCATCGGCTGCCAGACGGCTCGGTAGCCGGCGATGGCGTCGGCGTCGCTCCGGAACCGCGCAGCCGTCGACGAAGCGGCGGTGATGACGACGTCGTACGGCTCCGCCGCAGCGATCTTCTGGCGCATCGCCTCGCGCCACTGAACACAGGAGGCGCGGATGACGCTGTCGCCATTCGTCGTGTCTGCGGTCGTCAGCGGGCACGCGGACTTGGTGTAGGTGTCAATCGTCCAACCGCGCTCTTTTGCGACAGCCTCGAGTGCTGGCTCCCAGCTGAGGGCATGCGAGTCGCCGATGAGCGCGACACGTCGCGGCCCGTTGCCGAGCTGGCAGACGTTGGTGATGTCACCGGTGGTCGTGGCGTGGCAGCGGTTCGCATAGGCCGCGGGAAGGTCTTCAGTTGCTGCCTCGGGTGAAGGTGTAAGCGGATCAGACATCTGTTCGCAGGAGCCAGGATCGGCCATCGCTGCTGCGCCGAAGCAGGCGGCCGCCGCGGAGGCTCGTGCCTGGGCGCGCTGTACCTCCGCGATCCGCGAGTCCTGCAACATCGTGGCCGATGCCTGGAGCGGCATCGCAACGAGTAGCGCCGCGACGACGGATGCCGCGGCGAACGCAAATGCCTGCCGCTGTCGCTGCACGCGACGTCGACGCAACGGCGATTCAACGAAGCGGTAACTGAGCTCGGCCAAGGCCGCCACGATGACCAGCAGCACGAGTTTCGTGCGCCAGCTGATGTCCTCGCCCAGCCGCGCATGAGCGATGACGAGAGCCGGCCAGTGCCAGAGATAAAGCGAGTATGAGCGGTCGCCTACCAAGGTGCCCACGCGAGCGATCGAAGCTGCCGGGCCCTTCGTCGGCACGGCAGGTCGCGACACAAGGACGAGTGCTGTGGAAAGGACTGGAATGGCCGCGATCGATCCGGGAAAGGGAATGTCCGGCGTGATCACGAAGAGGGAGAGAATCAGGCCGATGGCACCGAGTGTGCCGGCTGCGGTACGCACCCAGCGAGCTCGGAAGACGCTCGTCTGAGTCGCGGCGACAAGAGCACCGACACCAAATTCCCATGCCCGCGTGAGTGTTGAGAAGTATGCGGGCTCGGGAGACGAACCGGTCTGGAAGATCGACCACAGGAACGATGCCACCGTGATGGCAGCGAGCGAAGCGACAACCAAAGGACGGGAGCTTGCCGCGGATCTCTTCCGCGCGAGGAGTGCGATTGCGACGAAGACCAGTGGGCAGAAGACGTAGAACTGCTCTTCCACCGACAGCGTCCAAAAGTGTTGGACAGCGGTTGGCGCGTTGTCGGCGGCGAGGTAGTCGACGGAGTCTGCCGCGAGAAGCCAGTTCTGAACGTACACCGCAGAAGCAGCGAGCTGACGGAACGTCGTCTCCCAGGTCGTCCTCGGCAGGAGGAGGAGCGTGGCGACGGCGGTGATGACGATGACGGTGAGTGCAGCTGGCAACAAGCGTTTGCCGCGCCGTGCCCAGAAGTAAGCCAGGCGCACGGAGCCGGTCCTCGCGAGCTCATCGAACAGATGTCCGCAGATGAGGTAGCCGGAGATGACGAAGAACACGTCGACGCCGACGAACCCGCCCGGTAGTCGGAACGGCCAGAAGTGGTAGCTGATCACCGCCAACACGGCGAAGGCGCGGAGTAGCTGTATGTCGGGTCGGAACGTGGACTGCGGTGCGGCCGCGACACTCCGGTGTCTGCTCACCGTCGACCGACCCGGGGTCGGACTCGGTTCAATGCGGACGAAAGCGCGGACGCGGCCCGGTACACGCGTGAACGCTTGATCGACTCGAGCTCCCGCGAGGTTTGAACGTGCGAATCGGCGATGTCATGGTGTTCCAGATCGACCCGTGCAAACACGTCGCGTCCGAGCGCCCCGCTTCGCTCGCGCAGCTCGGCGGCACGTCGCGTGATCGGCCGGTCGTACCACTCAGCCGCGAACGCAGCGGCGGTGGCCACATCACCGACCGATGGGAAAGCCGTCTGGATCGCGGCGGGCCGTCCGTTCGCCGTGCCCAGACCATCGATGTACCGGTCGAGTGCGCCTGCCGGGTTGGCACCCAGAACGAGGACGAGCGCACCGTGCCGGTGCGCATCGAGCCCGGTGGTGGGGGACAGGTCCGCTGCGCGCACGGCTGCCACCTCGACCAGGTCGTCCGGGTCGAAGTGCGAGCGGACCGCCACGCCTTCGAGGTCCTCCAGCTGCGCCGCGTCGCGAGGACGGACGATCACCTCGGGCCGAGCACGCGGGTCGACGTCGGTCAGACCGGCCCAGCGCTGCGCGAGTTCGCGGAGGTCGGTGGCCGGGGCGAAGCGCAGGTCGAGCGAGAACCGACGAACGTCTCGTTCCGGCCGTACCAGGCACGATGCGAAGCGATCGACCGGATCCGTCCCTGCCGCGAGGAACATGGCGAGAGATCGCGACAGCGAGGGGTATCGGCGGTCGAGGATCCGCTGGTGGGCGCGTCGAAGAGCGTTCCGACGCTTGCCCGCGAAGCTCTTCGACCCCGCGTGGAAGACCAGAGCGTGGTTGGCGATGAGTGACCTGTACCCGGCTTCGCCGATACGAAGGCAGAAGTCGTTCTCTTCGCCGTAACCGGGCGCGAACACCTCGTCGAAGAGCCCGTGCTCGCGGATCGCGGCGCGGCGGATCAGCAGACAGAAGCCCATGGCGACCGGAACGGTGTACGTCTCCGGAAGGAGGGGGAACAGCTCGTCGAACACCTGCTGCGTCCGCTCGAACGTCCGCGCCGCAGACGAGTCGCTCAGACGGTGCGGGAGGCTCGCGATGGTCGCGTTGTTGCTCCGGGGAGCGACAGCGCCATTTGCCTCGTCGAGGCCGAGTACTCGTTCGAGTTCGTCGAGGAAGCCCGGCGTCGGCACGGCGTCGCTGTTGAGCAGAAGGACGTCCCGAGCGGTCGTGTCCAGATCGAAGACCGCCCGGTTGCAGGTTCCCACGAAACCGAGGTTGGTGTCGTTGCGCTCGTACCGGAACGCCCCGTCCTGCCCGACGAGTTCGAGGATCGCCGACTCCATCGCGTCGACCTCCGGTCCACAGTCATTGACGACGAGGACCGTATGGCGGCTGCGGTCGATCGTGCTGCCGAGCGCTCGAAGGCAGTCGACCACGGAGGGGATGTCCCCATAGACCGGAACGACGACGACGATTCCCGCATCGCTCATCGAGAGACCCCCAGAGCGTGGGCGACCGAGTCGATAGCGGTGTCGAGTGCACCGCCGAGCTTTTCCGAAGCCACTTCTCTGAACCCCCCGGGTCCGGTGGTGCGTACTTCGCGAATGGACTGCGCAACGGCCTTCCCGAGCGATTCCGGATCAGGTTGGGCTGCGACGAGCATCGGGTGCAGTCCTGCTCGCGTTCCGTAGAACTCGTTGGTCACGGCGCGGGCTCCAGAGATCGCCGCGTCGAACGGCGGGTGACTCGGATGGGGACTGTGTTGCAGGGACAGCACGACGTTCGCTGATGCGATGTACTCGAAGTAATCGTTCCACGGCAGTGAGCCGAGACTCTCGAGCTTGTGGCCGTGCCCGAGGTCGACGTTGCGGTGCTTCTCACCCGCCGAAGTGAAACGGATCGACGCGTCGGGGCCGAGCTCGGATGCAGCCACCTTGAGTGCGGCGAGCCCGAGGCGGTACAGGTTGCGGTGTTTGGACGGCCTGCCGTAGAAGAAGACCGTGACTTCGTTCGAGTGCGAGCGTGCGGCAGCGACCTGCCGTAACAGCTCGAGATCGAGGTGCGGAGCGAACACTCGGTCGTCGCTCACTGTCAGACCTTCCTCGCGTTCGAGGTGTTGGCGCAATGGAGCCGAGTTCACGATCAGCTGGAAACCCGCTTGATAAGTAGACCGCGCGATCGCGAATTCCGTCGACCACGGACTGAAGCCGGGTTCGTAGTCCTGCACCAGGTAGACGACACGCTCGCGTGTGATCGCACCCGCTCGCGCGGCGACGTCGACGGCGTGAGCGGTCTTCCAGTGCGTCGCCATCCAGAAGTCCTCGGCGCCGAATTCGGCGTCGAGGATCCGTTCCCGCGCGACGACGTCCTGGGCGACCGGGCCGAAACGTTCCGAGATCACCGACGCTGCGCTGGCCTCGGAGACTCCGGGTACGGTCCAGCTCGTCATCACTACCCGCAGCGGCACACCCAGCCGTTCGGCCAGCTTCACGGCGGCGGCGACGGCGGTCTGTATCCCGGCGAACGCCTTGCCGTCTCGAACCTCGTTGACGACGAGATTGAGCGTCGGCGCGGTGGCCGTCGCGACGATCCCAGCGAGGGCGAGACTCGTCTCCGCGAGCTCTCGGTAGGGACGAGCGGCTTCCGGTGCACGGTCGAACTCGCGCTGCCCGACGTTCGACCGCGCGTTCACCTCGCCGCTCGGCGCGGGCGGGTTCAGCTGAGTCCGCAGATCGCTGCGGTACGGCCCGTCGGAAAGGTATCGCTTGTTGACCCGAAGCAGGTCGGTGAGGTTGCGCTGCAACGACGTGAAGTTCATTGGTCCTATGGGATTCGGTGAGGGAACCTCCGAAGCCTAACGGAGCGAGGGCACGGCCTGTGTTCGGAGCACCTCGGTAGGCTTGTCCCCTGATGATGCAGCGAATCGACCTCCGTGGTGGCCTGCCCGCCCGTGCCGAACTCCTCCGACTCATGCCGCGCGCCGTGGGTGACGTCTCGCACGCGGTCGACGCCGCCCGCGAGCTGGTCGAGGACGTCCGACACCGCGGAGCGGACGCACTGCACGACCAGGCCGAACGCTTCGACGGCGGCGCCCCGGCGAACGTCCGGGTGCCGGTCGCCGAGATCGCGGCAGCCGTCGCCGGGCTGACCCCCGAACTGCGGGAAGCGCTCGACGAAGCCATCCGCCGCGTCCGAGCCGCCAGCGCCGCACAGGTGCCGGCCGGCTCCGTCACCACGCTCGCCGACGGCGCCGAGGTGCACCAGCGCTGGCAGCCGATGCGCCGCGTCGGCCTCTACGTGCCCGGCGGCAAGGCCGTCTACCCGTCGAGCGTCGTCATGAACGTCGTACCCGCGCAGGTCGCCGGGGTCCGGTCGATCGCACTCGTGTCCCCGCCGCAGCGCGACCACGGCGGTGCGGTCCACCCGACGATCCTGGCCGCGGCCGGACTGCTCGGCATCGACGAGGTCTACGCGATGGGCGGTGCCGGGGCGATCGGCGCGCTGGCGTACGGCGTCCCCGCGATCGACCTCGAGCCCGTCGACCTGGTCACCGGTCCTGGCAACAACTACGTCGCCGCCGCGAAGCGCCTGGTGCGCGGTGTCGTCGGCATCGACGCCGAGGCCGGCGCGACCGAGATCCTCGTGATCGCCGACGAGACAGCCGACCCCGGGTTCGTCGCCGCCGACCTCATCAGCCAGGCCGAGCACGACGAGCAGGCAGGCAGTGTGCTGGTGACGACGTCGGCGACGTTCGCCGATGCGGTCGAAGCCGCCATCCCGGAACGCACGGCGGTGCTCGGGACGGCTGCGCGCCTCCAGACCGCCCTGGACGGACCGCAGTCCGCGATCGTGCTGGTGGACTCCCTCGCCGACGCCGCGACCGTGAGCAACGCGTACGGGCCGGAGCACCTCGAGATCCAGACGGCCGACGACGACGCGGTGCTCGCCGACATCGACGCCGCCGGAGCGGTGTTCGTCGGGCCGAGCACGCCCGTCAGCCTGGGGGACTACCTGGCCGGGTCGAACCACGTGCTGCCCACCGGCGGCCAGGCGCGCTTCGGTTCCGGGCTGTCCGCGTCGACGTTCCTGCGGCCGCAGCAGGTCATCCGGTACTCGGCGTCCGCGCTCGACGAGGTCGCCGCGCACATCGTCGCGCTGTCGACCGAGGAGCAGCTCCCCGCGCACGGCGCCGCCGTGACGGAGCGCACGAACCGATAGCCTGGGCGACGACATGTTCTGCCCTTTCTGCCGCCACCCGGACTCCCGCGTCGTCGACTCACGGACGAGCGACGACGGAACCTCCATCCGCCGCCGTCGACAGTGCCCGAACTGCGGACGACGCTTCTCGACGACCGAGACGGCGTCGCTCAACGTCGTCAAGCGCAACGGCGTCACGGAACCCTTCAGCCGCGACAAGATCGTCTCCGGCGTGCGCAAGGCCTGCCAGGGGCGACCGGTCACCGACGGCGACCTGGCCGTGCTCGCGCAGCGCGTCGAGGAGACCGTGCGGTCGTCCGGTTCGAGCCAGATCGACGCCAACGACATCGGGCTCGCGATCCTCGCGCCGCTCCGTGAGCTCGACGAGGTCGCGTACCTGCGGTTCGCCAGCGTCTACCAGGCGTTCGACTCGCTCGAGGACTTCGAGGACGCCATCAGCCAGCTGCGCCGTGACCACCGCGGTGCTGCGGCTACCGGGGTTGCGAGCGCGGGGATCGCGGGTGCCGGATCGCCGGCGGGTGCGGCCGGATCGTCGTCGGGCGCCGCCAGCTCGCCGGCGGGTGCCGGCGCGTGAGCGGCGTCGCGGAAGGCCTGGTCCGGTCCGGGTACGCCGTCGTCTTCCGGTCGGTCTTCGCCAAGATGGACCCCGAGCGGGCCCACCACCTGGCGTTCGCCGTCATCAAGGCGCTGCCCCACGTGCCGTTCGTGGGCGGTCTGGTCGAGCGGTACTCCCGCCCGGCAGCTGCTGACGGCATCACGACGATGGGCATCCACTTCCCGTCGCGCTTCGGCCTCGCCGCCGGGTTCGACAAGGACGCACGCGGCATCGGCGGCCTCGGCCTGCTCGGCTTCGGCCACGTCGAGGTCGGCACGATCACGGCGAAGCCCCAGCCCGGCAACGAGCGCCCGCGCCTGTTCCGTCTCGTCGAGGACCGCGCCCTCATCAACCGGATGGGCTTCAACAACCACGGCGCCGGTGCTGCTGCCCGACGGCTCGAGCGCGCCCGACGCAACCCGGGTCGCCCGGTCATCGGCGTGAACATCGGCAAGAGCCGGGTCGTCGCCGTCGAGGACGCCATCGACGACTACCTCGAGTCGACACGACGCCTCGCGCCGTTCGCCGACTACCTGGCGGTCAACGTCAGCTCCCCGAACACGCCCGGCCTGCGCGGCCTGCAGGAACTCGACCAGCTCCGACCGCTGCTGTCCGCCGTCCGCGACGCCGCCGGCGACACGCCCGTGCTGGTGAAGATCGCGCCGGACCTGACCGACGAGCAGGTCGACGCCATCGCCGGCCTCGCGGTGTCGCTCGGGCTGTCGGGCGTCATCGCCAACAACACGACGATCTCCCGCGATGGCCTCACCGCGGACCCGGCCGACGTCGAGGCAATGGGTGCCGGGGGACTCTCCGGCGCTCCCGTGGCCGCGCGCTCCCTCGAGGTGCTGCGTCGGGTCCGTGCCGCGGTGCCCGCCGAGTTCTGCGTCATCGCCGTCGGCGGGGTGACGACCGAGCAGGACGTGCAGGACCGCATCGACGCCGGGGCCACCCTGGTGCAGGGCTACACGGCGTTCCTCTACGAGGGGCCGAGCTGGGCCACGCGCATCAACCGCTTGCGTCGCAAGCGGCTGCGCCGCGCCGCGCGCTGAGCGCGGGCGGGGGCGGCCCGTCCTGCCCGCGCGTCCCGCCCGGCGCCCTCCAGGTTCCGAAATCTCGGCATCTCGCGGCCCTCAGCGGCCGTCTGTGGAACCTCGGCGGCGTGCACGCGGCGAGTCGTGGAGCCTCGCCGTCCACCCCTGGGACGGGAGGCCCGGTGCGGTCCCGCCACGGGCCTCCCGTCCGCCGGTGCGTGGCCAAGCCCGGCCGCGGCCGCCGAGTGTCCGAGATTTCGGAACCTCGGCGCGCGGGCGGGCCGTCTGTGGAACCTCGGCGACGCGCACGCGGCGAGTCGTGGAACCTCGCCGGCCACCCCTGGGACGGGAGGCCCGGTGCGGTCCCGCCACGGGCCTCCCGTCCGCCGGTGCGTGGCCACGCCCGGCCGCGGCCGCTGAGTGTCCGAGATCTCGGAACCTCGGCGCGCGGGCGCGTCGTCTGTGGAACCTCGGCGGCGTGCATGCGGCGAGTCGTCGAACCTCGCCGACCACCCCTGGGACGGGAGGCCCGGTGCGGTCCCGCCATGGGCCTCCCGTCCTCCGGTGCGCGGCCACGCCCCGCTGCGGCCGCTGAGTGTCCGAGATTTCGGAACCTCGGCGCGCGGGCGGGCCGTCTGTGGAACCTCGGCGACGCGCACGCGGCGGGTCGTGGAACCTCGCCGCGCAGCGCGCACGCCGGAACGACGAAGCGCCGCCCGGCGAGGCCGGACGGCGCTTCGGGACAGCGACGCTGGGGTCAGAGGGCGGGGTACTGCCCCCGCTTGACCTGGGGCTTCGGCAGGCGCAGGAACCGCAGCTGCCACGCCCGAGTCAGGATGTAGAGGAACGTGCCGCGCTGCATCTCGCCGAACTTGGTGGTGAGCTTGCGACGCATCGACAGCCAGAGGACCACGCAGTCGATCACGAACAGGGCCACGAACGCCCACACGAGCAGGAGCGAGTACGAGGCGATCGCGGTCTGCGAGGCGGCGAACCCGACGATCAGGAACAGCACGAGCACCGGCATCATGATCTCGCCGACGTTCCAGCGCGCGTCGATCCAGTTGCGGACGAAGCGACGCTGCTCACCGCGGTCCTTCGCCGGCAGGTAGCGCTCCTCGCCGTTGGCCATGCCGACGCGGGCACGCTCGCGGTCGGAGTTGAGACGCGCGCGGGCGGCCTTCTTGTCGACCGGCGTGTTGCCGACGAGGGGGCGGCGGTTCGCTGCCTCGCGCTCACGGCGGGACGGCGTCGGGCGGCCCTTGCCCTGCTCGAGGAGTTCTTCCTCGGTGGGGTTCACGGTCGTGTTGGTCTTGGGGGCTGCCTTCGCCACGGTGCGTTCCTAACGGCGTTGTGCGTGCGGGATCGTCCTCTAGATTACCGGGCATGACCGACACCGCACAGCCCAGCTCCGCGACCGACCCCGCTCTCCTCGACGCCCTGCGCGAACAGGTGCAGGGTGCACTGCCCTCGACGATCGCCGATCTGTCCGCGCTGGTGCGGATCCCGTCGGTGTCCTGGTCGGCGTTCGACGAGTCGCACGTGCTCGCGAGCGCGCGTGCCGTGGCGGACCTGGCGCTGAGCACCGGTGTCTTCGCCGAGGACCAGGTCGAGATCATCCGGTCGGCGATCAGCGACGACGAACCGCTCGAGCTCGGCCAGCCCGCGGTGCTCGCCGTCCGCCCGGCCCGGAACGGCAAGCCGACCGTGATGCTCTACGCCCACCACGACGTGCAGCCGCAGGGTGACGACGCCCTCTGGGAGACGCCGCCGTTCGAGCCGACCCTCCGCGGTGACCGGCTGTACGGTCGCGGCGCCTCGGACGACAAGGCCGGCGTGATGACCCACATCGCGTCGCTCCGGGCGATCCACGCGCAGTTCGGCGACGACCTCGACCTCGGTGTCGTCCTGTTCGTCGAGGGCGAGGAGGAGTTCGGCTCCCGTTCCTTCCGCACCTTCCTGCGTGAGCAGAAGGAGCACCTGGCCGCCGACGTCATCGTGGTCGCCGACAGTGACAACTGGTCGGTGGACGTGCCGTCGATCACCGTGTCGCTCCGCGGCAACGTCACCTTCAAGCTCACCCTGACGACCCTCGAGCACGCCAGTCACAGCGGGATGTTCGGGGGAGCGGCGCCGGACGCGATGATCCCGATGGTGAAGCTGCTCGCGTCGCTGCACGACGACGCCGGCTCCGTCGCGGTCGAGGGGCTCACCTCGTACGAGGCCGACGTCCCAGCCCGCACCGACGACGAGCTCGCCGTCGACGCGGCCCTGGTGGCGGGCGTCCGACCGATCGGCACCGGCGAGGTCCTGTCCCGCATGTGGTTCCAGCCGTCGATCACCGTGACCGGCATGGACGTGCCGAGCGTCGCGAACGCGTCCAACACGCTGCTGCCGACCGTCTCCGCCCGCGTCTCGGTCCGGGTCGCACCCGGCCAGCCCGCCACGGAGGCGTACGCGGCCGTCGAACGGCACCTGCGGGCACACGTGCCCTTCGGTGCCCGCATGGAGATCTCCGAGCCGGACAGCGGCGACGGCTTCCTCGTCGACACGGCCGGCTGGGCCGTCCAGGAGGCCCGCACGGCCATGCGCGAGGGCTGGGGTGCCGAGGCGGTCGAGCAGGGCATCGGCGGCTCGATCCCGTTCGTCTCGGACCTCGCCGCGGAGTTCCCGGAGGCCCAGATCCTGGTCACCGGGGTGGAGGACCCGGACACCCGTGCCCACAGCCCGAACGAGTCGCAGCACCTCGGCGTCCTGCACCGGGCCATCGCGTCCGAGACGATCCTGCTCGCCAGGCTCGCGACGCGCAGCTGACGGTGCTTACAATCGACGCCAGGCGCGGTGAACCGCACCGCCCGGAGGGAGACGCGCGATGAGCGACACCATCACCACCGACGCACCGGTGACCGAGGCGGCCTCGCACGGCGTCCTCCTGAGCGACGCCGCGGCCGGCAAGGTGGCGAGTCTCCTCGAGCAGGAGGGCCGCGACGACCTGCGCCTGCGCCTCGCCGTCCAGCCCGGGGGATGCTCGGGTCTGATCTACCAGCTGTACTTCGACGAGCGCCTGCTCGACGGTGACGTCACCGCCGAGTTCGACGGGGTCGAGGTCGTCGTCGACAAGATGAGCGTCCCGTACCTCGACGGTGCGACGATCGACTTCGAGGACACCATCCAGAAGCAGGGCTTCACGATCGACAACCCGAACGCGCAGGGCAGCTGCGCGTGCGGTGACAGCTTCCACTGATCACCAGCCGATCCGACACGCGAGCGGGGAGCGACCGACACGGTCGCTCCCCGCTCGCGTTCGTCGGGGGATGCGGTCGCAGTGTGACCGGGGAAAACGGCCGGTCAGGAGTGCGGATCGCGGCGATGAGCGTGTCGGGTGTGCGCGAGCGGTACCGAGCTGCGAGTAAGCTAGGAGTGTTCCAATCAAGCTGGGAGCCAGCCAAGTGTCGCCTTCGTGCGACTCGGCGGGTTCGGCTCCGGGCTCACGTCTTTTGCGAGAGGTAACAGTGCGTTCGAATCGCCGTATACGTTGGGCGGCCGTCCCGGTGGCCGTCGGTCTGGTCATCGCACTGGCTGGCTGCACGCAGCAGCAGATGAACGGATGGCTCCCCGGCACGGAGGAGACGAAGGACGTCACCAACCACACGAGCCGCATCGTCGGCCTGTGGACCACCAGCTGGGTGGTGCTCCTCGCCGTCGGTCTCATCGTCTGGGGCCTGATCATCTGGGCCGCGATCGTGTACCGCCGCCGGAAGGGCCAGACCGGCCTGCCCGTGCAGATGCGCTACAACATGCCGCTCGAGATCTTCTACACGATCGTGCCGCTCATCCTCGTGCTGGGCTTCTTCGCCTTCACCGCGAAGGACCAGGCCGCGATCGAGAAGCCGTTCGACGACCCCGACGCCACCGTGCACGTGTACGGCAAGCGCTGGGCGTGGGACTTCAACTACATCAACAAGGACAACCCCGAGGACAGCGTCTACTACCAGGGCATCCAGGCCCAGGAAGAAGAGAACGCCAAGGGCGCCATCGACGAGTCGCAGCTGCCGACCCTCTACCTGCCGCAGGGCAAGAAGGTCGCGATCGAGCTCTCCTCGCGCGACGTCGACCACTCCTTCTGGATCATCGACTTCCTGTACAAGAAGGACATGCTCCCCGGCAAGACGAACTGGGAGTACTTCATCCCGGAGAAGCTCGGGACGTACCAGGGCAAGTGCGCGGAGCTCTGCGGTGAGTACCACTCGCTGATGCTCTTCCAGGTGAAGGTCGTCACGCCGGCGCAGTACCAGGACTACCTCGACACCCTGAAGGACCAGGGCAAGGTCGGGCTCCTCGGTGACGAGTACAACACCAACACGAACGAACCGAACAACAAGGCGCCGGTCGAGGCGTCCAGCGAGAACAAGTAGGGGCTCGTCAGATGACAACGTCTTTCGTCGGCCAACCGACCCAGACTGCTTCGCCGGACTTCCAGGCGTCGAAGGTGGGCCGGAAGGGCAACATCATCGTCCGGTGGATCACCTCCACCGACCACAAGACCATCGGGTACATGTACCTGATCGCGTCCTTCGTCTTCTTCCTGCTCGCGGGTGTGATGGCCCTGGTCATCCGTGCCCAGCTGTTCGAGCCCGGCCTGCACGTGGTCGCGACGAAGGAGCAGTACAACCAGCTCTTCACGATGCACGGCACGATCATGCTGCTGATGTTCGCGACGCCGCTCTTCTCGGGCTTCGCGAACGCGATCATGCCGCTCCAGATCGGTGCTCCCGACGTCGCCTTCCCGCGACTCAACGGCTTCGCGTTCTGGCTCTACCTGTTCGGCTCGCTCATCGCGGTCGGCGGCTTCCTCACCCCGCAGGGTGCGGCCTCGTTCGGGTGGTTCGCCTACGCGCCACTGAGTGACACGACGTTCACACCAGGGCTCGGCGGCACACTCTGGGTCTTCGGACTCGGCATGACCGGCTTCTCGACGATCCTCGGCGCGGTGAACTTCATCACCACCATCATCACGATGCGTGCCCCGGGTCTGACCATGTTCCGCATGTCGATCTTCACGTGGAACACCCTCGTGACGGCACTGCTCGTGCTGATGGCCTTCCCGGTGCTCGCCACCGCGCTGTTCGGTCTCGGCCTCGACCGCGTGTTCGACGCGCAGATCTTCAACCCGGCCAACGGCGGAGCGCTGCTCTGGCAGCACCTGTTCTGGTTCTTCGGGCACCCCGAGGTGTACATCATCGCGCTGCCGTTCTTCGGCATCGTGTCCGAGGTCTTCCCGGTCTTCAGCCGCAAGCCGATCTTCGGGTACAAGACGCTCGTCTACGCGACCATCTCCATCGCGGCCCTGTCCGTCACGGTCTGGGCGCACCACATGTACGTCACCGGTGGCGTCCTGCTGCCCTGGTTCTCGCTCATGACGATGCTCATCGCGGTCCCGACCGGCGTGAAGATCTTCAACTGGGTCGGCACCATGTGGCGCGGCTCGGTGACCTTCGAGACCCCGCTGCTGTGGGCCGTCGGCTTCCTCATCACGTTCACGTTCGGTGGCCTCACCGGTGTGATCCTGGCCTCGCCGCCGCTGGACTTCCACGTGTCCGACTCGTACTTCGTCGTGGCGCACTTCCACTACGTGGTCTTCGGCACCGTCGTCTTCGCGATGTTCTCCGGCTTCTACTTCTGGTGGCCGAAGTGGACGGGCAAGATGCTCAACGAGCGTCTCGGCAAGATCCACTTCTGGCTCCTGTTCATCGGGTTCCACACCACGTTCCTCATCCAGCACTGGTTGGGCGTCATCGGCATGCCGCGTCGCTACGCGACCTACCTGCCGAACGACGGCTTCACCTGGATGAACCAGCTGTCGACGATCGGCTCGATGATCCTCGCGATCTCGTTCCTGCCGTTCATCTTCAACGTCTACGTGACGGCCCGGAACGCACCGAAGGTCGCCGTGAACGACCCGTGGGGCTACGGCCGCTCGCTCGAGTGGGCCACCAGCTGCCCGCCGCCCCGCCACAACTTCACGTCGATCCCGCGGATCCGTTCCGAGTCCCCGGCCTTCGACCTGAACCACCCCGAGGCAGGTGTGCCGATCGGTGTCGGCCCCGCGAAGGACGCCCCGGATGCCCCGACCTACGACGCCGCGAAGGGCGAGGTGAAGTAAGCCGATGCGCGCGAACACCAACCTGTTCTGGATCCTCTTCGGGTTCTTCATCCTCGCGGACGCCGCGTACACGATCTGGGCGCTGCTCTACTACGGCCACCCGGAGTGGGTCGGCACCGTGGCGATCGGCCTGACCGGCATCATGTCCGCGTTCATCGCCTTCTACCTCGGCAAGGTCATGGCGTCCCAGGGCGGCGTGCTGCCCGAGGACCGCCCCGACGCCAACATCGAGGACGGCGACGCCGAGCTCGGGCACTTCAGCCCGTGGTCGTGGTGGCCCATCCTGCTGGCAGCAGCGGTCGCCGTCTGCTTCCTCGGTGTCGCAGCCGGGCTGTGGATCGTCCCGATCGGACTCGCCCTGGTGGCGGTCACCCTGGTCGGCTGGGTCTACGAGTACTACCGCGGCAACTTCGGGCACTGACCTGACGCTGCAACGCACCTGACACTTCGGGCGGCACCACATCCGGTGCCGCCCGAAGTGCGTCCAGGCGCTGCCGACGCAGCGCACGACCCGGCGCTGCACACCCCAGCGCACGACCCGGCGCTGCACACCACAGCGCCCCACGATCTCCGGTCCCCGATCCGGAACAAACGGGCCCGCCCGCGGCTTGACTGGAGCGGACCTCCCACCACAGCGAAAGGAGTCACCTCAGGTGACCGACAAGCGCACCCTCATCATCTTCGGCGCGACGGGCGACCTCGCCTCCCGCCTGCTGCTGCCGGGCCTCGGCACGTTCCTGCAGAGCGGTCGAGCGGTTCCCGTCCAGCTCATCGGCACGGGCCGCAGCGCCCGCAGCGAGGAGCAGTGGAAGGACATCGTCACGAAGTCCTTCGCGTCGCAGGACGTCAAGGGCCCCGAGGTCGACGCGACGCTCGCGTCGACCCAGTTCATCCAGGGCGACCCCACCGACCCGGAGCACCTCACGGCACTGCTCGACGCGGCCGAGGCCGAGCCGATCCTCTACTTCGCCCTGCCCCCGCAGATCGCCTCCGACATCTGCGAGGCACTGCAGCAGGTCGAGCTCCCCGCCGGCACCACCCTCGCCTTCGAGAAGCCGTTCGGCACCGACGTCGCGAGCGCCCAGGCCCTCAACGAGACCGTGCTGAAGCTGGTCCCGGAAGAGCGCGTGCACCGCACCGACCACTTCCTCGGACGCACCACGGTCCTGAACATCATCGGTCTGCGCTTCGCGAACCGCCTGTTCGAGCCGATCTGGAACGCCGACAACATCGAGAAGGTCGACGTCTTCTACGACGAGACCCTCGGTCTCGAGAACCGCGCCCAGTACTACGACGAGGCCGGTGCGATGGTCGACATGATCCAGTCGCACCTGCTGCAGATCCTCGGCATCGTGACGATGGACGCCCCGGCGGACATCGACGCGGTCGAGTTCCGCTCGTCCCTGGCCCGGGTGCTCCGTTCGACGCGGCTCAAGGGTGACGACGCGAAGATCGCGTCGCGCCGTGCCGTCTACACGGCCGGCACGATCGATGGCAAGGAGCTGCCGTCGTACCAGGACGAGGACGGCGTCGACAAGTCGCGGAGCACCGAGACGCTCGCCGAGATCTCGGTCGAGGTCGACACCGCCCGTTGGAAGGGCGTCCCGTTCACGCTGCGGTCCGGCAAGGCACTCGGCAACAGCCGGAAAGAGGTCCTGATCACCTTCAAGCCGGTCACGCGCCTGCCCTCCGGCCTGAGCGGTCGCCCGAAGGCGGACACGCTCCGCATCGTCCTGAACCCGGACGAGATCGAGCTGACCGTGTCGGCCAACGGCGGTGGCAACCCGTTCGAGATGGGCCAGGTCACCCTGTCGTCGTCGTTCAGCGACGGCGAGCTGACCCCCTACGGCGAGGTCCTGAACGGCATCTTCCACGACGACCCGCTGCTCTCGATCCGCGGCGACGTGGCCGAGCGCTGCTGGGAGATCGTCGAGCCGGTCGTCAAGGCATGGAAGGCCGACGAGGTCCCGCTCGAGGAGTACCGCGCCGGTTCGCGCGGCCCGGCGGACTGGGAGTCGTCGTCCTGACGGACGTGACCGTCGCGCCCTGAACGGGCGGAACTGCGGACGGGAGGCACGGTGCCAGCTGGCACCGTGCCTCCCGTCCGTTTCGTGGTCAGGACCACCGCATCAGGCGGGGTTGCCCGCCCGCTCGCCCCCGCCGGTCCACGAGCGGGTGCCACCGTCGTGTACGGGCAGCCGCGTGCGGTGCCCGGTCGACGCGCCCCGCGCCCGCGCGATCGCGTCCGACGCGGACACGAGCGTCAGGTGCGACAGCACCTGCGGCGTGTTGCCGACGTGGTGTCCGGTGGCGACGTCGATCTCCTCGGAGAGCATGCCGACGTCGTTGGCGTACCCGACGAGCACGTCCATGAGGCGCTCGGCGTCGTCGATCCGCCCCGATGCCGCGTACTGCTCGACCAGCCAGAACGAGCACGCCAGGAACGGGTGCTCCGCGCCGGCGAGCCCGTCGAACCCCGACGACGTCCGGTACCGCAGCACGAGACCGTCGGAGCCGGTGGACAGGTCCTGCTCGATGGCGGCGACGGTGCCGGTCATGCGCGCGTCGCGGGCGGAGACGTAGCCGATCTGCGGCAGGACGAGCAGGCTCGCGTCGACCTCGTCGGTGTCGTAGTGCTGCCGGTAGCTGCCGCGTGCAGCGTTCCAGCCGTGCTCCTCGATCTCGGCCCGGACCTGGTCGCGCAGGGTGCGCCAGCGGTCCACGGGCCCTTCGAGACCGAACTCCTCGACCGCGGCGACCCCACGGTCGAACGCGGCCCAGATCATCGCGCGCGAGTGCGTGAAGTGCCGTCGCGGGCCGCGCATCTCCCAGATGCCGTTGTCGGGCTCCTGCCAGTGCTCCTCGACGTAGCCGAGCAGGGCGCGCTGCAGGGCCCACGAGTCGGCGTTCTCCTCGACCCCGAGCTCGCGGGCGTCGTGCAGGGCGGCCAGGACCTCGCCGAACACGTCGCCCTGGTACTGCGTGTACGCGCCGTTGCCGACCCGGACGGGCGTCGAGCCGGCGTACCCGGGCAGGTGCGGGAGCTCCCGTTCCGGCAGTTCGCGCTCCCCGGCGATGCCGTACATGATCTGCACGTCGGCGGGGTCGCCCGCGATGGCGCGGAGCAACCAGCCGCGCCAGTGCGCCGCCTCGTCGCGGTAGCCGTGCGCGATGAGCGAGGCGAGGGCGAGGGATGCGTCGCGGAGCCAGACGTAGCGGTAGTCCCAGTTGCGTTCGCCGCCCGGGTCCTCCGGCAGGCTCGTGGTCACGGCGGCCACCACCCCGCCGGTCTCGCCGTGGGTCATCGCGCGGAGCAGCAGGAGGGAGCGGCGGGCGGCGTCGGCGTAGCGTCCCTCGGTGCGCGCCGTCGCCATCCAGTCCGTCCACCACGTCACGGTGCGGTGGAGTTCGGCGTCGACGTCGACGGGCTCCGGGGGCTCGCGGTGCGAGGGGTACCAGGTGAGCACGGTGTCGAGCACGTCACCGTCGTGGATGATCGCGGTGGCCGTGTGCCGGTGGTCCGAGGCCCGGAAGCGCGGGCCGCGCACGATGACCGACCCGGGGCCGGCGGTGGCGAGCAGTGCCGGGTCCTCGTCGCCGCCGATCTGGCGCACCCACGGCAGCGCGAGGGCGTAGTCGAACCGGATCCGCAGGGTCTGCTGCACCTCGACCGAGCCGCTCAGGCCGCGGACACGCCGGACGATGGACGGGCGGTGGGCGCCGACGGGCATGAACTCGGTCACCTCGACGGCACCGTCCGCCGTGGTCCAGACCGTCGACAGGACGAGGGTGTCGCCTCGGTACTTCCGGTGCGCCGTCGCGGCGGGGTCGGTCGGTCGGAGCGTCCAGTGCCCGTGGTCCTCGGTGCCGAGCAGCGAGGCGAACGTGGCGGCGCTGTCGAACCGCGGCAGGCACGCCCAGTCGATCGTGCCGTCGCGGCCGACGAGTGCGGCGGTCGAGGTGTCGCCGATCACGGCGTGGTCCTCGATCAGGTTCGGGGGAGTCGCGGGGGGCGCGGGTGCTCGCTCGGCGTCGGCGGTCCGGTCCGTGTCGGTGCTCATGCCCCGATCGAACACCCGGAGGCCGAGCGTCGTGGCCGCGCGGACGGGTCGCCGGCCGTCTGGCGGCCGTGTGCCGTCGGTGTGCCTGAAGCCTCGCTCAGGCCGGGTCGGAGGCGTCCGCCTCGGCGAGCCCGACCCGCGCGAGTTCGGACCAGAGCCCGGCACCGTCCGGTGCGTAGACCCACGGCGCCGAGGTGTCGCGGGAGCGTTCCTGCGCCCGGGAGCGTCCGCCGGCCAGGACCGCCTCGCTCGTGGACAGCTGCCGGATGGCGACGCCCGCGACGTTCTCCGGGTGCTCGCGGGCGAACTCGCCGTACAGCGACTCGTCGTGTTGCCCGTCGTCGCCGACGAGCAGCCACTGCACGTCCGGGAAGTCCTTCGCCAGGCGCCGCAGGTTCTGCTGCTTGTGCAGCTGCCCGCTCCGGAAGAAGCGGTCGTGCGTGGGGCCCCAGTCGGTGAGCAGGAGCGTGCCGGACGGGTACATGTTGCGGGTCAGGAAGCGCTGCAGGGTCGGCGCGACGTTCCAGGCACCGGTGGACAGGTACACCGTCGGGGAGCCGGGGTGCTGCGCCTGCACGCGTTCGTACAGCACGGACATGCCCGGCACGGGGCGGCGGGCGTGCTCGGTGAGGACGAAGGAGTTCCACGCCGCCAGCATCGGACGGGGGAGCGAGGTCACCATGACGGTGTCGTCGATGTCGGACAGCAGCCCGAAGCGGGTGTCGGGGTGCACGACGAACACGTCGGCCTCGACGTCGCGCCCGCCGCCGGCCGACAACCGGACGGTGCGCCAGCCCGGCTCGAGGTCGATCGGCACGATGGTGTCGACGACCCCGCCACGGTCGGTCTCGACGACGTGCGAGACCCCTCCGGCGGTGACGGTGACCTCGGCGTGGTCGACCGCGACGCTCGTGAAGCTCTTCCATCCGCGGACACCGGCGTACGAGACGTCGGAGGCGAGGCCACGGCGGGTCAGCAGCACGCGGCAGAGGATCCGGACCCATCCGGGAGCGCCGTAGCCGGTGTAGGGGACGACGGTCGGGACCAGGCCACGGCTTCGGGCGCGGTGCTCGCGGAACTCCTGGACGGCGTCCTCGATGCGGGCCGCGCGGTGCAGGAGCGGCTCGGCCAACGACGGCTCGTGGGGCGTCGGGTCGGGCATCGCCCCATCATCCCATGCGGGACCCGGAAGTCCACGTCCCGCGGCACCTGTGGTGAGTCGCAGCCATGTTCCAGCCGGTCTCTGCGAAAATCGTCCTCGTCACACCAACGAACCGCGCTGGAGCGCAAGAGGAGAACACGTGCTCGTCACCGAGGTAACGAACGCTCTGCCGGGGGGATCATCACTGCTCAGGAACGAGCCGGTCCAAGCCCGCAGTTCGGCGCGCCTCGCGGGTCTGCTCGACGCTGCTGCCGCGGTGATCGACGAGATCGGGTTCGAGCGACTCACGACCGCGATGGTCGCCGAGCGGGCCGGAGCGTCCATCGGCACCGTCTACCGCTACTTCCCGGACCGCATCGCCGTGGTCGACGCGCTTGCCATCCGCTGCACGCAGCGGCTGGCCGCGCGCTTCGTCGCGGCGCTCGACGCGAGCGGCGCGGAGACCTGGCAGCAGGCCTGCGACGCGCTGATCGACGAGACCGCCGAGCTGTACCGCACCGAGCCCGGCTTCCGCGCGATCCGCTTCGGCGACACCGCGGACACCGGCACCGGTGACGCCGAGGACCGCATGGGAGCGCTCGGCGCCGCCGTCGGGCAGATCATGCGCGACCGGTTCGGGCTGCCCGACAACGAGCGCATGGCACGTGCCTGGGTCGTGCTGGCCGAGTCCGGCCACGCCGTGCTGGCGCGGGCGCACCGCGACCGCGAGCACCCCGACTCGGCGCTCATCGCCGAGTACCGCACGATGAGCCGTGCCCACATGGAGTCCGTGGTCGCCGCCGGCTGACCGCCGCGGGGTCCCGCACCCATCCGACGACGCCCGTGCTTCCGAACAGGAGGCGCGGGCGTCGTCGTCCGCGCTGGTTCCGTCGTGCGCTCGGTCCGGTCCACGGCGGTGCGCACCTGTCCGGGACGCGCCGCGTGCCGGAACGGGTGAACCGCTGTCGGACCCGACGGGTACTCTCATCCGGAGTCGGGCTACCTCCGAACAGAAGGGCACCCATGATCGAGTTCCGCTCGGTACGAAAGACCTACCCGGACGGCACCACCGCGGTCGACGACTTCGACCTCGTGATCCCGTCCCGGACCACGACCGTCTTCGTCGGCTCCAGCGGCTGCGGCAAGACGACGCTGCTCCGGATGATCAACCGCATGGTCGACCCCACCTCGGGTTCCGTGCAGATCGACGGATCCGACGTCTCCGGCGTCGACCCCGTGAAGCTCCGGCGGAGCATCGGGTACGTCATGCAGAACTCCGGTCTGCTGCCGCACCGCAAGGTCGTCGACAACATCGCGACCGTGCCCCTGCTCACCGGGGTGTCGAAGGCCGACGCCCGCACGCGTGCGCTCGAGCTCATGGACACCGTGGGACTCGACCGGGCGTTCGCCGACCGGTACCCGTCCCAGCTGTCCGGCGGGCAGCAGCAGCGCGTCGGTGTGGCCCGCGGCCTCGCCGTCGACCCGAACATCCTGCTCATGGACGAGCCCTTCGGCGCCGTCGACCCGCTGGTCCGCAACGACCTGCAGGACGAGCTCATCCGCCTGCAGCGTGAACTCGGCAAGACCGTCGTGTTCGTGACGCACGACATCGACGAGGCGTTCAAGCTCGGCGACCAGGTCGTCATCCTGAAGAAGGGCGGCGAGATCGCCCAGCAGGGCACGCCGTCCGAGATCCTGGCCGAGCCGGCGGACGACTTCGTCGCGAACTTCATCGGCGTGGGCCGGGGGCGTCGGTCGCTGCGCGTCGAGCACACCCCCACGGGCCCCATCGTCGTGGACGGCGACGGGCGTGCAGCCGGTGTCCTCACCGGACCGGTCAACGTCGTCGACGCCGCCGCAGCGGTCCAGGCCGACCCCGCATCGAACCAGGCCGGAGCGTCGCTCGACGCCCCGGGTGCTCCGGCGCAGGGTGAGGGCACGCGGTGAAGTGGGTCCTCGCGAACCTCGACACGATCCGTGACGCGACGGTCGCGCACCTGGCCATCGCCATCCCGCCGATCATCATCGCGTTCCTGCTGTCCATCCCCATCGGCTGGCTCGTCGTCCGACTCCAGCGCCCCGGCGGATCGCGGTTCGCCTCGGGTGTCGGCAGCGGCATCGTGACGTTCGCCGGGCTGCTCTACGCGATCCCGTCCCTGGCGCTGTTCGTGGCACTGCCGGGCATCATCGGCACCGGGCTGCAGAGCCCGGTCAACGTCGTGATCGGGTTGACCCTGTACGGCCTCGCGCTCATGGTCCGGTCGACCGTCGACGGGCTCACCTCGGTGGACTCGGGGACGAAGTCGGCCTCGACCGCGATGGGGTACTCGTCGGCGCAGCGGTTCTTCCGCGTCGAACTGCCGCTGGCCGGGCCGGTGCTGCTCGCCGGGCTGCGGGTGGTCTCGGTGTCCACGATCTCGCTGACCACCGTCGGCGCCGTCCTCGGCATCCAGAGCCTCGGCTCGCTGTTCACGGACGGCCTCGGCCGCGGGATCTACGAGGAGATCATCTCCGGCATCGTCATGGTCCTCGTCCTGGCGTTCGTGCTCGACGGGATCCTGGTGCTGCTCGGCCGGATCGTCATGCCGTGGACCCGGACGACCTCGGTGTCGCGTCGACGGACCCGCCGTGTCCTGCAAGCAGCGGAGGTCGCCTCGTGATCATCGGACAGGCCTTCGCCTGGGTCTTCGACCCCACCAACTACTCCGGGTACAACGCGATCCCCGGCCGCCTCTGGGAGCACATCTGGATCACGCTGCTCGCCGTGGTGATCGCCTCGGTGATCGCCGTGCCGATCGGGTACGCCATCGGCCACACGCGCCGCGCACGGGGCTTCTCGATCGCCGTGTCCGGCGGGATCCGCGCACTGCCGACGCTCGGCGTGCTCTCCCTGTTCGGACTCCTGCTCGGCATCGGCCTGCAGGCTCCGCTCCTGGCGCTCGTCGTGCTCGCCATCCCCTCGGTGCTGGCCGGTGCGTACTCGGGCATCGAGTCGGTCGAACCGGTGACCGTCGACGCCGCCAAGGCCCAGGGCATGACGGGCTGGCAGATCCTGTGGAAGGTCGAGGTCCCGCTCGGCCTGCCCCTGCTGATCGGCGGCTTCCGCGCAGCCGTGCTGCAGGTCGTGGCCACGGCCACGCTCGCCGCGTACGTCGGCGCCGGCGGCCTCGGCGGCTACTTCTTCCTCGGTCTGAAGACCCAGGACTACGCCGAGATGCTCGGCGCCTCCATCCTCGTGATCGCACTCGCGATCGCGTTCGAGATCGTGTTCGCCGTGCTGCAGCGGGCGTCGGTGCCCAAGGGCACCGCCGACCCGTCGGCCCGGCAGCGCCAGGGATCGCGCGAGCGAGCCCGCAATCCCATCCCGGAAGGAAATCCATCGTGATCACAGCAAAGATCCGTGCGGGCGTCGCAGCAGCGCTCGCACTGGGCGTCGCCGCCGCCCTGACCGGCTGCGCGTCGAGCGACCCGCTCGACAGCGGCTCCAGCGCGTCGTCCGACTCCAAGACGATCGTCGTCGGCTCGCAGCAGTACTACTCGAACGAGATCATCGCCGAGCTGTACGCACAGGTCCTCGAGAAGAACGGCTTCGAGGTCAAGCGCAACTTCAACATCGGGCAGCGCGAGGTCTACATCCCGCAGCTCGAGAAGGGCGCGATCGACGTCATGCCCGAGTACAGCGGCAACCTGCTGCAGTACTTCGACAAGAAGTCCGACGCGAAGACCGCGGACGAGATCGACAAGGGCCTCGAGACGGCGCTGCCGAAGGGTCTCCGTGTGCTCGACGAGGCCGAGGCGACCGACCAGGACAGCTACACCGTCACGAAGAAGTTCTCCGAGGACAACGACGTGACGAGCCTGGCTGACCTGAAGGACGTCACGTCGAAGCTCACCGTCGGTGCGAACTCCGAGTTCCAGACCCGTCCGTACGGTCCGAAGGGCCTGAAGTCGGTCTACGGCGTCGACGTCGACTTCAAGGCGGTCGAGGACTCCGGCGGGGCCCTGACGGTCAAGGCGCTGAAGGACGGCACCGTCCAGCTCGCCGACATCTACAGCGCCGACCCGAGCATCAAGGCGAACGACTTCGTCACGCTCGAGGACCCGGAGAACCTGATCCTGCCGCAGAACGTCATCCCCGTCGTCTCCGACAAGGTGAACGACAAGGCCGCAGACGCGATCGACTCGGTCAACGAGAAGCTGACGCCCGAGGCCCTGATCGAGCTCAACACCAAGAGCACGGCGGACAAGGAGAAAGCGTCCACCATCGCCAAGGAGTTCCTGACCGACGAGGGCCTGCTGTAACAGCAGTCCTCGTGCGTTAGACGACAGGCGTCGGGCAAATGCCCGGCGCCTGTCGTCGTTCGGCGGAGCGCGAATCGGCACATCCGTGCCGCACGGTTGTGCCGTGCAACACCCTTGCACGTTCGTGCACAGAACATTTCTACAAGTTGTCGAAGTCGGTGGTGACGCGGTACCGTTGAAGAGTCCCAACGGCTGTGACATCTGATGTATCCGTTCCACAGGAAGACACTGACGTGCACCGACTGCGCGCGGCGACCCGACTGGGAAGTGCCGCATGACCGACCTCCTCGACCCGCTCATCCTGTCGCGGTGGCAGTTCGGTCTGACGACCATCTACCACTTCCTCTTCGTCCCGCTGACGATCGGCATGGCCGCCGTGGTGGCCGTGTTCCAGACCGCCTGGTACCGGACCGGTCGCGCGCACTACCTGCAGCTGACCCGGTTCTTCGGACGCATCTTCCTGATCAACTTCGCGATGGGCGTCGTGACGGGCATCGTGCAGGAGTTCCAGTTCGGCATGAACTGGTCGAACTACTCGCGCTTCGTCGGTGACGTCTTCGGCGCCCCGCTCGCGCTCGAGGGGATCCTGGCCTTCTTCTTCGAAGCCGCGTTCATCGGCGTCTGGATCTTCGGCTGGGACCGCTTGCCGAAGGGACTGCACCTGGCGAGCATCTGGTGCGTCAGCGCCGGCACGATCATGTCGGCGTACTTCATCATCGCCGCGAACGCGTTCATGCAGCACCCGGTCGGCTTCTCGATGAACGAGGCCAAGGGGCGCGCGGAGCTCACCGACATCTGGGCGGTCCTCGGCAACAAGGTCGCCCTCGCCGCCTTCCCGCACACGTTGTTCGCCTGCTTCATGGTCGCCGCAGCAGTGATCATCTCGGTCGCCGCCTACCACCTGGCGCGGAACCAGAACCTCGAGACGATGATGCCGGCGCTCAAGTTCGGCATGTGGACCATGGTGGCGGCGGGTGCCCTGACGGTGCTCACCGGCGACCAGCTCGGCCTGACCATGGTCGACACCCAGCCGATGAAGATGGCCGCAGCCGAAGCGCTGTACAACACGGCGACCGGCAAGGACGCCTCGTTCTCGATCTTCACGCTCGGCACCCCCGACGGCGTGCACGAACTGTTCTCGATCCGGGTGCCCTACCTGCTGTCGTTCCTGTCCACGCACACCTTCAACGGCACGGTCGAGGGCATCAACGACCTGCAGGCGCAGTACACCCAGGTCTACGGGCCCGGCGACTACAAGCCGATCATCTGGGTCACCTACTGGTCGTTCCGCTGGATGATCGCGCTCGGCGTCGGTGCGGTCATGGTGTCGCTCGCCGGCCTCTGGCTGACCCGCAAGGGCCGCTTCCCGACGAAGCGCTGGATCTGGCGCGTCGCCACCTGGACCGTCCCGCTCCCGATGGCCGCGATGATCGTCGGCTGGATCTTCACCGAGATGGGTCGCCAGCCGTGGCTCGTGTTCGGGTTGCTCAAGACCAGCGACGGCGTCTCTCCGAACGTGACCGGGCTCGAGGTCCTCATCTCGCTCGTCGTGTTCACCGTGATCTACGGCTCGCTGGCGGTGGTCGAGTTCAAGCTCATCAAGAAGGTCGCGCAAGAGGGCCCTGCCGCTCCGGCAGAGGTCGACGAGGAGACCGGCGAGGTCAAGCACGAAGTGACGGTGTACTGAGATGGATCTGCCTGTCCTCTGGTTCGCGATCGTCGGCGTGTTCTTCGTCGGTTACTTCGTCCTCGACGGCTTCGACTTCGGGGTCGGCATGTCCCTGCCCTTCCTGGGCAAGGACGACACCGACCGTCGGGTGCTCATCAACACGATCGGCCCGGTCTGGGACCTCAACGAGACGTGGGTCATCGTCGCCGGCGCCTGCTTGTTCGCGGCGTTCCCCGAGTGGTACGCCACGATGTTCTCCGGGTTCTACCTGGCGCTGCTGCTCATCCTCGCGGCGCTGATCCTGCGGGGTGTCTCGTTCGAGTACCGCCACCAGAACAAGCACCTCGAGTGGAAGCGTCGCTTCGACTTGATGATCATCGTCGGGTCCGCCCTGCCGTCGTTCCTCTGGGGCGTCGCGTTCGGCAATGTCGTCCGCGGGATCCCGATGGACTCGGGGCACAACTACACGGGCACGCTCTTCGACCTGCTCAACCCGTTCGCGCTCCTGACCGGCGTGGCGACGCTGCTGGTGTTCTTCACGCACGGCGTCGTGTTCGTGGCGCTGAAGACCGAGGGCGAGATCCGCGAGCGGGCGAAGCGCCTGGCGACCCGGGCCGGCATCCTGACGATCGTCGTCGGTGCCGCGTTCCTGGTCTGGATGGCGTTCGTCCGGGCGACCCCGGCCTCGCTCGTGCTCTCGGTGGTCGCGGCACTCGCGCTCGTCCTGGCCGTGCTGTGCAACGCCTGGGGCAAGGAGGGCCGGGCGTTCACGCTCATGGCCGTCACCATCGCCGCGATCGTGCTCGCCATGTTCACGGCGATCTTCCCGGACGTCATGCCCGCCACCAACGACCCGGCGAACAGCCTGAACGTGTACAACGCCTCGAGCGGTTCGTACACGCTGACGGTGATGAGCTGGGTGGCGCTGATCTTCGTGCCCCTCGTGTTCGCGTACCAGGCCTGGACGTACTGGGTGTTCCGCAAGCGTGTCTCGCGGGCCCAGGTCACCCAGGCCGCGCACTAGGCAGGCGACGGTGAAGCCGCTCGACCCGCGACTCCTGCGCCTGTCGCGGACGGCGCGCGGCTTCATCGTCGCGGCTGCCGGCACCGGCGTCCTCCGCACGGTCGCGACCATCGCGATCGCGTGGGGGATCGCCGCCGCCGTGACCCTCGGCATCGACGCGGTCCAGGACGGCCGTGTCCCGAGCGCCTTCGGGCAGGCGCTCGCGCTGCTGGGCGGCGCGTTCGTGCTCCGTGCCGTGGCGGCCTGGGCGACCGACGACCTGGCGGCCCGCGCCGCGGCGAAGGTGAAGAGCGAGATGCGCACCACGGTGCTCGCCCGCGCCGCCGAGCGGGGTCCGTCCTGGCTGGCGGGCCGGTCGAGCGCGGGGTTCGCCACCACCCTCGGGCCGGGCCTCGACGCGCTCGACGCCTACTTCGGTCGCTACCTGCCGCAGCTCGCGCTCACCGCCATCGCCACACCGCTGCTGCTCGTCGCGATCGGCCTCGGTGACCTGACGAGCGGGCTGATCATCCTGTTCGCCCTGCCGGTCATCCCGGTGTTCATGATCCTGATCGGACTCGCGACCCAGTCGTTGCAGCGGAAGCAGTCCGACGCCCTCGCCAAGCTCGGCGGCGCCTTCCTCGAGGCCGTCGAGGGCCTGGCCACCCTCAAGGTGTTCGGTCGCGCCCGGCGCCAGGTCGGCCGCATCGGCGCCGTCACGGACGAGTACCGTCGCGGCACGCTCGAGGTGCTCCGGCTGTCGTTCGTCAGCGGGTTCGCGCTCGAGCTCGCCGCGAGCCTGTCCGTCGCCCTCGTCGCGGTGTCGATCGGCATCCGGCTGGTCGACGGCTCGCTCGGGCTCGGCGCCGCGATGTTCGTCCTGGTCCTCGCCCCCGAAGCGTTCGCCCCCATCCGCCAGGTCGGCGCGGACTTCCACGCCGCCCAGGACGGCGTCGAGGCATCGGCAGCGGTCCTCGACGTCCTCGACGACGACACGGAGCCCGCGCCGCACCACGACACGGACCCCGCGGCGACCGCTCCGGCTGCCACGGCGCTGGCCGTGCACGGTCTGACCGTCCGCCGGCCCGACGTGGTGATCGGCCCGCTCGACCTGCACGCCGACCCCGGCACCGTCGTCGTGCTCGCCGGCCCGAGCGGCTCGGGCAAGTCGAGTGTCATCGCCGCACTCCGCGGCGTCCTGCCGCACGACGGCACCGTGGTCGTCCCCGGCGCCGCCGGTACGACCGCCGCCGGCCGCACCACCTGGGCCGACCAGCGACCCCGCCTCGTGCGCGGGACCGTCGCCGAGAACGTCGCGCTCAGCGCGACCCCCGACGCCGTGGACGTCCAGACCGCGTTGCGCGACGCGGGGCTGGGGGTCGACCCGGGCCTCCCGATCGGCGCCGGCGGCAGCGGACTGTCCGGCGGCCAGGCGCAGCGCGTCGCCGTCGCGCGGGCGCTGTACCGCGCCCGCCGCGTCGGCACACCGTTGGTCCTGCTCGACGAACCGACGTCGGCGCTCGACGCCGAGGCCGAGGCCCACGTCGTCGCCGCGATCCGCGGCCTGGCGGCCGACGGCGCGGTCGTCGTGGTGGCCAGCCACCGACCGGCGGTCGTGGCCGCGGCCGACGTCCGGGTCGACATCGGCACCGGTGGGTCGGTCACCGTCCGGACGGGGGTGCGCGCATGAGCCGGCAGCGGGTGCTGTCCCGGGAGGCCCGTGGAGCGTCCGTCCTGCGGCTCGCGATGCCGCACGGGTCGGGTTGGGCCAAGGCGGTCGCCGCCGGCGCGCTCAGTGCGGTCTGCGCCGTGGCGCTCCTCGCCGCGAGCGGCTACCTCATCACCCGTGCCGCGGAGCACCCGCCGATCCTCTACCTGACCCTCGTGATGGTCGGCGTGCGGGCGTTCGCACTCGGGCGTGCGGCGCTGCGCTACGTCGACCGGCTCGCCGGGCACGACGCGTCCTTCCGGCAGCTCGCGGTGGTGCGCACCGAGATGTACCGGCGGCTCGCCTCGGTCGCACCGGCAGGGCTCGGCAGCACCGGCCGTGGCGACCTGATGACCCGCCTGGTCACCGACACCGACCGGCTGCAGGACCTGCCCATCCGCGTCGTCGGGCCGCTGGTGTCCGCCGGGGTCGTCGCCCTGCTGTCCGTCGTCGCGGTGGCGATCGTGTCGGTGCCGGCCGCCCTCGTGCTCCTGCTCGGCCTGGCGGTCGCGGCGCTGCTCGGGTCGGTCGTGACACGGTCGATCGCCGAGCGCTCCGACCGTGAGACCGCAGCGGACCGTGGTCGGGTCGCCGACCTCGTGCTCGACACCGTACGGACGCTCGACGTGTTCGCGGCCTACGGCACCGTCGACGAGCGGCTGGCGCACATCGCCCGTCTCGACGTCGGCGTCACCCGTGCGGTGCGCCGCCGTGGCACGGTCGAGGCGCTCGTCGGTGCCCTGGTCGGGCTGGTCGGCGGCGGCGCGGTCATCGGGATCCTGGCCGTCGGTGCACCGGTCGTGGTGTCCGGGGCGCTCGACGGACCGCTCTGGGCACTGACCGTGTTCGTGCCGCTCGCCCTGTTCGAGGTCGTCGGCGGGGTCCCGCTCGCCGTCCTCACGCTGCGCCGCGTGCGCGCCGCCGCTGAGCGGGTCGAGCAGGTCGTCCCGGCACGGGTGCCCGCGGGCATCGTGCCAGAACCCGAGCAGGACGCCGACCCGGCCGAACTGGCGGTGTCCGGTCCGGTCACCGTGGCGGTGCGCGACCTGACCGTGCAGTGGCCCGGAGCCACGACGCCGGCGGTCGACGGGGTCTCGCTCGACCTGCACCCCGGCGAGGTCGTCGTGCTCGAAGGGCCGAGCGGCGCGGGGAAGTCCACGCTCGTCGACGCGCTCGTCCGGTTCGTCGACCACCAGGGCTCGTACACGCTCGACGGGGTCCCGGCGAAGGACATGCACCCCGACGCCGTCCGTGCCCGCATCGGGCTCATCGAGCAGGACCCGTTCGTCTTCGACCAGTCCGTCCGACAGAACCTGCTGTTCGCCCGCGAGACCGCGACCGACGACGAGCTGCTCGCCGTGCTCGACCGGGTCGGCCTCGGCGAGTGGGTCGGACGTCGCGGCGGGCTCGATGCCTCGGTGGGGGAGCGCGGTGGCCTCGTCTCCGGCGGACAGGCGCACCGGCTCGCCCTGGCACGTGCGCTCCTGCACGCGTTCCCGGTGCTGGTGCTCGACGAACCCACGGCCGACATCGACCCGGACCTCGGCGACGCCGTCCTGCACGACCTCGTCACGACGGCCCGCGCAGCGGGCCGGACGGTCGTGATCGTGTCGCACGTGCCGGTCCGGGCGGACCTGGTCGACCGCACCCTGCGGATGGTCGCCGGCCGCCTGCTCGTCGGATGACCCGACAGGCGGACGCTGGACGGGCCTCCCGGCTTGTATCGTTGACGTCCGTGACCACCGAGCAGCACGCCGAGGACCCGAACGCCTACGACTTCCGTCGTATCCAGGAGAAGTGGCAGCCCCGCTGGGAAGAGCTCGGGCTCTTCACCACCGACCTGGACGACACGCGTCCGCGCAAGTACATCCTCGAGATGTTCCCGTACCCGTCCGGCGACCTCCACATGGGGCACGCCGAGAACTGGGCCCTCGGCGACTTCGTGGCGCGCTACTGGCGTCAGCAGGGCTTCAACGTCCTGCACCCCATCGGCTGGGACTCCTTCGGCCTGCCCGCCGAGAACGCCGCGATCAAGCGCGGGGTGGACCCGAAGGACTGGACCTACGCGAACATCGCGCAGCAGAAGGCGTCCTTCAAGCGCTACGCGCCGTCGTTCGACTGGAGCACCGAGATCCACACCTCGGACCCCGAGTACTACAAGTGGAACCAGTGGCTGTTCCTGAAGATGTACGAGAAGGGCCTGGCGTACCGCAAGGACAGCTGGGTCAACTGGGACCCGGTGGACCAGACCGTGCTCGCGAACGAGCAGGTCCTGCCCGACGGCACCTCGGACCGCTCCGGCGCCGTCGTCGTCAAGAAGAAGCTCACGCAGTGGTACTTCAAGATCACGGAGTACGCCGACCGCCTGCTCGACGACCTCAACCAGCTCGAGGGACGGTGGCCCGCCAAGGTCATCGCGCAGCAGCGCAACTGGATCGGCCGGTCGGTCGGCGCCGACGTCGACTTCGTCATCGAGGGCCGTGACGAGCCCGTCACGGTGTTCACGACGCGTCCCGACACGATCCACGGCGTGACGTTCCTGGTCGTCGCACCGGACTCGGACCTGGCCGCGTCGCTGGTCGCTTCTGCGTCCTCCTCAGTCCGTGCGGACTTCGATGCCTACCTCGTCGCCACGCAGAAGACGTCGGAGATCGACCGGCAGAACGCGGACCGCCCGAAGACCGGTGTGCCGCTCGGCCGTTTCGCGATCCACCCGCTGACGGGGGAGCGCCTGCCCATCTGGGCCGCCGACTACGTGCTGGCCGACTATGGTCACGGCGCCGTCATGGCCGTCCCGGCGCACGACCAGCGCGACCTCGACTTCGCCCGGGCGTTCGACCTGCCCGTGAAGGTCGTCGTCGACACCAACGCCGCGGTCACCGGAGCGATCCCGGTGATCACCGAGGACACCGAGCTGCCCGACCTCAACCCCGCCACCACGGGCGAGGCACTGACGGGTCAGGGCCGGATGATGAACTCCGGCCCCCTCGACGGCATGTCGAAGCAGCACGCGATCACCGCCGCGATCTCCCTGCTCGAGGAGCGCGGGACCGGTCGCGCCGCCAAGACCTACCGCCTGCGCGACTGGCTCATCTCGCGCCAGCGCTTCTGGGGCACGCCGATCCCGATCATCCACGGCGCCGACGGCAGCGAGCACCCCGTGCCGCTCGACCAGCTGCCGGTGCGGCTGCCCGACACCGAGGGGCTCGACCTCAAGCCCAAGGGCACCTCGCCGCTCGGC
The DNA here is from genome assembly GCF_004341255.1 of Curtobacterium sp. PhB142. Lineage (NCBI taxonomy): Bacteria > Bacillati > Actinomycetota > Actinomycetes > Micrococcales > Microbacteriaceae > Curtobacterium > Curtobacterium sp. PhB142. The sequence continues at coordinate 167,980 of NZ_SLUT01000005.1, read as the reverse complement.
GGAGCGACCGACTGGGTCAACGTCCCGAACCCCGTCGACGGTACGCCCGCGCTCCGTGACACCGACACGATGGACACCTTCGTCGACTCGTCGTGGTACTTCCTGCGCTTCCTGGCGGCGAACGACGACACCCAGGCGTTCGACCCCGCGGTCGCCCGCAAGTGGGCGCCGGTCGACCAGTACATCGGCGGGATCGAGCACGCGATCCTGCACCTGCTGTACGCGCGCTTCGTCACCAAGGTGCTCTTCGACCTCGGTTACCTCGACTTCACCGAGCCGTTCTCGGCACTGCTCAACCAGGGCATGGTGCTGTCCGGCGGCTCGAAGATGTCGAAGTCCAAGGGCGGCGTCTCGCTCGGGGACGAGCTCGACGCGAACGGCGTCGACGCGATCCGCCTGGTGATGGGCTTCGCCGGCCCGCCCGAGGACGACATCAACTGGGAGGACGTCTCGCCGTCCGCCTCGGCACGCTTCCTGGCCCGCGCCTACCGCCTGGCGACCGACGTCACGTCGACCCCCGACGTCGTCTGGGCCGAGGGTGACCGCGCCCTGCGCCAGGTGACGCACCGGTTCCTGGCCGATGCGCCGGGCCTGATGGAGTCGTTCAAGTTCAACGTCGTGATCGCGCGGCTCATGGACCTGGTCAACGTGACCCGCAAGGCGATCGACAGCGGCCCCGGTGCCGCCGACCCCGCCGTGCGCGAAGCCGTCGAGACCGTCACGCTCGGCCTCGCCGTGTTCGCGCCGTACACCGGCGAGGAGATGTGGGAGCAGCTCGGGTACGAGGCCACCGTCGCGCTGCACGGTTGGCGGAAGGCCGACCCGACGCTGCTGGTGCAGGAGACCCTCACCGCCGTCGTGCAGGTCAACGGCAAGGTGCGCGACTCGTTCGAGGTGTCGAAGTCGATCGAGCCGTCCGAGCTGGAGGAACTCGCGCGGAACTCGGCGAACGTGCAGCGGTACATCGGTGACCGCGAGATCGTGAAGGTCATCGTGCGGGCGCCGAAGCTCGTGAACATCGCCATCAAGGGGTAGTCCTCGGGCGGCGCGGCCGTCCACGGGGTGGGCGTCTGGCCGTCCACAGGGTGGGCGTCTGGCCGTCCACAGGGTGGGCGTCCGACGCACCTGTCCACAGACCAGCACTCCGGAGCCCGGCCGATCGGCCGGGCTCCGTAGCGTTCGGGGCATGTCGTCGCCCTCGTCACCGGACCCTCGGTCAGTGGACGGCGCGCCCGCATCGGGACGCGTGCTCTGGTCGCGACTGGTGCTGTCGCCGCGGGCCGCGGTGGTGCTGGCCGGGGTCGTCGTGGTGGTCGCGCTCGTGGTGGTCCTGGTCGGGTCGCTGACGGGGCGTGGTGGTGCAGGGGCGGGCGGGGTCGTCGTCAGTGGTGCGCCCACCGCCGGCGCGCCGACTGCTGGGGTGCCGACCGCTGGTGCGCCCACCGCCGGGGTGCCGACCGCTGGGTCTGGTGCGGCGCGTGTGGTGGTGCACGTGCTCGGGGCGGTCGAGCGCGACGGCGTGGTGCGCCTGCCGCCGTCGAGCAGGGTCACCGACGCGATCGAGCGGGCCGGCGGCGCGACGGCGGACGCGGACCTCGACCGACTGAACCTGGCGCGGGTCCTGACCGACGGCGAGCGGCTGTACGTGCCCCGCGTGGGCGAGGACGAGGTGCCAGCGGCGCTCGATCCGGTCGACGGCGGTGCGGCCGCGGCGGGCAGCAGCGGGGACGGCAGGACGGGTGCCGCGGGTGCCTCGGGAACCGGTGCTGACGCCGTCGTCGACCTGAACAGCGCCGACCAGGCTGCGCTCGAGACCCTGCCCGGCATCGGCCCGGGGTTGGCCGGCCGGATCCTCGCCTGGCGCGACGAACACGGCCGGTTCACCGCGGTCGAGGACCTGCTCGACGTCAGCGGCATCGGCGACGTCCGGTTCGCGGAGCTGCGTGACCGCGTGCGGGTCTGAGCTGTGCCCGTGCAGCTGCGACCCAGTGCGACGGACCTGCGGGTTGCGGTGCCGGTGGCGATCGCCTGGATCGTGACGACCGTGCTCGTCGGAGGACCGGCGGCAGCGCCCGTGGTCGGGATCGTGGCCGCCGTGCTGGCCGTGCTGGCCGGAGGGAGTGCGATCGTCGCGGGTCGTCGTTGCTCGGGCCGTCGCTGCCGCACCGTGACCGCCTGTGCCGGCCCGGTGCTCGTCGCGGCGGCGCTGACCGCGTTGCTCGCGGTGTCGGTCACCGTGGGTGAGACCCGACGAACGCCGGAGGTGCTCCGCGCCCTCGCCTCCGGGTCGGGCACCGTGTCGTTCGACGCAGTCCCGTCGCGCGACCTGGGCCCGGGTGACCGCTCCGTCCTCGCGACGCTCGAGCGTGCCGACACGGAGCGTGCGCTCCGGGTACCGGTCCGGCTCGTGCCGCCGGGCGACGGTGCGCTCGTCCCGCCGGGTGACGATCACGACCGCGTGCTGGCCGCGGGAACGCGGGTGACCGGCACCGGGACGATCGAGGCCGACGTCCCCGGTTCCGCGACCGCGTTCGTGCTGTTCCTCCGGGGTGTGCCCGCCACCGAGCCACCCGGGGGACTGCTCGGAGCCACCGACACCGCGCGCCGGGCCTTCGTCCGTGCGACGGCGGACCTGCCCGAGCCCGGGGCTGCGCTCCTGCGTGGCCTGGCGATCGGCGACCGGTCCGGCCTCGACGCCGCGACCGAGGCAGCGATGGAGACCTCGGCGCTGACCCACCTGACCGCGGTGTCCGGGGCGAACTGCGCGGTGATCGTCGGCCTCGTCGTGGTGGTCGGGCGACTCTGCGGGATGCCTCGGGGGCTCCGGGCGGCGTCTGCCGTCGCCGTGCTGCTCGCGTTCGTGGTGCTCGTACGGCCAGACCCGTCGATCGTCCGGGCCACGTTGATGGCGGTCGTCGTGCTGGTCGTGCACCTGTCCGGCCGCCCCGTGCGCGGCGTGCCCCTCATCGCCCTGGCCGCGATCGGCATGCTGGTGGTCGACCCCTGGTTCGCGCGGTCGTTCGGGTTCGCGCTGTCGGTACTCGCCACGACCGGCATCGTGGTGCTCGGACCACCGCTCACCACGCTCCTCGCCCGACGGCTGTGGACCCCGGCGGCCGCTGCCCTCGCCGTGCCGGTGGCGGCGCAGGTCGCCTGCTGGCCCGTGACGATCCCGCTGTCCGCGGCGCTGCCGACCTACGCGGTGCCGGCGAACCTGCTGGCCGAGCCCCTGGCACCGATCGTCACCGTCGTCGGCCTCGGTGCGTGTCTGCTCGCGCCGGTCTGGCCGTGGGGTGGGTCGGTACTGGCAGCCGTCGCCTGGGCCCCCGCGTCGGCGGTCGGGGGCATCGCCCACGGTGCAGCGCTGCTGCCGTACGCGTCGGCGCCGTGGCCGGGTGGGACCGTCGGGGTGGTCGGCGCCGTGGTCGTCAGCGCGTGCCTCGCGGTCGCCGTGCTGAGCACTCCGACGGCGCGGAGCCGCCTGCTGCTCGTCGCGGGAGTCGTCGTCGTGGTCGGTGTCGCCGCCGTCGCGGTACCCGTGCTGGTCGTGCGCGGTACCGTCCCGCGCGACTGGGCGGTCGCGGCGTGCGACGTCGGACAGGGCGACGCCGTGCTGGTCCGTGGCGGCGACAGCACGGCCCTGATCGACACCGGGGACGACCCGGACCGCCTCCGGGCCTGCCTCGACCTGCTGCGGGTCCGCCGGATCGACCTGCTCGTCCTCACGCACTTCGACCGCGACCACGTCGGGGCTGTCGACGAGGTCGCGGGCATCGTCGACACGGCGCTCGTCGGACCCGTCGGCCGTGCGTCGGACAGCCGCGTCGTGCAGGACCTGCAGCGCGGCGGCGTCGACGTCCGGCAGGCCGACGACCGGGTGTCCGGCGTGCTCGGGCCGCTCGGTTGGCGCGTGGTGTGGCCGCGGGCGGGCAGCCCGGACGCCGGCAACGACGCGAGCATCGTGCTCGTGACCGAACCACTGCCGGGCGACGACTGCCCCACGTGCCTGTCCGGGGTGTTCCTCGGCGACCTGGGGGAGACCGCGCAGCGTCGGGTCCGCTCCGGCAGTGCGCTGCCAACAGGCCCCGTCGACGTCGTGAAGGTCTCGCACCACGGTTCGGCCGACCAGGACCCGCTGCTGTACCGGCAGCTCGCGGCCCGCGTCGGACTCGTCGGCGTCGGCGCGGACAACACCTACGGCCACCCGACACGGTCGGCGCTGTCGATGCTCGCATCGTCCGGGACCGCCACGTACCGCACCGACGAACTCGGCACCGTCGTGGTGGGTCGGGCGGCCACCGACGACCTGCGGGTGTGGACGGAGCACACGCCGTCGGTGGCCGCCCGTAGGATCGTCGGAGCACTCGTCGCACCGGCACCGTCCGGGTCGGCACCACCGGAAGGACCGCATGCCCGCCAAGAAGCCCGCGCGCGCCGCAGCGAAGATCGACCAGGTCCCCTGGTCGGGGATCCGGCCGGCCCCGGTCGTGCTCGTCACCGGGCCCGAGGCGTTCCTGGCCGACCGGGCCAGCAGCGTGCTCAAGGACCTGCTCGTGGGCGAGGACCCGGCGCTCGAGGTGCACGACCTCGAGGCCGACCAGTACGCTCCCGGGCTGCTCGCGACCCTCGCCAGCCCGTCGTTGTTCGGCGAGCCGCGGCTCGTGCGGGTCACCAACGTCGAGAAGTGCACCGACGCCTTCATCACCGAGACGATCTCGTACCTGCAGGGCCCGGCCGACGACGTCACCCTGGTGCTCCGGCACGGCGGCGGGGTGCGTGGCAAGAAGCTGCTCGACACGATCCGCAGCGGGGTCGGCGGTGGGGTCGAGGTCCTGTGCGACGAGCTCAAGCGCGAGACGGACCGCATCGACTTCGTGAACGCCGAGTTCCGCGCCGCCCGACGCAAGATCGCGCCGTCGGCGGTCCGCACCCTCGTGGTCGCCTTCGCGGACGACCTCGCCGAGCTCGCCGCTGCGTGCCGGCAGCTCCTGGCGGACGAAGCGCAGGAGATCACCGACAAGGTCGTCGACAAGTACTACGGCGGCCGCGTCGAGACCAACGCGTTCAAGGTGGCCGACATCGCCCTGGCCGGACGGTCCGCTCCGGCGATCGTCGAGCTGCGGCACGCGCTGGCGACGGGCGAAGCCCCCGTGCCGATCGTCGCGGCGTTCGCGAGCAAGATCCGCACGATGGCGAAGGTCAGTGCCTTCCGCGGGCCGAGCGGTCAGGCAGCGTCGGCGCTCGGCATGGCCCCGTGGCAGGTGCAGCGCGCGCAGCGTGACGTCGCCTCGTGGAGTGAGACGGGTCTCGCGAACGCGATCACGAGCATCGCCGAGGCGGACACCGCGGTGAAGGGCGGCTCGCGCGACGCGCACTACGCACTCGAGGTCATGGTCCGCACCATCGCCCGACGCGGCGAGGCGCGCTGAGGCGACCCGCGCCTCCCGGTCGTCGCACGCTCGCGCGCCCACACCCGCGCACTTGGTGAGCAGAAATGGTCGAGTGCCGACCGGCCACTCGACCATTTCTGCTCACGAAGCGTGCGGCCCGCCGCCGCGCCCACGCCACCCCGACGCCCAACACACCCCCGCACACGACGAAGGCCCCACACCGTTCGGTGCGGGGCCTTCGTGCAGCGCTCAGGAGATCAGAGCGACGCAACCTTCTTCGCGATGGCCGACTTGCGGTTCGCGGCCTGGTTGCGGTGGATGACACCCTTGCTCACGGCCTTGTCGAGCTTCTTCGACGCGGTGGCCAGGGCAGCAACGGCCTTGTCCTTGTCGCCAGCGGCAACGGCGTCGTTGGTGTGACGGATGAACGTCTTCAGCTCCGACTTGTAGGCCTTGTTGCGCTCGGTGGCCTTGAGGTTGGTCTTGATGCGCTTGATCTGCGACTTGATGTTCGCCATGTGTAGCTCCTGCTTCGTCTCGTACGGGTGGGCGCGACCGCGGGGTAGAGGGGCCCTCGGTCGCATCGCGTTCCACCCGTGGGCGGGGAACGCGCAAGCCAGCCACCAACATTACCAGGCGAACGCCCCGCCACCAAAGCACGAAACACCGCCGGATCGGCGTGATCTCGCGGCAACACGCACCGGATACGGTGTCGGGCATGCCATCCCTCGCTCCTCGGATCGACACCGTGCCCGCCTCCGGCATCCGGAGGGTCTTCGAGCAGGCAGCGCTGCTGCAGTCCGCCGGCACCCCGGTCACGATGCTCGTGATCGGCGAGCCGGACGTGCCCGTGGCACCGCACATCGGTGACGCGGCCCGTCGCGCGTGGACCGAGGACCGCACCGACTACACGCCGAACGGCGGCATCGCACCCCTGCGCGAGGCGATCCGCGACAAGCTCCGCCGCGAGAACCGCATCGAGGCCGACCTCGAACAGATCTGGATGACGATCGGTGCGACGCAGGCCCTGTTCCAGGCGATGACGCTGACGCTGAGCCCCGGCGACGAGGTCCTGGTGCCGGACCCCGGTTACACGACCTTCACGATGAACGCGCACATCCTCGGGGCCACGCCAGTGCCGTACCGGCTCGAACCGCAGCACGGGTTCGAACCAGACCTCGAGGCACTCGAGGCGAGCGTCACCGAGCGCACGCGCGTGCTCGTGGTGAACTCGCCGTCGAACCCGCTCGGCTCGGTGTTCGGCGAGGACACCCTCCGCGCGCTGCTCTCCTTCGCGAAGCGGCACGACCTGTGGGTGATCAGCGACGAGGTCTACGAGTACTTCACCTACGGCACCCGTCACGTCAGCCTGGCCGCGCTCGACGAGGACGACCGGGTGTTCTCCGCGTTCTCGCTGAGCAAGACCTACGCGATGACGGGCGTCCGGGTCGGGTACCTCGTCACGCCGAAGGGCCTCGGGCCGACGATGCGCACCACGCAGGAGGCGATGATCAGCTGCGTCGCCGAGCCCGACCAGTACGCGGCGCTGGCGGCGATCGTGGGTGACCACTCCGCGGTGCGCGACGCCCGCGAGCACTACCGGGCGAACCTCGAGGTCGCGAAGGAGGTCCTCGACGCCGCCGGCATCCGGTACCTCGACCCGCGCGGCGCCTTCTACCTCTGGGTCGACGTGTCGCACGCCTCGGACGGCGACGTCGCGGCGTGGGCGCTCGGCCTCCTGCAGCGCGAGGCCGTCGCGGTCGCGCCCGGCAGCGCGTTCGGCCGCACCGGCGAGGGCTGGATCCGCGTCTGCCTGGCCGCCACCCCCGACGACCTGCGGCGCGGCCTGGGCGCGTTGCCCGCACCGGCGCACGCCTCCGTCTGACGGGCGATCGCGGCCAGGAGGCCCGGAGCCGGTCGGCGCGACAGCGCACGGTGCGCAGTCCTCCACCTGGTGCGAGGATGCTCGCCCCGTGCCGCGCAGCATCCGGTCACGGGGCGGTCAACCGCGCACGGGCCCGCCGACCTCGCACCGTGCGGGGCCGGCACACCGGCGCGAGGGCGCACCAAGCGCGCGTCGCATGGACCCGCGTAGCCGCGCTGCGCGACGCCGGCACGCAAGCATGGGAGACTGGGCCGACCGTCCGACCCACCTGAGGAACCGTGAGCCCACAAGCATCCGCTCCGCTCGAGCCCGCCGCGACCCCGGCCGGCGCGATCCGCAACTTCTGCATCATCGCGCACATCGACCACGGCAAGTCCACGCTGGCCGACCGCATGCTGCAGATGACCGGCGTCGTCGAGGAGCGCGCGATGCGCGCGCAGTACCTCGACCGCATGGACATCGAGCGCGAGCGCGGCATCACGATCAAGTCGCAGGCCGTCCGCATGCCGTGGGAGCTCGACGGTGAGACCTTCGCGCTCAACATGATCGACACCCCCGGGCACGTCGACTTCTCGTACGAGGTCTCGCGTTCCCTGGCAGCGTGCGAGGGCGCGATCCTGCTCGTCGACGCCGCCCAGGGCATCGAGGCACAGACGCTGGCGAACCTGTACCTGGCGCTCGAGAACGACCTCGAGATCATCCCGGTCCTCAACAAGATCGACCTGCCGGCGGCCGAACCCGAGAAGTACGCGGCCGAGCTCGCGCAGCTCATCGGCGGCAAGCCGGAGGACGTCCTGCGGGTCTCCGGCAAGACGGGCGTCGGCGTCCCCGAGCTCCTCGACCTGGTGGTCCGTCGTGTGCCGGCACCGGTCGGCGACGTCGAGGCCGCGCCTCGCGCGATGATCTTCGACTCGGTCTACGACAGCTACCGCGGCGTCGTCACGTACATCCGGATGATCGACGGCTCGATCAAGCCGCGCGAGAAGGTCCAGATGATGTCGACCAAGTCGACGCACGAGATCCTCGAGATCGGGGTGTCGAGTCCCGAGCCGATCCCGACGAAGGGGCTCTCCGTCGGCGAGGTCGGCTACCTGATCACCGGCGTGAAGGACGTCCGCCAGTCCAAGGTCGGCGACACCGTCACGAGCGCGCAGAAGCCCGCGACCGAGGCCCTGCCCGGCTACACGGACCCGAAGCCGATGGTGTTCTCGGGCCTGTACCCGATCGACGGGTCGGACTACCCGGACCTCCGTGACGCGCTCGACAAGCTCAAGCTCTCCGACGCGGCGCTGGTCTACGAGCCCGAGACCTCCGTGGCGCTCGGCTTCGGCTTCCGCTGCGGGTTCCTCGGGCTGCTGCACCTCGAGATCATCACCGAGCGGCTCTCGCGCGAGTTCGGCCTCGACCTCATCACGACCGCGCCCAGCGTGATCTACGAGGTCACGAACGAGGACAACTCCGTGACCGAGGTCACGAACCCGTCCGAGTTCCCCGGCGGCCGCATCGTCGAGGTCCGCGAGCCCATGGTCCGCGCGGCGATCCTCGCCCCGAAGGACTACGTCGGCGCGATCATGGAGCTGTGCCAGTCGCGTCGCGGCTCGCTGCTCGGCATGGAGTACCTCGGCGAGGACCGCGTCGAGATCCGCTACGAGATGCCCCTCGGCGAGATCGTGTTCGACTTCTTCGACCAGCTGAAGAGCAAGACGCAGGGCTACGCCTCGCTCGACTACGAGCCCATCGGCGACCAGGCGGCCGACCTCGTCAAGGTCGACATCCTGCTGCAGGGCGACCAGGTCGACGCGTTCAGCGCGATCGTGCACCGCGACAAGGCCTACGCCTACGGCACGCTGATGACCGAACGGCTGCGCAAGCTCATCCCGCGCCAGCAGTTCGAGGTCCCGATCCAGGCGGCCATCGGCGCGCGGATCATCGCCCGCGAGAGCATCCGCGCGATGCGCAAGGACGTCCTGGCGAAGTGCTACGGCGGTGACATCACCCGCAAGCGCAAGCTCCTCGAGAAGCAGAAGGAGGGCAAGAAGCGCATGAAGACCATCGGCCGGGTCGAGGTCCCGCAGGAAGCCTTCATCGCAGCGCTCTCCGGCGACGTGGAAGAGAAGAAGAAGTAGCGACGGGTCAGCGGGTCCGAGCGGCCCGCGCCCGCAGCACGGCCAGGCAGAGGGCCGGGAGGCTCGCGGCGGCCAGTCCCGCCAGTGCGGTCCGCAGGATGACCAGCCCGGCGGCCGCACCGAAGTCCGTCTGCTGGGTCGCGGCGATCCCGGATACGACGGCGCCGAGGGCCAGGGCGATCGTCACGGCGCCGAGCCACTGCGGCATCCGCGTGGCCCGGTGCCGCCGCACGGCGGACACGAGGCTGGCGCCGAACAGCAGGACCCCGGCTCCGGCGCAGCACGCACCGACCGCGGCGATCGCGTTGGCGGTGTCGAAGGCGTCCCACTGCGCGGCCGGCACGGTGACGTACCGCGTCGACGAGCCGATGCTCGCCGTCGTCGCGTCGACCAGGACACGCGCGAGTGCGGCGGCGCCGAAGGCGACGAGCGTGAGCGAGGCGAGCGTCGCGGTCCGACGGTCGACGGACCGCCAGGGCGCGGGGGTGGAGCGGGGCACGCTGCAACGATAGGGGCGGGGCGGGCGGGTGTCGGGCCTCCAGTTCGGGGTGCACGCGAACCGGACGACGCGACCCGGCCGACGCGACCTGGCCGACGCGACCTGAGCGGTGATCGGTTCGATCCGACGGGGCAGGCGCAAGTAGGCTGGCGGCATGAGCATCCGCGGGAGCTACCGGACCGCCCTGACCTACGGCGCGGTGGGGGCGACCCAGGCGTCGGACCTCATGACGTACCCGCCCGAGGGGTTCACCCCCACCGAGTCGCGTGCCCGGATCGGGCATGGCGACCAGCGGTTCGAGACCGCGGTGACGCAGGCCCTGACGTGGCAGATCCAGGAGCGCAGCGGCATCCGTGTGCGCGTCGAGGAACAGCCCGACGACGACGAGGTCCGGTACAACCCGGTGACGTTCGACGACGACGGCGTCCCGATCGCCCCGGCCTCGATCGGCACGCCGCGGGTCGAGAAGTTCGCGCCGGACGGCACCCCGCTCGCGACCGCCGGCACGTCGGCGACGCTCACGATGCACGCCTTCGGGCGGACCGTGCAGGCGCCCGTGCGGGTCGTGTCGATCATCGACGAGCACGACCGCAAGGGCTTCGCGTACGGCACGCTCGAGGGGCACCCGCTCTCCGGCGAGGAGTCGTTCGTCGTCGAGCGCACGTCGGACGGTTCCGTGTGGCTGCAGATCCGGCAGTTCTCGCAGCCGTCGAGCCGGAAGTGGCAGTTCGTCGCGCCGCTGCTGCGTCGGCAGCAGAAGGTGATGGCGGAGCAGTACCTGGCGGCGCTGCGGGGCGACTAGCGGCGAGCGCGTGCGAGCGTTCACGCGCTTGCGGGCGCTTGCGCGCTGGGTCAGCGCAGTGGCGGCAGCGCCGCGATGGCGTCCTCGATCAGCGCGGCGTCGACCCGGCAGTCCCGCGCGACCGTGACCGCGTTGGTGACCCGCAGCGCCTCGACGTCGAACACCCCGGTGGCGACCGCCAGGAAGGGGATGCCGGCGGCGTCCGCGGCCTCGCCGTCACGCGGGGTGTCGCCGACGATCACGGCACGGGTGCCGGCGAGCTCCGCCGCCGCGCGGGTGGTGACGTCCGCACGCTCCACCTCGGTGTCGCCGAAGTAGGAGTGGTTCCAGTCGAACAGGCCCTCGTCGAACCCGGCACCGGCCAGCTTGACGCGTGCGCGGTACTCGGAGTTCCCGGTGAGCAGGCCGTTCCGCCACCCGAGCTCCGCGAAGCGGGTGAGCAGCGCGGTGGCGCCGGGGACGGGGGACCGGTGGTCGCCTGAGGCGTGCCGCTCGGCGGTGAGGTCGCGCAGGTGGCGGCTGACCGTCGGGATGATCGTGTCCTCGAACGCGTGCGCACGGACGTGCTCGGCGATGAGCCCGGCATCGGTCCGACCGTGCTGGTGCCCGACGCGCAGGGTGAGGTCGCGGCCGACCGCACGCTCGAGCGCGAGGTGGTAGAGGTTGCCCGGGGACGACGCGTTCATCACGAGGGTGCCGTCGATGTCCCACAGGACCGTGGTGGGGACGGGGTGGTGCTCCATGCGTCCATCATGACGGACAATGGACTCCATGCCGAGTGCTCTCCCGATCGCCGATCCGGCACCCGCTGACGGACTGATCGTGCCGCGAGCCGCGGCGGGCTCCGCCGCCGGTTCCGACCCGGCGGCCGTGCCGTTCGGGGTCTACGTCCACGTGCCGTTCTGCCGGGTGCGCTGCGGCTACTGCGACTTCAACACGTACACGGCGTCCGAGCTCCGCGGCGTGCGCCGCGACGACTACGCCGGCCACGCCGTGCGGGAGATCGAGTGGGCCGCGACCGTGCTCGACCGCTCCGGCGTCCCGCGCCGGCCCGTGTCGACCGTGTTCTTCGGTGGCGGGACCCCGACGATGCTGCCGGCGTCCGATCTGGCGATGATCCTGCGGGCCATCGACGACACGTGGGGGATCCTGCCCGGCGCCGAGGTCACGACCGAGGCGAACCCGGACTCGGTCGACGCGTCCTCGTTGCAGACGCTGCACGAGGGTGGGTTCAACCGGATCAGCTACGGCATGCAGTCCGCGGTCCCGCACGTCCTCGCGACCCTCGACCGCACGCACGACCCGTTGCGCGTGCCGGTCGTCGTCGACCTCGCGAAGCAGCAGGGGCTCGACGTCTCCCTCGACCTCATCTACTCGACACCGGGGGAGTCCCTCGACGACTGGCGCACCTCGCTCGACGCCGCGCTGGCCTGCGAGCCCGACCACGTGTCGGCGTACTCGCTCATCGTCGAGGACGGCACCGCGATGGGCCGCATGGTGGCGCGCGGGGAGCTCCCGGCCCCCGACGACGACCTGGCCGCCGACATGTACGAGCTCGCCGACCAGGTGCTCGGGGACGCCGGGTACTCCTGGTACGAGGTGTCGAACTGGGCGCGCGGCGACGCGCACGCGAGTCGCCACAACCTGTCCTACTGGAAGGGCCACGACTGGTGGGGTGTCGGCCCCGGCGCGCACTCCGCGGTCGCCGGCACGCGCTGGTGGAACGTGAAGCACCCGGCCGCGTACGCGAACCGGGTGCTGTCCGGCGAGTCGCCGGCCGCCGGGCGCGAGGTCATCGACGACGAGACCCGCTACGTCGAGCGCCTGCTCCTCGCCGCGCGGGTCCGCGGGGAGCTCGCGACGAGCGAGATCCGCCAGGAGGCCCGTGGCCGGGTCGCGGGACTCATCGCACGGGGTCTCGTGGACGGGTCGGCCGCGGTGCGGGGACGCATCGACCTGACCCTGCAGGGTCGCCTGCTCGCCGACGCGGTGGTGCGGGAGCTGCTGGACTGACCGGCGTCCCTACTGCTTGATGAACTCGATCGACAGGGGGTAGCGGTAGAACTGGCCCTGGTTCGCGGCGACCGCCGCCATGATGCCGAAGACGATCGTCAGCACGACGACGATCGGGAACAGCAGCGCGCCGATGACCACGACGCTCAGGATGGCGCACGCGATGTACGCGATCGCCACGGTGATGTGGAAGTTCAGTGCGACCCGGGTGTGCTCGCGGATGAAGCCGCCGCGGTCGCGCAGCACCAGGTACGCCACGAGCGGGGCGACGAAGTTGAAGAAGATCCCGCCGATGTGCGTCAGCGTGGCCCAGAGGCGCTGGTCCTCCGGGCTCATCGGCTGCGGTGGGGTGTACCCGCCCGGGTACTGCGGCCCGTTGGGGTTCTGCGGGCCACCGGGCTGCTGTCCGTAGGTCATGCCGGAAGCGTATCGGGGGTGCAGTCGTGCGGGCGTAGGATCAGCAGTCGACACGTCCGAGTGCCAGGTCGACCAGGAAGGAGCGCTCGTGGTCAGTGAACGCAGCCTCGAGGTCCTGAAGGCCATCGTGCGCGACTACGTGGCGTCCCGCGAACCGGTCGGCTCCAAGACGATCGTCGAGCGGCACGCCTTCGGCGTCAGTGCCGCCACGATCCGCAACGACATGGCCCTGCTCGAGGACGAGCAGCTCATCGTCGCGCCGCACACCTCGTCCGGCCGGGTGCCGACCGACAAGGGCTACCGGCTGTTCGTCGACCACCTCGCCGCAGCCCGGCCGCTGACGAGCGCCCAGCGGCACGCCATCGAGACCTTCCTCGGGGCCCCGAACGACCTCGACGAGGTCCTCGGCCGCACCGTGCGCCTGCTCAGCCAGCTCACGAACCAGGTCGCCCTGGTGCAGTACCCCTCGATGGTGCGCGCCCGGGTGCAGCACGTCGAGCTGGTGCGCCTCGGCGACGCCCGGCTCATGGTCGTGCTCATCACCGACACCGCCCGGGTCGAACAACGCGTCGTCGAGACCGACGTCGCGCTCGACGAGCCGCTGCTGACCGAACTCCGCACCGTGCTGAACGGCGCGGCCGTGGGGCTCCTGCTGCAGGACGTGCCCACCGCGCTCCGTGCGGTGCCGCAACAGCTCCGGCCCGACGCCCAGGCGCTCGGCGGGGTCGTCGTGGCGACCCTCATCGAGCAGGTCGCGGCGAACCGGCAGGACCGCCTGGTGATGGCCGGCGCCGCGAACCTGGCGAAGAGCGAGCAGGACTTCTCCGGCGGCCTCTTCCCGGTGCTCGAAGCGATCGAGGAACAAGTCACCCTGCTCCGGTTGTTCGGGGAGATGCAGGTGGACGACATCGCGGTGGCGGCGAGCATCGGCGTCGAGAACGCCGAGTACGGGCTCGACGCCACGAGCATCGTCGCCGGCGGGTACCTCGCCGGTGGCGGCGAGGTGGCACGCCTGGGTGTCCTGGGACCGACCCGGATGGACTACGGCACGAACATGGCTGCCGTCCGGGCCGTCGCACGGTACCTGTCCAAGCTCCTGGGCGAACACTGATCGACTGCAACACCGACCGACCGACCGAACACAACCGACTGAGGGATACGTGGCAGACCACTACGACGTCCTCGGCGTCCAGCGAGACGCCTCCGATGCCGACATCAAGAAGGCCTACCGCCGCCTGGCGCGTGAGCTCCACCCGGACGTGAACCCTGCCCCAGAGGCAGCCGAGCGGTTCAAGGACGTCACGCACGCGTACGACGTCCTGAGCGACCCGGAGCAGCGGCGCCGGTACGACGCCGGGCCCCAGGCCGACAGCCCCTTCGGTGGCGGCGCCGGCGGGTTCAGCGACATCTTCGACGCCTTCTTCGGCGGCGGTGGCGGTGGCGGCCGGGGCAGTGGTCCCCGCAGCCGTGCCGAGCGCGGGCAGGACGCCCTGCTCCGCATCGACGTCGACCTCGACGAGGTCGTCTTCGGCACCCACAAGGACGTCGAGGTCGACACCGCCGTCCTGTGCGAGACCTGTCACGGGTCGTGCTGCGCACCCGGCACCAGCCCGCGCACCTGCGACATCTGCGGCGGTTCCGGCAACATCCAGCGCCAGGTCCGCTCGCTGCTGGGCAACGTCGTGACGAGCGCCCCGTGCGGCACCTGCCGCGGCTACGGCACCGTCATCCCGAGCCCCTGCCCGACCTGTCAGGGTCAGGGTCGCGTCCGCGCCCGTCGCACCGTGCCGGTCGACGTCCCCGCCGGCGTCGACTCGGGCCTGCGCCTGCAGATGCCCGGCCAGGGCGAGGTCGGCCCCGCCGGTGGCCCCTCCGGCGACCTGTACCTGGAGATCCGGGTGCGGCACGACGACGTCTTCAGCCGCGACGGTGACGACCTGCTCGCCACCCTCGAGGTCGCGATGACCGACGCCGTGCTCGGCACCACCACGACGATCGACGGACTCGACGGGCCCGTCGAGCTCGAGATCCGTCCGGGGGTGCAGAGCGCGGACGTCCTGGTGATCAAGGACCGCGGCATCACGAAGCTGCGCGGGAGCGGCCGCGGCGACCTCCGGGTCGGCGTGCAGGTCGTCACCCCGACGAAGCTGTCGCACAAGGAACGCCAGCTCGTCGAGCAGCTCGCGAAGTCGCACAAGGCGTCGGCGCCGCAGCTCGCCCGGTTCCAGCAGGGCATGTTCGGCAAGCTCCGCGACCGCTTCTTCAACTTCTGATGGCATCGCTCTACGTCGTGGAGTCGCTCGACGGGGTCGCCGTCGGTGGCTCCGTGACGCTCGACGGGGCAGAGGGGCGGCACGCCGTGACCGTCTCGCGCGTGCGGGTCGGTGAGACGCTGCGGCTCTCGGACGGACGGGGGACCGTCGTGTCCGGAGCGGTGGAGTCCGTCGACCGCGACTCGCTGGTGCTGTCCGTGGCATCGCTGTCCGTCGACCCGCTGCCGGTCCCGTCGCTGACGCTCGTGCAGGCCCTCGCCAAGGGCGGCCGCGACGAGATGGCGGTGCAGGCGTCGACGGAGATCGGCGTCGACCGGATCGTTCCGTGGTCGGCCGCGCGCAGCGTCTCCCGGTGGGAGGGCCCGAAGGTCGAGAAGGGCCGATCGCGGTGGACGGCCATCGCGCACGAGGCCTCGAAGCAGGCGATCCGGTCGCGGGTGCCCGAGGTCGGGCCGCTCGTCACGACGGCGCAGCTCGTCCCCGCGCTCGGTGCCGGTGCTGCGGTGCTCGTGCTCGACCCCACCGCGACCGTGCGGCTCGCGACCTGGGAACCGACGGCGGACCTCGACGAGATCGCCCTCGTGGTGGGGCCGGAGGGCGGCATCGACGCCTCCGAGCTCGAGCGGCTCGAGGCCGCGGGAGCGATCAGGGTCCGGCTCGGCGACAGCGTGCTGCGGACCTCGACCGCCGGCCCCGCGGCACTCGCGATCCTGCAGGCCGGACTCGGGCGCTGGTGAGGGAAGGCCCGAGGTCGGTCCTGCGTTCTACGATGGAGTCATGAGCACCAGCACGCCCAGCGTCTTCAGCAAGATCATCGCGCGCGAGATCCCGGCGACCGTCGTCGCCGAGGACGACCGCGTGATCGCGATCGAGGACATCGCCCCGAAGGCACCCGTCCACGTGCTGGTCATCCCCAAGACCGAGCAGTATGCGAACGTCGCCGAACTCGCGGCCGGTGACCCCGACCTCCTCGCCCACCTGGTCGCCACCGCGCAGCGCATCGCCGACGAGCGCGCCGGCGGCCAGTTCCGTCTCGTCTTCAACACCGGCGAAGCCGCCGGTCAGACCGTGTTCCACGTGCACGCGCACGTACTCGCAGGTGAACTGCAGGAAGGCACCCTTGCCGGCTAACGAACCAGCACAGCCCACCACCGACGACGACCAGGTCGTCTCCGTCGCCCTCCAGGTCGACGGCATCGCCATGGTCCAGCTCCTCGGTCCCCAGGACCGCCTGCTGAAGACCGTCGAACGGCAGTACCCGGGCGTCAAGGTCGTCGTCCGCGGCAACGAGGTCACGCTCACCGGGCCCGAGCGCGAGGTCGCGCGGGCGAAGGCGCTCGTCGACGAACTCGTCGGCATGGTCAAGCGCGGGCAGGACATCGGCCCGTCGGACATCCCGATGTCGGCACGGATCCTCGACGACGACCGCAAGCCGTCCGACACCTTCGGCACGCCGATCGTGTCGAGCCGCGGCAAGTCCGTGCGGCCGAAGACCGACGGGCAGCGCGCCTACGTCGACGCCATCGACGAGCACACCATCACGTTCGGCATCGGCCCCGCCGGCACCGGCAAGACGTACCTGGCGATGGCGAAGGCCGTCCAGGCCCTGCAGCGGCGCGAGGTCACCCGGATCATCCTGACCCGTCCCGCGGTCGAGGCCGGCGAGCGGCTCGGCTTCCTGCCGGGCACGCTCACCGACAAGATCGACCCGTACCTGCGGCCGCTCTACGACGCCCTGAACGAGATGATGGACCCCGAGCTGGTCCCGAAGCTGCTGGCTGCGGGCACGGTCGAGGTCGCGCCGCTCGCGTACATGCGCGGCCGGACGCTCAACGACTCGTTCGTCGTGCTGGACGAGGCACAGAACACGACGCCCGAGCAGATGAAGATGTTCCTGACGCGTCTCGGGTTCGGCTCGAAGATGGTCGTGACGGGTGACATCACCCAGGTCGACCTGCCGGGCAACGTGTCCGGACTCCGGCTCGTGACGCGGATCCTCGAGACGGTCGAGGACATCCACTTCGCCCGCCTCGGCAGCGAGGACGTCGTGCGGCACACGCTCGTCGGTCGCATCGTCGACGCCTACACCGTCTACGACGAGGAACGTCTCGCCGAGCAGGCCGGTCACCGTCCCGGTGGCCGCGGCACCGCGCCGGTCGGCAACCCCGACGGCGCCAACCGTGCCGAGCGCCGTGGTCGGCCGCCGCAGGACCGCCAGCGACCCCCGTACCCCCAGAACGACGCCCGAGGAGGCAACCGGTGAGCATCGAGCTCAACAACGAGTCCGGGGTCGAGGTGGACGAGGCAGCCATCCAGCGCCTCGCCGCGTTCGCCCTCGACGCGATGCACGTGCACGCGGACGCCGAACTCGCGATCGTCCTGGTCGACGAGGGCGCGATGGAGCAGCTGCACGTGCGGTGGATGGACGAGCCCGGCCCCACCGACGTCCTGAGCTTCCCGATGGACGAGCTCCGACCGGGCACCGAAGAGGACCCCACGCCCGCCGGCCTGCTCGGCGACATCGTGCTCTGCCCGCAGGTCGCCGAGGAACAAGCGAAGACCGCCGGGCACTCCAGCACCGACGAGATGCTGCTGCTCACCTGCCACGGCATCCTGCACCTGCTCGGGTTCGACCACGCCGAGCCGGACGAGAAGGCCGAGATGTTCGGGCTGCAGGGCGAGATCCTGACGGCCTTCGCGGCCCAGCGCCGGGGTCGGTAGCCGATGCTCGTCGTCGTCGGTCTGCTCGCGGTCGCGCTCGGGCTCGTCGTGCTCGGCGGGCTCCTCGCCGCGAGCGACGCCGCGCTCTCCGTGGTGTCCCGTGCCGACCTCGACGAGATCGCCCGCGGCAACAAGCGTCGTCGTGCGCTCGAGGCGATCGCGGACGACGTCGGCGCGCACGTCAACGCCCTGAACTTCTTCCGCGTGCTCGCCGAGACCGCCGCAGCCGTGCTCGTCACGATCGCCCTGGTGCGGGCGTTCGACAGCTGGTGGGTGGCGCTCATCGTCTCCGCCGCGATCATGACGGCCGTGTCGTTCGTGCTCGTCGGGTCGAGTCCGCGCAGCGTCGGACGGGCGCACGCCGAACGGCTGCTGGCGTCCACCGGCGGCCTGGTCCGCGCCGTCCGGATCGTGCTCGGTCCGCTCGCCGGCCTGCTCGTCCGGATCGGTGACCGCGTGACCCCGGGCCGCGGCCGCAGCGCCTCGACGGTGTCGAGCGAAGAACAACTGCTGTCCCTCGTCGACGAGGCCACCGAGAGCAACGTGCTCGAGGACGAGGACCGCGAACTCATCCACTCGGTCTTCGAGTTCAGCGACACCCTCGTGCGCGAGGTGATGGTGCCGCGCACCGACATGCTCACGGTCGACGGCTCGGACACGCTCGCCGCGGGCATGGAGCAGTTCCTCGCCGCCGGGGTGTCCCGCATGCCCGTCACCGGCAAGGACAGCGACGACGTCCTCGGCGTCCTGTACCTGCGTGACGTGTCTCGGGCGCTCTACGAGCGACCGGGGTCCGGCAGTGAGCGGGTCACCCGGCTGCTGCGTCCGGCCGAGTTCGTGCCGGAGTCGAAGGCCGCCGACGACACCCTGCGGCACATGCAGGTCGCGAAGAACCACCTGGTCCTGGTCGTCGACGAGTACGGCGGCGTCGCCGGTCTCGTCACGATGGAGGACCTCATCGAAGAGCTCGTCGGGGACATCTCCGACGAGTACGACCGCGCCGTGGTCGACCGGGTCGAGGTCGAGCCCGGCCTCTGGCGCATCTCGGCCCGACTGCCCGTCGACGAGCTCGGCGACCTGTTCGGCATCGAGCTCGACGACGACGACGTCGACACCGCCGGCGGTCTGCTCACCAAGGAGCTCGGCCACCTGGCGGTCTCCGGCGACACGGTCACGGTGTCCGGCGTCGTCCTGACGGCCGACCGGGTCGAGGGCAAGCGCCGCCACCTCATCACCGTGCTCGCCGAACGCACTGACGCCCTCGCGGGTGTCGAGGGCGCCTACGACGACGCCACCACCACGACGGGAACCACGCACGCATGACCGACTCCGACTCCACCCCCACCGCCTCGGGCAAGCCCTACCGCGCGGGCTTCGTCTCGTTCGTCGGGCGTCCGAACGTGGGCAAGTCCACGCTGACGAACGCGCTGGTGGGCCAGAAGGTCGCGATCACCTCGTCGAAGCCGCAGACCACCCGTCGCGCGATCCGCGGCATCGTGCACCGGCCCGACGGCCAGGTCATCATCGTCGACACCCCGGGCGTGCACCGTCCCCGCACCCTGCTCGGCGAGCGGCTCAACGACCTGGTGCAGTCCACGCTCGGTGACGTCGACGTCATCGGGTTCTGCGTCCCCGCCAACGAGCCGATCGGCCCGGGTGACCGCTTCATCAACGACACCCTCGACCAGTACCCGCGGGCCAAGAAGGTCGCGATCGTCACCAAGATCGACCGCACCTCGAAGGACAAGGTCGGCGAGCAGCTGCTGGCCGTCTCCCGGCTCCGCGACTGGGACTCGATCATCCCGACGTCCGGCACGAAGGGCCAGCAGCTCGAGGACCTCCTCGGCGAGATCACCTCGTTGCTGCCGGAGTCGCCCCAGCTGTACGACTCGTCGGCCGTGACCGAGGAGACCGACGAGGAGCGCATCAGCGAACTCATCCGCGAAGCCGCGCTCGAGGGCGTCCGCGACGAACTGCCGCACTCACTCGCCGTCGTGATCGAGGACATCGTCGAGCCGGACGAGGACGACGACGCCGACGGGCCGCTGCGCATCTTCGCGAACCTGTTCGTCGAGCGCGACAGCCAGAAGGCGATCGTCATCGGCCACAAGGGGGAGCGCCTGAAGGACGTCGGCTCCCGCGCCCGCGTCGAGATCGAGTCGCTGCTCGGCGGTCGGCACGTCTACCTCAACATCCGTGTGAAGGTCGCCAAGGAGTGGCAGCGTGACCCCAAGCAGCTCGGACGCCTCGGCTTCTGAGCGTCCGGCGGCAGGAGTCATCCACACGAGGGACGCGCCCGTGAGCCGAGCGCCGTACCGTGGACGCGTGTTCCGTCCCATGCTGCGCGCGCAGGTCATCACCGATGTCGTCATCGCCGTGGTGCTCGGCTCGCTGGTGCTGATCACCTCGGCGCGGGGCATGGACTCCCCGCTCGCGGTCGTCACGGTCGTCGGCATGACCGCTGCGCTCGCGCTCCGACGGCTGTCGCCCGGACTCGCCTTGGCCGTCGCCTGGGTGTTCGCGGTCTTCGAGATGGTCACGGGCCAGTTGCCCGACCTGTCGAACGCCTTCATCGCCGCGGTGCTCTACACGACGAGCGCCTACGGCAGTCGGCGGGTCCGGCTGGCGGGACTCGTCTCCGCCATCGTCGGGTCCGTCACCGCGGCCCTGTACATCGGTGTCGGCGACTACCGGAACCGGTTGACGATCGAGACCGCGTCGACCCCGTTCCAGGAGTCGGTGCAGGTCACGGTCTCGTACTTCGCCGTCGTCCTGCTCCTGTTGCTGCTGCCGTGGTTGGCGGGCCTCGTGGTCCGCACCCGTCGGTCGGCGAGCATGAGCCGCGAGGCCCAGCTGCTCGCCGAGCGCGACGCCGCCCGCGCCGACCGAGCGGTCGCGGTCGAACAGGAGCGCGTGCGCATCGCCCGCGACATGCACGACATCGTCGCGCACTCGCTCGCGGTCGTCATCGCCCAGGCGGACGGAGCCCGCTACGCACTGAAGGCCGACCCCGCCGTCGCGGACCAGGCCCTCGGCACCATCTCGAGCACCGCCCGCCGGGCCCTCGGCGACGTCCGCGAGCTCCTCGGCGCGCTGCGGCACGAGCAGGGGACCGTCCCGACGCCGGAGATCGACGACATCGACCGGCTCGTCGGCGAGATGCGCCAGGTCGGCCTCGACGTCCGGGTCGAGCGCGAGGGCGACCCGACCGGCCTCCCCACCACGACGCAGCTCGCGGTGTACCGGATCGTGCAGGAGAGCCTGACGAACGCCTACAAGCACGGTGAGCCCGGCACGCCGGTGCACGCATCACTGACCTACCGCCCGGACACCGTCGAGATCGCGGTGGTGAACCGCCGCGCCGACGACGGCACCCGGGGTCCTGGCACCGGGCACGGCCTGGTCGGCATGCGCGAGCGTGCCACCATGACCGGGGGCACGATGACCGCCGGGGTCCGCGGCCCTGACTTCGAGGTCGCCGTGCGCATGCCCGCCGTCCCCGCGAGCGGGCAGATGCCCCGCGGGCGCATCAGCCCGACCACGAGCCCGACCGCGAGCCCGACCGCGAGCCCGGCTGCGGGCCCGACCGCCGAGTCGGCCCCCGCCCCGACCATCAGTCCGACCGAGCAGGAGCGCACCGCCCGATGACCACCACCCCGCCGGCCGACGGCCGCATCCGCGTCGCCCTCGTCGACGACCAGGCACTCTTCCGCACCGGCATCCGGATGCTCATCGGCTCCCAACCCGACCTGCACTTCGTGGGCGAGGCGGGCGACGGTGCCGAGGGCGTCGAACTCGTCCGGCGCACCCGGCCGGACGTCGTGCTCATGGACGTCCGGATGCCCGTGATGGACGGCATCACGGCGACCGCGCACATCGTCGAACAGGCCGGCACCGACGGCGCGAAGGTGCTCGTCCTGACCACGTTCGACTTCGACGAGGCCGCGGCGAAGGCCATCCGGGCCGGGGCGAGCGGCTTCGTGCTGAAGGACGCCGACCCCGAGTTCCTGCTCGCCGCCGTGCGGACCGTGCACGCCGGCACCGCGGTCTTCGCGGCCTCGGCGACGCGGGAACTCCTGCGGCGCTACGACGACTCCGTCGAGCAGGCCGCCACCGTGCCGGCGACGTTCGACGACCTCACCCCGCGCGAGCGCGAGATCTTCGACCTGGCGGCCCGCGGCTTCAGCAACAGCGAGATCGCGCAGCACGAGTACGTCAGCGAGGCGACCGTGAAGACCCACATCTCGCGGGTCCTGACGAAGCTCGGACTCCGCGACCGCGTGCGCCTCGTCGTGTTCGCGCACGAGCACGGGCTGGTGAGCAAGGCCGACTGACGGACGTCATCCGATCGGATGACCCGTCCACAGGAAGTCGAGCCGAGCGGCTCATCCACAGGAGCCGCCCGACGGACGCGGGGCGGGCCTCCCGGACGCCATCGTTGGTGCATGACCACCAGCCACGCTCCGATCATCCGACTCGACCACGTGTCCAAGCACTACGGCGACGCCGCGCGCCGGGTGACGGCGCTCGACGACGTCAGCGTCGACATCGGCGCGGGGGAGTTCACCGCCGTGATGGGGCCGTCGGGGTCCGGCAAGTCGACGCTCATGCACGTCGCCGCGGGCCTCGACGCGGTGTCCGCGGGCCGCATCGAGATCGACGGGGTCAACATCACGGGGCTCGGTGACAAGGACCTGACCGAGCTCCGTCGCCGCCGGCTCGGGTTCGTGTTCCAGTCGTTCAACCTGGTGCCGACGCTCGACGTCAGCGAGAACATCCGGTTGCCGTTCCTGCTCGGCGGGCACAAGCCGTCGAAGGACGAGAGCGCGTGGATCGACCGTCTGGTCGACCAGCTCGGACTCGGCAACCGGCTCTCGCACCGGCCGCACCAGCTGTCGGGTGGGCAGCAGCAGCGCGTCGCCATCGCCCGGGCACTCGCCTCGCGGCCGGCGGTCGTCGTCGCCGACGAGCCGACCGGAGCCCTCGACTCGCGCACCGGCCGTGACGTGCTCGCGATCCTGCGCGGGGCCGTGCAGGAGTGGGGCCAGAGCGTCGTCATGGTGACGCACGACCCCGTCGCCGCCGCCAACGCCGACCGGATCCTGTTCCTCGCCGACGGCCGGGTCGTCGCCGACCGCCCGGCGATGGACGCCGGCGCGATCTCCACCACGATGCTGGGGATGGAGGCGGCAGCGTGAACGGCGTCCGCTCCTTCGCCCCCACCGTGCTGGTCGCGGCGCTCGGCACCACGTTCGGGTCAGCACTCGTCATCGCGCCGGGCATCGTGACCGAGGCGCTCGGCGCCGCCGGGCTCGCCGACCTCGGCCCGGTCAGGGCGATCCTGTCCGTCGTCGGGTGGTTGTTCCTCGGCATCGCGCTGTACGTCGGCGCGATCGTCACCGCCAACACCTGCGCGACCCTCATCGCCGGGCAGACCCGCATCATCGCCTTGCAGCGGCTCGTCGGTGCCACCGGCGCGACGCTCCGGGCCCGGATCACCCGGACCGGACTGGTCGTCGGGGTGCTCGGCGGACTGATCGGCGCCGTCGTGGGTACCGGGCTGTCCGCGGTGTTCGTGGTGGTGCTGCGCGGCAACGGGTTCCTGCCCGACACCGACTACACGCTCCTGCCGTGGGAACTCGTGCTGCCGGTCGTGGCCGTGGTCCTGGCGACCTGGGGGGCCTTCGCCGCGGGCTCCCGCCGGGTGCTGACCGTCACCCCGCTCGAGGCGCTGTCCTCGAGCGTCGAACCGAGCCACGACGACGTCCGCTCGGGCACCGCCCGCAAGGTCTGGGCCATCGTGCTCATGGCCGGCGGCGCGGCGCTCATGCTCATCGGGCTCGCGGTCAGCGCGAGCTCGCCGATCGCGGTGCTGCCAGCTGCCCTCGGTGGGTTCGTGTCGTTCGCCGGCGTCGCCGTCGGAGCGACCATCGTGATGCCGCCGGTGCTGCAGCTCATCGGTCGGATCGGCTCGCACGACCCCGTCGTCCTGCTCGCCGGCCGCAACGCCATGCGTGCGCCGGGTCGGTCCTCGCGGGCGACGATCGGGCTCGTCATCGGCGTCACCCTGCTCGTCACCTTCGCCGTCGCACTGGGGATCATGCAGCACGTGCTCGAGGCGCAGCTCGAGCAGATGGGGCAGGGCCAGATGACGACCGAGATGGTGCAGGCGCAGCGCGACTTCTTCGTCCAGCTGAACGCCGTCGTCAGCGTCATCGTCGGGTTCTCGGCCGTGATCGCCGCCGTCGGGGTCGTCAACGCGCTGGCACTCGGGGTCCTGCAGCGCCGACGCGAGCTCGGGCTGCTGCGGGTGCTCGGACTCACCGGGGCACAGGTCCGCCGGATGATCGTGACCGAGGCCGTGCAGATGGTCGTCGCGGCCGTCGTCTCGGGGCTCGTGCTCGGCACCTTCTACGGGTGGGTCGGCGGGCAGACGCTGCTCGGGTCGCTCGGGCACCCGGTCACGCCCGTGCTGCCGCCGCTCACCATCGGGATCGTCGTCGTCGGGGCGCTCGTGCTGGCGGTCGTCGCGACGATCGCGCCGGTGCGGCGCGCGATGCGCGTGCCCCCGACCGAGGCGCTCGCGGTCGACTGACGCCGCGCTTTGGTCGCACCACGCGGCGGACGGGAGGCCCGGTGCCAGCTGGCACCGTGCCTCCCGTCCGTCGCGTGGTCGCGTGGACGTGTGCCGCACCGCAGTGCCACGCCGCTCACGTCCGTTGAATGGTCACGAACTGTCGCCTGGACGCGGCTCAGGTGACAGAACGTGACCGCTCGGCGGCCGACCCGCGGCATGTCGTGACCGATCGCCCCCGTCCGGTGTCCGGCTCGGACCGTGCCTGGCCGCCCCCGCGTCACGCGCTTGTCACACAGCAGCCCGCCGGTGCTACCGTGGACTCGATGTACTCGGCACTCCTCCTCCTTCGCTGCCGCGACGAGGCCTGACACACCGGCCCACCTCGTCGCGGAGTCCGTCGTGGCCGCACTCACCAGAGCACACGAACACGCGACGAAAGCGACGAACGATGCAGAACACGCAGCAGCCCTCCGGGATGCCGATCCACAAGTACGTCCCCTTCCACGAACAGATCTCGGTCGAACTGCCCGACCGCACCTGGCCGACGAAACGCATCGAGCGAACCCCGCGCTGGTGTGCGGTCGACCTGCGCGACGGCAACCAGGCCCTCATCGACCCGATGGACGCCGAGCGCAAGCGCGCCATGTTCGACCTGCTCGTCGGCATGGGCTACAAGGAGATCGAGGTCGGGTTCCCGAGCGCCTCGCAGACCGACTTCGACTTCGTCCGCAGCCTGATCGACGAGGGCGCGATCCCCGACGACGTCACCATCCAGGTGCTGACCCAGGCGCGCGAGCACCTCATCCAGCGCACGTACGAGGCGATCGACGGCGCGAAGCAGGCCATCGTCCACCTGTACAACTCGACGTCGATCGTGCAGCGCGAGGTCGTCTTCCGCACCGACGTCCAGGGTGTCGTCGACATCGCGGTGGCCGGCGCGAAGCTGTGCAAGGCGGCCGAGGCGACGCTGCAGCACGACACGACGGTCTACTACGAGTACTCGCCGGAGTCCTACACGGGCACCGAGCTCGAGGTCGCGCTGCAGATCTGCAACGCCGTGCTCGAGGTCTTCGAGCCCACCCCCGACCGCAAGGTCATCATCAACCTGCCGGCCACCGTCGAGATGGCGACGCCGAACGTCTACGCCGACTCGATCGAGTGGATGTCGCGCAACCTCGCGCACCGCCAGGACGTCATCCTGTCGCTGCACCCGCACAACGACCGCGGCACCGCCGTCGCCGCCGCCGAGCTGGGCTACATGGCCGGCGCGGACCGCATCGAAGGCTGCCTGTTCGGCAACGGTGAGCGCACCGGCAATGTCGACCTCGTCGCGCTGGGCATGAACCTGTTCACGCAGGGCATCGACCCGGAGATCTCGTTCGCGGACATCGACCAGGTGAAGCGCACCGTCGAGTACTGCAACCAGCTGCCGGTGCCGGAGCGTCAGCCGTGGGCGGGCGACCTCGTCTACACGGCGTTCAGCGGTTCGCACCAGGACGCCATCAACAAGGGCTTCGAGGCGATGAAGGCCAAGGCCGCCGCCGCGGGCAAGGACATCGACGAGATCGAGTGGGCGGTGCCGTACCTGCCCGTCGACCCGAAGGACATCGGCCGGTCGTACGAGGCCGTCATCCGCGTCAACTCGCAGTCCGGTAAGGGCGGCGTCGCGTACCTGCTCAAGACCGACCACGCCCTCGACCTGCCCCGCAAGCTGCAGATCGAGTTCTCCGGAGTCGTCCAGCGGCACACCGACACCGAGGGCGGTGAGTTCTCGTCGCAGCGCATCTGGGACGTGTTCCAGGACGAGTACCTGCCCGCCTCGACCGACGACGACAAGTGGGGCCGGTACGAGCTCACCAAGACGGCGACCTCGAGCGACTTCGACGGCACGACCTCGCTGTCGGTCGCACTCCGCGTCGACGAGGGCTCCGTCACCGCCGACGCAGTGGGCACCGGTCCGATCGACGCGTTCCTCAAGGTCCTCGCCGAGCAGGGCGTCCAGGTCACGCTGTACGACTACTCGGAGCACACGATGAGCGCCTCCGGTGACGCCAAGGCGGCGTCGTACGTCGAGCTCGACGTCGACGGCGTGCGCCTGTGGGGCGTCGGCATCGACGCCGACATCTCGACGGCCTCGCTCAAGGCGATCGTGTCCGCGGTGAACCGCGCGGTGCGCGCCGGTGCTGCAGCCGGCGCCGACTCGCCGGAGCTCGTCTCCGCCTGAGACGCGGCCAGACCGGGAGGCGCGGTGCAGGTCCGTCCTGCACCTGGGCCCACCCGGCCGGTTCCGGGCCGACGCGCCAGCGGCGGACCGGCCGTGCCCGGTGGGGAGCCTCCCGTCTGTGCCCGGTCTTTCCCCCGTCACGCGCGATGGCAAGTCGAATCGGGCGTACCTGATCGTTTCTTTCGACCAGGTACGCCCGATTCCGCTCGGTACACGCACTGGCCGCTGCGCGCGGCGCGCGCGGCTGCGCGCTGCGCGCCGCACGCGGTGTCGGCGGGGCGGGGGATACTGGAGGCATGCCGCTGTACCGGGACGAGTGCGTCGTGTTGCGCACCCACAAGCTCGGGGAAGCCGACCGCATCGTCACCATGCTCAGCCGGCAGCACGGCAAGATCCGTGCGGTGGCCAAGGGCGTGCGGCGGACCGCGTCGAAGTTCGGCAGCCGGCTCGAACCGTTCATGGTCGTCGACGCCCAGTTCTACGAGGGCCGGTCGCTCGACATCGTCACCCAGGCCGAGTCGCTCGGGGCCTACGGGGCGCAGATCGTCGCCGATTACGGTGCCTACACGGCAGCCAGCGCGATGGTCGAGACCGCCGACCGCCTGAGTGAGGCCGACGCCGGGCTGCAGCAGTACCTGTTGCTCGTCGGCGCGCTGCGGTCGCTGTCGCGCGGTGAGCACCACTCCAGCGCCACGCTCGACTCCTACCTGCTCCGTGCGATGAGCATCGCGGGCTGGGCGCCCTCGTTCAGCGACTGTGCGGTCACGGGGGAGCCCGGGCCGCACTCCGCGTTCGTCGTGCAGCTCGGCGGGGTCGTCGCCGACCGGGCTGCGCCTCCCGGCACACCGCGGCTCGACCCGGCGACCCTCGGCGTGCTCGGTTCGCTGCTCGCCGGCGACTGGGCGAGCGTCGACGCCACCGACGAACGGACGCGGTCGCGGGCCTCCGGCGTGGTCGCGGCCTACGCCCAGTGGCACCTGGAACGATCGCTCCGGTCCCTGCCGCACGTCGACCGCTCGGAGCACCCGCTGCCCGTGCCGCTGACCCACGACGGACCCGAGGCGACAGCACGCGCGGTGGCCTCGACCCCCGCACCCGCCGTCCCCGAGCCCGATCCCGCCGCGGAAGGAACCCGCACCGTGGAAGGAACCCCCACCGCATGAGCCCCCGCCGCCCCGACGACGCCGAGCCGTTCCGCCCGATCGACTGGACCGGTGAGACGCCTCCGGCGATCCCGGCCCGGTTCGTGCCGGACCACGTCGCGATCGTGATGGACGGCAACGGCCGGTGGGCCAACGGCCGCGGGCTCACCCGGATCGAGGGGCACAAGGCGGGCGAGGCCTCGCTGCTCGACGTCGTCGCCGGTGGGATCCAGATCGGCGTCAAGCACATCTCGGCGTACGCGTTCTCCACCGAGAACTGGAAGCGTTCGCCGGAAGAGGTCCGGTTCCTGATGGGCTTCAACCGCGACGTGATCCGTCGTCGGCGCGACCAACTGAACGAGTGGGGCGTCAAGGTGCGGTGGGCCGGACGCCGTCCTCGGCTGTGGCGGAGCGTCATCGACGAGCTCGACCGTGCCGAGCAGATGACCGCGCGCAACGACGTGCTGACCTTGACGATGTGCGTCAACTACGGCGGCCGGAACGAGATCGTCGACGCCGTGCGGGGGATGGCCGAAGAGGTCGCCGCCGGACGCCTCAAGCCGAGCCAGGTCACCGAGAAGGCCCTGGCGAAGCGGCTCTACGTGCCCGAGATGCCCGACGTCGACCTGTTCCTGCGCAGTTCGGGGGAGCAGCGCACGAGCAACTTCCTGCTGTGGCAGTCGGCGTACGCCGAGATGGTGTTCCTGGACCGCCTGTGGCCGGACTTCCGGCGCACCGACCTGTGGGGCGCGATCGAGGAGTACGCACGCCGCGACCGGCGCTACGGCGGTGCGGTCGACGCCCCGACCGCCTGACGCACCCGTCAGCCGGGCAGCGGCCCGTCGAGCAGGTGTGCCGCCGACCGCACCGCGTCCAGGGCGGCACGGACGCTCGGGACACGCTCGGCCCCTCGGGCGATGACGACCTCGACCCGGCGGGCCAGGTCGTCGTCCACGGGGTCGACCCGGACCTCGGCGGGGATGACCGTCGTCGCGAGCGCCAGTCGGGGGAGCAGGGCCACGCCGAGTCCGGCGGCGACGAGCCCCACCACCGCTGCCGCGTTGTCGGTCTCGAGCACGATGTCCGGGGTGAACCCGGCGGTCGCACACGAGGCGAGCAGGTGGCCGCGGCACCGGGGGCAGCCGCCGATCCAGCGGGCGTCGCGGTGCGATGCGAGGTCGACGGCGGAGCCCACGGCACCGGAGTCCCCGGTGCGGACGCCGCCCGAGCCTCCGACCGGCGTCACCAGGGCGAGCGGATCCCGCCCGAGTGCCCGCGTGACGAGCCCGGGGTCCGGGGCAGACCCGACCTCGTCGCCGACGTAGGTGAAGGTCAGGGCGACGTCGACCTCCCCGCTCCGCAGCAGGTCGAGCGCCTCGGGCGGTTCGACCTCGACGTACGAGGTCGTCACGCCCGGAGCCGTCGACGCCAGCCGGGCGAGCACGGCGGGCACGAGAGCCGAGGACGCGCTCGGGAACCCGGCGAGGCGCACGCGGCCGCGGGTCAGCCCCCCGACGGCGTCGAGGTCCTCGCGCGCGGCGGTCAGCGCGGCCTGCACGTGCAACGCGTGGTCCGCGAGCACCCGACCGGCGTCCGTCAGGGTGGCACCGCGCCCGCCGCGACCGTCCTGCCCGGACCGCAGCACCAGGGTGTGCCCGAGCCGACGTTCGGCCCGGGCGAGCAACTGGCTGACCGCGGGTTGGCTCGACCCGAGTGCTGCGGCGGCGCGCGTGATCGACCCGCCGTCGGCCACAGCGCGGAGGATCCGGAGCAGCTGGGGATCGATGTCGTCCATCACGCGATGTTATCGGCTGCACAACAGAACAGGACTGGTGTGATGGGGCACGAGCCGGGACGCTGTCCGCATGGACTCCTTCCCCGCCGGCCGTGGCTACCTCGCGGCGTGCACCGCCGGTCTGCCGACCCGGGCCACGCTCGCCGCCCAGCGGGCCGACCTCGACGCGTGGTCCCGCGCCGAGACCTCGCCGGCCCACTACGGGGCGTTGGTCGAGGAGGGCCGCGCGCTGTTCGCCGCCCTCGTCGAGGTGCCGGTGTCCCACGTGGCGACCGGCTCGCAGACCTCGGTGATGGCTGCGGTCGTCGCCGATGCGTTGCCGGACGGTGCCGAGGTGGTCGTCCCCGACGGTGACTTCAGCTCGGTCGTGTTCCCGTTCCTCGCCCAGGCACACCGCGGCGTGCGGGTCCGGAGCGTCCCGCTCGACCGGCTCGCCGCGTCCGTCGGGCCCGACACCGCCCTCGTCGCGTGGTCCGCGGTGCAGTCCGCCACCGGCGCGGTCACGGATCCGTACCCGATCGTCGCCGCGGCCCGGCGGGTCGGTGCCCTCACCCTCTGCGACCTCACGCAGGCAGCCGGCGTCCTGCCCGTCGACGCGGCACTGTTCGACGTGACGCTCACGCACGCCTACAAGTGGCTCTGCGCGCCGCGCGGCGTCGCCTTCATGACACTCTCCGACACCGCCCTCGGTCGGCTCCGCCCGGTCCAGGCCGGCTGGTACGCCGGCGCGGACGTGTGGTCGTCCTGCTACGGCCCCGACATGCGCCTGGCCGACGACGCCCGTCGCTTCGACGTCTCGCCGGCCTGGCAGGCGTGGCCCGGTGCCGTGGCCGCGCTCGAACACGCGGTCGCGCTCGACCAGCAGGCGGTCTGGAGGCACGCCACCGGTCTCGCAGATCGGCTGTGCGACGCCCTCGGGTCGCCTCGTCAGGCCGACGGGCAGGCGATCGTGACGTTCGCGGACGCCGACGGGTCGGCCCTCCGGGCCCTCACCACCGCCGGACTCACCGCGTCGGGGCGTGCCGGGCGACTCCGGATCGCGTTCCACCTGTGGAACGACGAGTCCGACGTGAGCGACGTGGCGGCCGCACTGGGCGGGGTGGGGGCGACCACGTCGGCGAGGTGAGTGCTGCGGGCGGACGCGGGGCGGGCCTCCCGGCCGACGAACGCCGGTAGTCTTGCCCGGACCGTTTCCGCACCGAGCACCCAGCTCGGCGACCTCTGGAGCACTCTTTGGCACAGCCCACCCGTCTCGACAGCGTCATCGCCCTGGCCAAGCGCCGCGGCTTCGTCTTCCAGTCGGGTGAGATCTACGGAGGCTCCCGCTCCGCGTGGGACTACGGGCCCCTCGGTGTGGAGCTCAAGGAGAACATCAAGCGTCAGTGGTGGCAGCGATTCGTCCGCGGCCGTGGCGACATGGTCGGCCTCGACTCCGCCGTCATCCTGCCCCGCAAGGTGTGGGAGGCCTCCGGCCACGTCGCGACCTTCACCGACCCGCTCGTGGAGTGCCTGCACTGCCACCACCGCTTCCGCGAGGACCACCTGATCGAGGCGTTCGTCGCCAAGAAGGGCCGCGACCCCGAGGGCCGCATGGCCGAGATCGCCTGCCCGAACTGCGGCACCCGCGGCGAGTGGACCGAGCCCCGTGAGTTCTCCGGGATGCTCAAGACGTACCTCGGCCCGGTCGAGTCCGAAGAGGGCCTGAACTTCCTGCGCCCCGAGACCGCGCAGGGCATCTTCGTCGACTTCGCGCAGGTCGTGACGACCAGCCGCATGAAGCCCCCGTTCGGCATCGGCCAGGTCGGCAAGGCGTTCCGCAACGAGATCACGCCCGGCAACTTCATCTTCCGCACCCGCGAGTTCGAGCAGATGGAGATCGAGTACTTCGTGCCGCCGGCCGAGGCGGGGGAGCACTACGAGCATTGGATCGCCGACTCGATCGCGTTCTACACCGAGCTCGGCATCGACCCGGAGAACCTGCGCCGCTTCGACGTGCCGGACGGCGAGCGGGCGCACTACTCCGACGCCACCGCCGACATCGAGTACCGCTTCGGGTTCACCGGCTCGGAGTGGGGCGAGCTCATGGGCGTCGCGAACCGCACCGACTTCGACCTCAACAACCACATCGAGTCGTCCGGCCAGGACCTGCGCTTCTTCGACCAGGCCGCCAACGAGAAGTACGTGCCGTACGTCATCGAGCCGTCCTTCGGCCTGACCCGTGCGCTCATGGCGTTCCTGCTCGACTCGTACCACGAGGACGAAGCACCGAACGCGAAGGGCGGCGTCGACAAGCGCACCGTGCTGCGACTCGACCCGCGCCTGGCGCCCGTCAAGGCCGCGGTGCTGCCGCTGTCGCGCAACGAGCAGCTGTCGCCGGTCGCCCGCGGCCTGGCCGACGACCTGCGCAAGAACTGGAACGTGGACTTCGACGACGCCGGTGCGATCGGTCGTCGCTACCGTCGCCACGACGAGATCGGTACGCCGTTCTGCATCACGGTCGACTTCGACACGCTCGAGGACAAGGCCGTCACGGTGCGCGAGCGCGACACGATGGCGCAGGAACGGGTCGCCCTCGACCAGCTGAAGGGCTACCTGGCGCAGCGCCTGCTCGGCGCGTAGGGGTCTCGCGGGCGTCGCGGCGTCGCGGCGTCGCGGCGCGTCGGAACCAGGTTCCGGTCACAGCACCACGAAGATCCACGGTGCGGTGTCCGGAACCAGGTTCTGCGGGAATGCAAGCGCAACGTCCGCGTTGGGATCAGCATGAACGACTCCGTGAAGGTCGATGTCTGGTCGGACATCGCCTGCCCCTGGTGCTACATCGGCAAGCGCAAGTTCGAGGCCGGCGTCGCCGCGTTCGGCGCCTCGGCGGACGGCCGCCCGGTCGAGGTCGAGTACCACTCCTTCGAGCTCAGCCCGGACACCCCCGTCGACTTCGAGGG
Organism: Curtobacterium sp. PhB142; assembly: GCF_004341255.1. Taxonomy (NCBI): domain Bacteria; kingdom Bacillati; phylum Actinomycetota; class Actinomycetes; order Micrococcales; family Microbacteriaceae; genus Curtobacterium; species Curtobacterium sp. PhB142. The sequence goes on along the minus strand of NZ_SLUT01000005.1, from coordinate 135,177 downwards.
CACCGAGGCCGAGTTCCTGTCGAGCCACAAGGGCATGCCCGTCGAGCAGGCGCAGCAGATGCTCGACCAGGTCACCGGCATCGCGGCCTCGGTCGGGCTGGACTACGACTTCGAGGCCATGCACCACACGAACACCGTGAAGGCGCACCAGGTCATCCACCTCGCCAAGCAGCACGGCAAGCAGCTGGACATGGTCGAGCGCCTGTTCACCGCCTACTTCGAGCGCGGCGAGCACGTCGGCGACGACGCGACGCTGGCCGACCTGGGCGCCGAGATCGGCATCGACCGCGACGAGGTCCTCGCGACGCTCCGTGACGACTCGCAGCTCGCAGCCGTCCGCGCGGACCAGGCCCAGGCGCAGGCCTTCGGCATCAACGGCGTCCCCTTCTTCGTCATCGACGGCAAGTACGGCGTCTCCGGCGCGCAGGACCCGGCAGCGTTCGAGCAGGTGCTGACGCAGGTCGTCGCGCTGCGCGGCACGACGCCGGACGAGGTCGCCTCGGCGACCGAACGCGCTGCGGACGACGCGAGCGCCGATGTGGCGGCGACCCGATGACGGGCGCGACGGTCACCGTCGGGGGTGGGGCGGGCCTCCCGTCCGCCCCGTCGGTCCCGGATGCGATCTCCGGTCTGGAGGCGCGCCCCGGCCTGCTCACGCTGGTCACGCCCGGCGGTGCGCCGGTCTGCGACGGTGATTCGTGCCTGATCGACGCCGGATCGTTCGCCGGTGCCGAGGGCGACTGGACCGAGGTGCCGGACTGACGGATCCGTCGGTCGCGCTTCGCGCGCTGCTCGTCCCGCGCCGCGCGCTGCTGGTCCCGCGCCCCCGTGCGGTCGTTGCGCCCCGACTCTGCGGGGCGCAACGGCTGTGCGGGGGCGCGATCCGTCGGTCGCCGGACCGGTCAGGCGCGCTGCGGTTCCTCGTCGGTGATGTCGGCGACCGTCGCGCCGTACGCGGCGACGAGGTCGTCGGCGTCGACGAAGGCACTCGCGCCGTGCCGGCCCGCGCCGAGGGCGACCCGTCGACCGACGATGCGTTCGTCGGCGTAGACGGGCAGGTCGCCGGTCGCTCCGATGGGCGTGATCGTGCCGCGCTCGTAGCCCGACGCCTGGAGCGCGGTCGCCGCGTCGGGCATCGAGAGTTTGTTCACCCCGACGACGGTGCGGAGCTTCTTCCACGCGATGCTCCGGCCGCCCGGCACGAGCGCGAGCAGGAAGCCGCCGTCGTGGCGCTTCACGACGAGCGTCTTGACGATGTCGCCGGGGTCGATGCCGAGCAGCTCGGCGGCCTGCTGCAGGGAGTCCGCGGCGGGGCGTTCGACGACCTCGACCGTCAGGCCGCGGGCTGCTGCGTCGGTGTCGAACCGGGTGCTGGCGTCGATCGTCATGTGGAGAACGCTACCGGCGAGCACCGACGTGGGAAGATGGGACAGGTATGACGATCACACAAGCCCCAGCACGGCCTCTGCGCATCGGCCCGATCGAGGTCGACGTGCCAGTCGTGCTCGCGCCCATGGCGGGCATCACGAACATGGCGTACCGCCGGCTCTGCCGCGAGTACGGCGCCGGTCTCTACGTCTGCGAGATGATCACCTCGCGCGCACTGGTCGAACGCACCCCCGTGTCGATGCAGCTCATCCAGCACCACGAGTCCGAGACCCCGCGGTCGATCCAGCTGTACGGCGTCGAGCCGAACACCGTGGCCGAGGCCGCTTCGATCCTGGTGGGCGAGGACCGTGCCGACCACATCGACCTGAACTTCGGCTGCCCGGTGCCCAAGGTCACCCGCAAGGGCGGCGGCGCGGCCCTGCCCTGGAAGCTCGAGCTGTTCCGCGAACTCGTCACGAAGACCGTCCGCGCCGCAGGGAACGTGCCGGTCACCGTGAAGATGCGCAAGGGCATCGACGAAGACCACCTGACCTACCTCGACGCCGCCCGCATCGCGCGGGACGCCGGCGTCGCCGCGGTGTCGCTGCACGCCCGCACGGCGAACGAGCACTACTCCGGTCACGCCGACTGGTCGGCGATCGCGACGCTGAAGGAGGCCGTCACCGACATCCCGATCCTCGGCAACGGGGACATCTGGTCGGCTGCCGACGCCCTGCGCATGGTCGACGAGACCGGCGTCGACGGCGTCGTCGTCGGACGCGGGTGCCTCGGGCGCCCGTGGCTGTTCGGCGACCTGGCGGCGGCGTTCCGCGGCGAAGGGCTGCGGTACATGCCGACCCTGGGCGAGGTCGCTGACGGGTTCCGTCGGCACGCCGAACTGCTCGTCGAGTTCTTCGGGTCCGAGGACCACGGCTGCCGCGACGCCCGCAAGCACGTGGCCTGGTACTTCAAGGGGTACCCGATCGGCAGCGACGTGCGGTCCGGTCTCGCGCTGTCGTCGAGCCTGCAGGAGATCGACGACCTGCTCGGGCAGCTCGACCGCGACGCACCGTACCCGGGCGAGGGCGCCGAAGGCCCCCGTGGTCGCTCCGGCAACCCGAAGCGCACCGCACTGCCCGACCGCTGGCTCGAGTCCCGCGACGTCGACAGCGAGTTCCGCAAGGTCCTCGCCGCCGCCGAGCTGCACCACAGCGGCGGATGAGCGCCACCGCCTCGTACGGCCCGGCCGACGCCGAGCGCTGGCTCCCCGAAGAGCACGGCAACCGCCGATCGGACTTCGCCCGTGACCGCGCACGGCTGCTGCACTCCAGCGCGCTCCGTCGCCTCGCCGCCAAGACCCAGGTGCTCAGCCCGACGACCGGGCTCGACTTCGCCCGCAACCGCCTGACCCACTCGCTCGAGGTGGCGCAGGTCGGTCGCGAGCTCGCGGACTCGTTGGGCCTCGACCCCGACGTGGTGGACACCGCGTGCCTGGCGCACGACATCGGCCACCCGCCCTTCGGCCACAACGGTGAGACCGCCGTCAACGCCTGGGCCGCCGGCATCGGCGGGTTCGAGGGCAACGCGCAGACGCTGCGGCTGCTCACCCGGCTCGAGCCGAAGGTGTACGGCGTCCGGCTCGGCGCCGACGTCGACCGTCCGTTCGGACTCAACCTGACCCGTGCGTCGTTGGACGCCAGCTGCAAGTACCCGTGGCCCGCGGCGCAGGGCGTCTCCGAGTCGTCATCGGGCCGGACCAAGTTCGGCTTCTACGACGACGACCACGACGCCTTCGAGTGGCTCCGTGCCGGGGCGCCCCGTCGGCAGCGGTGCATCGAGGCGCAGGTCATGGACCTGTCCGACGACATCGCGTACTCGGTGCACGACTTCGAGGACGCCGTCGTCGCCGGGTTCATCGACGTCGCGGCGCTCGGCGACCGCGTCGGCGAGAACGACATCGTCACCGCGATGCACGCGTGGGTGGGCGACGACCTGAGTCGTGAGGAACTGCTCGAGGCGTTCGACCGCCTCCGGGCCCTGCCGCTCTGGATGACCTCGTACGACGGGTCCCGGCGCGACGCGGCACACCTGAAGAACCTCACCTCGCAGCTGATCGGACGCTTCGCGCGGACGGCGACGGCCGCGACCCGCGAGTCCTACGCGTCCGGGTCCCTGGTCCGGTTCGCGGCGTCCGTCGTGACGCCGCCGGAGATCATCGGCGAGATCGCGGTCCTCAAGGGGATCGTGGCGGCGTTCGTGATGACGCAGGGCGACCGGCAGCCCGTGTACGAAGACCAGCGTCGGATCCTGACGGAGCTGCTCGACGCCCTGGCGGCGTCGGGTGCGTCGGACCTCGAGCCCGGCTTCGCCGCCGACTGGCGTGCGGCGTCCGACGACGACGGCCGACTCCGCGCCGTGGTCGACCAGGTCGCGAGCCTGACGGACCAAGGGGCGATCGCCTGGCACCGGCGGTTGGTCGTCGGCGAGCGGGAAGCGGTCCACATCCCGGTGTGAGCGGGGTGCTCCGTCGGCCTCGGTGGTTCGTCCACATCTCGGGGCCGCGGTCGGCCGAGGTCGGTCCCACGAACTAGGATCAGAGGGTGGCTGGCAGGATCGCGCGGAACGACATCGACGAGGTCCGCTCGCGTGTCAACATCGCCGACGTCGTCGGCGACTACGTCACGCTGAAGAACGCGGGCGTCGGCTCGATGAAGGGGCTCTGCCCCTTCCACGACGAACGCTCTCCGTCGTTCCACGTCCGACCCCAGGTCGGCCGGTACCACTGCTTCGGGTGCGGCGAGGACGGCGACGTCTTCAGCTTCATCATGGCGCAGGACCACACCACCTTCGCCGAGGCCGTCGAGCGCATGGCCGCGAAGATCGGCTTCACCCTGCACTACGAAGAGGGCGACGGGCCACGCACCGATTACAACACCCGCGCCCGGCTGATCGCCGCCAACGAAGCCGCGCTCGAGTTCTACACGGCGCAGCTCACGACCGCCGCGGCCGACCCCGCACGGCGGTTCCTGGGGGAGCGCGGGTTCGATCCCTCGGCGGCGCAGCACTTCGGCGTCGGCTTCGCCCCGAAGTCGTTCGACATGCTCAAGGACCACCTGCGCGGTCGGGGCTTCACGCTCGAGGAACTCACCTCGGCCGGGCTCGTCAGCCAGGGCGACCGCTCGCCCTACGACCGGTTCCGTGGGCGCCTGATGTGGCCGATCCGCGACGTCACCGGGGCGACGATCGGGTTCGGTGCTCGTCGCCTGCTCGAGGACGACAAGGGCCCGAAGTACCTCAACACGCCCGAGACCCCGATCTACCACAAGAGCCAGGTGCTCTACGGGCTCGACCTGGCCCGCCGCGACATCTCGAAGCAGAAGCAGGTCGTGATCGTCGAGGGCTACACCGACGTCATGGCCTGCCACGTCGCCGGCATCACCACCGCGGTCGCCACGTGCGGCACCTCGTTCGGCGTCGACCACATCAAGGTGCTGCGCCCGATGCTCGGCGACCTGGCCGGCGCCGACCCGAACGCCAACGGCGAGGTGGTCTTCACCTTCGACCCGGACGAGGCCGGACAGCGTGCCGCATCCCGCGCCTTCGCCGAGGAACAGCGGTTCGCCGCGCAGACGTTCGTCGCCGTGGCGCCCGGTGGTCTCGACCCGTGCGACCTCCGGCTGGCCCGCGGCGACGACGCCATCCGCCGCCTGATCACGAACAAGCGCCCGATGTTCGAGTTCATGATCCGCCGCACGTTGGAGGGCCACGACCTCGAGACGGTCGAGGGCCGCGTCAGTGCCCTCCGCGCCGCCGCGCCCGTGCTCGCCGGCATCCGCGACCGCTCGCTCACCCAGGGCTACGTCCGCGAGCTCGCCGGCTGGCTCGGCATGGACATGCCCGAGGTTCGTCGATCGGTCGAGACCGCGCGTCGGCGTGCGGGGTCGACGGACGATCGGTCAGGAGGCCCGGGGCGCGACGGTCGCGCCGGTCACGCAACCGACGGGGCCGGTGTGGTCGAGGAGCCCGTCGCCGGGATACGCTCGCTGCCCAACGACCCGATCAGCCGCATGGAGCGCGACGCCGTCATGGCGATGGTGCAGCAGCCGACCTCGGTCGGAGCGCCGCTGCTCGGGCTCGCCGCATCGGCCACGTTCTCGGCGCCGATGCTCGCCGTCGTGCGGGACGCCGTGGTCGCCAACGTCGACGTCATCGGGGCGGGGGACTGGCTCGACCGGTTGCTCGCCGACGTGCCGACCCCCTTGCGCACCCTGACGCACGAGCTGGCCCTCGCGCCGATCCCCGCCCGCAACGCCGAGGACCTCGCCGCGTACTGCCGGAGCATCGTCGTCGCCCTGGTCGAGCGGGACCTGCTCGCCCGCAAGGCCTCGTTGCTCGGACAACTGCAGCGTGCGGACCCGCACGAGCAGGCCGAGCGGCGCGCCGAGATCCAGCGGCAGCTCGTGGACATCGACGCGCAGCGCATGCGGCTCCGCGCCGACGCCGAGGCGTCCTAGCCCCTCGCTCTCGCCGCCCGAGTGCCGGGTGCCGGGCGCGCGGCTGTGTCGGGCGTCGAGTGGTCGCAAGGCGTCGGCTGGCCGGGGTCCGGCCGACGGGACGTGACCGCTCGGGGTGGGACGGGCGGTGTGTCGTGACCGGTCGGCGGGGGCGAGGGACGGGGCCGACGTGGGGCGAGCCTCCAGGCCGACGGTGTGGCCGCACGACGTGCCGGGTGTCGGGCGTCGAGTGGTCGCAAGGCGTCGGCTGGCCGGGGTCCGGCCGACGGGACGTGACCGCTCGGGGTGGGACGAGCGGTGCGTCGTGACCGGTCGGCGGGCGCGACCACCCAGGTTGCAGCGCGCAACTTTCGTGTGCGGCGCGCCGGGTCGATGCGCACGAATGATGCATCACGCGACGGGTGCTTGCATTACAGCGGTGTAAACAAATCGCTCCCGGTTCGATCTGTTCCGTGACAGGGTGATACCAATGAGCGTTCCTGGCCGGGCACACAGACGTACCACCCGCCGGTCCGGACACTTGCACCCATCTTCAAGAGAGGCATCGAACATGGCATCCGTGTTCAAGAAGCACACAGGCACGTGGGGCAGGCGCGGCATCGCGCTCGGCGCCGGAGCAGCAGCGACGGCGCTGGTGCTGACCGGCTGCGCGAGCAGCAGCGTGAGCGACACCGAGCTGAACGGCCTGAGCATCGGGACGACGGACAAGATCACGTCCCTCGACCCCGCCGGCTCCTACGACAACGGCTCGTTCGCCGTGCAGAACCAGGTCTTCCCGTTCCTGATGAACACGCCCGTGGGCAGCCCGGACGTCGAGCCGGACATCGCCACGAAGGCGGAGTTCACGAGCCCGACCACGTACGAGGTCACCCTCAAGGACGGCCTCGAGTTCGCGAACGGCAACAAGCTCACCTCGAGCGACGTGAAGTTCTCGTTCGACCGCGAGCTCAAGATCAACAACGAGAACGGCCCGCAGTCGCTGCTCGCCAACCTCAAGAGCATCGACACCCCGGACGACACGACCGTGGTGTTCAACCTCGACCACGCCGACCAGACCTGGCCGCAGGTGCTCTCGAGCCCCGCCGGCCCGATCGTCGACGAAGACGTCTTCAGCGCGACGAAGCTCACCAGCGCGGACGACATCGTCAAGGGCAAGGCGTTCGCCGGGCAGTACCAGATCAGCTCCTACAAGGAGAACCAGCTGATCCAGTACAAGACGAACCCGAAGTACGACGGCCTGCTCGGCAAGGCGAAGACGTCCGAGGTGACGGCCAACTACTACACCAAGGAGACCGACCTCAAGCTCGCCGTGCAGCAGGGCGACGTCGACGTGGCGTACCGCTCGCTGACGCCGACCGACATCTCGGACCTGCGCAAGGACGACGACCTCAAGGTCACCGACGGCCCCGGCGGCGAGATCCGCTACGTGGTCTTCAACTTCAAGACGCAGCCGTTCGGCACCGGTCAGGACGACGCCGACGAGGCGAAGGCCCTCGCCGTGCGCCAGGCCGCCGCTGACGTGGTCGACCGCGCCGCCCTGGCGAAGGAGGTCTACAACGACACCTTCACGCCGCTGTACTCGATGGTGCCGGACGGCCTCACCGGTGCGGTCCAGCCGTTCAAGGACATGTACGGCGACGGCGACGGTGGCCCCGACGTCGACAAGGCGAAGAAGACGCTCGCCGACGCCGGTGTCTCCGGCAAGGTGCAGCTCGACATCCAGTACGCGCCCGACCACTACGGTTCGGCCTCGGACGACGAGTACGCGCTGCTGAAGACGCAGCTCGAGGACTCGGGCCTGTTCACCGTCAACATCCAGTCGACGGTCTACACGACCTACGCGCAGGAGCGCACGAAGGACGCGTACCCGGAGTACCAGCTCGGCTGGTTCCCGGACTTCTCCGACGCCGACAACTACCTGTCGCCGTTCTTCACCAAGGAGAACTTCGTCCAGAACCACTACGACGACTCGGTCATCCAGGACCTCATCGCGAAGGAGCAGGCGGAGTCCGACCCGGACAAGCGTGCCGACCTGATCGAGCAGGCCCAGGAGCGCGAGGCATCGCAGATCTCGACGCTGCCCCTGCTGCAGGGCAAGTCCGTCGCCGTCGCCGGCAAGGACGTCAAGGGCCTGACCCTCGACGCCTCGTTCAAGTTCCGGTACGCCACCCTCAGCAAGTAGCACCACGCCCCTCGCGCAGGCCGCGGGCGTTCCCACGAGGAACGCCCGCGTGCCTGCGCACCGGCATGAAAGGCACCCTCCCCGTGACCCTGAGCACCCCAGAGGCGACCCAGGACGTGAACGGCACCGATCCGACCAAGCCACAGGCACAACGTCGTGCCAAGAGCAGTGGCGGCGGACTCGGCCGGTACGTCCTCGTCAGGTTCCTCCTCATCATCCCGACCGTCTTCATCCTGGTGACGCTCGTGTTCTTCCTGATGCGCGTCATCGGGAACCCGATCACCGCGTCGGTCGGCGGCCGACTCACCCCGACGCAGCTGCAGGAACGCCTGCACGCCGCCGGGTACGACCGTCCCGTGCTCGTGCAGTACTTCGAGTACCTCGGCGGCATCCTGCGCGGTGACTTCGGCAACGCGTCGACCGACAACCGGCCGATCACCGAGATCATCCTGCAGTACGGCGGCGCGACCGCCGAGCTCGTCTTCTACGCCCTCGTCGTCGCGCTCGTGCTCGGCATCCCGCTCGGCATGCTGGCCGCGTACACGCGCGACAAGTGGCCCGACGTGCTGCTCCGTGCCCTCGCGATCCTGACGTACGCGACCCCGGTGTTCTTCGGCGGCCTGCTGCTCAAGCTCGTCTTCTCGGTGTGGCTCGGCTGGCTGCCGCTCGGCGACCGCGCGTCGACCAGGGTGGAGCTCATCCTCGACGGCATCCCCGGCGCGAGCGGCATCTACATCATCGACGCGCTCCGGACCGGCAACGCGGCGGTCATCGGCGACGTGCTGCAGCACGCCGTCCTGCCGGCGCTGACCCTCGGACTGCTGACCGCCGGCATCTTCCTGCGCCTGGTGCGCGCGAACATGATCGGGTCGCTCGGCTCCGAGTACGTCGACGCGGCCCGCTCCCGCGGTGTCCGCGAGTCGCGGCTCGTCCGGACGCACGCGTTCCGCCCCGCCCTCGTGCCGATCATCACGGTCATGGGCCTGCAGATCGCGATGCTGCTGGGTGGTTCGGTCCTGACCGAGACCACCTTCGGCTGGCGCGGCCTGGGCTTCGAGCTCAACCAGTACCTGTCGGCCCGTGACTTCGTCGCGGTCCAGGGCATCGTCGCGATGCTGGCGGTGATCGTCGCGGTGACCAACTTCATCGTCGACGTCGTCGCCGCCCTGATCGACCCGAGAGTGAGGTTCTGACGATGGCCGACACCACCCTCGTCGACCGCCACGAGCCGCTCTGGAAGCGGCTGCCCGTGGTGGTCCAGCTCCGCAAGAGCACCGGCTGGCAGCGCGCCATGCTCATCGTCGGCGTGGTCATCTGCGCCCTGTACCTGCTCGTCGCGGTCTTCGCGCCGCTGCTGGCCCCGTACGGCTTCGGCCAGCTGCAGGGCGCGGACGGCGAGAGCTTCCCGCGCACGGGCGCACCGAGTGCCGAGCACATCTGGGGCACCACCGTCGGCGGGTTCGACGTGTTCAGCCGCGTCGTCTACGGCGCCCGGACCGCGGTCCTCGTCGTGATCGTCGCGGTCGTCGTGTCGATCATCGTGGGCGTCCTGCTCGGCCTGGTCTCCGGCTACCTGGGCGGTTGGCTGGACCGGGTCCTCGTCGTGGTCGCCGACGCGGTCTACGCCTTCCCCTCGCTGCTGCTCGCGATCGTCGTGTCGATCGTGATCTCCGGCGGCAACTCGAGCTACTCGGGCGGCATCGTCGCGGCGGCGATCTCGATCACCGTCGTCTACGTGCCGCAGTACTTCCGGGTGGTCCGCGCCGAGGCTGTGCGCCTGAAGAACGACGCGTTCGTCGAGTCGGCGCGCGTGATGGGCACGAACCCGTGGCGCATCATGATCCGCCACGTGCTGCGGAACTCGACGCGGTCCCTGCCGCTCATCCTGACGCTCAACGCCAGCGATGCGATCCTGACCCTGGCCGGCCTCGGCTTCCTCGGGTTCGGCATCGGGCCGACCAGTGGTGCGGAGTGGGGCTACGACCTCAGCCGTGCGCTGTCCGACGTCGCGAGCGGCGTCTGGTGGACCGGTGTCTACCCGGGTGTCGCGATCGTGGTGCTCGTGCTCGGTGTGACGTTCATCGGCGAGAGCCTCAACGACATCTCCGACCCCCGTCTGCGTGCGCGCCGACGGCTCAAGCAGCTGGTGTCCACGCGCGACGCGCGCAACACGGCCACCGCGGAAGGATCGGGCGCATGACGACCGACACCGAGAACGCACCCGTGGTCGTCGTCGACGACCTCACCGTCACCTTCGCCACCGACGGCGGCGCCGTCGACGCGGTGAAGGGTGTCAGCCTCGACGTCCGCCCCGGCGAGGTCCTCGCCCTGGTCGGCGAGTCCGGCTCCGGCAAGTCCGTCACAGCGCGCGCCATGCTCCGGCTCATGCCCGAGACGGCGACGCTCGGCGGCGCGGTGCTGCTCGACGGCACCGACGTCGTCACCGTCGGCGCGCAGAAGCTGCGCAGCCTGCGGGGGACCGCCGGTGCGATGGTCTTCCAGGAGCCGTCGACCGCCCTCAACCCGGTCTTCACGGTCGGGTGGCAGATCGCCGAGGGGCTCCGCGCCCACGGCGGCATGTCCAAGAAGGAGGCGCGGGCGAAGGCCATCGACTACCTCGGGCGCGTCGGCATCCCCGACCCCGAGACCCGCGTCGACCACTACCCACACCAGTTCTCCGGCGGCCAGAAGCAGCGTGTCGTCATCGCGAGTGCCCTGGCCCTCGAGCCGTCGGTGATCATCGCCGACGAGCCGACCACGGCGCTCGACGTCACGGTGCAGGCCGAGATCCTCGACCTGCTCCGCCGCTGCCGCGACGAGTTCGGCACGGCGATCGTGATCATCACGCACAACATGGGTGTGGTGGCCGACCTGGCCGACCGCGTCGCCGTGATGTACCAGGGCGAGATCGTCGAAGAGGCCTCGGCGACGGACCTGTTCGCGCGTCCGCAGGCCGACTACACGAAGCGGCTGCTCGCCGCCGTGCCCCGGCTCGAGGCGTCGACGGGCACCGCCCGCCGTGCCGCGATCACCGAGGACGTCACCCCGCTGGTCGAGGCGAAGGGGCTCGAGATCGAGTACCCCGGCCGCCTCGGTTCGCCCGCGTTCCGCGCCGTGAAGGGCGTCGACCTGGCGATCCGTCCCGGCGAGGTCCTCGGCTTGGTGGGGGAGTCCGGCTCCGGCAAGACCACGATCGGTCGCGCCATGGCCGGGCTGACGAAGGTCACCGGCGGCTCGCTGAAGGTCCTCGGCGCCGAGATGCTCGGCTACCGGGAGCGCGACTTCAAGCACCTGCGCAAGGACATCGGGTTCGTGTTCCAGGACCCGGCGACGTCGTTCAACCCGCTGCTCACGATCGCCGAGTGCGTCGCCGAGCCGCTGGTCGTCCACAAGGAGGTGTCGAGCCCGCGTGCGGCCCGTAAGCGCGTCGACGAACTCCTCGAGGCGGTCCAGCTGCCGAAGGCGTACGGGGACCGCTACCCGCACGAGCTCTCCGGTGGGCAGCGCCAGCGCGCGTCGCTCGCCCGGTCGCTCGCGCTCCGGCCGAAGCTGCTCATCGCCGACGAGCCGACGAGTGCGCTCGACGTGTCGGTGCAGGCCCGCGTGCTCGAGCTCTTCCTCGAGCTCCAGCAGGACCTGGGCTTCGCGTCGCTGTTCATCAGCCACGACCTGGCGGTCGTGGGCGCGCTGTCCGACCGGATCGCGGTGCTTTACCGCGGCGACCTGGTCGAGGTGGGCACGACGGCGCAGGTCCTCGGCGCTCCGCAGCACCCGTACACGCAACGCCTGCTGGCGTCGCTCCCGGTGCCGGACCCTGCGGAGCAGGCCGAGCGACGGCGTACGCTGGAGCAACTGGAGAACGTCGGGTCCTGACCCGATGCGACCCGCGTCTGGTCCCGACCCGGCGCGACCCGTCCAGGAGGCCCGTCCAGCGTCGTCGACGCACGCCGGGCCTCCTGGACGGTCGCCTCCACAGCTGTACGCACGACGGTCCTGCCAGCGCGGTCCGTCGCGAACCGCCGCCAGGGGGCGGCGTGGAAGGGGACCCATGATCGCGGTCAACGGACCGGCGGTCGTCGCGGACGACGTGTCGATCGAGTACCGGGGCGGACGGGGGTCCGAGTCGATCCGAGCGGTCGACGGGGTCAGCCTGACGGTGCGGCAGGGCGAGATCCTCGCACTGCTCGGTGAGTCGGGGTCGGGCAAGTCGACCTTCGCCGCCGCGATCGCGGGGCAGCTCGGGTCGCACGGCGAGGGTGACGGTGCGCTGCGCCGGCACATCGTCGGGGGCGAACTGACCGTCCTCGGCCAGAAGACCCGCGGCCTGCGCGGTTCGTCCCGCAAGCTCGAGCGGCTGAGCGGCCGCATCGGCTACCTGCCGCAGGACGGCGCCGACCGGCTCAGCCCGGACCTCACCGTCGGCGAGGCCATCGCTGAACCGATCTACCAGCGCGACCGCCGCTTCGACCGGAAAGAGGCGGGCCTGATCGTCGCGCGCCTGGTCGACGCCGTGCACCTGCCGCTCGGCGTGATGCGGCTGAACACCTGGGAGCTCTCCAGCGGGCAGCGGCAGCGTGTCGCCCTGGCGCGGGCCCTCGTGCTCGAACCCCAGCTCCTGGTCGCCGACGAACCCGCCCGCGGCGTCGACGTGCTCGTGCGCCAGTCGGTGCTCGAGGCCCTGGCGACCCTGCAGCGCAACCGGCAGTTCTCCGCCGTCGTGGTGTCCAGCGACCTGCGTGAAGCCGGCGCCCTGGCCGACCGCGTCGCCGTGATGGCCGATGCCCGGCTGGTCGGCCTCGGCACCTTCGACGAGGTCCTCGACAACCCCGTCGACCCCTACGTCAAGACCCTGGCCGCGACCGCGGCCCGCGGCGTGAAGCGTCGCCCGGCACCCACCGCCCCGCGCCGCTCGACGGCGCCACGCCGACCGGTCGCCGCCGGCACCGGCCCCCGCACGGACCGACAGGAGAACCCGTGAGCACCGCCACCCGAGGCCACCGCGCCGTCGTCCCCACCTCCGGCGCCCCGCTGCCGATCGACGCACCGCAGTCCGGCCCCGTCGCCGTGCTGCCGGAGCCGACCGACCTGCACGTCACCGCGGTGACCGAGGCCGGCGGAACCGTCGCGCCGCTCGACGCGGACACCCGCGGGCTCGTCTGGCTGGACCCCCGCGACCCGTCCGGCCTCGCCGACGCGCTCGACGCCGCACCGGGGATCGGCTGGGTGCAGCTGCCGTTCGCCGGGGTCGACGCCTTCGCGCACCTCATCCAGGAGCACGGCGACCGAGTGCTCTTCACCTCGGCGAAGGGCGCGTACGCGGAGCCCGTCGCCGAGCACGCCCTGGCACTGACGCTCGGGACGCTGCGGGTCCTGCAGAAGCGTGCCCGTGCACACTCGTGGGCCACCGAGCCCGAGGGTGTGTCGCTCTACGGCCGGAACGTCGTCGTGATCGGCGCCGGCGGGATCGCGCTCGAGTACATCCGCCTGCTCGCCCCGTTCGACGTCGACGTCACCGTGGTGCGTCGCTCTGCCGACCCGGTGGACGGCGCATCGCGCACCGTCACCACCGACCAGCTCGACGAGGTCCTGCCCGACGCCGACGTCGTGATGATCGCAGCAGCCATGACCTCGGGCACCGCGAAGCTCTTCGGCGGTCATCAGTTCGCGATCATGAAGCCGTCCGCCCGGCTCGTCAACATCGCCCGCGGGGGACTCGTCGACACCGACGCCCTGGTCGAGGCCCTGCGCAGCGGTGCGATCGCCGCCGCAGGGCTCGACGTCACCGACCCCGAGCCGTTGCCGGACGGCCACCCGCTCTGGTCCGAGCCCGGCGCGGTCATCACGCCGCACCAGGCGGACACCCCGGAGATGGTCGCGCCGCTGCTCGCCGAGCGGGTGCGACTCAACACCACGGCGTTCCTCGACGGCAGCGGCGAGGGCTTCGTCGGTGTCGTCGACCCGGTCGCCGGGTACTGAGGAGCAGTGCTGCACCGGGGGCCACAGCGCGGCGCGCCCGGGCGGCGTGTCCGATGCGGTGAGGGGCGCTGCGGTGCTGCTATGCTGTTACCCGTTGTTCGCACGACATTCGCCAGCGAACAGTGATCCTCGATAGCTCAATTGGCAGAGCAGCCGGCTGTTAACCGGCAGGTTGTTGGTTCGAGTCCAACTCGGGGAGCGTCTGGCCCGGATCCTCACGGATCCGGGCCTTTTGCGTTTCCGGCGCGGTGCCCACGGCCGCCCGCCGCGCGGCCGCCCGCCGCGCGGCCGCCCGCCGCGCGGCCGCCCGCCGCGCGACCGCCCGCCGCACGGGCGCGCCGGTCAGGACGCGGGGGTGCTCGGCTCGATGTGCAGCGTGCCGTCGCGGTTGTTGTCGTCGATCGTGCCGGTCTTCGGCACGTAGACGTCGAGGTAGTCGAGCCGGAAGTGGTCGAGCTGATCGGCGTACTCGGACAGGAACTCCGTGACCTGGTGGGGCATGGCCCGACGGTCGTCGTGGCCGACCACGATCGCGTCGAACGGTCCGTACTGCGGCTTCTGCGTGCCCCGGTCGGGCAGGTAGATGCGCCAGGTGTTCGCACTGAAGCGGGCGAACAGCACGCCCTCGGAGTCCTTGCCGCGCACGTGCAGGGCGTCGGAGAGCAGGGCGATGCCGCTCGGGCGGGACTGTGCCACCGCGACCCCGAGCCGCACCGCCGGCACGAGCAGGCAGGCGACGAGGACGGCCGCCGCGATGCGTCCGACGGGTGGCCGCACCGATGCCAGCCGGCCGTACCCGATGGCGGCCAGGGCGATGATCAGCGGCATCCAGGCGTCGTAGTAGTACGGGAGCGAGACCTTCGCGACGATGACGTAGAACACGAGGAAGACACCGAGCGCGATGCCGAGGAACGCGACGAGCCGGTCCGGCCGGATCGCCAGAGCGCAGGCGACGCCGATGACCAGCACCGTGAGCAGCAACCAGCCGGTGCCCGTCGCCAGGAACGCGAAGTTGGCCCACCACGGTGCCTGGGGGTAGATCGTGCCGAGGATCGCCGTCGGGTGTCCGTGCGCGTTCTGCTGTGCCTGGAACTTCAGCATGTGCCCGATGGCGGTGAAGAGCCCCACTGGCAGGTACAGGAGCACGAAGACCACCACGAACGCGACGCCGCCGTACAGTGCGCCCACGCCCAGGTCGCGCCAGCGGCGGAACAGCAGGGGCAGCGCGCCGATCGCGAGCACGAGCACGGCGGTCGAGACCTTGGACGTGACGGACATCGCGAGCAGCGCCCCTGCTGCGGCGATCCACCACCGGTTGCCGGTGCGCATCCAGGTCCAGGCGGCGGCGAGCGACGCGATCGCGAAGAAGACCATGAGGGGCTCGAGCATCGCGAAGCGGTCGATCCGCGCGCCGATCACCGAACCCGCCTCGGCCCACGACGCACCGGACCCGCGCGGCGTCAGCCACCACGCACCGGCGGCGAGGAGCCCCGTCCAGAAGCCGACCTCGCGGCGCAACCAGACGAACAGGACCACGCCGGTGCCGAGCATCGCGGCCGCGGCGACCAGGCGGGGCCCGAGCGGCCCCTGTCCGACGACGAGCTGCGCGATGCCGTACAGGTACTTCGCCGTCGGCGGGTGCTCGAGGTTGAGCGAGAAACTGCCGTGCACGTACGCCCAGCTCGCCCGGAGGTAGACGAACTCGTCGTTGACGATGGTCGGGCGGCCGAGGTGCCAGAAGGCGACGAACAGGGCGGCCACGGCGACGACCACGAGGGCGGCGACGCGGACGGGGCGGGAGTGCAGGCGGGGGATGAGGACCTCCAGGGCGGGGCATGCCCGACCATCATCGCAGGAGCGACCGTGCGGGTCCTGCCGGGCAGATGCTGTTAGCGTTCACAGGTGCACCGATCCCGTCCGCCCCGCGCCGCGCTCCTCGGCGTGCTGCTCGCGGCGGTCATCGCGCCCGTACTCGTCGGGTGCAGCGGTGCCGGACCGGACACCGACTCGTCAGAGGAACCCACGAGCTCGGAGACCGGGCTCGGGTCGGGTGCTTCGCCGGTGGTGTTCGCCTTCGTGTGCGACGACGGCGACCGCGAGACCTACACGACGTACTCGGCGGTGTGGGAGGACGAGCGGACCTCGTGCACCGCGAAGCGGCTCACGGGCTCGGTGCCGTCGACGCAGCAGCAGGCCGCCGTCGACGCGACCCGGGGCGACGCCACCCTCGTCGAGCTCGCGAGCACCTGCGCCGTGACGGGCACTGACCCGTGGACGTCGGCCGTGGCCGACGACGGCGCAGCGCACGTCGCCGCCGGCCTCCTGCAGTACTGCCCGGGGCACCCGGAGACCGACCACCTGCGCGACGCGCTGTCGACGTACCGGGGCTGAGCCGGGCCTCCCGGTCGTCAGCTGACCACGGCTGGCGACGCGCCGGCCGGACCGGCCCGTCAGCCCTCGGGGTGGTCGCGACCCGGCAGCCACGACTGGCCGGGGCCGCCCCAGCTGTTCTTGCGGATGGCCTTGGCGACCAGCTTGCCGTAGGGGTGCACCAGGCGGTCGGCGTAGAGCCAGCCGTCCAGGTGGTCGTACTCGTGCTGGAAGATGCGCGCGAGCCAGCCGTCGGCCCGGACCTCGAACGGTTCGCCGTGCTCGTCGAACGCCCGGAGCAGCGCGCTGCCGGAGCGTCGGAGCGGGAAGCGTTCGCCCGGCACGGACAGGCAGCCCTCGGACTCGTCGTCCTCGTCGAGCTCGTCGACCGACTCGGGGACCGGCGGGCTGATCCAGAGGACCGGGTTCACGGCTGCGGCGCGGTGCAGTACGTCGTCGTCGTCGGTGTACGAGTACACGAACAGGCGCTTGCCGACGCCGACCTGGGGTCCGGCCAGCCCGACGCCGGGGGCGAGGTCCATGGTCTCGAACATGTCGGCGACGAGGGAACGGAGGTCGTCATCGAACTCGGTGACCTCGGCTGCACGCTCGTGCAGGACGGGTTCGCCGGTGATGCGGATCGGGAGAACGGCCATTCACCCAGGTTATCCGGCGGTGGACGGTAGCCTCGACGCGTGACGACGGACCTCCAGCTGCCCGACGCAGTGAACCTGACGCCGTTCCAGGCCCTCATGATCCCCGTCGCGCTCATCGGTGCGGTGTTCCTGTCGCTGGGAGCGCAGTTCCAGAGCCGGGGCGTGCAGCGGGTCGAGGCGCGGCTGGGGCGGCAGTCGAAGGGGCTGAGCGTCCGGCACGTCGTCGGGCTGGTCTCGAGCGGCTACTGGGTGCTCGGCACGCTGATGCTCGGCATCGCGGTCGTGCTGCAGCTCATCAGCATCACGTACGCGCCGCTGATCGTCGTGCAGCCGCTCGGGGCGGTCGCGCTCGTGATCACCACGTGGTTCTCCTCCCGGTCGTCGGGCGTGCCGCTGGGCCGTCGGGCGAAGCGTGCGGTGTGGACCTGCATCATCGGTGTCGCGATCTTCGTCGGCATCGCGGCGTTCGTCGGGCACGAGAGCGCGATCACCCGGCAGCAGCTGGTGACCGTCCTGATCATCCTGGCCGTGGTGCTCGTGCTGGTGCTGGTGTCGTTCCGACTCGTGGCCAAGCACAAGAGCGCGCTCTACTACATCGTCGGCGCGGGCATCCTCTACGGGTTCGTCGCGACGCTCGCCAAGGTCGTGCTGAACCGGTTCGTGAACGGCACGTTCGACTGGTTGACGGTCCTGGCGATCATCGGGGTGGTCGTCGCGGCGTCGCTCGGCGGGTACTTCGTGCAGAACGCGTACTCGGCCGGTTCGGCGGACCTCGTCATCGCGGGGCTGACCGTGATCGACCCGATCGTCGCCGTCGGGATCGGCGTGGTGGTGCTCGACGAGGCGTCCGGGGCACCGTGGGGTGCGGTCGCCGGGTTCGTGGTCGCGGCCGGCATCGCCATCACCGGGGTGTTCCTGCTCGCCAAGCACCACCCGCAGACGCGCGCCTGACCGCGGGGCCGCGGGCGGCGCAGCGCCGTCGCCCGTCACCCCGAGGTACCACGGGGTCCTCCGCGCGGCTGACGCGGCCGCGGATGCGGGTGCGGTACCGTCGGCAGTCCGACCAGCAATCGCCCACGAGAGGACGACGCCAGCCGTGTCAGGAGACGTCACCACCGCCACCGCCGAACCGACGGGCGCGACGGGCGGACACCGACCCTTGCGCATCCTGATCGCCGCGGACACCTTCCCGCCTGACGTCAACGGCGCCGCCACCTTCGCCGAACAGCTCGCCGTCGGCCTGGCCGAGCGCGGGCACGAGGTCCACGTCGTCGCCCCGGCCTCGAGCCGCAACTACGGCACCTTCGACGAGGAGCACCAGGGCGTGACCCTCGTCGTGCACCGCCTGAAGTCGTACAAGTGGCCGCTGCACGCCTGGCTCCGTTTCGTGTGGCCGTGGAGCGTCAAGAAGTGGACCGGCCCGATCCTCGACGCCGTGAAGCCCGACGTCCTGCACATCCAGTCACACGTCGTCATCGGTCGCGGGATCGTCCCCGAGGCGAACGCGCGCGGCATCCGGGTCATCGCGACGAACCACTTCATGCCCGAGAACCTGCTCGAGTACACGCCGTTCGGCAAGTGGACGCTGCCCATCGCGCTGAAGATCGCGTGGAGCGACGCCGCGAAGACCTACCGGCTCGCCGACACCATCACGACGCCGACGAACCTGGCCGCCGACTACCTGCGCAAGGCCATCGCCGGACAGCGGGTGCTCGCGATCTCGTGCGGGATCGACGCGTCGCGGTACGTGGCGCGCGAGGGCCGTCCGGTCAACAACGACATCGTGTTCGTCGGCCGCGTGGCGCCGGAGAAGAACCTCGACGTGCTGGTCCGGGCCGTGGCGCTGCTGCCCGGTTCGCTCGCGGCGACCCTGACGATCGTCGGCGACGGCGAGATGATCCCGAAGCTGACCGCCCTGGCGAAGGAGCTCGGGCTCGAGGACCGCGTCCGGTTCCTCGGGTTCGTCTCGGACGAGGTCAAGCGCACCGCCCTGACGAACGGCACCGTGTTCGCGATGCCCTCCACCGCCGAGCTGCAGAGCATCTCCTCGCTCGAGGCCATGGCGTCCGGGCTGCCGGTCGTCGCGGCCGACTCGATGGCGCTGCCCCACCTCATCGACGGCAACGGGTACCTGTTCGCCCCCGGCGACGAACACGACCTCGCCGCCAAGCTCGAGGCGGTGTTGACGGCGTCGGAAGCGGAGTACACGGCCATGCGGGAGCGCAGTTCGGCCATGATCGAGGCACACGACATCAACCGCACGCTCACGACGTTCGAGGCGCTGTATCGTGGGGAACCGGTGGCCTGACGGTCGTCGAGGGGCGGTAGCCAAGCTGGTCAAGGCAGTCGGCTCATAACCGAACGATTCGCGGGTTCAAGTCCCGCCCGCCCTACGTGCAGATGAAACGCAAGCGCGAGGACGACCACGACGCAGCTGGTCCGACGCCGAACGTCACGTTCCAGGTGAACCGTGGTGGCACCGGCGTGCGCGTCAACGCCTTCCGCATCGGGTTCATGGGTGCCATCGGTGTGCTCGTCGCGCTGCTCGCCGGCACCATCATCGGCGAGCTCAGCACCGTCCTCGTCTACATCGGGGTCGCGCTCTTCCTCGCGCTCGGCATCGACCCGCTCGTCTCGTTCCTCGAGCGGCTCATCCCGCGGTGGGCGGCGATCACCGTCGTCGTCGTGGGGGTCCTTGCGGCGTTCGCCGGGGTCGTCTTCGCGGTCGTCCCGATCCTGGTCGAGCAGGCGACGAACCTGATCCAGAACTTCCCCGAGGTCGTCGACGACATCTCGAAGCAGCAGTGGGTGCAGGACCTGTCGAAGCAGTTCGCCGGGTCGTTCGACATCGACCACGCGCTCGAGTCGGTGCAGTCGTTCGTCGAGAACCCGGGCAACCTGCTCAGCGTCGGCGGCGGCATCCTGGCGGTCGGCAGCGGCATCCTGTCGGGGCTCACCGGCGTGCTCATCGTCCTCATCCTGATGCTCTACTTCCTCGCGTCGATGCGGGGCATGAAGCGTGCGGCGTACCGGTTCGTGCCGGCGTCGCGCCGCGAGAACTTCATCGACGTCAGTGAGCAGATCACCCAGGCGGTCGGTCGGTACGTCGTCGGCCAGGTGTCGCAGGCGCTCATCAACGGCATCCTGAGCCTGGTGTTCCTGCTCATCATCGGTGCGCCGCTGCCCGTGCTGCTGGCCTCGTTCGCGTTCCTCGGCTCGCTCATCCCGCTCGTCGGCACCCTCGGCGCCGCGGTCGTCATCTCGTTGCTCTGCCTGTTCGCGTCGCCCGCGACCGCCCTCGCAGCGGCGATCTACTACCTCGTCTACATGCAGGTCGAGGCGTACCTCATCTCGCCGCGCATCATGTCGCGTGCCGTGCAGGTGCCCGGGGCCCTCGTGGTCATCGCCGCGGTGGCCGGTGGCACGATCGGCGGCGTGCTCGGCGCCCTGGTCGCCCTGCCCGTCGCCGCGTCGATCATCATCATCGTGCAGAAGGTCATCTACCCGCGGCAGGAGCTGGCGTGACGGACGCCGCCGCCGACTTCGCCGACCATGTCGCGGAACGCGATCGCTGGGCACGCGGGCCTCGTGGCCCCTTGGCCCTGGTGAACGCCCAGCACGTCGACTCCCCGCAGCCGGTGTGGCCGGTCCCCGGCACCTGGGCACCCGCGGTCGGCGGCCTCACGGTGACGGCCGCCGCCACCGACGGTGTCGTCGTGGACGGCGTCCCGGTGGACGGCACGGTGCTCGTCGCCGGTGACACCGCCGTGGTCCCGTCCGCCGTCGCGTTCCCCGACGGCTTCGCGGGCACGGTGTCCGGTTCGACGCTGCGCGTCTGGGACCCCGCGGCGGAGCCGATCCACCGCTTCGCGCGCATCGCCCGGTTCGACCGGTCCGACGACTGGGCGGCTTCCGGCACGTACGTCCCGCTGGACCCCGGTGCGGGCGACGACCGGGAGGCCCGTGGCAGCGTCCTCGACGCCGCCGGCGACGCCCTGCCGGTCGCCGGGCACATCGAGACGGCCGTCGGCAGCACGACCATGCGGTTCGTGGCGGTCCGCTCCGCCGCCTTCCGGGGTGCTCCGCGGCTGCAGCTCATCGTGCAGGACGCCACGAGCGCCCTCGCCGAGGACGACCCCGGCAGCACCTACTCGATGGGCCGCTTCCTGTACCTCGACGACCCCGGCGCCGCGGGCCCGGTCGAGCTCGACTGGAACCTGCTCGTGCTGCCGCCCTGCGCGTTCTCGTACCAGTTCGCCTGCCCGATCCCGCCGGCCGAGAACCGCGTGCCCGCGCCGATCACGGCGGGCGAGCGGCACCCCGTCGACGCTGCGGGCACCGTCCTGCACTGAACCGGACCGCGCTCGGCGGGGTCCTTGCCGTTCCCAGCCGGAACGCTGCATAATGGGCGTGTCCTGTCGGGACATCACAATCGCATACCGAATGGTTCCGTGGCTCGCAGCCGCTCGGATCCTCCGCACCAGGTCGATGGGGAAGTCGCACCTGACGTATCGGAGGAACCGTGAACGGAACGACGACAGGAGTGCTCTACGTGCACTCCTCACCCCGCGCGCTCTGCCCGCACGTCGAATGGGCAGCAGGTCGCGCGATGAACCGTGCCGTGAACTTCTCGTGGCTCGACCAGCCGGCACAGGACGGTGCCCGGCGGACCGAGTTCACCTGGACCGGCGCGGTCGGCGCCGGTGCCGCGATCGCCTCCGCGCTGCGCGGCTGGGAGCACCTGCGCTACGAGGTGACCGAGGAACCGACGACCGAGTCCGACGGCGGTCGCTGGATGCACACGCCAGACCTCGGGGTCTTCTACGCGCAGACCGACGTCACCGGGAACATGGTCATCCCCGAGGACCGCGTCCGCTACGCGATGGAGGTCGCGGGCAGCAACGCGCTCGAACTCCACCGTGAGCTCCGGCTCGCGCTCGGACAGGCCTGGGACGACGAGCTCGAGCCCTTCCGGCACGCGGCCGAGGGCAACCCCGTCGTCTGGCTGCACCGCGTCGGCTGAGACTCGGGCCGCGCTGGCGTCTCCGCCGTTTCGCGAAAGCGACACTGTACCGCCAACATTCGGCCGCAGACTGTCGCTTTGGCGGCGCGGTCGTGAACGTGTGGCCGCGATCTGTCGCCTTCGCGGCACTGAAGCCGGCAACACACACGACGGAAGCCCGCCCCGACGACGCGGGACGGGCCTCCTGGCAGGGTGTGACGGATCAGACGCTGCGGAACGCGACCACGGCGTTGTGGCCGCCGAAGCCGAACGAGTTGCTCACCGCGAGGAGGTCGCCGTCGGGCAACGCACGCGGCTCGCGCGCGACGTCCATGACGATCTCCGGGTCCTGGTCGTTGAGGTTGATCGTCGGCGGTGCGACGCGGTTGTGCAGCGCGAGGACCGTGAACGCGGCCTCGATCGCGCCGGCACCACCGAGCAGGTGCCCCGTCGACGCCTTGGTCGCCGACACGACGATGTCGTCGAGGTGGTCGCCGAAGACGCGACGCATGGCGTGGTACTCAGCGACGTCGCCCACCGGGGTCGAGGTGGCGTGCGCGTTGACGTGCACGACGTCCTCGCGGCTGGCACCGGCGTGGTCGAGGGCCTGCAGGACCGCGCGGGCCGCCGCGCTGCCCTCGGGGTCCGGTGCCGTGATGTGGAACGCGTCCGAGGTGATGCCGGCGCCGGCGACCTCGGCGTAGATGGTCGCACCGCGGGCCTCTGCGTGCTCCTTCGACTCGAGGATGAGCGCCGCGGCGCCGTCACCGAGGACGAAACCGTCACGGGTGACGTCGTACGGACGCGACGCGGTCTCGGGGGAGTCGTTGCGGCGCGACAGGGCCTGCATCGCCGCGAACGCCGCCAGGGGCAGCGGGTGCAGTGCGGCCTCGGCGCCACCGGTGATGACGATGTCGGCGTCTCCGTCGGCGACGTGGCGGTACGCCTCGGCCAGGGACTCGGTCGACGAGGCACAGGCCGACAGGTAGGTGCGGGCGCCGCCACGGGCGCCGAACTCCATCTCGATGGCAGCGGCCGGACCGTTCGCCATGAGCATCGGGACCGTCATCGGCAGGACCCGACGCGGGCCCTTCTCGCGCAGGGTGTCCCAGGCGTCGAGCAGGGTGTTCACGCCACCGATGCCGGTCGCCCAGTCGACGATGAGGCGCTCGGGGACGACGGACTCGGCGTCGATGCCGGCGTCGGCCCACGCCTCACGCGCCGCGACGAGCGACAGCTGCGACGAGGGGTCCAGGCGCTTCGACTCGGGGCGGGTGAGCTGGTCGGTGAGGAACCGACGTGCCTGGCCGGCGAACTCCACGGGGAGTTCGAGCTCGGCGTAGCGCGGGTCCTCGATGCGGGTGATGCCGGACTTGCCGGCGAGCAGCGCGTCCCACGTTTCCGGGGCAGTCGCGGCGAGGGGTGAGATCGCACCGATCCCGGTGACGACGACGGTCTTCTTGGTCATGGAACGACGGTTCTTTCGTTGGGGAACAAGATGAGCGCCGCGGCCGACGGTGACCGCTGGCCGCGGCGCTCAGGAAGCTCGTGTCAGGCCTGGGCCTTGACGATGTAGTCGACCGCGTTGCCCACGGTCTTGAGGTTCTTGACCTCTTCGTCCGGGATCTTCACGTCGAACTTCTCCTCGGCGTTGACCACGATGGTCATCATCGAGATGGAGTCGATGTCGAGGTCGTCCGTGAAGGACTTGTCGGCGGCGACGGTGTCGGTGGCGATACCGGTCTCGTCGTTGATCAGCTCGGCCAGGCCGGCGAGGACTTCTTCGTTGGACAGGGCCATGAGTTTCTCCTTGAGGGGGTGTCGTTTGACCGTGGACCAGCCTAGGGCACGCAGCGTGCTCGCGCCCGGAGACTCGTCGGGGTGGTCGCTGGTCGCGCGGGATGCGCGGCCGGGTGGGATCAGGGCAGGACGACGACCTGGGCGCCGAACACGAGCCCGGCACCGAAGCCGATCTGCAGGGCGAGCCCGCCGGACAGCTCGGGGTGTTCCGCGAGCAGGCGGTGGGTGGCGAGCGGGATGCTCGCGGCGGAGGTGTTGCCGGTGGTGGTGATGTCACGGGCGATCGTGACCGACTCGGGCAGGCCGAGCTGCTTCGCGAACTCGTCGATGATGCGGATGTTCGCCTGGTGCGGCACGAACGCCGCGAGGTCCTCCGGTCGGACACCGGCGGTCTCGAGCGCTTCGCGGGCGACCTTCACCATCTCCCACACGGCCCAGCGGAAGACCGTCTGGCCCGCCTGGCGCATGGTCGGGCGGGGCGCGCCGGCTTCCCACTCGTTGTAGGTCGCCGTCATGCCGATGGCGTCCCACTTCGAGCCGTCCGAGCCCCAGATGGTCGGGGCGATGCCGGGGAAGTCGCTCGGACCGACGACGGCTGCGCCGGCACCGTCACCGAGCAGGAACGAGATCGAGCGGTCGGTCGGGTCGACGACGTCGCTGAGCTTCTCGGCACCGACGACCAGGACGTGGTCGGCGAGGCCGGACTTGATGAACGAGTCGGCCTGGGCGATGCCGTAGGCGTACCCGGCGCACGCGGCGCTGATGTCGTACGCGGCGGCGGGCGTCGCGCCGATCCGCTCGGCGAGCAGCGACGCCATCGACGGGGTCGCGACGGTGTGCGTCACGGTGCTGACCAGCACGACACCGATCTGGTCGGGGGACAGGCCGGCCTTCTCGATCGCCTCGCGCGCGGCGGTCTCGGCGAGGTCGACGGCCTCGACGTCCTTGCCGGCACGCTTGCGCGTGATGATCCCGGTGCGCTGGCGGATCCACTCGTCGGACGAGTCGATCGGGCCGACCAGGTTGTCGTTCGGCACGATGTTCTCGCCGCGGGCGGCGCCGAAGGCCAGGATGCGGGTGAACTCGTGGCCGCGGCGCTGGGAGAGTGCGGGACGTTCGGTCATGCGGTGGCGTCTGCTTCCTGGTCCGCGCGCTGCAGCAGGTCGATCGCTGCGGGCAGGTCCTCGGGGGTCTTGATGGCGACGGACGGCGTGCCGCGCAGGCCGCGCTTGGCGAGCCCGACCAGGGCGCCGGCCGGCGCGAGCTCGATGATGCCGGTGACACCGGCGGCCGCGAACGACTCCATCACGGCGTCCCAGTGCACGGGGCTCGCGATCTGCTGGACCATCAGGTCGACGAACCGGCGACCGTCGTCGACCCGTGAACCGTCGGCGTTGGTCCAGATCGGCAGGGTCGGGTCGTGCACCGTGGCGGCCGCGGCGACCGGGGCCACGCGCTCGACCGCTGGGGCCATGAAGTGGGTGTGGAACGCACCGGCGACAGCGAGCGGGATCACGCGGGCCTTGGCGGGCGGGTCCGCGACGAGCGCGGCGATGCCGGCGGCCGTGCCGGCGACGACGGTCTGGCCGCCGCCGTTGTGGTTCGCGGGGACGAGCCCGTGGGACTGCAGTGCTGCGGCGACCGCGTCGGCGTCGCCACCGAGCACGGCGGCCATCGAGGTCGCTTCGAGGGCAGCGGCGTCCGCCATGGCCCGGCCGCGCTCGGCGACGAGCGACACGGCGTCGGTCGGGTCGAGGACCCCGGCGACCGCGGCGGCGGTGAACTCGCCGACCGAGTGCCCGGCGACCCCGCCGACGAGCGCGCGGCGGCCGTCGGCCAGCAGCGCGTCGGCGGTCACGAGACCGGCGGCGACGATGAGGGGCTGCGCGAGTGCGGTGTCCTTGATGGTGTCGGCGTCCGACGTGGTGCCGTGTGCGGCGAGGTCCACCCCGATCGACTCGGACCACTGCCCGACACGTTCACGAACGGCGGCGTCCTCGAGCCAGGGGGCGAGGAAGCCGGGGGTCTGGGAGCCCTGTCCGGGCGCGACGACGACGATCACCGGACAATCCTGTCGCTCATGCACCGCGGGGCCCGTGTGGGCTTCCCACACGAAACCCCGCGTGACATTGTCGGTTCCCTACCGGCGAGGGGTGATGCGGCGACGACCCGTGGCCGATTCGGACATCGCGCCGAGGATCAGGGCCGACTGCACGATCAGGGCGTCCCGAGCGTGCGTGGCGTCCCACCCGATGATGTCCGCGACGCGGCGCAGGCGGTAGCGGACGGTGTTCGGGTGCACGAAGAGCTCGCGCGCCGTCGCCTCGAGCGACCGACCGGTGTCCAGGTAGCACCACAGGGTCTGCAGGAGCTCGGTGGACTGGTCCTTGAGCGGCACGTAGATGCGCTGCACCAGGGCGGACCGGGCGAGCGGGTCGCCGGCCAGGGCGCGTTCGGGCAGCAGGTCGTCGGCCAGCGCCGGACGGGGGACCCCGCGCCATGCCCGCGCGACGGCGAACCCGGCGAGGGCTGCCTTCGCGCTGGTCGAGGCGTCGACGACCCCGGGGACCTCGTTGCCGAGCACCAGGTGGCCCTCGCCGAACAGCGGTTCGAGGGCCTGCGCGATGGCGGTGAACGAGACCGGGTCCTCGCCCTCGGGCACGTCGTCCCGTGGGGTGGAGCGGCCGATCACCACGACGAGCCGCGACCCCTGGACCCCGACGAGCACGTCGGCGTCCATGTGGCGGGCGGTGCGGCGGACCTGGTCGACCTCGAGCTGCTTCGGTGCCGTGCCGACGAGCACCGCTACTTCGCCGTGCCCGTGCCACCCGAGGGCCGCGATGCGGGACGGCAGCTCGTCGTCGTACTCGCCCGACAGGATCGAGTCGACCACGAGCGCTTCGAGTCGGGCGTCCCACAGCCCGCGGGCCTCGGCCGCCCGGGCGTAGACGTCCGCGGCGGCGAAGGCGATGTCGCGGGAGTACTTCAGGATGGCTTCCTGCAGCATCTCGTCGTCGGCGGCGCGTTCCTCGACCACGGTCACGACCACGCGGATGAGCTGCAGGGTCTGCTGCAGGCTCACCGAGCGCAGCAGCTCACGCGGGGCTGAACCGAAGACGTCGGCCGCGGCGATCCACGGCGTCGACGCGGTGCCCTCGAGCCAGCTGATGAACGAGGTGATGCCCGCCTGGGCGACGAGGCCCACGGCGGAGCGGCGCCCCGGCGGCATCTCGCTGTACCAGGGGAGGGTGTCCTCGAGCCGCTTGATCGTGGCGGTGGAGAGTTCTCCGGACACCTGACGGAGCCAGGAGAGCGCCCGCTCGCGCGCGCTCTCCTGGCTCTGGGCCTTCGACAGGCCCTCGGTGTCCGGCTGGACGGGCGTCACCTGCTGATCAGCTCTCGCCGCCCGCGCTGCCCGTGGTGCCGGCGGTCACGTCGTGCAAGCGGTACTTGTCGATCGCCTGCTGGACGAGTGCGCCGTCGACCTTGCCCTGGCGGGCGAGCTGCTGCAGCGTCCGCACGACGACCGAGGGGCCGTCGATGTGGAAGAAGCGACGAGCGGCCGGACGGGTGTCCGAGAAGCCGAAGCCGTCGGCGCCGAGCGTGGCGTAGTCGGTCGGCACGAACGGGCGGATCTGCTCCTGCACCTGGTGCATGAAGTCGCTGACGGCGACGACCGGCCCCTCGGTGGCGAGCAGGCGCTCGGTGACGTACGGCGTGCGCGGCGACTCGTTCGGGTTGAGGAACGCGTGCTGCTCCGCGTCGAGACCGTCGCGGTACAGCTCACCCCAGCTCGTGACGCTCCAGACGTCGGCGGAGACGCCCCAGTCCTCGGCGAGGAGCTGCTGCGCCTCGAGGATCCACGGCACGGCCACACCGGAAGCGAGCAGCTGGGCCTTCGGGCCGTCGTGCTCGCTCGGCTTGAGCAGGTACATGCCCTTGACGATGCCGTCGACGTCGATGCCCTCGGGCTCGGCCGGCTGGACGATCGGCTCGTTGTAGACCGTCAGGTAGTACATGACGTTCGGGTCGCTGTGCTTCGGCGAGCCGTCCTCGTTGGTGCCGTACATCCGGTCGAGGCCGGCCTGCACGATGTGCCCGATCTCGTACCCGTACGCGGGGTCGTAGGACACCACGGCCGGGTTCGTCGTCGCGAGGAGCAGCGAGTGGCCGTCGGCGTGCTGCAGTCCCTCGCCCGTCAGCGTCGTGCGACCGGCGGTGGCGCCGATCATGAAGCCACGGGTCATCTGGTCGCCGGCGGCCCAGATGGCGTCACCCGTGCGCTGGAACCCGAACATCGAGTAGAAGACGTAGACCGGGATGAGCGGCTCGCCCTGCGTCGAGTACGAGGTGCCCACCGCGGTGAACGCCGCCATGGCCCCGGCCTCGTTGATGCCGACGTGGATGATCTGGCCCTGCGGGCTCTCCTTGTACGCCAGGAGCAGCTCGCGGTCGACCGAGGTGTAGTGCTGGCCGTTCGGGTTGTAGATCTTCGCCGTCGGGAAGTACGCGTCCATGCCGAACGTGCGCGCCTCGTCCGGGATGATCGGCACCACGCGGTTGCCGAAGTCGGGGGAGCGGAGCAGGTCCTTCAGCAGTCGGGCGAACGCCATGGTGGTGGCGATCTCCTGCTTGCCGGAGCCCTTCTTGACGACCTGGTACTTCGCGTCCTCGGGCAGGGTGATCGAGGTGTACTTGGTCCGACGCTCCGGCACGTAGCCGCCGAGCGCCTGACGACGCTCGTGCATGTACTGGATCGCTTCGTCGTCGTTGCCCGGGTGGTAGTACGGCGGCGTGTAGGGGTTCTCCTCCAGCTGCGCGTCGGAGATCGGGATGCGCATCTCGTCGCGGAACTGCTTGAGGTTGTCGAGCGTGAGCTTCTTCATCTGGTGGGTCGCGTTGCGGCCCTCGAAGCTCGGGCCGAGGCCGTAGCCCTTGACCGTCTTCGCCAGGATGACCGTCGGCTGGCCCTTGTGCTCGGTCGCGGCCTTGAACGCGGCGTAGACCTTGCGGTAGTCGTGGCCACCGCGCTTGAGGTTCCAGACCTGGTCGTCGCTGTAGCCCTCGATGAGCTCGAGCGCCTTCGGGTCGCGCCCGAAGAAGTTCTCGCGGACGTACGCGCCGTTCTCGGCCTTGTACGTCTGGTAGTCGCCGTCCGGCGTCTGGTTCATCAGGTTGAGCAGCGCGCCCTCGGTGTCGCGGGCGAGCAGGTCGTCCCACTCACGCCCCCAGACGACCTTGATGACGTTCCAGCCCGCACCGCGGAAGAACGCCTCGAGCTCCTGGATGATCTTGCCGTTGCCGCGCACCGGACCGTCGAGTCGCTGCAGGTTGCAGTTGATCACGAAGTTCAGGTTGTCGAGGCCGTCGTTCGCGGCGACCTGGAGCTGTCCGCGCGACTCGACCTCGTCCATCTCGCCGTCGCCGAGGAACGCCCAGACCTGCTGGTCGGAGGCGTCCTTGATGCCGCGGTTCGTGAGGTACTTGGCCTGCTGCGCCTGGTAGATCGCGTTGATCGGGCCGATGCCCATCGACACGGTCGGGAACTGCCAGAAGTGCGGCATGAGCCGGGGGTGCGGGTACGACGACAGCCCGCCACCGGCGTGGGACTTCTCCTGCCGGAACCCGTCGAGCTGGTCCTCGCCGAGACGTCCTTCCATGTAGGCGCGGGCGTACATGCCGGGAGAGGCGTGGCCCTGGAAGAACACCTGGTCGCCGCCGGACGCGTGGTCCTGCGCGCGGAAGAAGTGGTTGTAGCCGACCTCGTACAGCGCGGCGCTCGACGCGTACGTCGAGATGTGGCCGCCGACGCTGATGCCCGGACGCTGCGCGCGGTGCACCGTGATGGCCGCGTTCCAGCGGATCCACCGGCGGTACCGGCGCTCCAGTTCCTCGTCGCCGGGGAACTCGGGTTCGTTCTCCGGCGCGATGGTGTTCACGTAGTCCGTCGTCGGGACCATCGGCACACCGAGGTGCAGTTCCTTGGACCGCTTGAGCAGGCTCAGCATGATCTCGCGACCGCGCTGGTGTCCGTGGGTCTGGACCAATCCGTCGAGGGACTCACGCCATTCGGCGGTCTCCTGCGGGTCCTGGTCGTTCGCCCCGGTGCTGTACGGGTCCTGGTCGTTCACCGTCACCCTTGACCTCGTTCGTTCTCGTGGTGGTGGACATGGTGGCTCCGGTGGTCGGGTCACGACCGGATGGGGCCCCGTCCACTCTAGGCCCCAGCACCGACGGTGATGCTGATGGTGCGGTGCACGTGGCGGGTGCTTGCATTCGGGTGCGGTCGGCGTAGCATGGCCGATCGTGC
The DNA here is from genome assembly GCF_004341255.1 of Curtobacterium sp. PhB142. Lineage (NCBI taxonomy): Bacteria > Bacillati > Actinomycetota > Actinomycetes > Micrococcales > Microbacteriaceae > Curtobacterium > Curtobacterium sp. PhB142. Next base: position 104,999 of record NZ_SLUT01000005.1, on the reverse strand, counting down.
ACACGCGACCCGCGTGCGCACGGACCCGACGGGTACACCCCAACCCGAGGAAGAAGCACACGTCCCGATGGCTCTCGAGATCGGCTCTCTCGCGCCGGACTTCGAGCTCCCGAACCAGTTCGGTGAGCACGTCCGACTCAGCGACTTCCGCGGCAACCGCCCGGTCGCACTCGTCTTCTTCCCGCTCGCGTTCTCGTCGAACTGCACGAACGAGCTCTGCGCCCTGCAGGACAACGTCGCGATGTTCCAGGACCAGCGCGTCGAGCTGATCGGCATCTCGGTCGACTCCAAGGCGACGCTCCGCTCCTTCGCCGAGCTCAACGGCTACGACTTCGAGCTCCTCGCCGACTTCTGGCCGCACGGCGCGGTCTCGAAGGAGTACGGCGTCTTCCTCGAGCACAAGGGCTTCGCCACCCGCGCGACCTTCGTCATCGACGTGCAGGGCCGCATCAAGGCCTCGATCATCACCGAGCCCGGCCTGCAGCGCGACGTCGCCGAGTACAAGGCCGCGCTCGACCGCCTGGCCGCCTGCACCGCACCCGTCCCGGTCGGCTAGCGTTCCGAATCACTACTGCGACGCATCCGCGTCGACAGCGGACAGGAGGCCCGGTGCACGCCATCGACACGGACGCACGTGACCGTGTGGTCACCACCGAGGCCTACGCCCCCTATCCGGTGTCGCCCACGCCCGCCACGTGGCACCTCCGGCGCGCTGAGGTCCTGACGCCCGCCGGACCCGTCGTGGTGCACCACCGCCCGGGTCCCGATCCGCTCCTGCTGCTGCACGGCGTCGCGGGCTCCTGGTCGACCTGGACCCCGCTGCTGGCCGCGGCGCACGGCGTCGGTGACCGTGGCCTCGTGCTCGTCGACCTGCCGGGATGGGGATCGTCGCCGGCGCCGAGCAGTGCGTTCGACCTCGACGACGTGACCGTGTCGCTGGTCGCGGTGCTGGATGCACTCGGGATCACGACGGTGGACGTCGTCGGGCACTCGATGGGGGCCTTCGTCGGGATGCACCTGGCGGTCGTCGCACCCCGGCGCGTGCGCTCTGTCGCCCTGGTGTCCGGCACGACCGTCGCGACCGCGGACGCCGCACGGCACCCGCTCCGAGGGCTCCGGACGCAGCCGTCGTTCACCCTGCTGCGTGCTGGCCTGTCGATCACCGGCGAGGCCGCGCGGCCGATGCTCCGGGCGCTGTCCCGCGTCGGGCTGCTGCCCCTGCTCGCCGCACCCGTTTTCACGCACGTGCGACGCCTCGACCGCAGCGTGCTCGACGCCTTCGTCCGGGAACTCCGGCCGACCCGGTTCACCGACGCGGCGCGGACCGCTGCGGGCTACGACCTCGGCCGCTGGCGGGGGATCACCTGCCCGGTCACCGCGATCGCCGGGCGCGACGACGTGTTCGCGCGCGTCTCGGACCTCGAGGCCCTGCGGGAGCTCGTGCCGCAGGTCCGCACGGTGCTGCTCGACGACTGCGGGCACTTCGCGCACGTCGAGCACCCGGACGCCGTGGCGCGGGAGCTCGGTCTCGCCTGACCGCGTCCGGCGCCGATGCGCTCGATCCGGGCGTGCCCCGCGCGACAGAGCGGTTGTCGTACGACGTCGACCATGTCGTCCCCGCGTGGCCGCAACAATTGCGGTCGCGCGGCTACGACACCCTCGCTGTCGTACGACGTCGAGGGTGTCGTTCGGAGTCGGGACGCGAGGGTCAGGCGGGGACGGGGAACGTCGCCGCGACGCGCGCACGCACCTCGGCGCGCACGGTGCGACGCATCACGGGCGAGAACAGCGAGTGGTCGCCGTCCTCGACCCGCACGAGCGACACGGAACCGCGCCGACCGACACCGCCGTAGCGGCGCAGGGCCTTCTGTCCGCCGAGCCGGTCGAACAGCGCGGCGTCGTCCGGGGCGGCGATCACGACGACGTCGGTGCCGTGCTCCACGAGCGGTCGGACGTGCTCGACGACGCCGCCGACGCGGTCCCGCCGGGCGATCCACTCGCGCAGGGCCTTCGGCACGACGGCGTTGTACCGCTGGCGGACCCACAGACGACCGGCCGAGGGGGCGTCGATCGCCCGCACGGCGTCCTCGTAGCTGCCGGGGGCCGCAGGCTGCCGGCGGTAGTCGTTCGGGCTGATCTCGACGACCAGGCGCGGGGCCTCGTCGGCCGACCGACCGGCGAGCCACGCGCCGGCGCACATGCCGACGAGCACCAGGCGGTCCGAAGGGGTGCCGAGGTCGGCGACGACGGCGGACTGGTCCTCCACCCACTCCTGGGCGAAGAGGAAGCTGCGTTCGTCCTCGCGCACGCTGCTGCTCTCGCCGGTGGCACGACGGTCGACCCGGACGACGCGGGCGCCGTCACGGGCGAGCGCACGGGCGAGGTCGACCTGGTAGTCGGTGGCGCCGACCCGGTGTTCGGCGGCGCCGTTGTGCAGGACGACGAGCGGGGCGTCGTGGTGCTGGGCGGACGACACGGTCTCGACGGCGAACAACGCGTCGGGGCCGAGGTGGACGATGCGCTCCGACACGCGGCCGTCGACGTCCAGGACCTCGTCGAGCACGGGCGGCACCACCGGCGCCGCAGCGGTCGGCGCCCAGGCGTCGAGCCAGGCGACGGCTCGGTCGACCGCGGCTCCGGGGATCCGGGCGTGGATGCTGGTGCCGTCGAGCAACTCGGCGCTGCCCGGCACCTCGACGGTCTCGACGGGTCCGAGGGCCTTCGGCGCGCGGGTCTCGGGCCGCACCAGCGCCACGGTCGGACCGGTGCGCGGCGCGAAGGCGAGGGCGGAGAGCGCCGTCGCCTCGTCGGGTTCGACCTCGATGCCGATCAGGCTCTCGACGCCGTCCACGATCCGCTCGCTGCCGATCGTGATCGTCGCGAGGGCACGTTGCCGACGGAGCCAGCCCCGACCGGACGCCGGGGCGTCCCAGACGAGCAGGGCGTCGGTGTCCTCCGCGGCGGCCGCGGCGACGAGGGCTGCGGAGGCGAGCCCGACGAACGCCACGTGCTGCACTCCCGACGTGCGGAGCACGGCGGCCGCGTGGCGTGCGGACCGGACCTGCGCGTCGGGGTCGGTGTCGGGTGCGCCGTCACCACGTCCGGACGGGTCGTAGCGCACCGAGGCGATGCCACGGGCCTCCAGGCGGTCTGCGAGCAGGCGGAGCGTGCGGTACGCGATCACGCCTTCCTGTCCCAGTGGCGGGCAGATGACGACGCCGGCCCGCGCCGCGGGCGGCAGCTGCACGGCGGCGCGGACGGCCGGTGAACCGGACCATCCGTGCAGCGTCGTCACAGCTCGAGTGCCGCGCGGACCGACGCCGGCCAGGCGTCGACGTCCGTGCCGTGTGCGGCGAACAGGGCGATGGTGATGCGCTCCAGGCCGAAGGCGATGCAGGCGCTGTGGGCGACCTCGCCGTCGGCGGTGCGGAGGCCGAACGAGGTGCCGAAGTGGTCCTCGTGCAGGTTCGCCGAGCTGATCGCCGTGGTCGGGTGGTCGTCACCGTAGACCGGCGTGACGAACTCGAACTTGAGCGCCTGCTCGACCTGGTTGCGGGCGAGCATCTGCCCGACGCGGCCGAAGAACGGGTCGTTGGCGGGGACGACGTCGATCTCGAGCCCGAACGACTCGAGCAGCTCGCGCATCACCGGGATCCGGCCGTCGCGGTGCTGCTGGGCCGACGCCGGCGTGCCGATGTGCACGAACTCGTGCATGTGGAAGGCCTGCAGGCGCATCGGGTCGAGCGACGGCTCGCGGCGGAACGAGTCGCCGACGATGTCGAAGAAGCGGCCCTCCTGCGGGATCGTGTCGCCGACCAGGCCGTACACCGGGTGGCAGACCGCGGGGGTGAGCATGAGGTCGGCGGGCTCGAGGAAGCCCTCCCAGCGCTCACCGCGCTCGCGGGCGGCGAGCAGTGCCCGGTGCGTGCGGTCGTCGCCGGTGAAGCCGGAGATCGACGCGGCGAGGTCCGGGAACGACGCGATGTAGTCGGTGCGCTCGAACGCGGCGAGCGGCTCGACCGGCGGGAACCGCAGCACCTCGGCGTCGAGGTCCTGCTGGCTGCGCACGGCTGCGGCGTCGACGGCCGTGTACACGCGCTCGAACACGCCGGTGCGGCCGTACAGCCCGGGGGAGCCGAGGTCGATGAGCACGCGGTCGGCGAGCAGGCGGGCACGGAGTGCGGCGCGGGCAGCGTCGAGGTCCGGAGCGGTGGGGCTGGTCGTGCTGGTCGTGCTGGTGGTGGGGTCCGTGAGGGTCACAGGATCACTCCCGTCATGAGGGCCAGGTCGGCGTCGTTCTTGAGGAGACGGTCGTTGCTCACCATGACGGCGGCGCCGTGGGCGTCTCGGAGGTGTCGGGCGATGCTCATCGGGCCGGAGGCCGCGTAGCCCGCGATCCCGACGATCCGCATCGCCTTCGTGACGATGTCGGTGACGCGCTCGGACGCCCCGATCTTCAGGGCGTTCGCGGCGAGGGCGTAGGCGCTCGAGGCGAGCACCTCGGGGTCGTCGGCCGCGGCGTCGAACCGCTCGGCGGCGTGCCGGACGGAGTCGGCAAGGGCCTGCAGATCGACCAGGAGTTCGGCGAGCCGGAGTGCTCCGGGCGGGGTCGTCCCGATCGCGGCGCGGGCCTGCTTGCGGACGGCGGTCCGGGCGCGCTCGCTCGCCGAGGCGGCGATGCCGAGCCACACCGAGGCCCAGAGCACGTGCGAGACCGGCAGGACCGTCTGCGCCGAGATCGCGGCGTAGTCGTCGCGGAACACCCGGTCGACGGTGGTCTCGGTGTCGAGGATCCAGCCGTTGCTGCAGGTCCCGCGCAGCCCCATGGTGTCCCAGGTGGACGTCTGCGACAGCACCATCGAGTCGGTCCGGCAGATGAGCAGCCGCTGGTCGGAGGCCGGGGCGTCCGGGTCGCGGCGGGCGGTGACGAACACCGCGTCGGCCTCGGTGGCGTACGAGATCACCGGCGCGTCCTTGCGCAGGCGGATCCGGCCGTCGTCGGTGGCCTCGATCGAGCACGTGGAACGGCGGGCGTCGCCACCGACCCCGCGCTCCGTCGTGGCCGAGGCGACGAGTGCGCCGTCGCGGACCGCTGCGATGGTCTCGAGCACGCCGGCACCGTCGCCGCCGTGCCGCCAGAGCGCCATCACCTGGCCCTGGTGCATCGCGAAGACCATCCCGGTGGCGGCACAGGCACGCCCGAGCTCGGTGGCGATCGCGGAGAGCTCGGACACCGAGGCGCCCTGGCCCCCGTGCTCGGCGGGGACGGCAGCGGCGAGCAGACCGTACTCGCGCATCGCAGCGATGGCCTCGCGCGGCGGACGGGCGTCGCGGTCGACCTCGTCCGCGAACTGCGCGGCGACCGCGGCGACGTCGGCGGCACGCTCGGCGAACCGGTCGACGACCGCGGTCGCCGCCATGGTCAGGGTCACGAGGCGAGCTCCGCGGCGGCCACGATCGACTCGACGGTGGCGAAGGTGGACCGGTTCAGGACCGAGTCGGGGAACTCGACGTCGAGCTCGGACTCGACGGCGAGCATGACGTTCACCGTGGCGTGCGACGACAGCCCGAGCGCGTACAGGTCGGCGATCGAGGCGACGTCCTGTGCGTCCACGGTCAGGCGCCCGTGGTCGGCGAGGGCACGGCGGACGGCCTGCTCGATCGCCGGGTCGGCGAGCGTCGCGGTCGCGGTCGCGGTCGCCGTCGGTGCGGTCGTGCTGGAGTGCTGTGGTTCCTGGTCCATGACGGCAACGATAAGGAAGACCGGGCCTCGGGAAACCGCCGTGCGGGTGCGCGAAACCGCACGGCCTCCGACGCCCCTGTGCGGTGGTACAGGGTGGCGCGGGTGGCGGTGCCGGTGCGCCCGTCAGCGTTCGGACAGCGCGACCGCCGTCGCCACGGCCAGCCCCCGCTCGTGCGCGAGCGACACCGCGATCGGGCCGCACCCGACCGACTCGGCCAGCGCGGCGGCGGCCCCGGTCAGCTCGACCGTCGGCGCCCCGCGGTCGTCGAGGACGATCGCCACGTCGCGCAGCGGGATCGCCTGGTCCGGCGCGGGGCGGAGGAGCTTCACCACCGCTTCCTTGCCCGCGAACCGTGCCGCCAGACGCTCCGGGTCGTCGCCCGCGTCGGTGCGCTCCCGCACGGTGAAGAGCCGGTCCAGGTACCGCTCACCGTGGGCGGAGATGCCCGCGACGACGTCCTCGACCGCGGCGAGGTCGGTGCCGGTCCGGATCGTGCCCATGGCAGCAGGCTACGCAGGTCGCGGTGGCCCCGCATGCCCGCAGCGGCATGGGCGTCGGAGGGGGTTCGTATGATCGGTGCCAGAGACCACCGAGGGGGAACCGATGGCATCACCGTGGACCGGCATCATCGAGGACGCGCGACACTACCCGTCGCCGCACAACTCGCAACCGATCGTCGTGCGCGTCGAGGACGACCGCACCGCGACCGTGTTCTACGACCTGCGACGGGGGCTGCCGGCAGAGTCGTTCGGCATCCCGTTCGGGCACGTCTGCGCGGGGGTGTTCCTGGCCGGGCTCGAGGTCGTCGCCCGGGCGCACGGCTTCACCGTGCAGGAGCGGCTCGACCACGCCGAGATGGACTTCGGCCGGCTGGACGGCGCGGCCGATGACCGTCTGCACCGCTTGGGCAGCGTGACCTTGCGTCCGCGGGCGGTCACGGCGGACGACCGGGAGGCCCTGGCCCGCTTCCTCGCGCGGCGCACCTCACGCAGGCCCTACGACGCCACCCTGGTGGACGACTCAGCGATCGAGGCCGCGTCCGCCATCGCGTCGGCAGCCGGGCAGCGCTTCCGCACCACGTCTGACCGGCCGACCGTCGACGAGATCGTGCGCGTCAACCAGGAGACGCTGTTCGACGACCTGCAGCACCACGCCGTGCACGACGAGATCCTGCACTGGCTGCGGTTCTCCAAGCGGCAGGCGGCGACGACCGGTGACGGCTTGTCGGCAGAGACGATGCTCATGCCCGGCCCGGTGCTCCGGTTCGCGATGGAGCACCGCGGGATGTGGGAAGCCCCCGGCGTCGGCGGGGTCTTCAAGCGCGTGTACCTGTCGACGATGCGCGGGGTCCGGCAGCTCGGCTGGCTCGAAGGGCCGTTCCGGACGCCGGCCGAGTACGTCGAGGCCGGCCGCGTGTTCATGCGGATCTGGCTCGAGTTCACCGCGCGGGGGATCGCCCTGCACCCGTTCGGCACCGTGATCACGAACCCGCGCTCGCACGCCGCCTTCGTCGAACAGGCCGGCGTCGACGAGTCCGACGGCCGGATGGCGTGGATGCTGTTCCGCTTCGGGCACAGCGCGCCACCACCCCTGGCACACCGCAGACCGGCGGCCGCCATGACGCTCGGGGGTGCACGGTGAAGCGCGCCGCGGTCTTCACGGTCGTCTGGGTCGTCGAGACCTTCGTGGCGCTGTTCATGCCTCGCGTCGGCACCCACAAGCTCCTGCTCACGCCGGGCATCGAGCCGCTCCGCTGGACCCTCGGACGCTGGCGTGCCTGGCGGACCGTGGAGCGGGCTGCGAAGCGGGTGCCTGCGTACGGGACCTTCCTGGCGGAGGCGGGGCGGGCCTCCCGTCCGTTCCGTCTCGACACGCGTGGCGGGATCGCCGCAGCGATCTCGGGGCTGCCCGAGATGGACAAGGAGTCCTACGTCAAGCGGTGGAGCATCCCCGAGCGCTGCGTCGACGGACGGCTGCCACGGCGCGGGGTCGTCGTCGACGAGTCGAGCGGGTCGAGCGGCACGCCGACCAGCTGGGTGCGCGGTCCCGACGAACGCCAGGCCACACGGCAACTGCTGCAGCTCGGGTTCTCGCGCACCGCGAAGGACCTGCCGAAGCAGCCGTTCGTGCTCAACGCGTTCTCGCTCGGGGCGTGGGCCACCGGCATGAACGTGACGGCGTCCCTCACCGAGTCGTCGATGATCAAGTCGATCGGGCCCGACCGCGACAAGATCGTCCAGACGATGCGCGAGTTCGGCACCGACTTCACGTACATCATCTGCAGCTACCCGCCGTTCCTGAAGGCGCTGTTCGAGGACGACCGGCTCGACTGGAGCGAGTACACGATCGTCGCGGCGTTCGGTGGCGAGGGCATCAGCGAGAACATGCGCGCCCACATCGAGCAGTACGCGCAGGCCGTCCTCGGCTCGTACGGGGCGAGCGACCTCGAGATCAACCTCGGCATCGAGACGCCGTTCAGCGTGCAGCTGCGTCGGGCGATCGCGGCGTCGCCCGAGCTGTCCGCCGCGCTGACGAAGCAGGCCGAGTACGGCGTGCTGCCGATGGTGTTCCAGTTCAACCCGTTCGGGTACCTGATCGAGACGAACGAACTCGGCGAACTCGTCGTCACGATCACCCGGTCCGAGAACATCAGCCCGCGGATCCGGTACAACATCCACGACCGCGGGCACGTCGTGCGGATGCGTCCACTGCGGCAGACGCTCCGCGCGCACGGCTTCGACGAACTCGCCGACGCCGCCGAGCTCGACCTGCCGCTGCTGTTCCACTACGGCCGGTCCGACCTGTCCGTCGACTACAACGGGGCGGTCGTCGCACCCGACGTCGTGCGTGACGTGGTCTACGGCGACCCGGAGCTGCTCGAGGCCGTCGAGAACCACCGGCTCATCAGCTACGAGGACGACCGGGGTGACCGCCAGCTGCACATCGCGTTCCAGCTCGCTGCGGGCGCCGGGTCCTTCGACTCGGACGCGGCGCGCCCCGCGGTCATCGCCGAACTGCGGCGGTTGAACAAGGACTTCTCGAACGCGATCCGGACGGCGCCGCCCGGCACGCTGCCGACGGTGGCGTTCTACCCGTACCGGACGGGGCCGTTCCGCGAAGACGGCAAGAAGCTCAAGAACGAGTACGTGTGGCAGTTGCCTGCCGGCTCCGTGGAGCAGTGGGAGCTCGACCTGACGTGGGTCGCGCCGAAGGAGGCGTGAGCGGGCGGTGCGGTTCCATGCGAGGTTCCGTCTTCGGTGCGAGTCCCGGCGGGGCGCACCGGGTACGGAACCTCGCACCGTTCGAGCTAGCCGTACTGCGGCGGCCAGTCGAACGGGGCTGGCAGGCGCGGGACCTCGCCGATCGTCGTGACGATCAGGACGACCTCGCGCCGGTTCGTCAGCTCGATCGAGCGTGGGTTGCCGATCGTCCGGCGCCCGTCCACCCACACCGTGAGCTCGCCGCGCAGGCCGCCGACGTGTTCCGGACCGAGCGAGACGCCCCACTCGTCGAAGAACTGGCCGAGCGTGAACGTCTGCTCGGTGGGGGACTCGACGTGCACGATGCCCGAGGTGTCGTGCGTGTGGATCTCGGCGGCGAACTTCCCCCGGTCCGAGTGCCCGATGTTCGCCGGGACCGTCACCGGGGTGTCGCCGTCGAGGATCGTCAGGTGGGTGTGGACGTGCTCGGCGAGCCGCTCGCCCCACACGTTCCGGAGGCCCGCAGCGTCGGCGCGGGCGGACAGGTCGGTCGGCCGCGGCCAGGGCGGAGCGTCGCGCGACGCCCCCGCCCCCGGCGCTGCGCAGCCCGACAGCAGCAGGAGTGCGGCCACCGCGACCGCGACGACGCGGGTCCTCACCAGCGGTCGTGGACCGTGGCGCGGAACCACGTGTCGTAGAGGTCGCGCACCGTGGCGTCCAGGCCGTCGATCTCCGGCAGGTCGCCGGCCGCCGCGTTCGACCGGGCCTGCTCCGGGTTGCGGGCTCCGGGGATCGCCGCGGTCACGCCGTCCTGCGCGATGACCCAGGCGAGCGCCGCCTGGGGCACCGAGACGGCGTCCGGCAGCGACGCTGCGAAGGTCTGTGCCGCGCGCACGCCGTCGTCGTAGTCCACACCGCTGAACGTCTCGCCCTGGTCGAAGGCCTCGCCGTGGCGGTTGTAGTTGCGGTGGTCGCCCTCGGCGAACGACGTCTCCGTCGTGTACTTGCCGGACAGCAACCCCGAGGCCAACGGGACGCGCGCGAGGATGCCGACCCCTGCCTCCAGGGCTGCCGGCAGCACGCGGTCGAGCGGCTTGAGCCGGAACGCGTTGAGGATGATCTGGACGCTCGCGACGCCGGGCCGGGCGATCGCGGCGAGTGCCTGGTCGGCCGTCTCGACGCTGACGCCGTAGGCGGCGACCGAGCCGTCGGCGACCAGCGCGTCGAGGGCGTCGTACACCGCGTCGTCGCCGATGACCTCGGACGGCGGGCAGTGCAGCTGCACCAGGTCGAGCGTGTCCTGCCGCAGGTTCGTCCGGGAGCGGTCGACCCACTCGCGGAAGTTCGCCGCGACGTAGTTCGCCGGGACCTGCTCGGCACGGCGACCCATCTTCGTCGTGACCGTCAGCGGCACGCCGGGGTTCGATGCGCGCCACGAACCGATGAGCTGCTCGCTGCGACCGTCGCCGTACACGTCGGCGGTGTCGAAGAGCGTGACACCGGACTCGACCGAGGCGTCCATCACGGCGTTCGCGTCCGCTTCGCTCACCGGACCCCAGTCACCGCCGAACTGCCACGTACCGAGACCGATGGGGGAGACTTCGCGGCCGGTGCGACCGAGGGTGCGACTCTGCATGCCGCCGAGCGTAGTCAGCGGGCTCCGGCGGTCGCTCAGCCGATGGTCCCGCGCGGTCGCTCAGCCGATCGTGGAGACGCCGCGGCGGAGCAGCGCACGGGCCGCTCGAGCACGGGGGATGACCCACACCGCCGCCCACAGGATCATGCCGGCCCAGAGCAGGATCAACATCGTCGTGATGAGGGCGTCGTGCTGGTCACGCATCGACCACGTCATCGCGATCCACAGCGTGCCGAGGACGACCTTGCCCCAGCCGGCTCCCTCGCGGTCGGCCTGCGCCTGGACGAGCGGGATCCACAGCTCGGCGGGTACTCCGACCGGGATCTGGCCCTCGGCGACCCAGTCGCGGACCAGGACTGAGTTCTCGTACCCGCCCTCGGCGCGCCAGGACCGGAGCTGCAGGTACACGGCGATCGCGGCACCTGCCGCCGCGGACGGGATGCCGACGGAGACCAGGACGGTGGTGGTCGCCTCCGTCCACGACGACAACACGAGCATGACGAGGACGACCGCGAACGCGGCACCCGTCACCCCGGAGCCGAGGAGCCGCAGCCGCCCGGATTCGTCGAGGACACCGGCACCGTTCACGAGGGAGAGGGTACCCGCCACCCCCGGGGTTCTCGGGTGCGGGTGCGCCCGAGGTTCCGCGGTGTGCCGCCGAGGTTCCGAAATCTCGGCATCTCGGGCCGCTGTTCGCCCGGGATCGGCACCTCGGTGATCATCGCGCGGCATGTCGTGGAACCTCACCGCGTCCTCCGGGTTCGGACTGGAGGCCCGTCCCACGTCGTTCTCCACAGATGCGTCCGACCGCGGTCGGGCCCGGCGCCTCGTGCGCGATGCTCTCGTCATGGGGAGCCGAGCACGACACGACCACTCGCCGAGGCCGTTCCTGGTGCGGCAGGCCATCGCGGCCGGAGCGAGCCCTGCGTGGATGACCCGCCGCGACCTCAGGGCTCCGGTCCACGCGTCGAGGGCTTCCGACCGGATCTCGTCCGTGGCATCCCGGTCAGCCCTCCTGCACGCGCATGGTTCGAGTCGGCGTCGCTGCTCACCCCGATCGAGCTCGTCGTCCGCGGCGACCACCTCGTCGGCCCGAGCGGACTCGCCACCATCGACGGACTGGCGGCCGCGGTCGTCGCGGGCAGTCGCCCGGCACGACGCCGCCGCATTTTCCAGCACGATCAGCGCCTGTCGAACGGGTTCGCGGTGAACGGCTGGATCGTCATCCACGCGACAGCTGCCGACACCGGGCGTCCGGCCGTGCTGTTCGAGCGACTCCGACAGGCGTTCGTCCAACGTCAGGTCGAGGTCGGGCCCGCCGCGCAGCCTGACGAGGCTCCGACAGCGCCCGATGCCGGGCGGACTCGCTGGGCCGCGGTTCCACGACTCGGCGGGAGCGACTGGCTCCGCGCGGATCAGCTGTGCGCCAGGAGCCAGCACATGCCGGCGGCGGCGAAGGCCATCGCCCAGCTCACCAGGCTGCCGATCAGGAAGTACTCCGCCTGGTAGCCGGTCGTCTCGCGCCGGATCTCGGGGAACCGGACGATGCCCTTGGCCGCGATCAGTGCGGCGACCACCGGGAAGGCCCCCGCCACCGCGAACCCGGCCAGGAGCAGCCGTTCGATCGGGCCGATCAGGCGTCCGCCCTTGAGGCTCACCGTGCTGTCCCCGGACTGTTCGGCGTCGGCGTCGGAGCGTCGGCGTCGCCCGAACCGGCGGCGGAGGTCATCGGCCTCGGCGCCCGTGGTGGCTCCGCGCTGCAGTCCCGGCGGGAGTGCCTGGGCGACGACCACGTTCGCGGAGTCGACGAGGAACAGCGCAGAGCCGACACCGCCCACGACGGCGGCGAGCGGAACGGCGTCGACGAACGCCAGGCCCGAGCCGTCGTGCCAGTCGACCACGAAGCCCGTGCCGTCGGGCAGTGGCCCCCAGAGCAGCAGCACGGCGACGGCGAGGGCGAGCAGGACCGCTGGCCAGGACCCGGACCGCCGCAGCAGCCCCCGGGTCGTCGGCGCGTCATGGTCGTCGTCGGCGGTCCCGGTACCGGCTCGGACCGGCGCGGTCGTGGCGATCCACGCCGCCGCGAGCACCACCGTGACGAGGACACCCCACACGGGGACACCGAGACCGAGCCACGCCACGGCGGACACCCCGGCCCACAGCACGACGACCGCGATGGTGGTCAGCGTGCGCTGCCGGTGTGCATCGGCACCGGTGCGGGCCCGGACGACGTCGCCCAGACCGATGAGTGCGAGGAGGATCCCGGCGAGCATCAGCGTTCCTGTCCCACGAGGACCCGGAGGCCCTCGACGATCGCGGCCACACCCGACTTCTGCACCGACTGGGACACCGCTGACGGGGTGATCCCCTCGGTCGCGGCGATCTGCGCCTGGGTCCGGCCCTGGACGAGGCCGAGCGCGATGCGTCTTGCCCGGGGCGTCAGGCGGGCCATGACGTGGTCGCGGCTGAGGAAGTAGGCGTTCACGAGTCGCTCCTCGGTGCCGTGGCGATCGTCGGACGCGTGGAACCACGACCGGAGGAAGGACGTCCTGCCGTCTTCACGGCGGTGCGTCTCGTTGATGGCGTCGCGGGCGGACCACCACGCCGGGCCGTCCTGGAGCGGACCGCTCGTACCGGACCCCACCGTCCGCACCGTCCCGCGACCCATCCCGAGCCGGACCTGCACCGTCGGTGGCAGGGCGAGCATGGCGGCGGTGCTGGCGACGAGCGCGTCGGTGAGCGTGGCGTAGATCACCTGGAATTCGTCGCCGACGGTCGCGTGCACCGGGTCCACCGGGGTGACGTCGGTCGTCTCGCGGAACGCCTGCTCGACCTCGCGCTGTGCGGCGGGGCGGTCGTCGAGCGTTCGTGAGTCGACGAGGTCGAGGATCACGGCGTAGACGGGGTCGTCGGACATGGGTTAAGTGTACGGCTTACTATCGGCGAGATGAAGCCGAGCGCTGAACTGGCCAACGGACGGGATGTCCAGCGCAACGATACGGGGAATCGACCTCTAGGATCGTGTCGCGGGCTCTTAGCTCAGTTGGTAGAGCACTTCGTTTACACCGAAGTGGTCGGCGGTTCGAGCCCGCCAGAGCCCACCGCAGACGCGATCACGGGGGTCCGATGAACAGCCGACGACACGAGCCGGTCCGACAGCACTCCGTCGACTTCTTGCCGGGAACGAGTGGGAACCCGGTCGCCCCGTTCCAGCGCGACCACCAGCCCGGACAGGGTCCGATCCGTCACGACTGGGTGTACCTCGTCCCGATCGGCGCGGTCTTGGTCGGCGGGGTCATCGCGTTCTTCGTGTGGGGGAACTGACCGCACCGCCTGACGACCGCACCGGTCCGCGCGACCGACGCGGGGCAGGTCACGCGCGCCGACGGCGGACGGGAGGCACGGTGCGGGCGTGCACCGCGCCTCCCGTCCGTCCCTCGGTCGTGCCCAGGGCGCGACGTCAGCGCTCGACGTCAGCGCTCGACGTGTTCCAGGTCTGCCAGCAGTGATTCGTGGACCGGCTCCCAACCGAGCGTGCGACGCGTGTGCTCACTCGACGCCGGCTGGTCCATCACGAAGATCGGGGCGAACGCCCCGAACGTCTCATCCGCGACGCGCTCGACCGGCAGTCCGAGCCGTCGGCCGATCACCTCGGCGAGGTCGCGCACCCGGTCGCCCTCGTCGGCCACGGCGTGCCAGACCGTGCCGGCCGGTGCGACCTCCAGCGCCAGTCGGAAGAGCACGGCAGCGTCCCGAGCGTGCACGGCGGGCCAGCGCTGTTCGCCGTCTCCGGGGTACCCGGCCACACCGCTGCCTCGGGCCGTCTCGGTGAGGATGCCCGCGAAGCCGCCCGTGCCGTCGGCGTGCACGGTCCGCGGCAGGCGGATCGCCGACACCCGGACGCCGCGCTCCGCGAGCTCGAGCGCGGCGAGCGTCGACCGAGCGCGGCCGGCGACCGGTCCCTCGAGGGGCAGAGGGTCGGCCTCGGTCGACGCCCTGCCCGGGACCCACGGGGTGCCGGACACGACGACGAACGGGCGGTCGGAGCCGACGAGTTCCTCGCCGAGTGCGGCCATCGCGTCCGCCTCCTCGGCGATGCCCCGGGTCAGGGCGTCCGGCGAGCTGAAGTCGCTCGAGAACGCGAGGCTGACGACGCCGTCGGCGGCGCGCGCACCGGCACGGAGGACGTCGAGGTCGCCGAGACCGCCCCGGATCGGTTCTGCGCCCGCCGCGGTGAGGGCTGCGGCCGAGCGTTCCGAGCGGGCGAGCGCAGTGACGCTGTGGCCTGCGGCGATGAGTTCGGCGACGACGGCCGTTCCGATGGTGCCGGTGCCGCCGGTGATGAAGACGCGCATGAGATCCTCCAGTGATGGGACAAGTGTCTCGTCACCGTACACCTGTGATGAGACAATTGTCCCGTCCCGTAGGATGCTTCCATGGCGCGATGGGAACCGGGAGCTCGGGAACGGCTGGTCCTGGCCGCCGTCGACCTGTTCTCCGAGCAGGGGTACGACGAGACGACCGTGACGCAGATCGCCGAGCGAGCGGGGGTCACGAAGAGCACCTTCTTCCGACACTTCCCGGACAAGCGCGAACTGCTCGTCGCCGGGCAGGAGACGCTGAGCCGCTTGTTGTCCGAGGGGATCACCGACGCAGCGCCCGAACGTTCACCGCTCGACGCCGTCGCCGCTGGGCTCGAACGTGCATCGGGCGAGATGGGTCCGATGAACCGCGAGCTGGGACCGCGACTCAAGGCCGCGGTCGCCGCGAGCGCCGAACTGCAGGAGCGCGACGCCCTGAAGAGCGTCGGGATGGCCGCCGCGATGACCGATGCGCTCATCGAGCGCGGGGTCGCGGAACCGACGGCCCGGCTCGCGAGCGAGATGGGC
Source organism: Curtobacterium sp. PhB142 (assembly GCF_004341255.1). Lineage (NCBI taxonomy): Bacteria > Bacillati > Actinomycetota > Actinomycetes > Micrococcales > Microbacteriaceae > Curtobacterium > Curtobacterium sp. PhB142. Next base: position 89,530 of record NZ_SLUT01000005.1, on the reverse strand, counting down.
GTGCTCGCCTTCAAGCAGGGGTTCGACCGGTGGGCCGGTGCGGCACGCGCTGATGACGACGGACTCGCGGGTCATGCGCTCGCAGCGTTCGCCGAGCTGCGGGAGGCTGCTGCGGCGCTCCGGTGAGCACCGCCGACGCGGTACGACGAGGCCGTTGTCGCACGACGTCGACCTCGTCGTTCCGCATCGGGTCAGCGCCCGACCAGCGCCCGGGTCAGCCGGCCACCGCGTGCGGGTACTCGTCCGAGCGGCCCTGGAACGCGAGGATCGCCGGGTTGCGCACGTGGCCGTCCTCGATCTCGACGGCGCGTCGGATCGTCTCCGAGTCGGCCCACGCAGCGGTGCCCGCCATCACCGGCCGGAGGAACGGCATCAACGCGTCGCTGATCTCCCACGTCGTCGAGTTCCAGAGCAGCGACGGGCTGTGGTCGACGGCGTAGTAGTTCGTGCTCTCGCCGACGGTGATCATCGGTTCCGCGAAGGTCGTCGCCTGCGCCCACTCGAACCCCATTCCCACGTCGATCGAGACGTCGACGATGAGGCTGCCCGGACGGAACACGCCCAGGTCCTCGGTGCGCAGGTACGTGAGCGGAGCGTTCGGGTCCTGGAGCGTGCAGTTGACGACGATGTCGTTCTCGGCCAGGTACGGCGCCAGCGGCACCGGACCGTCCTCGGTCTTCACCGTGTTGCCGCTGGGGTCGTGGTCGTCCTGGCTGATCTGCAGCATGTCGACGGAGGGGATCGGCGACCCCACGGCCGCGATGTCGCGGTTGGTCAGGACGCGGACGTCGTGGATCCCGTGGGCGTTCAGCGCGGTGACGGCACCGCGGGCGGTGGCCCCGAAACCGATCACGACCGCGGTGAGGCGGCGGCCGTAGTCCCCGGTGGAGCCGCAGAGCTGCAGGGCGTGGATGACGGAGCAGTAGCCCGCGAGTTCGTTGTTCTTGTGGAACACGTGCAGGCTGAACCCGCCGTCCGACCGCCAGTGGTTCATCGACTCCCACGCGATGAGGGTCAGGCGCTTGTCGATCGCGACCTGGGTGAGGGCGGGGTCCTGCACGCAGTGCGGCCAGCCCCAGAGGACCTGTCCGTCCCGCAGGTCGTCGAGGTCGGACACCTGGGGTTTGGGCAGCAGCACGACGTCCGACGCGGCGATGACTTCGTCTCGGTCCGCCATGGCGCCGACGAGGGGTTCGAGTTGGTCGTCCGTGACGCCGAAGCGGCGACCGTACCCGCGTTCCAGGATGATGTTCGCGCGCAGGTCGGGGTCGATGCGCTCGAAGTGGGCGGGATGGATCGGGAGGCGGCGTTCGTCGGGTTTCCGCGACTCGGCGAGCACCCCGAGGTGCAGCAGCGGCGATGCTGCCGGTGTTTGGGTCATGGTGCACTCTACGGCCGCTTGCCGCGGCCGAGCGGCCGAGCGGCCGAGCGGCCGAGCCGCCGAGCCGCCGAGCCGCCGAGCCGCCGAGCGGCCGAGCGGCCACGTCACCCGCGGCGGTCGGCGAGCGCTGTGAGCACCAGGGCCTCCATGTCGGGGCCGTCCTGGGCCCCGTGGTCGATCAACAGTCCGTGCATCCCGGCGGCCCGGGCCGCCTCCACGTCGTGCGCGACGCTGTCCCCGACGAACAAGCAGCCGCTCGACTCGACGCCGAGTTCGGCGGACAGGGTCTCGAACGCGCGACGGTCCGGCTTCTGCACCCCGATCCGCTCCGAGGTGCACACGACGTCGACCGCATCGAGCAAGCCGGTGCGGCGCAGCTTGTCGACCTGCTGCGTCTCGGTGCCGTTCGTCAGCACGCCGATGCGGTACCCCTGCACACGGAGCGTCCGCAGCAGCGGCAAGCTCCCCGGGTACGCGCGCCAGGATGCCTCGTAGTGGTGCCGGTACGCGTCGAAGAGCTCGTCGAGCCTCCGGTCGTCGGCGGGGATCAGCACGCCGAGCGCGGGCAGGACGGCCCGCAGCCGTTCGCGCCGCTGCTCCTCGAAGCTGATCTGCCCGGTTCGCCACCGCTCGAACTGCTCGGTCTCGGCGGCGAACCAGCGGGCGATGGTGAACGCCGAGGCGGGCACGCCGAGTGACTCGAGGAACCGGGCGGCACCGGCGGTCGCTGCGCCACGGTGGTCGAACAGCGTCCCGTCGAGGTCGAACCCGACCGCTCGCAGATGCGCCATGTCCTCAGCGTAGGGACGGCGACCTCGCCGACCCGACGTGATGCGGTTCTCCGCACGAAGTGGGCCGGCCCGTCGGAGCTCGGCCAGGATGCACTGGGAGGCGTCGTCCTGCCGGAAGAGGAGTCACCCCATGCGGGTCCTGAGCTACGTCCTGCTCATCGTGCTGATCACGGCGCTCACCCTCGGGGGCACCCTGCTGGCAGTGTTCGAACTCAGCGACGTTTCGGACGTCCTGATCATCGCGGTGAGCGTCAGCATCCCGATGTTCGTCGTCGGACCTGCGGTGGTCGGGTCGTTGGCAGGCTACTGGGACCACCGGTCGTCCACGGACAGCTCCCGGTACCTGCGGTGGTGGCTGCTGGGCGTGGTCGCCGTGGACGTGGCGGGTGCGGTGGTCATCGTGCTCGCGTCGGTCTCGGCCGGTGCGCCGGTCTGGGTACCGGTCGTGCTGATCGGGGGAGCGGCGGTGCTGCTGGTGATCGCGCGACCACTCGGTGCGCTGTTCCGGCGCACGGAGCCCTCGCCGTCGGCGTACCCGGTCGGCTACCGGTTCGGACCGGCCGAACTCCGCCACACGATCGTGGTGATCGCGGTGACCTTCGGCGTGTCCATCGTCGTCGTGACGATCGGCGTGGTGGTCCTGGCCGCCCTCACCGGGGACGACCCCGCTGGACTCACCCAGGCGGCCTTCCTCGCCGGCCAGCTGGTCTTCACTGCGACCGCGTTCGCGGCCCTGCTCCAGTCGCTGCCGTTGAACGGGCTCTTGCGGGCGTCCGCCGGCCACGACCTCGGTCGACTCCGTCGCTTCGCGAAGATCGTGGCCCGCGGCGCGGACCTGCCGCTCGACCCGGCTGAGCAGGTCGGCGCCGTCCGGTACGCCACGGTGGTCCCACTCGCGCTGCGGTTCCAGCTCGCGTACATCGGGCTGCTCTACACAGCGCTCGCGTTCCAGATGGTCTCGACGTGGATCCGCGGCGACCTCGGGATCCTGCCGCCGGTGTTCCTCGTGCTCATGGTGGCGGTGCTCGTCTGGATCGTCCCGCTGACGCTCCGCCGGATCCGCCGTGCGACGGCCTACGCCGCGCGGCACTCGGACCTGGTCGACATCCACCAGACTTGATCCGTGTCCCAGACGATCCACTTCCACCAGAAGCACCACGACGCCGTCCAGCGCGGCGAGAAGGTCACGACGGTGCGCTGGCACGAGGACGTCCGCACCGGCCCCGCGGTGTTCGTCTTCGACGAGCACCCCTCGGCGACGCCGTTGGCCGGCCAGGTCACCGAGGTGACCGACCACCGCCTGGCGGAGCTCACCCCTCGGGCGGCGCACCAGCCGGCCGACACGGACATGGCCGACTTCGCCCGGCAGCTGCGCGCCAACTACTACCCGGACATGCCGGACGACGCGGTGGTCCAGGTCGCGGTCATCGCGCTCGACGCGACGCCGTCTGCGTGACGTCCGTCAGGGCGGTGGACGGGACGACCTGACGGACGGGAGGCGCGGTCCGGGCCCGCCCCGCGCCTCCCGTCCGCCCGTCGGCCCTGCCCAGGGCACGGGGTCCGGCAGCGCACCGGTCACCGGTGCAACGTTGCCTTCGGGTACTCGCCGTAGCGGCTCGTGTACTCCGCCGAGAACCTGCCGAGGTGGGCGAACCCCCAGCGACGTGCGACCTCGCTCACCGAGGTGGTCGAGGTGTCGAGTCGCAGCAGGTCGCCCCGGACGCGCTGGAGCCGGACGGACCGGACGTAGGCCGACGGCGGCATCCCGAACAGCCGCTGGAACGACTCCTGCACGGCACGGACGCTCAAGCCGGACACCGCGGCGAGGTCCGACACGGCGATGGGTTCCGCCGCGTGCTCGTGCACGTGGTCGACCGCTCGCCGGATCCGGGCGTTCCGCGGTGCCCACAGGGCGCTCGACGGTTCGGCGGCCTTCGGTGGGTACAGGGCGAGGAAGGCGACGGCGACGGCCCGGGTGGCGTCCGACCAGGCGGTGGAGGCCACACCCTGCGCCGCGAGGACCCGACGAGCGGACTCGAGGACCTGCCGCCAGCGCACGACGGCGTCCGCTGCGGGGACGGCACGCTCGTCGAGGTGCAGGCCGCCGGAGGGCAGTCCGTGGCGCTCCTCGGCGACGGACCGCACGAACGCGCGGGTGAGGTGCACCATGACGGCGTCGTGGTTGCTGGCCTCGACGACGGCGCGTCGTTCGGTGGGCATCAGCGCCGGCACGCCGTTGTCGACCGGCCCGCCGCCGCGCAGGAGGTCGAGCGTGACGACGCCGCCGAGCACCAGGACGACGATGTACGCGTCGTCGGGGGCCACGGTGCCGCAGACGTAGCCGCGCATCTGCGACCGGCGGAGCGTCACGTTGCCGTCACCGACGGCCAGGTACCGGAACGAGTACGCCCCGGTGGTCGGACGGGTCTGCCAGGAGGTGCCCGTGACGAGGCCCGGCAACTGCTCGAGGGCCTGTTCGGGCGAGGACGCCGAGGCCTCCAGGCGGACCGGCGCGACGGCGGTCACGGTGGTGCGCTCGGGGGTGTTCGCGGATGACGTCTCGTCGACGGATTGCTGCGGCACGGTGACATTCCCTGATCGTCTCGAGGAACACAGGAGTTCCGGCGACCGGGGTCCGGGGCAGCTGCCGCAAAGCTACGTCGGTCCTGCTCCGGGCACAAGGGTTCCCCGCCGGAGCAAGGCCCGGTACCTGCGCACGTGGCGGACCACGCGGTTCCACTCCTCCGGGTGACTGACGGTGCGGCCGGAGCCGCTGTGTGACGCGCGCGGCGACCACGGCCTACTGTCCAGCAGGAGCAGGGAACCGTCACCGCGGCGGATGCCCCTCGTCACGAGGGAGCACCGATGAAGTACGTCAACTACGCGGGGACCGTCCGGGTCCTGACCGGCGACACGGTCGCCGACGCGGTGATCCGGTACGCGGCCGCCCTGCACCAGAGCCGGTTGAGCGACGTCGTGTCGGTCCCGACGACCGACGACTTCGGCGCGGCCAGCACGGTGGAGCTGCTCCTCGCACCAGCGGTGGCGGTCGCCCTGGAGCCGGCGCCGGACGACGACCTGGAACCCGAGAGTGGGGCGTTCCTGGCCGAGCTGAGCCGACGGACCGAGGCGGTCCTGGCGGTCGACGCCAGCAGGTTCCCGACCGACCTCGGGCGGTGAGCGCGGTGCGCGCGGTGGGCGCTGTGCGCGCGGTGCGTGTCGCTCCGACCGCGCTGCGGTCAGGCGACCGGTCCGTCGCCCGTCAGGTCCGAGCGGGTGTCGGCGTGGATCGTCTCAGGGTGGTCGAACGTCTGCGCTGCAGCACGCAGGCGTTCCACGAACTCACCGTTCTCGACCTCGAGCTCGTCCTCGTCCGCGTCGGCGACGACGATCTCGCTCGACGGGCCGATGAGGATCTTCGTGGTCGTCATCGTGCCGTCCTCCGCCACCGTCGGGACCGCGATCGCGTCGGCGCGACTGCCGCCGGCGAGCGCCGCGGCGTACTCGATCACGGCGTCGGCGACGTCGTCGCTCGTCAGGAACGTGGAGCGGTCGTACTGGATGTACTTCATGTCGCATCAGTCAAACGCGCGGATGCTGGTCGTCGTCCAGGAAACCCGGCGCGTCGTGCGTTGCGCGGATGCCGACATGTCGCGAGGATCATCACGTGCCCGAGATGATGCACCGCACGCAGCGGGAGATCAGGACAGACGAGCCGTCGGTCGCGGCCGAGGCACTGTCGGTGACCCACGTGACCCACGGACTCACCGTCGAGGCGACCGGAGAGGGCTTCGTCTTCGAGGAGCGCGTGCGAGGCACCGCCCTGCTCTCCCTCGAGTCGACGCGGTGCACGGGTGCCCTGAGCGGCGCGGTCGAGCCCGGGCGGGCGATGATGATCGTCTGGGTGAAGGCCGGTTCGGCGCAGGTCGACGACAACCCGGTGCAGATCGGCCGCCCCGTGCTCTACCGACAGGACCCGCAGCGGTTCCGGTGGGTGGACTTCCAGCACGACGTGCTGCGCATCGACCGGTCGATCGTCGAGCAGGTCGCCGCCGAGCGCGGTGACTGGGCGCCGGGTCCGCTGGAGTTCCGTCCCCGACACGTGCCAGAGGGGGCGCCGCTCGCCGCCTGGTGGCTCATGGTCCGGTCGGTCGCGCAGGAGGTCCTGCAGGGTCCGACGGACGTGCCGCTCGAGCGGGAGCGGGAGCTCGCCCGGTTCGCGGCCGGCGGCTTGCTGACCGCGATCCCGCACTGGCCGGTGGGGCAGCACGAGCCGGTGATGGCGTCGACTGCGCGCTTCGCCCGTGCCGAGACGTTCCTGCTCGACCACGCGACCGAGCAGATCACCGTCAACGACGTCGCCGAGGCCGCGGGTCTGAGCGTCCGCGGCGTGCAGGCGGCGTTCCAGCGGCACCACGGCATCACGCCGACGATGTACCTGCGTCGGATCCGGCTCCTGCTCGCCCGGGAGCAGCTCGAGGCCGGCGACGACCGCAGCGTCGCCGAGATCGCCCGGGCGACGGGGTTCGCGCACCTGGGCCGGTTCGCGGGGAGCTACCGGCAGGAGTTCGGGGAGCTGCCGCGGCAGACGGCGCTGGCGGCGCGGGAGTAGCGGTCCGGGGCGTTACCGCAAGGATCACGCAACGGCCCGGGAGTCCGTTGTCGGTCTCCTGGGGAGCGCTTACGTTTCCGGTGTGTGGTGTCGCCGCACGACTCCCTCGAGCCCAGGAGGCCGCATGGCCACGCCAGCCGTCCCCGTCCCCGTCCCCGTCCCCTCGACGTTCGCCCGACGCCTCCGCGAGGACGTCGCGCACGCCCGGGAGCACGTCCTGCTCACGGCCCTGCTCGGCTCGCCGTTCCTGCCGCGGGTCGTGCGACGGCTCCTGCTGAACGCCGCGGGAGCGCACGCCGAGTCGGCCCCCGGCGTCGGCTTCTCGCTCACGGGCGACCCGCGCAACCTGTCGGTCGCGCGGGGCGTCTACTTCAACCGCGCGACGACCATCGAGGCCATCGCCCCCGTCAGCATCGGTGCGAACGCCGCGATCGGCATGCAGGTCCTCATCATGACGAGCCACCACCCGATCGACGCCGACGGCCGGTGGAGCGAGACGCCGACCGGCCGTCCGGTGGTCATCGAGGACCGCGTGTGGATCGGCGGCCGGGCGACGATCCTGCCCGGCGCGCACATCGAGCACGACGTGGTCGTCGCGGCCGGCGCGGTCGTCACCGGGCGCCTGCTGGCGCACGGCGTCTACGCCGGCGTGCCGGCGAAGCGCATCCGTGACCTGGCCGGGGCAGACCCGGCCACGGACCGCAGAGCGACCGCCTGACGGCCTGGAGGCGCGGGGCGGCGCCGCCACGTGCCTCCAGGCCGCTTCGCACGCCCGTCCAAGGCGCCGTGCCCTTCCGCGGGCACGTCGCGTCTGCGACGATGGGCGCGCAGCGGGCGACGACGCCCGCCCGTCGTGAGGAGTCCACCATGTCCGTGCGTCTCAACCCGTACCTCGGCTTCCGCTCGGGGGCCCGCGAAGCCCTCGACTTCTACCACTCGGTGTTCCACGGCGAGCTCACGATCGGCACCTTCGGCGAAGCCGGCATGAGCCAGGACCCCGCCGATGCCGACAAGGTCATGCACGGGCAGCTGGAGGGCGAGAACGGCCTGCTGCTGATGGCCTCGGACGCGCCGACGGGCATGGAGACGCCGTCGGAGAGCACGATCTCGTTGTCGCTCAGCGGCGACGACCACGAGGCCCTGACCCGCTACTGGAACGGGCTCGCCGAGGGCGCGTCGATCATCGAACCGCTCACGACGGCCCCGTGGGGCGACATGTTCGGGATGCTCACCGACCGGTTCCGGGTCACGTGGCTCGTGAACATCACCGGCGCGGCGAGCTGAGGGGGACCGGGACCCCGCCGACGCTCGCCGCGATCGGCCACCGCGGCACCCAGCACCGGACACGGGCGGCGTAGCGGCGGAAGTCGTCGCCGAAGCGGGCCTCGAGGTCGGCTTCCTCGAGCGGCCGGACGACGCAGTTCCACACGATCGACCCGGCGAGTGCGTAGACGACGACCAACCACGAGCCGAGCAGCAGCCCGACGGCGACGCCCTGCGTGATGCCGGCGAGCGCCATCGGGTTGCGCACCGAGCGGTACGGTCCGGCGACGACCAACCGGTTCGCACTGGCGGACGGCAGCGGGGTGCCAGCGCCCTTGGTCGACATCGCCGCGGCCGACGCGATGCCGAGCGCGCTGGCGAGCGCGAGGACGACGAGCCCGACCACCAGCAGCGCGGCCACGACCGGTCCGGGCAGTGCGGGGTGCAGCCGCCAGCGGTGCTCGGCGACGGCGATGGCCACGGGGAACACCCCGAGGAACAGCCCCCAGAAGACGACGATCTGCACGGTCGTCGCGACCACGTGCCGTGACGTCGTGGCACCCGGGTCGGCCGTGCGGAACCGCAGTGGACCGGACGTCAACCACTCGGTCGGTACCCGGCCGAGCAGGACGAGGGCGAGGGCCAGCACGGAGCCGACGGCCGCCGCGGTCATGACGACGACGCCCCAGCCGGCCTCGCCGGTGCCGGTCGCCCAGACGGCGAGCCCGGCGAGGACGAGTGCGGTCCACACGGTGGCGACGGTCGCCGCGATCCGTCCGACCGCGCCTGCGGAGACCGCCGCGAGCGCCGAGGCCACGACGAAGAGCGGGACGTCGAGGGCCGCGACGACCACCGGGTCCAGCGAGCCGAGCGTGAGCGTCCGGACGGCGGGGACGGTCGCGACGGTGATCCACCACACCGCGCCGCCGAGGGCCTGCAGTTCGAAGTACCGTCGGCCCCAGGACACGTCTGCACGCTAGCAGTGCGCGTCGATCGCGGCGGCGGGCCCGGGGGCGCTTCGTGAGCAGAAATGGTCGGGTGCTGCAAGCGAACCCGACCATTCCTGCTCACGATGTACCGCGGATCAGTCGTCGCGGTTGATCTGCCGGCGCGCGGTGCAGGTCAGGGCGTGACCATGCCGCCGTTCACGTTGAGCGTCTCGCCGACGACGTAGCTCGACTCGTCCGACGCCAGGAAGACGTAGGCCGGTGCGAGTTCGGCTGGCTGTCCGGCGCGGCCCATCGGCGACTCGCTGCTGCCGAACTCGGGCAGCGTCGACGGGTCGACGCCGCCGCTCGGCTGCAGGACCGTCCACGTCGGCCCGGGAGCGACGACGTTGACGCGGATGCCGCGCTCGACGAGCAGCTGCGACAGGCCCTTCGACAGGTTGTTGATCGCGCCCTTCGACGCCGCGTAGTCGAGGCGGTCGGGTGCCGGCTTGTACGCCTCCATCGACGCCGTCGTGGTGATCGTCGCACCGGGTTCCAGGTGCGGCAGCGCCGCCTTGACGAGGCGGAACAGCCCGAAGACGTTCACGTCGAAGGTCGCCTCGAACTGGTCGTCGGTGATGTCGAGCACGTCCGGCTGCCAGCGCTGCTTGCCGGCGACGCTCACCAGGGCGTCGAGACCGCCGAGTCCGGCGACGGCCTGGTCGACGAGCTCCTGCGCGTACGCCTTGTCACGCAGGTCGCCGGGGATCGCCACGGCGGTGCGTCCGGCGGCACGGATCTGCTCGAGGACGTGGTCGGCGTCGGACTGCTCCTCCGGCAGGTAGGCGATCGCGACGTCGGCGCCCTCGCGGGCGAACGCGATCGCGACGGCGCCGCCGATGCCGGAGTCGCCGCCGGTGATCAGGGCCTTGCGGCCGGCGAGCCGGCCGGTGCCCCGGTAGCTCGTCTCGCCCAGGTCGGGGACCGGGTCCATGGCGGACTGGAGGCCCGGCTCGTCCTGCGTCTGCGGCTCCGGCTTGACGTCGGGGTAGCGGGTGCGCGGGTCGCCGTGTTCGTACTGGTCGGTGGGCATGCGAGTTCCTTCCTGCTCGTGCCTCCACGGAACCCGTCCCGGCTGGACGGCTGCGGAGCGCCATCCGCCCTGCGCACCCGTCCAGAACCGCGGGGTTGCCTCGGGACCATGAGTGACGACGACGACGACCAGCAGACCGAGCGCGACTTCGCCGACGCGGTGAACATGACCCCGTCGGAGCTCCGCGATTGGCTCGACACCGACGAGTCGAAGCACGTCGGGCAGAAGCCCCCGGGCGGCGGTGAGTCGACCGGGCACGAGAGCGGGCGGCACGTCATCCGGATCCTCGAGAAGCACAAGGCGGACCGGACCGACGACGACCACGCCCACATGCGGAAGGTGGTCGGCTACGTCGCCCGGCACTCGGAGCAGCGGCCGGACGGCGACGTGCACGACACCCCGTGGCGGTGGTCCTTGATGAACTGGGGCCACGACCCCGAGAAGCGCTGAGTCGCCGGCGGCGCGGAACGACGCCGGGCCGCCGCGCGTACCGTGACGCACCATGCCGAACCAACTCAAGAAGCCGGACATGTACGAGGAGCTCCGCAAGGAGGGCAACTCGAAGGAGAAGGCCGCGCGGATCAGCAACGCCGCAGCGGCCCGCGGCGAAGAGGCCGTCGGGAGGAAGGGCGGAGAGTCCGGCTCCTACGACGACTGGACCGTCGTGGACCTCCGGAAGCGGGCGAAGGAGCTCGGCCTGACCGGGTACTCGTCGAAGCGCAAGGCCGAGCTCGTCGAGGCGCTGCGGGATCACTGACCGAGGTCGGCGACCGCGTCGATGCCCTCGGCGATCTCCGCCGCGCGCGTGTGGTGCAGGTAGTGCCCGCCGTCGAGCAGGACGACCTGGCCGTCGGTGACCGACGCCGCCTGCTCACGGTGCAGGCGCTCCCACCCCGGCACCTCCGGGTCGTCGCCCACGACGAACAGGCGGACCGGTAGATCGGCGGGGAACGCGAGGCTGCGGGCGTGCCGGAAGTTCGCGCCGAGGTGCTCGTACTCGTCCAGGTACGTCGCGCGCATGCTGGTGCGGTGTGACAGCAGGGTCATCTGCTCCTTCTGCGCATCGGTGTAGGGCAACCCGGCGTACGCGTCGCCGGACACGGCAGTGAGCACACGGGCGAGCCCGGTGGCCTTCACGAAGCGGAACAGGCCGGACCCGACGGCTTCGTCGATGCCGGGCTGTGTCGGCACACTGCTGTCGATGCCGACGAACGCCTGCACCTCGTCCGGGTACGCGTTCGTGTACTCGAGCGCGTAGATCCCGGCGACCGAGTGCCCCGCGAGCACGTAGCGGTCGATGCCGAGGGTCGACAGTGCCTGGTGCACCTCGTCGACGATGTTCGCGCTGGTCCGGGGCCGGTCGGTGCCGTCGCTCAGGCCGTACCCGAGCGGCTCGACGACCACCACCCGGTGCGTGTCCTGCAGCCGGTCGACGAGCGGGGCGAAGTCGATCACGGGGGATGCCGTGCCGAAGCCTGGCAGCAGCACGACGGTCGACGCCCCGGACCCGGACCCGGTGACGGCGACGTTGACCCGGCCGCCGGTGACGGGGACGAGTTCGCCGTACGGGCGGATGTCGTCCCGTTCCGCCGCCGTCGCGATCGCGTCGTAGGTGGCCGTGCCGCCGAGCGTGAGGGCGCCGAGGCCGACGAGCCCGACGAGCGAGAAGCCGATGATCCGGAGCGGGCGACGGAGTCGGCGTGCAGGGCGGGCCGGAGTGCTGGTGGGGGTGGCCGTGGGGTGGTGCGTGTCCATGCCTGCACGCTAGGTCCGGCCTGCGGGGCAGCACATCGGAGCACGGTACCGACGTGCCTCGCCCGCGTCGTACCGCGGGCTGACGTCGGGCGACCGCACGGCGGGCGCGGCATGGGGGAGAATGGCCGGGTGAACGAGACGGGCATGCCGCGCTTCCGACGGATCTGGTCGACCGTGCAGGTCGGCGTGCTGGCGATCGCCGTGGCGTTCTGCATCGTGATGCTCGTCATCGGGCAGGGGAAGCTCGACCGCGTCTACGCCGTCGCCGCGATCTTCTTCGGCCTGGCGCTCGTCGGGCACAGCACGTACCTCTGGCTCCTCGCCCGGAACGCCCGCACCGGCCGCTGAACCGAGGGGGCCGACGCTTCGTCTCCGGTCTCGGCTCCGGCTACACGCCGAAGCGCAGCGCCAGCGGCACGAGCAGTCCGGCCACCCAGACGAGCACCATCACGAGCGCACCGATCGCGATGAACCGACGGCGACGACGCAGCTTCGGACTCCGTTCCTCGCCCCACATCTGTGCGCGGACGAGCACCCGGTTCGCCTGCTCGACGACCTTGCGGACCTCGGGGTCGTCCAGCTCGAGGGCACCGGACCGGGCGTGTTCGGCGATGACCGTGGCTTCGTCGACGGTCAGGTCGTCCTTGCGCATGCTCCATCCTCGCACCGGGGCGAGGGGTACGGCCCGTCTGTGCGGGAACGGACCAGCAGGCGCGTACCAAGGACGCATGGGACATCGGTACCGCGGGAAGATCGTCGTCGTCACCGGAGCATCGAGCGGCATCGGGAGGGCCGCGGCGCACGAGTTCGCCCGACAGGGTGCCACGCTCGTGCTCGCCGCACGCGGCCACGACTCCCTGGAGGCCGCTGCCGCCGAGTGCCGTGCACTCGGGGCCGACGCGGTCGCGATCCCGACGGACGTCGCCGACGAGCACCAGGTCAAGGACCTCATCGGCACGGTGACGAGTCGGCACGGGCGGATCGACGTCTTCGTCGGCAACGCGGCCCTGTTCGTCTACGGCCTGTTCGAGCAGACCCCCACCGAGGCGTTCAAGCGGGTCGTCGACACGAACCTCTACGGCCACCTCAACGCGATCACGCACCTGCTCCCGCACTGGAAGCAGCGCGGCACGGGCACGTACGTGCTCGTCGGCTCGATCCAGTCACTGCTGTCGGCGCCCTACCAGTCGGCGTACGTCACGAGCAAGCACGCGGCGCTCGGCCTGGTCGACGTCCTCGGTGACGAGTTCGCGCACACCGGCATCCGCTTCACCACGCTGCTGCCGTCGACGATCGACACGCCGATCTACCAGAACGGCGCCAACTACACCGGCAAGAACTCGCACCCGCTGCCGCCGACGGTCTCGGTCGAGCGCGCGGGTCGTGCCGTCGTGACCGCCGCCACACACCCGAAGCGGTACCGCTACGTCGGACGCATCCAGGCGTCGCTCGTCCCGCTGCAGTACGTGTTCCCGGGGCTGTTCCACAAGATCACGAAGCCGATGGTCGAGACCTTCGCGCTGCGCGGGAAGGGCGACCCGACCGACGGCAACCTCTACGCCCCGGCGGACGCCGGCAACGCCACGAACGGCGGCTGGGTCGCGAAGCGACGGCGTGTCACGCGTCCGCTCGTGTGGCTCGGGGGCGCTGCCGCGGTCGGCGCGATCGTCCTCGGCCGCGCACGGCGGTAGCCCCTGAGGCCTGCCGAAACCGGGCGTACCGCTACGAAACGGGCGTACCTGCCGTGATCTTCGTGGCAGGTACGCCCGTTCTTGCTTGCTACCGCAGCCGTTCTGGGAAGGAACGTGCGGCTCAGAAGAGCTTCGCGCTCGCGCGCCGTGCACCCTCGCCGAGCGACTCGAGCTTCGCCGCGGCGATCTGCGGGTGGATGCGGCCGCCCAGGCCGCAGTCGGTGCCGGCGATGACGCGCTCGCGCCCGACGACCGAGGCGAACCGCTCGATGCGCTGCGCGACCAGGTCGGGGTGCTCGACGACGTTCGTGGCGTGGCTGACGACGCCGGGGACGATCACCTTCCCGTCGGGCAGCGTGACGTCCTGCCACACGGTCCACTCGTGTTCGTGGCGGGCGTTCGCGGCCTCGAACGAGTACGCGCCGGCGTCGATGTCGAGCATGAGGTCGACGATGTGACGGAGCTCGATGTCGGTGGTGTGCGGGCCGTGCCACGAGCCCCAGCACAGGTGGAAGCGGACGCGGCTGGTGTCGAGCCCCTCGAGCGCGTGGTTGAGCGCCTCGACGCGGATGCGGGTGAAGGCGCGGTAGTCCTCGAGGCTCGGTTCCGGGTTGATCTGGTCCCAGTTCTCGGCGATCGAGGGGTCGTCGATCTGCAGCACGAGGCCCGCGTCGAGGATGATCCGGTACTCCTCGCGCAGGGCGTCGGCCCAGGCCCAGATGTGCTCTTCGTCTGTGGCGTAGTACTCGTTCGCGACCCGGGCCGCGGAGCCGGGGGAGAGCGCGGTGATGAAGCCGTTCTCGGCACCGGCCGCTTCGACGGCGTGCCCGAGGTTGGCGGCGTCGGTGCGTGCGGCCTCGTGCCCGGTGTAGGCGATCGGGCCGGTCGTGGTGGGGAAGGCGGTGGCGTTCTTGCCGGTGCCGATGCCCGACGCCGGGTCGGTGTAGGCCTCGCGGAAGATCGTCCAGTCGCGACGGTCCGGGAAGCTGGTCAGCTGCACGTTGCCCGGGCTCGAGTGGACCGGCTCCTGCGTGAAGATGTCGGCGTCCGTGAGCGAGAGTCCGCTGACGCGCTGGAACGAGTAGCCCCACCACGCGCCGTAGTCGACGCTGTTCGACATCGCCTTGCCGAACTCGCCGTCACCCGGCTGCGTGATGCCGAGGGCGGTCTGGCGGGCGACGACGTCGTCGACGGCCGCGCTCGTCATCGCGCGGACCTCGTCGGTGGTCTCGAGCGTGAAGCCGTCGGCGCCCACGGGGCGGGCGGCGTTCGCGGCGATGAGCTCCGGCGTGCGCGGGAGCGACCCGGCGGTGGTGGCCTGGACGTGGTCGCTGTTCTCGAAGGGCATCGGCCCAATCTGCCACTGTGGCGGCACGGTGGCCGGGGCGTTACGCGGCGCGACGCGAGCCGGGGAGAATGGAACCCCTATGCCCAGCGCACGCCCGACCTCCCGCATCCCGCTCAACACCCTCGCCGCACCGTTCGGCCTGGCCGGCTTCGCGGAGACCTGGTCGTACACGGCGCCCGTCCTCGGCGTGCCGGCCGTCGTCCCGCAGGTGTTCTGGGTGGTCGCGGCGGTGGCGTGGTCGTGGCTGCTCGGCGCGCACGTCCTGCGGGGCGTCCGGGTCGACGAACGCCTGGTCGACCAGCTCCGTCACCCCGCGCAGGGCCCGATCGCCGCCCTGGTCCCCGCGACGGCGATGCTCCTCGGCGTCGACCTCGCGCGGTTCTGGGAGATCGGGGGGCAGGTCCTCGTGGTGCTCGCGGTGGCGGTCGCTGCCGGGTTCGCGGCGTGGTTGCTGAGCACGTGGTTCGAGGGGCGCCTGACCCTGGAGGCCGTGCACGGCGGCTACCTGCTGCCGACGGTCGCCGCGGCCCTCGTCGCCGCCGTCGCCACGCACGAGGTCGGTGTGGGCTGGCTGTCCTGGGCGTGCTTCGGCGTCGGCGTGTTCTTCTGGGGCGTGATGACCGGGCTGCTCCTCATCCGGCTGTCGTTCCGCCCTGCACTGCCCGACCCGCTCGTCCCCACGATGGCGATCCTCGTGGCTCCGCCCGCGGTGGCGACGGTGTCCCTGTTCGCGCTCACGGACGACGCCCGGACCCTGCCCGTGCAGGCCATCGCGGGCCTCGGAGTCCTCATGCTCCTCGTGCAGCTCGCCCTGCTGCCCCGGTACGTCCGGCTCGGGTTCTCGCTCGGGTTCTGGTCGTTCGTGTTCCCGGCTGCGGCGGTCGCGACGGCGGCGATCGAGTGGTTCCGGGTGCTCGACCTTCCGGTGGCGTGGGTGCCCACGACCGTGCTGCTCGTGCTGCTCACCCTGCTCGTCGTCGTGGTCGGGGTGCGGTCGCTGAGCCTGGCCGCGCGGCACCTGCTCGGGCAGGCCGAGTCGGTCCTGCACGCCGCCGACGACGAGGACGCGGCACCCGCGACGCACTGACGTGGTGCCGACGGTGGCGCGGTGCGTCAGCACCCGTTCTGCGACGAACCACGCGTCGAACGACTCGTGGTTCGTCGCAGAACGGGTGTGCAGTGCGACGCGACCGCGCGCGGGTCAGGCGCTGACGGTCTCGTCCGCCGTCAGCACCGGGGCGATCGTCCCCGTCCGGGCACCCTCGTACGCCGCCAGGATCATGCCGAGGACCGCGATGCCCTCGCGCTCGGTGTGGATCGGCCGCGTGCCGTCGCGCAGGCACGCCCCGAACGCGCCGATCTCGGCTGCGAAGGTGTCGACCTCGTCGAAGGTGACCGACTCGCTCGTGCCGTCCCGCAGGTCCCACCGCAGCGTGGTGCCGTCGCTCGTCAGGGCGCCGTGCTCGCCGACGACGCTGAACCGCTCGGTGCCGGCGGCCGGGTCGTACGCCCAGCTCGTCACGAGCTGGCCCACGGCGCCGTTGTCGAAGCGGAACAGGGCCTGCGCCGAGTCCTCGCCCTCCATGAACGCCAGCCGGTGCGTGGACAGCATCGCGGTGGCCTGCACCGGGACGCCCCCGGCCAGGTGCATGAGCAGGTAGCTCGGGTGGTAGCCGGTGTCGATGAGCTCACCGCCGCCGCTCGTCGACGCGTGGGCACGCCACCCCATGTTCGACGGGTCGAACTCGTTGCGGAACGAGTCGGTGGTGCGGACCTCGTAGACGGTGCCGAGCGCCCCGCCGTCGATGAGTTCCTTGGCCCTGGCGACCGCGGGCATGAACAGCTGGTTGTGCGCGCACATCAGGGTGATGCCGGACTCGGACACCGCGCGCTGCACGTCGGCGGCCTCGTCGGGGCTCAGGCACAGCGGCTTCTCGCACAGCACGTGCTTGCCCGCCTTCGCCGCGGCGACGATCGCGTCGCGGTGCAGGTGGTGCGGCAGGCAGATGTCGACGGCGTCGATGTCCGCCTGCTCGAGCATGGCGAGGTAGTCGGTGAAGAACGGGACGCCGAGCTCCGCCCCGCGCTCCTCGGCCGTGGCCGCGAACGCGTCGGCGACCGCGGCGATGCGGATCGTGTCGGGGTGCTCGGCGTAGCCGGCGATGTGCGCGGACGCGATGCCGCCCCCGCCGATGAGGCCGACGCGGATGATGTCGCTGGACATGGTGACTCCTGTGGTTGGTTCGAGGTGCTGGACTGCTGGGACGGTCAGGCGGGTGCGCCGACGAGGGCGTCGCTGGTCGCGGGCTGACCCGCGGCGTCGTTCGCGGCGACCACCAGGCGGGTGAGCTCGACGGCGCGGGCGAGGTTGTCGTCGGCACGCGTGTCGGCGGCGATGTGGTCCACCCACTGACCGAACGCGTCCTGGGTGTCGGCGGGGACGTCGAGGGTGACCGGCTCGTCGCCGTAGGCCGGTCCGCCGGCGGTGAGCCGGGCCTCCTGGTCGGAGTACGCGAGCCAGCCCCGGGTGCCGGCCACGTCGATCGTGAACGGTGTGCCCGCGACGAAGCCGGCCTCGATGACGCCGATCGCCTGCGAGGCGTAGCCGACGGTGACCACGGCGTGGTCCTCGACCGCGCGGCCGGTGTAGGAGCGGTAGACGGCCTCGACGGTGTCGGGGCGGGCGCCGAGGAACAGCTGCGTCAGGTAGACGGGGTGGCAGCCGAGGTCGGTGAGGGCGCCGCCGATCGCCGTCGCCGGGTCGAAGAAGCGCTCCGGCAGCCACGGTGCGACGGCACCGTCGTGCGAGAGCCGGACGCGGGAGTACGTGACGTCGCCGAGGCGGCCCGCGTCGAGCTCGCGCCGGATCGCGGCCGTGTAGCCGTGGTAGAGCCGCGGGAGCGAGACCACGAGCGTGACCCCGGCGGCATCGCAGGCGGCGATGACCGCGTCGCACTCCTCGACGGTGGGGGCGAGGAGCTTCTCGGTGAAGACGTGCTTGCCGGCCGCTGCCGCGCGCTCGATCACGTCGCGGTGGACGTCGGTCGAGGTCGTGATCGTGACGGCGTCGACGTCGGCGCGGGCGAGCAGCGCATCGAGGTCGTCGGTGTACTCGACGCCGAACCGTTCGGCGCCGGCTCGGCCGCGCTCGGTGTCGTCGTCCCAGACGGCCACGAGCTCGGTGCCGGGGTGGTCGACGGTCTGCTGTGCGTAGTCGCCGGCGTGGACGTGCCAGAAGCCGAGGACGGCGACGCGCAAGGGGGTGGAGGGCATGTGTCGGTGGTTCCTTTCGTGGGGGACGATCAGAGCGTTCCCGCTCAGATCCGGACCTTGTCGTAGTCCTTCGGCAGCCTGAACGGCGAGTAGGTCTGCATCATCGGGTCGACGCGGTTCTGCGCCCGCTCGACGGCTTCCTGCGGACTCGCGGTGCCGAGGAGGACGCTCGACCGCGCGTCGGCGAGGGAGTCCCACCACGCGCCGCCGACGGGCAGCGGCGGGCGGCAGGTGGACGCGCCGATCGACTCGGTGAAGAAGCGGATCGACTTCGCGGAGCCCTTCGGGTCCTTCAGCGCCCCGATGTTCGACGGCACGCTCGTGGCCGGCACCATGTAGGTCTCCTGGCCCTGCTTGCTCGTGAAGTACTTCATGAGCTCCCACACGGCCTTGTTCTTCTTCGAGCCCTTCGGCACGCACAGCGCGAAGCCACCGGACCACGTGTACTTGTCGCCGCCGTCCTGCTGGGTCGGCAGGTACGCGGTGCCCCAGTCGAGGTCCTTCGGGCCGTAGTTGTCGAAGGTCTGGATGGTGGAGGGGACGCTGACCATGAACGCCATCCGGTCCGCCATGAACGCGGTCTGTCCCGGCGGGTGCCCGGTCGGCTCGTAGGTCGCGATGAAGGTGTCGGCGTCCTTGTAGCCGTACCGCTTCGCCCAGTCCTCGTAGAACTCGAAGATGCTGCGGACGCTCTTCGAGTCCATCGTCATCTTCGAGTCCTGCTGGTCGAAGTACGACGCCCCCAGGCCGAGCCCCCACGTGAACGGCCAGCCTTCGCCGTACCAGGGGAGCAGTCCCACGTGGGTGTAGTTGCCACCGGACTTCTTCGTGATGCGTTCGCTGACGTCCCACATCCGGTCCATGCTCACCGGGCCGTTGTGCTCCCAGTCGAACTCGTCCGGGTCGATCCCGGCACCGGTGAGCATCTTCCGGTTCACGAACATGCCGCGGGCGTCGGTGTCGTGGGGGAGGCCGTAGGTCTTGCCCTGGTAGCTGACCTCGCCGATCGTGAACCCGAGCCACTGCGCCAGGAACTCGTCCTTCGGCTGGTCCTCGAACTCCTCGATCATGTCGTCGATCGGTTCGATGAGCCCGATCGCCGCGTACTGCGCCGCACTGAACCGGTCGAGGAGCCACAGGTCGGGGGCGGTGCCGCCGCGCACGGCCGTGATGATGCTCGTGGCGTCGCCGGTGCCCTGCGACGGGACGACGTTCACCTTGACGTCGACCTCGGGGTGGATCTCGTTGAAGTCCTTGATCACCTTCGTCTGGAACGGCACGAACGTGCCGGTGACACCCCAGATCGTGACCTGGTTCGGGTTGCTCCGGCCGCTCGAGCCGGAGGCGCACGATGCGGCGAGGAGCGCGAGCGCCCCCGCACCGCCGGTCGCGGCCGCACCGCGCAGGAACGTTCGTCGGTCGAATGCGCTGCTCACTTGAAGCTCCCGATCTGGACGCCCTTGATGAACGTCCGCTGGAACACGAAGAACAGGACCACGAGCGGCAGGATGATGAGCACCGATGCCGCCATCAGCTGGTTGAACTGGAAGTCCTGCGAGTTGTTGAGGCGGAAGATCTGCAGGCCGATGGACAGCGTCTGCACGTTCTCGTCCTGCAGGTAGATGAGCGGCCCGAGGAAGTCGTTCCAGGCACCCACCGCCGCGAAGATCCCGACCGTGACGAGCGCCGCCTTGGCCTGCGGGAAGACGATCCGCCAGAGGATGCCCCACTCGGAAGCGCCGTCCATCCGCGCCGCATTGAGCAGGTCCTTCGGGATCTGCAGCAGGAACTGCCGCAGCAGGAAGACGTAGAACGCGGACCCGAACAGACTCGGCACGATGAGGGGCAGGAAGGTGTTGATCCAGCCGAGTCGGGCGTACAGGTCGAACATCGGGATGAGCGTGACGGGGAACGGGATGAACAGCGTGGCGAGCACGACGTAGAACACCTTGTCGCGGCCGCGCCACTCGAGGCACGAGAACCCGTACGCGATCACGAGGTTCGACACCATCGAGAAGAGCGTCACGCAGACCGTGATGATGAGCGTGTTCCGGAAGAACGTGAAGAACGGCATCGCGTCGATCGCCTTGCCGAAGTTCGACCAGTCGAGCCACTGCGGGAACCAGGTGGGCGGGAAGGCACCGAGTTCGGAGTTGCCCTTCAGCGCCGAGATGACCATCCAGTAGATGGGGATGAGGAACAGCAGGCTCATCGCGATGAGGAGCACGCGGGCGAGGACGGACGACCACGGTGAGCGGATCGAGCCGTCGGCGTTCCGGGAGCGGTCGTCGGCACCCTTGCGACCGCGGGGTCGGACGGACTCGAGCGACGAGGTGACGGTGTCGCGGTCCGGGTGTCGTTCAGTGCGCAGTGTCATCGGTCACTCCCCGGTCACGTCGTAGTTGACGAAGCGCTTGGACAGCCAGTACACGAGCCCGGACAGGATCATCCCGGCCAGGAACAGCAGCACGGCCATGGCGCTGGCGAACCCGAGCTGCGCGTAGCTGAACGCGTTCTTGTAGAGGTAGAGCATGTAGAACAACGTCCCGTTGTCCGGGCTGCCGAGTCCTCCGGTGCCGGACGAGATCACGTACGCCTCGGTGAAGACCTGCAGGCCGTTGCTGATGCCGGTGATCAGGTTGAACAGGATCACGGGGGAGAGCAGCGGCAGCGTCAGCGCGAAGAACTGCCGGAGCGGTCCGGCCCCGTCCACGCGAGCGGCTTCGTACAGGGTCTTCGGGATCCCGCGCAGCCCGGCGAGGAAGATCAGTGCCGCGTTGCCGGCCCCCATCTGCGCGAGTGCGACGATGACGAGCTTCGCCGTGGTCGGGTCGCCGAGCAGGTTCGTCGCCGGGATCCCGACGAGCTTCATGACCTGGTTGACGAGGCCGGTCTGCGGGTTGACGAGCACCACGAAGATGAACGCCAGCGCGAAGGTCGGGATGAGCGACGGGATGTAGAGGGCCGTCCGGTACCAGCCGATCTCGCGGACGTCCTGGTTCATCGCGATGGCGATCACGATGGCGATGACGATCCCGACGGGCACCGCGATGACGGCGTAGAACAGGGTGTTGCCGACCGCGGTGTGCACGAGCGGGTCGATGAACGCGGCGACGTAGTTGGCGAACCCGACCCAGGTGATGTCGGCCATGCCCGAGTACCGGGTCAGGCTGATCGCGAACGAGTAGATCAGGGGGTAGGCGATGAACACCAGCACGCCGAGGATCCACGGCGAGATGAACGCGATGCCGACGCGCAGCCGACGCTTCTCGGCCGGGGTCCACGGATGCTTCTCGCGTGGTCGCCGACGGACCGCGACGTCACCGCCCGTGCGCGTCCGTGGTGGTGCAGTGGTTCCGGATCGTGCGGTCGTCGTCACGAGCGTCCCTTCCGACCCCGTGCCACGCCGGTGTGGCACGGGCGAATCCGTCGTCGGACGGGCGAACCGATCGCACCGTCGCGGTTTCAATCCAATTGATTGACAAATTCGTATGACCAGAGATGCTAGGGACCATGTCCGAGCCGCGTCAACCCCTTCCTGACACCGTGGTGCAGGGCAGAACGGGCGGCACGAACCTCGTGCGCGTCGGGGTCCAGAACCGTGCGCTGGTGCTCGATCTCGTCCGTCGCCGGGGACCGTTCGCCCGCGCCGAGCTGATGCGTGCGACCGGGCTCAGCGCGCAGACGGTGTCGAACATCGCAGCCGGACTCGTGGCAGCGGGACTCGTGCGCGAAGCACCGGGCGGCGGGCGACGACTCGAGGTCGTCGCGGGGTCGCGGTCGGCGATCGGGGTCCACCTCGATCCGGCGCACCTCGTCGTCGTGCGCACCGACCTGACCGGAGCCGTGCTGGCCGTCGAGCACGTCGACCTGGACGCGACGGACGACCCGGCGCGGACGCTCGACACGATGGCGGCGGCGGTGCACCGGGTCCGTGGCGGTGCCCGTCCGCGCGTTCCCCTTCCTGCCGGCATCGGCCTCGCCGTCCCCGGCTCGATCGACCCCGACGGCGTCCGGATGGGCACCCCCGCGCAGTTGCCCGCCTGGTGGTCGTTGCCGGTCACCGACGAGCTCGCCGCCCGGACGGGGCTGCCCGTGCGGCTCGAGAAGGACGGCGTCGCGAGCGCCCTCGGCGAGGTCTGGTCCGCTGCCGGTGCCGACGACCTGGTCTCCGTGTTCCTCGGCCACGGCATCAGCGCCGCGACGGTCGCCGCGGGCGAGGTGGTCCGCGGCGCGACCGGCAACGCCGGCGAGTTCGGTGGCATGCCCGTCGAGGCGCACGGGCGCTGGACCGAGGTCTGGGAAGCCTGCCAGCCCCTGCAGCAAGTCCGGCGCGGGATCGACGCCGGGCTGCTCCCCAGGGGTATCCCGCTCGACCGCGCCAGCGACGTCCGGCACGCGTTCGAGCGGCTCTGCGCGACGCCGTCCGCAGCGCCGCTGGTCGCCGAGGCCGGCGCCGCCCTCGGATCCGCGCTCGCCCACGTCGTCGAGTTGCTCGACGTGCCACGCGTCGTGATCGGTGGCAGCGCGGCCCTCGCCGGCGGCGACGTCTTCATCGCGGCCGTCCGCGAGCGGCTCGCGGTCCGCCTGCCGAACGGGCCGTTCCCGACGGTCGCGGCGACCGCCTTCGGCGAGGCCTCGGTGGCCCGTGGCGCCGCCTGCGCGGTGCTGCAGGCCGACCTCGCCGTGCCTGCCCCCGTCGGCCGCGGCGCCGGCGTCGCTACGGGGCGTCGACCGGGAGGCCCGGTGCACGTCCGCAGCATCGCCCACCCCTGGTGAGCGGGAGGGTCCAGGGCGTCGGGTCGGCCGTGCGCGTGACGTCGCGCGACGGGGACCTCGCGTTCGCGGCCCGGGCGTCGTAGCGTCGGGGGCATGAGCACGACGACGCCGACCGCACCCGAATCCGCCACCGAGTGGGCGGCCTGGCACGACGCCCACGAACGAGCCCGGGCGAGCGAGCACGGCTTCCTCGCCATCACGAGCATCCGGTGGCTGACGAGCACGCCCGAGCGGTTCGACGACGCCCCGGGCACGTGGTCGACGGGCGAGGACGGCCCCGTCGTCGAGCTCGCGGACGGCGAGACGATCACGGTCGACGGGCAGCCGGTCACCGGGACGCACCGCTTCGGACCACTGCCCGAGCGCTCGAGCACGAACGTCGTGTGGCAGGACGGCGACGAGACCGTCGTGATCGAGGTCGCCCGTCGTGGCGGCAGTGACGTCATCCGGCCCCGGCACCCGGGTAACCCGACCCGGACCGAGTACCCCGGCACCCCGACGTACGAGCCGTCGGACCGGTTCGTCGTCGACGCGCACTTCGAACCGTTCGACGAACCGCGCGAGGTCACCGTCGGCTCGGTCGTCGACGGGCTGCAGCACGTGTACGCAGCGCCGGGCGTCCTCACCTTCGACCTCGACGGGCCGCGGTCGCTCCTCGCGTTCAATGGGCACGGCGACGGTCTGCACGTCCTGTTCACCGACCGCACGAGTGGCGTCACGACCTACGCGGCGAACCGGAGCCTGGACATCGCCGCCCCGGATGCCGCCGGCGCGACCCGGATCGACTTCAACCGCGCCACGAACCTGCCGTGCGCGTACACCGCGCACGCCACGTGCCCGCTGCCGCCGGCCGAGAACCGGCTCGACGTCGCGGTCGAGGCGGGGGAGCGGCTGCCCGCCTGACCGGTGTCGCTGGGGCCGCGCACTCCCGCCCCGGTCGACGCCGAACGACGAGGTCGATGTCGTACGACGTCGAGGACGTCGTTCGTTGCGCGCGCGGGTCGTTGCAGCCGCGCGGGAGCGACAGGGCCGATGTCGTGCGACGTCCACGGTGTCGTTCGGCGTCGGCGGTCGGCGTGCGCGTCAGCCGGAGGGCACGCGCTGCCAGGTGCTCGTCGCCCGCCACGCCCGCGCATCGAACGCGAACACGCTGCCCATGCCGGGTTGGTCGAGCGCGCGTGACACCGGCGCTCCCGTCAGGTCGGCGAGGAGCAGCGCCCCGACCGCACCGTGGGACACGATGGTCGCGTCGCCCGCCGCAGTGAGCCGCCGGACCGCTCCGACGATGCGGGCCTGGGCGTCGACGGCCCGCTCCCATCCGCGGACCGATCGGGTCGGCTCCGCGAAGAACCGGTCGACGACACCCTCGAACTCGGCCGGCGGCAGGTAGCCCGTCGCGCTGCGGTCGATCTCGCCGAGCAGGGGATCCTGCGCGGGCACGAGCCCGACCGCGGCCCCGAGCAGCTCGGCGGTCTCGACGGCCTTGCGCTCCGTGCTCGACACGAGTGTCCGGACGCCCGGATCCCAGGCCAGCGGACCCGACCGCGCTGCGCGTGCGCGTCCCGCGGCGGAGAGCCCCCACGACTCGATCGGCTCGGCGGGTTCCACGACGACCTCGGCGTGGCTCAGGAAGTACGAGACCATCCGGCGATCCTGGCACGGACCGGGGTGGTGCGCGCGTCGGAGGCCCGCCGTAGGGTGAGCGCGTGGAGTTCCCGGGGGAGGCGGCCGGCGCGCGTGACGCGTCGACCTCTCCGGGGTCACCCCGGGGCACGCAAGACCAGCAGGACGACACGCCCCGAGCAGGCGAGCGCGCTCCGCGCGCGACGCTGCACGGAGGCACCGACAGGTCCTCCGGGAACCCCACGCCCCGCTCCGTCGTCACCGCGGCGCTGGCCGACGCGTTCCTCACCGCCGAGCGGTGGGAGGCGGACGAGCTGACGGCCGTCGGGTACGTGGTCGTCGGCGTCGAGCGCGCGTACGTCGGGCTCGCGGTCGCCGCCGCGCTCGAGGCGTACCCCCGGCCACCGGTGGACGCTCCGCGCCAGCTCGCCGCCGTGCTGGCCGTCGCGCCCCGGCTCGTGGCGCTGCACCGGTCGCGCGAGGACCGCCGGCCGGTCCGCGTGCTCGTGCGCCGGGCCACCGCGGTGCGTGCCCGTCCGGAGACCGCGAGCCCGTTGCTCGTCGACACCCTGCCCGAGCTCGCCCGGGCACTCGACCTCACCGTCGGCCGGTTGCTCTGGCTCGCCGACACCCGCGCGTGGAACCGTCGCTCCGGGCCCTCGAGCCCGCTCCACCACTACCGACACGAGTGGATCACCCGACCCGGTCGAGCACCGCGCCTGCTCGAGAAGCCGATGGACATGCTCCGCCGCACGCAACGGACGATCCTCGACGAACTCCTGACGATGCTGCCCGTGCACGACGCCGCGCACGGGTTCGTGGCCGGCCGGAGCGTCGTCACGGGAGCGGCCGTGCACACCGGCCAGCAGGTCGTGGTCACCGCCGACCTCACGACGTTCTTCGCGAGCGTCAGCGCCCCGACGGTCTACGGCGTCTTCCGGGCCGCCGGGTTCGCCGAACCGCTCGCGCACGTGCTGACCGGCCTCTGCACCCACCGGGTGCCGGTGCACGTGCTCAGCGCGATGCCCGTCGGCGGCTCGCCGGAGGAACGCCACGCGCTCCGCCAGGCGCTGGCGACGGCGCACCTGCCCCAGGGCGCACCGACGTCGCCGGCGATGGCGAACACCTCGCTCCGGCACCTCGACGCCCGGCTGGCCGGGTGGGCCGGCGCCGTCGACGCGGTGTACACCCGCTACGCCGACGACCTGACGTTCAGCGGGGGCGACCAGCTCGCCGCGCGACCGGACGCGTTCCTGCGGGGCGTCGACCGGATCGTGACCGACCAGGGACACCGCCTCAACCCGTCGAAGACCCGGGTGCGGCGCCGCGGGGTCCGGCAGTCGGTCACGGGCGTCGTCGTCAACGAGCGGACCTCGCCCGGGCGGCGCGAGGTCGACCGGCTGCACGCCGTCCTGCACAACGCCGCGGTGCACGGGCCGGCTTCGCAGAACCGTGCGGGACACCCCGAGTTCCGGGCGCACCTGCTCGGGCGCATCGGGTGGGTCGAGCAGGTCAACCCGGGCCGGGCCCGACGGCTCCGCGAGGAGTTCGCGCGCATCGTGTGGTGAAGCCGTCCGCGCACCGTGTGACGTCCGGTTGCGCTCGGTTGCCCCGCGTTGCGGCGCCCTGCCGCTCGCCGCGCGCACCTGGGTAGCGTGCCGCCATGTGTCCGAGTGAGCTCCCGGCCGACGACCACTACGACGCGCTGATCGCGCCGCTCCGGCCCGTCATCGAGCGGATCGGTCTCGACGCCCGCCAACGGGAACGTGAGGAGCGTCTCGCCACGGACCAGCTCGGCTGGCTCGTCGACGCCGGCTTCGCACGGTGGCGGACGCCGGTCGCGTGGGGAGGGGTCGGTGCCCGTCTGTCCGACGTGTTCCGGGCGATCGCCGAGATCGCCGAGGTCGACCCGAACCTGGCGCACGTGTGGCGGAACCACTTCTCGTTCGTCGAGGACCGCGTGCACGCCGAGGGCACCGCGTTCGACCGTGCGATCGTCACGCGCCTCGGCGACGGCGAGTTCGTCGGCGGCGGGTGGAGCGAGTCGC
The DNA here is from genome assembly GCF_004341255.1 of Curtobacterium sp. PhB142. Taxonomy (NCBI): domain Bacteria; kingdom Bacillati; phylum Actinomycetota; class Actinomycetes; order Micrococcales; family Microbacteriaceae; genus Curtobacterium; species Curtobacterium sp. PhB142. The sequence continues at coordinate 62,944 of NZ_SLUT01000005.1, read as the reverse complement.
CGAACACGACCGGGGTCGACCTCACCACGCGGATCGTCCGCGACCCGGACGGGTCCTGGCGGTTGACCGGTCGGAAGTTCTACTCGACGGGCAGCGTGTACGCCCGGTGGATCACGGTGCTGGCGGTCGACGACACCGGCGCGAAGTCCGTCGCACTCGTCGACGCTTCCGACCCCGGTGTGCTGATCGGCGACGACTGGGACGGCTTCGGCCAGCGGATCACCGGCAGCGGGAGCGTGACCTACACCGACGTGCCGGTGCCCGACGAGCGGGTGCTGCCGTACGCGACCCGGTACCCGTACCAGGAGCAGTACTACCAGACCGTGATGCACGCGATCCTGGTCGGCATCGGCCGCGCTGCCCTGCGCGAGGGCGTCGAGGCGCTGCGGTCCCGGGCGCGCGGACACCACAACGGCACCGCGGCGGATCCGACCCACGATCCGGAGCTGCTGAGCGTGATCGGCACCGTCGACGCCCGGGTGCACGCCGCCGACGCCGCGTTCGCCGCGAGCCTCGGCCCGGTGGACGCGGCTGTCGACCGGCACACCGCCCTGCGTGCGGCCGGTGCGGACCCGTCGACGGACCCGGCGCTGCGTGCGGCGCTCGAGCGCAGCTGGGTCGCGGTGGCGCGCGCCCAGACCATCGTCACGGACGCCGTGCTCGACGCGACGACGCTGGTGTTCGACGCGCTCGGGTCCTCGGGGACGTTCCGCTCGCTCGGCCTCGACCGGCACTGGCGGAACGCCCGCACCCTGGCGTCGCACAACCCGCGCGTGCACAAGCGCCGCATCGTCGCCGACCTGCTCGTCAACGGTGCGAGTCCGCTGGACCGCTGACGGCAGACCGCTGAGCACTCCGCCGTAACGGACCGTCACGGGGCGCAACCCGCCGACACCTGCGTGCAGCGTGCTGAGGTGAGCACCTACGGTCGGTGCACCGGCTCGCCACGGATGCTGGGGAGGTGACCGTGGCGGGCCGTTCTGCGCACCTCGAACGGGAGGACCACCGTGACCACCGCGCCCAGCGCCCCCGCACCACTCGTCGTCGCCGTCCCGGACGCGGACCTCGCCGCGGCGGCCGCCACACCCGGCGGCATCGCCCGACTCGCGGTCCGCATCGTCGGTTCCGGAGCCGCCGTCGTGGCGATCGGCACCGATCGCCTCGACGCGGCGACGAGCACCGGCCACCGACTCGACCCGACGACCGCGGCGCTCACCCTCGGCCGTGCCCTGCCGGAGCACGGGTTCCTCGTCGCCGTGGCACCGACCCGCGAGCACCCGTACAACGTCGCCCGTCGGGTGCTCTCGCTCGACCACGTCCTGGACGGCCGGGTGGGCATCGTCGTCGGCGCCCGGGACCACGGCGCACCGAGCACCGGAGCCCCGAGCACCGGCGCACCGCACGACCCTGCCGAGTTCGCCCGGGTGCTCCGCGGGCTGTGGCGCACCTGGCCGCTCGACAGCATCGTCGGTGACCGCACGTCGGGTGTCTTCGCGCACACCGACCGGATCCGACCGCTCGACCACGACGGCGGGCCGGACGGCTACCGCGTCCGGGGACCGCTCACGACTCCGTCGAGCCGGCAGGGCGAGCCCGTCCTCGCGGTCTGGCACGACGTCGACGTGCCCGGAGCGGACCTCGTGCTCGGGGGCGCGGCGCACCCGCTCGCACCGCTGCCGGGAGCGACGGACGGGGCGGAGCCGCACCGGGCCTCCCGGTCGACCGTGACGCAACCTCCACGACCGACGCGACCGACGCGACCGACGCTCCGCGCCCTGCTCGGGCTGGCCGTGCCGGACGCCGCGGCGGTGACCGCGTGACGGGCGCTGGCGGCGACGCCGGCTTGATCCTCGGCGTGAACCTGCAGGGGTTCGGGCAGCGTCCGGCGGCCTGGCGCACCCAGGACGTCGACCCGACCGACCTGCTCACGGCGGCGTTCTGGGGCGACCTCGGGCGCACCGCCGAACGCGGCCTGCTCGACATGGTCTTCCTCGCCGACCACCCGGCGTTCGGCGACCCGAACGTCCGCGCCTACGGACTGCTCGAGCCGTTCGTGGCGCTCGGGGCGATCGCCGACGCGACGAGCCACCTCGGATTGGTCGGCACCGCATCGACGACGTACAACGACCCGTTCGACGTCGCCGAGCGGCTGCTGTCGCTGGACACGGTGTCCGGCGGGCGCGTCGCCTGGAACGCCGTCACCACCTACGACCGCTCGGTCTCCGCCAACTTCGGTGTCGCGACGAACCCCGACCGGCCCGAGCGGTACGCCCGCGCGGGCGAGTTCGTGGACCTCGTGACGGCGCTCTGGCGGTCCGCCGCGACGGGGGAGCCGGTCGTCCACCACGGCGAGTTCCTCGACCTCGAGGGCGTGCTCCGGGTCCCACCGTCGGCGCAGGGGCACCCGGTCGTGTTCCAGGCCGGGGGATCGCCGCACGGTCGTGACCTGGCGGCGCGGGTCGCCGAGGGCGTCTTCGCCGTCGAGCTGACGCCGGAACCCGCCCGCGAGCACCTGCGTGCGGTCAAGGTCGCCGCCGGGACGTACGGCCGGAGCTCGGCCGACGTCGCCGTCGTGCCCGGACTGTCGCTCGTGCTCGGCAGCACCGAGGCCGAGGCGCAGCGCCGGTTCGACGAGCTCGAGGCCCTCGCGCCGGACGGTTACTCGCTCCGGGCGCTCGGGACGCACCTCGACGCCGACGTGTCGGGGCTCGACCCGGACGCGCCGATCCCGTCGGCGATCCTCGACCGCGAGGTCGACCCGGTCACCTACGGGCCCTCGCTCGGGTACCACGAGACGGTCGTGCGGTGGGTGCGCGCCAACAACACCTCGTTGCGGGACGTGCTCCGGGGCTTCGGCGGGTACGGCGCCCGCATCGTGGTCGGCACGCCCGAACAGGCCGCCGACACCATCGAGGACTGGTACCGCACCGGTGCCGCCGACGGCTTCAACCTGATGATCGACGAGTTCCCGCGGGGCCTCGAGACCGTCGTGGACGAGCTCGTGCCGATCCTGCAGCGCCGCGGGGTGTTCCACCGGTCCTACGAGGACGTGACGTTGCGCGGGCGGTTCGCGGCGCGCGCCCGGGGGCTCTGACCTCGCACCGTGCGAGGTCCGCGGAGCGGCCGGGCTGCAGCACGGTGCGAGTGCGCCCAGCTGGTGCGAGGTTGGTCGCACCGTGCGGGCTTGCAGCCGCTCACGGAGCGAGCAACCTCGCACCGACCGACGGAGGCCGCACCGTGCGGACCGCGCGTCCCGCGCCGCGCGTGACGCCGTGTGACGGCCAGCCGGCGGCACCGTGTCACACGGCGACACCGCCGGTCACGGTCCGCAACACCCGTCGCCTCGGGGCCCCGACCGCCCTAGCGTCGCCGACATGACCGACTACCTCGACCGCGAACAGGACAAGACCTTCACGAAGGTCTACAAGCAGCAGACCCCGGACATCCTCAAGGCCTTCGTCCAGTTCGACGAGTCGGTGTTCCAGGCCGAGGGCCGCGCGATCCCGCTCAAGTACCGGGAGCTCATCGCCCTCGCCGTCGGCATCACCACGCAGTGCGTCTACTGCATCGACGGCCACAGCCAGCGCGCGGTGACGGCCGGTGCGACCGAGGCCGAACTCGCCGAGGCCGCCTGGGTCGCCACCGCGATCCGCGCCGGCGGCGGGTTCGCGCACGGCCGACTCGGCTTCAAGTTCGGCGTCGACGCGGCCTCCGCCCACGCGAACCCGGCCGACGAGGCCCCCGCCCACGCGAACCCGGCCGACGCGGCCCCCGCCGACGCGACCCCCGCGCCGGCCGCCGCCCACACCCACTAGGAGGACTGCCATGCCCGACCGCATCACCCTCGTCACCGCACTGCAGGGCGCCGGCTGGCACCCCGCCGCCTGGCGCGTCGCCGGCCCGGCCGCGCAGCGCCTGTCGAGCCTCCGGCACTGGCGCGACGTCGTCGTCGAGCAGGACCGGCTCGGCATCGACGCCGTCACCATCGAGGACTCGTTCACCGCGGGCCCGACGGCTGCCGACCACGACCTCGACCTCGACACCACGACCGTCGTCGGACGACTCGACGCCCTCCTCGTCGCGAACGCGGTCGCCCCCGCGACCCGCGCCGTCGGTCTGGTGCCGACCGTCTCGGTGACGCACACCGAGCCGTTCCACGTCGCCACGGGCCTCCAGACCCTCGACCACGTCTCGCTCGGGCGAGCCGGGTGGCGGATCCAGGTGAGTCCGACGACCCGCGAGGCGGCCCTGTTCGGCCGCCGCCCGGGCGGCGACGACGCGGCCACGCTGTTCGACGAGGCCCGCGAGGCGGCGGAGGTCGTCTCCCGCCTCTGGGACAGCTGGGACGACGACGCGATCATCCGCGACGTCACGACCGGCCGGTTCATCGACCGCGACCGGATCCACAACGCCGAGTACGCGGGCCGCCACCTGTCCGTGCACGGCGCGTCGATCGTGCCGCGGTCGCCGCAGGGCCGGCCGCCTGTCTTCGCCCTGGCCCACCGCGCCGACGCTGCGGCGTTCGCCGTGGACGCTGCGGACGTCGTGCTGGTCACGCCCGGGTACCAGGGCCGGGAGGCGCGGGACCTGTTGGACGAGGTCCGTCACCTCGAGCAGGTGGCCGGGTCGGACGTCCGTCGTCCGGTCCTCGCCGACCTCGCGGTGCTGATCGGGTCCTCGACCGCTGCCGCGGCCGACGAGCTCGCCGCGCTCGACGCCGCTGCCGGTGCCCCGTACGCCGTCGGCTCCGGGTCGGACACGTCCGTGCTCGCGACGACGGTGCCCGAACTCGTGTCGCTGATCGGGGACCTTCGGGGCATCGGCTTCGCCGGCGTCCGGCTCCGCCCCCTGCGCATCCCGATCGACAGCACCGCCATCGCCAGGCAGCTCGTCCCCGCCCTCGTCACCGCCGGGCTCCGCGCCGACGTGGCGTCCCGTCCCACCGCCGACCTGCGCACGCGGCTCGGCATCGCCCCGGCCGTCAGCCGGTACGCGTCCGCACCCGCCGGTTCCGTCTCCGTGGAGGTCTCAGCATGAGCACCAAGCGTCAGGTCCACCTCGCCGCACACTTCCCCGGCGTGAACAACACCACGATCTGGAGCGACGACCGCGCCGAGAGCCAGATCGCGTTCTCGTCGTTCGAACACTTCGCCCGGAACGCCGAGCGCGGGTTCTTCGACTTCCTGTTCCTCGCCGAGGGCCTGCGGCTCCGCGAGCAGAAGGGCCGCGTCCACGACCTCGACGTCGTCGGACGCCCGAACACCCTCGCGGTCCTGGCCGCCCTGGCCGGGGTCACCGACCACATCGGTCTGGTCGGCACCCTGCAGACGACCTTCAACGAGCCCGTGGAACTCGCGAAGCAGCTCGCCACGCTCGACCACCTGACCGACGGCCGTGCCGGGTGGAACGTCGTGACGAGCTCGGACGCGTTCCACGGCGCGAACTTCCGCCGCGGCGGGTTCCTCGACCACGCCGACCGGTACACGCGGGCCGCCGAGTTCATCGCGCTGTCCCGCGAACTCTGGGACTCGTGGCAGGCCGACGCCGTCGTCGCCGGCACCGCCGCGGGCGGCGCGCTGGCGGACGGCGTGTTCGCCGACCGGTCGCGCATCCGCGACGTCGACCACCACGGCGCGCAGTTCGACGTCACCGGCACGTTCCCGGTGCCCCGCAGTCCGCAGCGGCACCCGGTGATCGTGCAGGCCGGTGACTCCGACGAAGGGCGCGACCTCGCCGCCACGAACGCCGAGGTGATCTTCTCGCTGCACACCGAGTTCGACGACGCGCAGGCGTTCTACCGCGACGTGACCGAGCGGCTCGAACGGGTCGGACGATCGAAGGACGAGCTGCAGATCCTGCCCGGCGCGACGTTCGTGATCGGGTCGTCGGCGGAGGACGCCGAAGAACGGTCGAACGCCATCCGTCGGGCCCAGGTCAGCCCGGCCACGGCGATCGCGTTCCTCGAGCAGGTCTGGAACCGCGACCTGTCGTCGTACGACGTCGACGGTCCGCTGCCGACGATCGAGCCCGACTACGAGGGCACCGCGATCACCCGCGGGCGCGCACGGCACACCCGCGACGTCCCCGCCCTGGTGCAGTCCTGGCGGGACCTGGCCGAGGCCGAGCACCTGTCCATCCGCGACCTCGTCATCCGCGCCTCGACCCGCGGCGGGTTCGTCGGGACGGCGTCGCACATCGCCGCCGAGATCGACCGGTACGTGCAGGAGCGCGCCACCGACGGGTTCGTCGTCGTGCCGCACACCAACCCGTACGGCCTCGACGAGTTCGTCGACACGGTCGTCCCGCTGCTGCAGGAGCGCGGTGTCTACCGGCAGTCCTACGACGAGGGTGCGACCCTCCGGCAGACGCTCGACCTGCCCGGCACGATCCGCGACCGTTCGGCCGCCGCACGCACGGCCGCTGCGGCGGGTCCGGTGCGTGCGGCAGCGTCCGCCGGGGTGCTCGCGTGACGGTCTCGAGCCTGGCGATCCTCGTCCCCGGCAACTTCGAGGACGACGCCCCCGTCGACGGTCTCGAGGCCACCCTCGACCTCTTCGCCACGGCGGAGCGGCTCGGCGTCGACGGTGCCTGGGTCCGGCACCGGCACCTCGAGCACGGCATCGGCTCGGCCGCGGTCTTCCTGGCGGCGGCGTCGCAGCGCACCACGTCCATCGAGCTCGGCGTCGCCGTCGTGCCGATCGGGTGGGAGAGTCCCTTCCGCCTGGCCGAGGACTTCTCGCTCGCCGACGTCCTGGCGCACGGTCGGCTGCAGGTCGGGCTGTCCACCGGGTCGCCGCACGCCGAGATCCTCGGCGACCTGGTGTTCGACGGCGGCTGGCGCGCGTTCGACCGTGGGTACGGGCGGGTCTCCCGGTTCGTGGAGAACCTGCGCGGCGCGTTCCTCGGCGCGGATGACACCGTCATCCAGAGCCCCGGGAACGTCCAGCGCCCCCGGTTGCAGCCCTACGCCCCGGGTCTCGTCGACCGGGTCTGGTACGGCGGCGGGTCGCTCCGGTCGGCCGCGTTCGCCGGCAGCTCCGGGCTCAACCTGCTGCTCGGCAACCTCACCTCGGGCGAGGACACCGACGACTACGGCACCGCTCAGCGGAACCAGCTCGCGGCGTACCGCGCCGCGCTGCCGACCGGCCGCACGCCCCGCGTGGCCTGGGGCCGGTGCGTCGTGCCGACCGACTCGGCCGACCGGGTCTCGCGCGAGCGGTACCGCACCTGGTACGAATCCCGTCTCGCACGGCAGACCGCGCCCCAGGGACCGCGGCGGACCCTGTTCTCCGCCGACCTGGTGGGGCCCGCCGAGCAGATCGTCGAGCAGCTCGTGCACGACGCCACGCTCGCCGAGGTCGACGAGTTCCGGATCGAGCTGCCCTACGAGTTCGCCGGTGACGAGTACGAGCAGATCGTCTCGGACGTCGTGGCGAAGGTCGCACCGGCGCTCGGGTGGACGCCCGCCCGGACGGCGGTGGCGGCGTGACCCGCTATGTACTCTCCCGCATCGGTCAGGCCGTGCTCGTGCTCTGGGCGGCGTGGACGATCTCGTTCTTCGTGCTCTACGTGCTGCCGAGCGACCCGGCCCGCATCATGGTCGGCCCGGACGCCACCGACGTCACGGCGGCGCAGCTCGACGCGCTCCGGCGCCAGTACGGCCTCGACCAGCCGGTGCTCGTGCAGTACGTCCAGCACCTCGGCGCCCTGCTCACCGGCGACCTCGGCCGCTCGATCGGCGTCGGCCGACCGGTCGCCGACGTCATCGGCGAAGCGATCGCGCCGACCGCCCAGATCGCGGTCGCCGGCCTCGTGCTCGCGATCGTGTTCGGCGGCGGGATCGCGGTCCTGGCGACGTGGACCCGGAACCGGGCCCTCGGTCAGTTCCTGCTCCAGCTGCCCCCGATCGGCGTCGCCGTCCCCGGGTTCTGGTTCGCGCTGCTGCTGGTGCAGTGGTTCTCGTTCGGACTGCACGTGTTCCCGGCGTTCGGTGGCGAGGGCCCAGCGTCGGTCGTCCTGCCGGCGATCACCCTGGCGCTGCCGACCGGTGCCACGATCGCCCAGCTGCTGTCGAAGTCCCTCGTCCAGACGCTCCGTGAGCCGTACGTGGACACGGCGTACGCCAAGGGTGCCGGGCGCTGGCGGGTACAGCTCCGGCACGCGCTCAAGAACGCTGCGCTGCCCGCACTCACCGTGACGGGACTCATCGTCGGGCAGCTGTTCTCCGGCACCGTCGTCACCGAGACGGTGTTCTCCCGCCCGGGCCTCGGCCGGGTCACCGCCACCGCCGTGCAGCAGCAGGACATCCCCGTCGTGCAGGGCATCGTGCTGCTCGCCGCCGCGGTCTTCGTCGTCGTGAACCTGGTCGTCGACCTCGTGTACCCGCTGCTCGACCCACGCGTCGTCGTCGCCGGCAGCCGTCGGAAGCTCCGCGACCACGACGGAGCGACACCGGGAGCGACGCCCGGCGCCACCCCGTCCGGCACCATCCCGTCCGGCGGGACGCCCGGCACCAGCCCGTCCAGCGCCACCGAACCGAAGGCGGTCCCCGCATGACCGAGACCACGCAGCTCGCGATCGGCCGTCCCGCGTCGCTCGTCAGCGACCGCGTCCCCGGCGGCACGACGACAGCGCTCCGCGCGCTCGTCGCCCGTCCGACGCTCACCATCGCCATCGTCTGGCTCGCCCTCGTCGTCCTCGCCGCGCTCCTGCCCGGAGCGCTCACCCACCACGACCCGCTCGCCGCCGACCCGGCCGCCAAGCTCACCGCTCCCGACGTCGCGCACTGGTTCGGCACCGACCAGCTCGGCCGCGACCTGTACGCCCGCGTCGTGCACGGCACCGCGCTCACGCTGCAGGCCGCGGTCCTCGCGATCGTCATCGGCCTGGTCGGCGGCTCGCTCGTCGGGCTCGTCGCCGGTTTCGTCGGCGGGGTCGTCGACGCCGTCCTCATGCGCGTCGCGGACGTCCTGCTCGCGATCCCGAGCCTGCTGCTCTCGCTGACGATCGTCACCGTGCTCGGCTTCGGCACCGTGAACGTCGCGGTGGCGGTCGGCGTCGCGAGCATCGCCACGATCGCCCGCATCATGCGTTCCGAGGTCGTCCGGGTCCGCACTGCGCCGTACGTCGAGGCGGCGAGCGCGAACGGCAACCGCTGGTGGCGCGTGCTGCTCGTGCACGTGCTGCCGAACGCGGCCGGTCCCGTCCTGGTGCTCGCCGCCCTCGAGTTCGGCAGCGCGATCCTCGCCGTCTCCAGCCTGAGCTTCCTCGGCTACGGCGCGCAGCCACCGCAGCCCGAGTGGGGTTCCCTCGTCGCCACCGGGCGCGACTACATCGCGTCCTCGTGGTGGCTCACGACCATCCCCGGCCTGGTGATCGCCGTCACGGTGCTCGCCGGCAACCGCGTCGCCCGTGCGCTCGACACCGAACGGAGGGCCGTCCGATGAGCCTGCTCAGCATCCAGGACCTGACCGTCACCTACGGCCGCGGGAGCAGTGCGCGCACCGCGCTCCACGGCGTCTCACTCGAGGTCGGCCGCGGCGAGCGCGTCGCCATCGTCGGCGAGTCCGGTTCGGGCAAGTCGACGACGGCGCACGCGGTCCTCCGGCTCCTGCCCGCAGCGGCGGACCTGACGGGAGGCACTGTGCGGCTCTCCGGGGCGGCCGACGGATCCGGGGACCTCGACCTGGTCACCGCGACCGACCGCCAGGTGCGGTCCGTGCGCGGCGTCCGGATCGGCTTCGTGCCGCAGGACCCGACGGTGTCGCTCAACCCCGTGACGCGGATCGGTACCCAGGTCGCCGAGGTGCTCCGGATCCACGGACTCGCCACCGGTGCCGAGGCCCGGGAACGCGCCGTCGAGGAGCTCCGCCGGGCCGGCATCGACCGTCCTGAGCTCCGCGCGCGGCAGTACCCGCACGAGCTGTCCGGCGGGATGCGGCAGCGGGTGCTCATCGCGATCGCCCTGATCGGCGACCCCGAGCTGCTCGTCGCGGACGAACCGACGAGCGCGCTCGACGTCACGGTCCAGCGCACGATCCTCGACCACCTGGACCGGCTCGTCGCCGAACGGGGCACGAGCGTGCTGTTCATCACGCACGACCTCGGGGTCGCCGCCGACCGGGCCGACCGCATCGTCGTGATGTCCGAGGGACGGATCGTCGAGCAGGGCACCCCGGCCGAGGTGCTCGGCGCACCCCGTGAGCCGTACACGCGCGCACTGATCGCAGCGGCGCCCAGTCTCGACGACGTGACCGTGTCCGTGGGACGTGCCACGGGCCTCCCGGCAGACGGCGACCCACTCGTCGTCGCGACCGGACTGCGGAAGTCCTTCGACCGCGTGACCGCCGTCGACGGGGTGGACGTGACCGTCCCGCGGGGCCGCACCCTGGCGCTGGTGGGGGAGTCCGGGTCGGGCAAGTCGACCACCGCGCGCCTCGTGCTCGGACTCGAACGCCCGGACGCCGGCAGCGTGCGGTTCGACGGCGCCGACGTGGGCGGAGCCCGCGGTGCCGCGCTGCGGGCGTACCGGCGGCAGGCGCAGATCGTGCAGCAGAACCCGTACGCGGCGCTGCACCCGCGGTTGTCGGTGGGGGCGGTGATCGCGGACCCGCTCGCGGCCTTCGGCATCGGCACCCGGCGGTCCCGTACGGCTCGGGCGGCGGAGTTGCTCGACCTCGTCGCGCTGCCGTCGTCCGTGCTCGGTCGTCGACCGGCGGAGCTCTCCGGCGGACAGCGGCAGCGTGTGGCGATCGCCCGCGCGCTCGCACTCGACCCGTCGTTCATCGTCCTCGACGAACCCGTCTCCGCACTCGACGTGTCCGTCCAGGCGCAGATCCTCGACCTGCTCGCGGAGCTGCAGTCGACGCTCGGCGTCTCCTACCTGTTCATCTCGCACGACCTCGCCGTCGTCCGTCGCATCGCGCACGAGGTGTCCGTCCTGCGGGGCGGCCGCGTCGTGGAGCACGGCGACGTGGCGCAGGTGCTGCACGACCCGCAGCACGAGTACACGCGCGCACTGCTCGACGCGATCCCGGGACGATCCCGGCGTGTCCCCACCACCGAAGGAGTCTCATGACCACCCACCGCACCCCGTTCCGTCTGGTGGCCGCGATCGCGGCCGGCACCGCGGCGGCCCTGGTCATGGCGGGCTGCTCGTCGGGCGGTACCGCGTCGACGTCCTCGTCGTCGAAGCCCGTCGACGGCGGCTCGCTCACCTACGCCATCGCGAACGACCCGATCACGCTCAACCCGACGGGTACCGGCGCGGGCAACGACACGCTCGCGATCACGCGGCAGCTCGTCGACTCGCTGCTCTGGCAGGACCCGTCCGACGGCTCGCTCAAGCCGTGGCTCGCGACGAAGTACTCGGCGAACGCCGACGCCACCGCGTTCACGTTCGACCTGCGCTCCGGTGTCACGTTCTCGGACGGCACCGCGTTCGACGCGACGGCCGTCAAGGACACCTTCGACGACATCGCCTCGGCCGGCGCATCGAGCACGGCCGCCGCGTACTTCTCCGGCTACGAGGGGACGAAGGTCGTCGACGACGACACGGTCGAGGTCGACTTTTCGACGCCGAACGCCGCGTTCCCGAACGCCACGTCGTCGGTCGCCCTCGGCATCGTCGCCCCGAAGACCACCGAGACCCCGTTCGAGGACCGCGCCGACGGGAAGGCCGTGATCGGGACCGGACCGTTCACGCTGCAGTCGTACACGAAGAACACGTCCACGATCCTGACGAAGCGAAAGGACTACGACTGGGGTCCCGCAGCCCGCGGCGGCTCCGGGGCAGCGCACCTGTCGAAGGTCACGTTCCAGGTCGTGCCCGAGGCGAGCGTCCGCACCGGCAGCCTGCAGTCCGGGCAGCTCGACGCGATCAGCAGCGTGCAGCCGAGCGACGTCGACACCCTGCAGGCGCAGTACGACCTCGTCACCCGCGCCAACCCCGGCCAGGTGTTCGGTCTGACGTTCAACCAGAAGCGGCCGATCGTGTCGGACCTCGCAGTCCGGAAGGCGATCGCACAGGCCGTCGACCCGAAGGCGGTCCGGGACACCTCGCTGAACGACTTGTTCAAGGTCGCGAACTCGGTCCTCGGGTCGACGACGCCCGGGTACGCGGACACGTCGTCGGGTTCGGCCGCGTACGACCCCGCCGCAGCGAAGAAGGCGCTCGACGCCGCTGGCTGGGAGAAGGGCTCCGACGGCATCCGCTCGAAGGACGGTACGAAGCTGCAGCTCAAGCTCGTCTGGATCACGAACTTCGGACCGAACCAGACGTCCCTCGAGCTGATCCAGCAGGAGCTGAAGAAGGTCGGCGTCGGCGTCACGCTCGAGAGCGGGACCGTGCCGCAGTACCTCGCCAACCTGACGAGCGGCGACTGGGACCTGTCGTGGGACAACAGCTCGCGCGCAGACGGCGACGTCCTGCGGTCGAAGTTCTCCAGCTCGGGTGCCCAGTCGATCGGTGCATCGGACAAGACGCTCGACGCGCTCTTCACGAAGGAGCTGTCGCAGTCGTCGGCGTCCGACCGGTCGGCCACCTTCGGGGAGATCCAGCAGCGCATCGCGTCCCAGGTCGACTTCGTCCCGGTGCACGAACTCACCAGCATCATCGCGCCGGCGACGGACGTGCACGGCATCGTCTTCGGGGCCGACACCCGGCTCGACCAGCTGACCGGCGCGTGGAAGGACGCCTCGTGAGCGCCGCTCGCTCCGTCCCGCTCTCGGTGCTCGACCTGGTGCCGGTCACCGCCGGGTCGTCCGCAACCACGGCGCTGCACCGCACCGTCGACCTGGCCGTCGCCGCGGAACGTGCCGGGTACGCCCGGTACTGGCTCGCGGAGCACCACCTCAACCCCGGTGTCGCGGGCAGCGCGCCGACCATCGTGATCGGGGCGGTCGCCGCGGCCACGTCGACGATCCGGGTCGGCAGTGCGGCGACGCTCGTCGGCAACGTCCGCGGGCTGCAGATCGCCGAGACCTTCGGCACGCTCGCGGCGCTGTACGGGCCGCGGATCGACCTCGGGCTCGGCCGCTCCGGGGCGCCGGCACCCGGCACCCCCAAGCCGCCGTCGCTCGCGCCCCGTTCGGACGAGGTCGTCGACGGACTGCTCGTGCCCGCACCGTTCGACTTCCACATTGCACCGGGCAGCCGGTTCGCCCTGCAAGGGGAGCTGCTCGGACGCGTCCCCGGTGACGTCGACCGGTTCGAGGGCGAACTGTCGCTCATCCGGGGGCTGTTCGCCGGCACCTGGTCGCGGGACGGCACCGTGGTCGAGGCGCCGCCGGCAGCAGGAGCGTCCGTCGAACTGTGGATCCACGGGTCGACCGGCGGTGAGAGCGCCCGGGTCGCCGGAGCACTCGGACTGCCGTACGGCGCGAACTACCACACGTCGCCCGGCACGGTCCTGGCGTCGGTGCAGGCCTACCGCGACGCGTTCCGCCCAAGGGCGCTCGAGGCACCGCACGTCATCGTGTCGGCGGACGTCGTCGTCGGGCGCACGGAGGCCGAGGCCGCGGAGCTGTCGCTCGGGTACGCGGAGTGGGTGCACTCGATCCGTTCCGGCGTCGGGGCGATCGAGTACCCGACGCCGTCCGCCGCAGGTGCTGCGCCGCTCGCTGCGGTGGAGGCGGCGTCGGTCGCCGATCGGCTCGCCACCCGGTTCGTCGGCGACGCTGCGGCCGTCGCGGACCGCCTCGAGGTCCTGCAGCGGGCGACCGGCGCGGACGAGCTCCTGGTGACGACGATCACGCACGACCACGACGCCCGGGTGCGTTCGTACGAGCTGCTCGCGGCGGAGTGGGCGGCGCGGGGTGCGGGTGCTGGTGCTGCGCGTGCGCGTGCTGGCGTGGGTGCCGCGGTGGGTGCCGGGGTGCGCTGACCGTACTGGTCCGTGCCGACCCGGAACGACGAGCTCGATGTCGCACGACATCGGGCTCGTCGTTCGTGCGCGCGTGCAACCGGTGGCGCGTGCAACGAGCGACACCGTGGTCGTCGTGCGACGTCGACGATGTCGTTCGGGGTCGGTGCGCGTGCGGCCGGTGCGTGTGCATGTTCCGACGATCCACCCGTTGATCGCCAGGTGGATCGTCGTCCTATGCACAAGCATCGAGTGCGTGTGCATGTTCCGACGATGCACGCGTCGATCACCTCGTGGAATGTCGGACGATGCGCGCGCAACGAGCGACATCGTGGTCGTCGTGCGACGTCGACGATGTCGTTCCGCATCGGCGCCGACCACCCGCGCGCGCACAGAACGACTCCCTCGACGTCGTGCGACATCGAGGGAGTCGTTCCGAGTCGTTCGGACCCGCCCGAACCCGGCTCAGCTCGCGTCGAGCGGCAGCCCCTCGGGGTTGACCTCGGAGTGCTCCACGGCCTCGTTCGACAGGTTGTACGACTTGAGCCACTTCGCGTACGTGCCGTCGTCGATCAGCTCGTCGATGGCGTCCGCGATGGGCTCGGCGAGCCCGCTGTCCTTCTTCGTCGTCGCCGCGATGAGCCCCTGCAGGTCCCCGCCCGCGCCGGAGAACGTGCCCGCGGTCTTCGTGGGGTTCGCGCCGTCCGCGCTCAACGTGTTCTGGTAGGCGACCGTCGGGTTCGGCCCGAAGTAGGCGTCGATCTTGCCGGAGTCGAGCGCCAGCTTCACGGCGTTCCCGTCCGGGTAGTACTTGATCGTGATCGTCTTGCCCTGCTTCGCGAGGTCGGCCTTCCAGCCGAGCAGGATGAGCTCCTGGTTGGTGCCGGAACTGACGGCGACGGTCTTGCCGGCGAGCACGGACGGGTCGCCGTCGAACGTCAACGAGGAGTCCTCCGGCACCTGCAGCGCGAGGTTGTCCTGGCGGTACGAGGCGAAGTCGTACTTCTCCTTGCGCTGCTCGGTCACCGTGATGTTCGAGAACCCGGCGTCGTACTTGCCGCCGTCGATCCCGACGAACAGGTTGTCCCACGTGGCGTTCTGCACCTGGGCCTCGAGGCCGAGCTTCGCGGCGACGAGACGACCGAGGTCCGGCTCGGAGCCGGTCCGCGTCTTCTGGTCGTCGCCGGTGAACGCGAGCGGCGGGAACCCGGCCGGCAGCGCACCGATGCCGACGACGAGCTTGCCGGACTTCTTGATCGACGCGGGGAGTTCGTCGTGCAGCTTCTCGTCCGCGTCGACGGTGACCTTCGTCTCGGTGGCGGCACCGTTCGACGCGGCGCCGATCGTGACCGTGCCGTCCGACGCGCCGGAGCCCGAGCCGGAGCCGGCCGTCGCCGACGTGGCGCACCCGGCGAGGGCGACGACGACTCCGGTGGCGAGGACGAGGGCGCCGGCGCGGTTCCGCCAGCGTGCGGGGGTGGTGGGGGACATGGTTCTCCTGGGATCGGGTGGAAGGGGAAGAAGGAACGTCGAGGGGACGGCGTCAGCGGACGCGGGACAGGAAGTCCCGCGTGCGAGCGTGCTGCGGATCGTCGAGCACCTGGGCGGGGGAGCCCTGCTCGACGACGCGGCCGTGGTCGAGGAACACGACGTGGTCGGCGACCTCGCGGGCGAAGGCGATCTCGTGCGTGACGATGACGAGCGTGGTGCCCGTGTCCGCCAACCCCCGGATGACCCCGAGCACCTCGCCGACGAGCTCCGGGTCGAGTGCCGAGGTCGGCTCGTCGAGCAGCACGACCGACGGTTCGAGTGCCAGTGCCCGCGCGATGGCCACGCGCTGCTGCTGCCCGCCGGAGAGTTGCCGCGGCCGGGTGTCGCCACGGTCACCGAGTCCGACGCGCTCGAGCAGGGCCGCCGCACGGTCGCGCGCCACGGCACGGGGGACCCCGGCGGCGATGGGCCCCTCGGCCACGTTCTCGAGCGCGGTCAGGTGCGGGAACAGGTTGAAGTGCTGGAACACGAACCCGATCCGCGACCGCTGCCGCAGGATCAGGCGCTCGGGCAGCTCCTTGTAGCGGGGGACCCCGTCGCGCCCGGTCCGGAGCCGGACGCCGATCGTCTCGCCGCCGACCGTGACGACGCCGCGGTCGAGCGGTTCGAGGTGGTTGATCGCGCGCAGCAGCGTGGACTTGCCGGACCCGGACGGGCCGAGCACCACGGTGACGCTCCCGGACGGCAACGACAGGTCGACGCCGTCGACGACGACCGTGTCGCCGAACGCCTTGACGGCTCCGTGGATGCTGATCGCTGCGCTCATCAGATGGTCCTGTCGTCGATGGTGGAAGTGGGGCCGGACGCGACCACGCGCGCGGCGGAGGTGGCCTGCCGGGGGCGATCCGGGCCTCCAGGCCGTCCCGACCCACGTCCGGAACCGCGACGCACGGCGGCCCGCACCCGCCGGAACGGCGTGGGCGGCAACGCCCGCACCGAGCCGCGGGCGGTCCACCGCTCGACGTAGTACTGCACGACCGACACCGCGCTGGTGAGCGCGAGGTACCAGAGCGTCGCGACCACGAGCAGCGGGATGATGTCGGTCGGGTAGGTGCTCGACAGGTTCTGCACCACCCCGAACAGGTCGAGCAGCGACACGTAGAACAGCAGCGACGACGCCTTGAGCAGCCCGACGACCTGGTTCACGAACGCCGGCACGATCGACCGCAGTGCCTGCGGCAGGATCACCCGCACGAACTGGCGACGCCGGGGGAGTCCGAGGGCCTGCGCGGCCTCGTGCTGGCCGTGGTCGACGGCGAGCACGCCGGCGCGGACGATCTCGGAGGCGTAGGCGATCTCACTCAGGCTCAGGCCGATCACGCCGATGGCCAGGTCGCCGAGGACGTTGGCCGTGGTGACCTCGACCTGCGGCCCGAACGGGATCCCGATGCCGATCGTCGGGTACAGCGACCCGAGGTTGTACAGGAAGACGAGCACGAGGATGAGCGGCACGGAGCGGAACAGCCAGACGTAGCCCCACGCCAGCCCGGACAGCACCGGGTTGCGCGAGAGCCGGGCGATCGCGACGACGATGCCGCCGGTGAAGCTGATGACCGCACTGAGCGCCGTCGCGAGGAGCGTGAGCTGCAGGCCGGTCAGGATCGCCGGGCTGAACAGCCACTTCCCGACGGCCGGCCAGCCCCACGACTCGTTCGTGAACAGTGTCTCGACGAAGTTCAGGAGCACCACGAGCACGACGGCCGCGGCGATCCAGCGCAGCGGGTGCCGCAGCGGGAGGACGGGTCGGTCGAGCGCGGCGCGTCCGGCGGCGTCGACGGACGTGTCGGTCGCGTCGGCCGGGTCGGTCGCGTCGCTCGCGTCGGTCGCGACGGTCGGCCGGGAGGCCCGTGGTGCGCCCGGCGTCCCGGCCGCGTGGTCGACGCCGGTCGCGTCGACCCCGTCGGTGCCGGCGACGGCGCTGGTCGCGTCGCGGGGCAGTCCCGTTCTGGTGTCGGTCATGTCGCGACCGTAGAAGGGTCGCGGTGCCTGGACAACGCACCGTGAAACACACCGCTACGGGGCGGAACGCTGCGTCACAGTCGCCGCGCGCGTGACGTTCCGTGACGCCGGGTGCGCAGTACTGTTCTGCCATGACAGCGCACCGCGTGACCGCTCCAGCGCCCCCGGCGGACGGCAGCACGGCGAAGGGGCCGGCGTCGTACTTCCCGAGCATCGAGAAGACGTACGGCCGCCCGGTCCAGGAGTGGCTCGACCTGGTCGCCGAGCAGCTCGACGACCACCCGCACATGCAGGTCGTCGCCTGGCTGAAGACCGAGCACGGGCTCGGCCACGGCCACGCGAACGCGCTCGTCGCGTACGCGAAGCAGGCCCTCGCGGGCTGAGTGCACCCCGGTTTCCCGCAGTGTCGGTGGCGGTGCCTAGCGTGTGGACGTGGCCGAACCCGTCGACGCGTGGTGGCGCCGCCGACAGTGGTCGCGCGGCGAGGCGGTGCCGTACGCCGTCGGACAGTTCCGCGCCGACTGGGCGCCGTACCCGGTGCTCATCCGGCAGTACCACCCGGACTGGAACCACGGCGTCGTCCTGACCCAGGTCCCGCCGGCGGCCGAGGTCCTGCTGACGTGGGAGTGCGACGTCGGCCACGTCTTCGTCGCCACGCCGTCCGAACAGCGGTCCCGACCGGGTCGTGAACGCCGACGCTCGGTGTGGTGCCCGGAGTGCGCGGTGCAGGCGCAGCCCCAGCGCTGGCCGGTCCTGCCGTCCGACTGGCCGTCGCAGGTACCGGTCCCGCAGCGTGTCGTCCGGGCCACCGGTCGCCAGACCCTGCCGGCCGCGCCCTCCCGCGGCACCCCGGCGGGTGCCGTCGCCTCGAGCCGCACCCGCACCCGCGCACGTCGACCGGCACCGGGCACGCCGCGACGTCCGAGTCGGCCGGTGCCCCGCACGATCTGCCCGAAGACCCCGCGGCTGCCCTCGGGCGAGTCCTTCACGAGCGTCTGCGCCCCGGCGACGGCCTCCGCGGTCGAGGCCGAGCTGCGCGCGGCGCTGTCCGACCGGTTCGCGTTCACCTACGACCACTCCGCGATCCGCCTCGACCGGCCGTTCTTCGACCACGTCGAGGTCTGGCCGGACATCATCCTGCCCGAGCTGCGCGTCGCGATCGAGTACGACTCGACCGGTCGCCACGGCCTCGAGCACGTCGGCCCGCGGCAGGACACCGACCGCAGGAAGGACCGCGCCGTCCGCGCCGTCGGCTGGGAGGTCGTTCGCATCCGCACCGGACGCCTGCCGGCGCTCGGGCCGTACGACCTGCAGGTGTCCGGCATCTCCGGCCGGACCGTCGACCGGCTCGCCGACACCCTGCGGGAGATCCGCGGCGACCTCTTCGTGGACGCGTACGCACGGTGAGCGATCGGGGGACAAGACCGGCCGACGGGGTACACCCCGCCTGGGTCCTCCGCGGAGCGACCGGTAGGCAAGAGGAGTGACCCCTGCGTTCTGCCTCCACGCGTTGGGGGCGAGCTCCGAGGAGTTCGCCCTGCTCCGCCGCGCCCTGATCCGCGACGACCTCGAACTCATCGGGATCGACCTGCCCGGCTTCGGCCGCAGCCCGGCGTCGTCCGGCACGACCGTCGAGGAGATGGCCGTGCTCGTCGAGCGCGCGATCGGTGCCAGTGGCGCGAGCGAGTGGGTACTGGTCGGTCACTCCATGGGGGGCAAGGTCGCCACAGTCGTCGCGGACCGGACGATGTCCGGCGCGAACGGCCTGTTCGGGTTGCGCGCCGTGGTGCTGCTCGCGGCCTCGCCGCTGGCGCCCGAACCGATGGACGACGACCGCCGCGCCGCGATGCTGTCCTGGGCGGCGGACGGCCCGATCAGCGCGGCGCACGCCGCCGAGTTCGTCGACGCGAACACCGCGTCCACCCTGGCGCCCGAGCGACACACGACGGCCGTGCAGGACGTCGAGCGCGCCGATCCCGGTGCGTGGACGGCGTGGCTCACGCGCGGCAGCCGCGAGGACTGGTCCGACGCGGCCACGAACCCCGTGCCGGCACTCGTGCTCGCCGGTGCCGAGGACGGCGATCTGGACGCCGAGGCACAGCGGCGCCTGACGCTGCCGCACTGGCCCGACTCGGAGCTCCACGTCGTCGAGGGTGCCGCACACCTGCTGCCGTGGGAGCAGCCCGAGGCGGTGGCGGACCGCATCCGCGACTTCTGGGCCCGTCGGTTCACCGGGGCTCCCGTCGTGCCCGTCGAGCAGGCACGGGTGATCGCCTCGCCGCGGGTCAGCGCCCGGATGCGCTCCCTGTTGGCGGCCCGCGCGCTGCCCGACGACCCGACCGCCGAACCGCGAGCGCTCACTGCTCGGCAACTCGACACCCTCCGTGCGATCGCGCGCATCGTCGTGCCGCAGCCCGGCGACGGTCAGGTGGACCTCGCCCTGCGCGTCGACGACCAGCTCGCCGCGGGGCTCGGTGACGGATGGCGCGTCGACGGCATGCCCACTGACCTCGAGGCGTACCGGGCAGCGCTCGACGTGCTCGCCGGGCCGGCGGCGGACGGCGCGCTGGACAGAGCCCTGCAGGACGTGGCCGCCGGTCGGTACGGCGCCGACGGTGTGCTCGACGCCGTGATGGATGCAGCACAGCTGCGCGCTTGGTACGAGGACGCCAGCGTCGACCTCGTGAAGCACTGGCTCGCGCACCCCGCGACGATGGCGGCCATCGACTTCGACGGCTTCGCGAACGGGGGCGACGGCGTCCGCAAGCAGGGCTTCCAGTTGCTCGCCGCCGACCAGCGCGAGGCCTGGGAGCCAGCGGCACCCGACCGCCGCGAGCGCACCCGCGACGACACGCACGACGGCATCCACGACGACACGCACGACGGCACCCACGACGACACGCACGACGGCACCACGACGACGGAAGCAGCACGATGAGACTCGACGGACAGCGCACCTACGGCACGGACGACGTCGTCGACGTGGTGGTCGTCGGCACCGGAGCCGGCGGAGCGCCCCTGCTGGCCTCCCTGGCCCGACGTGGCCTGCGGGTCGTCGCCCTCGAGGCCGGTCGCAACACCGAGCCGGGAGACCACGTGCCCGACGAGGTCGCCGCGCCCGGTGACATCAACTGGATGGACGAGCGGCTGAGCGGCGGCGGCGCACCGACGGCGTTCGGTCCGAACAACAGCGGCACCGGGGTCGGTGGTTCGACGCTGCACTGGGGCGCGTTCACCCCGCGTCCGAGCACGCACGACCTGTCGCTGCGCTCCGCGTCCGGTGTCGGCGAGGACTGGCCGATCAGCCACGCCGAGCTCACCGGGTGGATCGAGCAGGTCGAACACGACGTCGGGGTCGCCGGACCCGAGCACTACCCGTGGGACCCGTCGCGCCGCTACCGGATGCGTCCGCCGGCGCGCAACGCCTCGTCGGACATGATGATGCGCGGGGCGGCGGCCGCCGGCATCACCGCGACCGATGCCCCCGTCGGGCTGACCACCGAGGACCGCCACCAGGAGCACCACGGCCTGCGGCACGCCTGCGTCTCCTGCGGCTCGTGCCACCAGGGCTGCCGCAACGGCGCGAAGGTCTCGATGGACACCACCTACCTGCCCGCCGCGGTGGCGTTCGGCGCCGAGATCCGGCCGGACTCGTTCGTGCACGGCATCGAGCTCGATGCTTCCGGCGAGGTCAGCGCCGTGTTGTACACCCACGACGGCCGCGAACACCGGCAGCGCTGCCGGGCCCTCGTGCTCGCCGCCGGCGGCATCGAGACCCCGCGCCTGCTGCTGCACACCGGGCTCGCGAACAGCAACGGCCAGGTCGGCCGGAACTTCACCGCGCACGGCGCCACCCAGGTCTGGGCACGGTTCGACGAGTCGATGCGCTCCTACCGCGGCTACCCGTCGTCGATCATCACCGAGGACTTCGTCCGCCCCGCCGACGCGGACTTCGCCGGCGGGTACCTGATCCAGAGCCTCGGCGTGCAGCCGCAGACCTTCGCCAACACGCTCATCCGGGGCGGCGGCCTGCGCGGCGCGGAGCTCGTGCGGGCGCTGCAGGACTACCCGCACTCCGCGGGCGTCGGCATCAACGCCGAGTGCCTGCCCTACGACGACAACCGGCTGGTCCTCGCGGACGAGGTCGACGAGCACGGCGTGCCACGCGCCCGGGTCTCGTTCACCCCGGGCGCGAACGAGGACGCGATCCGCCGCCACGCGGTCCGCACCATGACGACCATCGTCGAGGCCGCCGGCGGCAAGGACGTCCGGGTCCTCGAGCGCACCGCACACACCATCGGCACGGCCCGCATGGGCGCGGACCGCGAGACCTCGGTCGTCGACCCGGACGGCCGCTCGTGGGACGTCCCGAATCTGTGGATCGCCGACAACTCGGTGTTCCCGAGCGCCGTCATCGCGAACCCGGCGCTGACGATCATGGCGCTGTCCCTGCGCACCGCCGACCGGATGCTCCGCGCGGCCTGACCGGCCTGGGCGGGCCGCCGACGTGCGCGGCCTGACCGGCCTGGGCGGGCCGCCAGCGCGGACACGCTCCGGCCCGCTCGGTCAGCCGCGCAGGGCGAGTGCCGCGCTCGTCCACCGGGCGTGCAGGTCCCACGGGTCGTCCGCCCCGGCGGCGACGGCGTCGACGTGCGCGAGCAGCTCCGGTGTCGCCCGGAACCACTCGGTGCCGGGATACCGGGTGGCCGCGAACTGCGCGTGCCGCCGACGTTCGAGTGACCGGTCGCCCTGCTCGAACGCCAGGAGGTCCTGGTGCGGGATCGCGGCCAGCCGCTGCCTCGGGTTCATCGTCGTGCCGATCTTCACCCGGTCGCCGAAGTCGTCGCGCATCCGCAGGTAGTACACGACGTCGACCCGCGGGGGAGCGAGGTCGCCGTCGGGCACGACGCCCCACCGCCACTCGCACCGTGCGCAGACGAAGCCCGTCGGGAACCGCACCCCGACACGGGATCCGCACACCGGGCACGGGCCCGGCAGGGCGTCCTCGACGCCGACGTGCTCGGCCGCGAACTCGGTCACCAGCGTGACGTGCGTCGCGCACAGGGGCACGCCCGCGAGCGCGTCCGCAGCGGGGCCCGCGCAACCCGGCACGCAGCACGACGAGGTGACCATGCCCGGAACGCTAGCCGGACCCACCGACGTGCCCCGGGCCTCCCGGCAGCCCTGCGCACCCGCGCACCCGTGCCGGACCGGCGCGTACCTGCCGGGAACGGGCGTACCTGGTCGGTTGGGACGACCAGGTACGCCCGTTCCCGCTTCCCACCGCACCCGCTCTGGGAAGAACCGGGCGTACCTGCCGAAACCGGGCGTACCTACCGAAACCGGGCACACCCGTGCCGGACCGGTGCGCACCTGCCGGGAACGGGCGTACCTGGTCGGTTGGAACGACCAGGTACGCCCGTTTCCGCTTCCCACCGCAGCCGCTCTGGGAAGGACCGGGCGTACCTGCCGGAACCGGGCGTACCTGCCGGGACCGGGGCGCGCCCGAGCCGGACCGGTGCATACCTGCCGAAACCGGGCGTACCTGGTCGGTTGGAACGACCAGGTACGCCCGTTCCCGCTTCCCATCGCAACCGCTCTGGGAAGAACCGGGCAGGCCGAGACCCGTCAGTCGGTGAAGATCACGCCGACCGGCTCGCGCTTCTCCTCTTGGAACTGGTCCTCACCGCGGCCGAGCGCCCAGTAGGCCGACAGCGACATCTCGCGCTTCTCCAGCCCCCAGTCGTCCTGCAGCAGCCGACGGATCGCCTTCATCGCGGTCCGCTCGCCGTGTGCGAACACCTGGACCGGCCGGGAGGCACGGGGCAGCGCCCGGGCCGCGTCCAGCAGGAGCGTGCCCGGCTGGGCGCCGGTGGCGTCGCGGTGCAGCCACCGCAGGTCGACCCCGGCCGGGTGCGCGATCTCCTGCTCGTCGGCAGGGCCGGCGACCTCGACCAGGGCGACGCCCGTGGCCGTGTCGGACATCGACTCCAGCGCGGCGCCGATGGCCGGCAGGGCACTGTCGTCGCCGAGCAGGACGTGGGTGACGTCCGGGTCGTCGGCGGGCGCGTAGCCACCGCCGGGACCGGACAGCGCGAGCTTGTCGCCGGGATGCGCCGCTGCGGCCCAGGGCCCGGCGAGCCCGTCGTCGCCGTGCACGACGAAGTCGACGGCGATCGTCTTCGCGGTGTGGTCGACGGCCCGCACCGTGTACGTCCGGCGGGCCGGTCGGTCCTGCTTCGGCAGCGTCTCGCGCAGTTCCTCGAGGTCGTACGGGGGCTCGAGGCCGAGCGACGGCTTGGCGAGCAGGAGCTTGACGTACTTGTCGGTGGCGGCCAGCTTGTCCGGGTCGGCTGTGCCCACGAAGTCGTCGAAGGCCGGGCCACCGAGGTGGACGCGCACCATGTGGGGCGACAGTCGCTCGGTGCGGTCGACGACGAAGACGTGCTGGGGGCGTTTGGGCTTGGAGCTCATCGGTACGAGCGTCCTCTCTCCTGCTTGACGTTTGTCGAACTAAGGTTAGCCTTACCTCATGGACACGACCGTCATCCCGTTCTCCGAGCTGCTGCGCAAGCGCACGCGTCGCTCGCACGGTTCCTCGGCCGGGAACGGCTTCATGCACGACCTGCTCGGCGGGAAGTGCGACGTCGCCGACTACGCGGCGTTGCTCGGACAGTACTCGTTCGTGTACGACGCCCTCGAACGTGCGGCCGAACGGATGGCGGACCACCCGGTGGCGGCGCCGTTCGTCACCTCGCAGCTGACCCGGATGCCGGCGATCCGCGCCGACCTCGAGTACCTGATCGGCCCGGACTGGTCCGAGCTGGTCTGCCCGCTCCCCGCCACGACGGCGTACGTGCGGCGGCTCAACGAGGTCGCGGCCGAGTGGCCGGGCGGCTTCGTCGCGCACCACTACACGCGGTACCTCGGCGACCTGTCCGGCGGGCAGATGATCGGTCGGATGCTCTCCGACCAGTTCGGCTTCGACACGAACGGCGTCCTGTTCTACATCTTCGACCAGGTCGCGGACCCGAGTGCCTTCAAGGACACCTACCGTGCGCAGCTCGACGCGGCACCGTGGACGGCCGAGGAGCAGGAGCGGGTCATCGCCGAGGTCGAACTGGCGTACTCGCTCAACAACGGCCTGCTCGAGGGGCTCGACGCCCAGCGTCGCCCGGTGACCGACGGCGCCGGCGACGTGGCGGTGACCGCGTGACCGAGCCCTTCGACGACGAGGCGCGCCGAGCGATCCTCCGGCACATGAACGCCGACCACGCAGTCGACAACCTGGCGATCGTCCGCGCGAACGGGGCCGCGACCGCGGTGGCCGCGACGATGACCGAGATCGACGCGATCGCCGGTGTCTGGCTCGCCCGGCTCGACGACGGCGACGAGGAACAGGTCATCGTGCCCTGGACGTCGCCGCTGACCGACCGCCGCTCGGCGCGGGTGCAGATCGTCGAGGTCCACTCCGCCGCGCAGGCCCAGCTCGCCGAACCGAGCTGAACCGAGCCGAACCGAGCTGAACCGAGCCGATCCGCGCTGATCCGAGCTGAACCGAGCCGATCCGCGCCGACCACAGACCCGCCGGGATCGCGGACCGCGTCGCAACTGCAGGGGTGCTCCCGCCACGCGTCGCGATCCCGGCGTCCCTCCTGCAGGCCCGCGCTGCGCGCGCGTGCGCGTTCCGGGTGCCCTGCCCGCTGGTCCGTCCGGACGGTCGACGTCACGGGTGGCCGCGGGCCGATACGCTGCTCGGAGCCGGGACGGTGTTCCCGGACGACCCCGAAAGGACCCCATGACGGCGATCGACGGATCGGCGCGCCATGAGCGCGCTCGGGACGACGTCAGCGGCGCGGTCGACAGTGACCTGCGCGCCGACGTGCGCTACCTCGGCAACCTGCTCGGCCGGGTGCTGCGCGAGAACGGTGGCGACGAGCTGCTGCGTGACGTGGAGTCGCTGCGTGCGGCCGTGATCGACGCCTACGAGGGCGACCACGCGGAGGGTGCTGCCCGCGCGCAGACCCTCGTGTCCGCGATGTCGGCCGAGCGTGCCGAAGCGGTGGCGCAGGCCTTCACGACGTACTTCCACCTCACGAACCTGGCCGAGGAGCACCACCGCGTGCGGGTGCTCCGGCAGCGCGGCGACGACGGCGGCCTGGCCGGTGACTCGTTCCCCGCGACCTACGCGGAACTCGTGGCCGAGGTCGGCGAGGCCGAGGCGGCCGAGCGACTCCGGACGCTGCGGTTCCACCCGGTGCTGACCGCACACCCGACCGAGGCCCGCCGTCGTGCGGTCACCACGGGCGTGCGTCGCATCACGGACCTCATCGACGAGCGCGACCGCTCGAAGAACGCCACGGCACGTGCCGAGAACGAGCGACGGCTGCTCGAGGAGATCACGACGCTCCTGCGCACCTCGCCGCTCCGCACGACCCGCCCGACCCCGCTCGACGAGGTCCGCACCGCCATGAGCGTCTTCGACCAGACGCTGTTCGAGATCGTCCCGCAGGTGTACCGCCTGCTCGACGACCGGCTGCAGGGCGACGACGCCGGGCGCGCACCGGTGACGGCGCCCGCGTTCGTGCGGTTCGGCACCTGGATCGGTGGCGACCGCGACGGCAACCCGCACGTGACCGCCGACATCACGCGCCAGGCTGCGGAGATCGCGGCCGAGCACATCCTGATCGGGCTCACCCGTGCCACCACCCGCATCGGCAGCGCCCTGACCCTCGACGCGAGCGACACCCCGGCCGACGCCGGGCTCACCGCGCTCGTGGCGGCGCAGGAGTCGCTCGACCCGGGCATCGCCGAGCGCATCGGCGTCCGCGCCCCGAACGAGACGCACCGCCGCGCGCTCCTGTTCACGGCCGCGCGCATCGACGCCACCCGTCAGGGCACGACGCCGCTCGCCTACGACGGCCCGGACGCCCTGCTCGCCGACCTCCGGACGATCCAGGCGTCGCTCGTCGCCGCCGGCGCGATCCGGCCGGCGAACGGTGAGCTGCAGAACCTCATCTGGCAGGTCGAGACCTTCGGGTTCCACCTGGCCGAGCTCGAGGTCCGGCAGCACTCGCAGGTGCACCGCACGGCCCTGGCGGAGATCCGGGCCGGCGGCGCGCTGAGCGAGACCACCGAAGAGGTCCTCGCGGTCTTCCGGACCATCGCCGACCTGCAGGACCGCTACGGGGTCCGTGCCGCCAGCCGGTACATCGTGTCCTTCACGCAGTCGGCGGCGGACCTGGCGAACGTGCACGAGCTCGCCGTCGCCGCACTCGGCTCGCCCGAGGCCGCGCCGGTGCTCGACGTCATCCCGCTCTTCGAGACCTTCGCCGACCTGCACGCCAGCGTCGACATCCTCGACGAGGCCGTCCGCACCGAGACGTTCCAGCGTCGTCTGGCCGCGACCGGCCGTCGGCTCGAGGTCATGCTCGGCTACTCGGACTCGTCGAAGGACGTCGGTCCGGTCTCCGCGAACCTGGCGCTCTACGACGCCCAGGCCCGCATCGCCGACTGGGCGCGGGACAACGAGGTCGAGCTCACCCTGTTCCACGGCCGAGGCGGTTCGCTCGGCCGCGGCGGCGGGCCGGCCAACGAGGCCGTCCTCGCGCAGCCGCCGGGATCGATCGACGGTCGCCTGAAGCTCACCGAACAGGGCGAGGTCATCTTCGCGCAGTACGGCGACCAGGACATCGCGGCCCGCCACCTCGAGCAGATGGCCTCGGCCACCCTGTTCGCGTCGTCGCCGTCCAACGAGGCGCGCACGGCCGCTGCGGCCACCCGGTTCGCCGACCTCGCGCAGCAGCTGGACGACGTCTCGCGTGTCGCGTTCTACGAGCTGGTCAAGGCGGACGGGTTCGCTCCGTGGTTCGCACGGGTCACCCCGATGGAGGAGATCGGGCTGCTCCCGCTCGGCTCCCGCCCGGCCCGCCGCGGCCTGTCGGTCGAGTCGCTCGAGGACCTCCGGGCGATCCCGTGGGTGTTCTCGTGGACCCAGGCGCGGATCAACCTGGCCGGTTGGTACGGGCTCGGCTCCGCGCTCGAGGCGGTCGGCGACGTCGACGTCCTGCGGGCCGCGTACGCCGAGTGGCCGCTGTTCGGCGCGATGATCAAGAACGTCGAGATGTCGCTCGCGAAGACCGACGAGCACATCGCCCGCCGGTACCTCGAGCTCGCCGACCGCGACGACCTCGCCGCCAAGGTGCTCGACGAGATGACGCGGACCCGTGACTGGGTGCTCCGGATCTCGGGTGGCAGCGACGTGCTCGAGGACCGTCCGGTCCTGGCCCGGGCCGTGCGCCTGCGCAGCCCCTACGTCGACGCCCTGTCGCACCTGCAGCTCCGCGCGCTCCGGTCGATCCGGACGACGGGCAGCACCGACCCGACGGACGCCGACCACCGTCTGCTCCTGCTCACCGTGAACGGGATCGCCGCCGGCCTGCAGAACACCGGCTGACGCCGGCAGCCCCGCACCGCCGAGTGGTCACCAACCGTCGGCTCCGTCGTCGCCGCGCGACGGTTCGCGACCACTCGGCGGACGTGAGCGGCGCGCCGTGACCGCTCGCGGTGGCGGACGGGAGGCCCGTGGCGGCGCTGTCCCGGGCCTCCCGTCCGCCACCGCGCACGTCCAGGGCTGCACCGTCGAGCGGTCACGCGACGTCGGCTGCCCGGTCGCCGCGCGACGGTTCGCGACCAGTCGGCGGACGTGAGCGGCGCGCAGGGCCCGTCGAATCGATTCGGGTGCGCGTAGCGTGTCGGTCGTGACGACGGAGCGCACCCGGGAACCGACCACGACCACCCTGCCGCCGATCGTGCCGCTGGCCCTGATCGTCGGGGTGTCGCCGTTCGCCACCGACATGTACATCCCGGCGCTGCCGCAGATCGCCCACGACCTCGGCACGACCCCCGGTGCCGTGCAGCTGTCGCTCACGGCGTTCCTCGTCGCCTTCGCGGTCGGGCAGTTGCTCGTCGGACCCGTCAGCGACGGGGTCGGTCGGCGGCCGATGCTCGTCGTCGGCACCGCGGTGTTCGCGCTCGCCTCGGTCGGGTGCGCGCTCGCGCCGGACGTCGTCACGCTCGTCCTCGCCCGCATCGCCCAGGGGCTCGGCGGAGCGGCCGGAGCGGTCGCCGGTCGGGCGATGGTGTCGGACGTGGCGAGCGGGACGCGGATGGCGAAGGTCTTCGGCACGCTCGCCGCGATCAACGCCATCGGCCCCGTCGTGGCACCGCTGGCCGGAGGCGCCGTGCTGACGTTCGGCACGTGGCGGATCATGTTCGTCGTGCTCGCGGTGCTCGGCGCGCTGTTCTTCGCGATGGTGGTGCTGCGGTTCCGCGAGACCCTGCCGCCGGAGCGACGCGGGGGCGTGGGCTTCGCCGCGAACGGTCGACGCATCCGCGAACTGCTGGCGATCCCGCGGTTCCGTGCCTACGTGCTGAGCGGGGTGCTCTCCACCGTGGGGTTCTTCGCGTACATCGCGACCAGCTCGTTCGTGTTCCAGACCCAGTTCGGCTTCTCCGAGGGCATGTACACGCTGGTCTTCGCCACGAACGCCTCGATGATGATCGTCACCACGTTGGTGTTCGGCCGGGTCGTCGGACGGTTCTCCGAGGACTCCCTGCTCACCGTCGGACTGCTCGTCGGCACCGCGGGCGCGGCGGCGGTCCTCGTCTCGGCGCTGCTCGACCTCGGTCCGGTGCCGGTCTGGTGCGCCCTCGCGGTCGTCACGGGTGCGTGGGGCTTCGTGCTGCCCGCGGCGATGACCCGGACGCAGCACGTCGGGGCGGCGCACCCGGGGACGGCCGCGGCCCTGCAGGGCGGCCTGACGTTCGGGATCGGCGGCCTCGGGACACCGCTCGCCGGCGCGCTCGGCGGGACCGCGCTGGCGATGGGCGGGGTCATGGCGGCACTCATGGCCGCAGCCGTCGTGGTGCAGGTCACCGCGACGCGTCGGGACCGCAGCGGGACCTGACGCGGCGGAGCCGGTAGGTTGCTGGTTGCAAGGCGCACCGATCAGAGGAGACCACCCGGCATGGACATCGTCGTACACGAAGCGCAGCCCGACACCGCGGTACTCGAGTGCAGCGGGCGCCTCAACATGGTGTCCGCCCCCGAGTTCCGCGAGGCGGTCGCGAAGGTCGTCGACGACGGACGTGCCCGCGTCGTGGTCGAGCTCTCCGGTGTCGAGTTCATGGACTCGTCCGGGCTCGGCGCGCTGGTCGGCAGCCTGAAGACCGCGCGGCAGGCGGGCGGCGACCTCCGCATCGCAGCGCCGTCCGAGCAGGTGCAGATGGTCCTGCAGCTCTCCAACATCGACAAGATCCTCCGCACGTACCCCGACGGGGACGCTGCGGTCACCGACTGGTGATGACCGCCTCGGCCGCCGAGCACACGCTCGCGTTGTCGTGCCCGCCGGACGACGTGTCCGCCGTGCACGAGTTCCTGGCGGGCGTGTGGCAGCACGAACCCTCGGTCTCCGTCGAGGACCGGATGGCCCTCGAGCTCGCGATCGTCGAACTCACCTCGAACGTGATCGAGCACGGGACACGCCCGGAGGGCGTCTCCTGCCGTCTGCGCCTCGAGATCGGAGCGGACCGGTTCGCCGCACTGCTCTCCGATGACGGCGTTGCCGCCACCGTGGACACCGAGTCGGCCGAGTTGCCCGACGGACTCGCCGAGAGCGGTCGCGGACTCGCCCTGGTCCGGATGGTCGTGGACGACCTGCGGTACGAGCGGGTCGCCGACGAGAACCGGTGGACGGTCCTGCGCGCCCGTCACTGACCGCCACCACGCGACCCGTCGCTTCGTCCGTCTCGCGCACTCCGTGGGCCACAATCCGCAAGGTGCCGCGGGGGATTCCCGGGGTTCCTGGCCGCCGTGTCACGATTCGCGCGATGACAGCCGAACCGGATCCCAGGATCAGCTTCGAGACGTCGGGGGCCGATCTCGACGCTGCCGTGCACATGTACGAGGACGCCTACGCCAGTGTGGGCTTCACCGCGACCCGCACGGAGCGTCCGTTCGCGTACCGTTTCCGCGTCGTCGGCGACGACGTGATGTCGTTCCGGTCGACCCGGTTCGACGCGCGGATGCAGGGTGAGCTGGACGTCCGCGACGAGTACGTCGTCATGTGGATCACGGACGGCGGCGGGCGCGTCGACATCGGCCGGCAAGAGGTCGCGTTCACGCCCGCCACCCCGATGATGTTCCCGACCGGCCGTCCCTTCGCCTTCGACCTGCAGGACGTCCGGCAGAGCCTGGTGCAGTTCGACCGCACCGCCCTGGAGCGCGTCGCGGCCGAGGTCCACGGTGCGCAGCCGGGCCCACTCGTCTTCGACCACACGGCGACGCCGCGCACGGCCGACCTGCGGGGCTGGAACGTGCAGGTCCAGCGTGCCGCGGCGGTCGTGCTCGGTCGGGCGTCGGTCAGTTCGCTCGCCCTGGCCGAGGTCGCACGGGACACCGCCCGGTCCCTGCTCCGGACCTTCCCGCACAAGCTGCTGGCCCCGGACGTCCCCCTGCCGCAGGGCGCCACGGGCCGTGTCCGCGAGGCCGTCGAGTACATGCACGCCTTCGCGCACACGCCGATCTCGACCACCGACGTCGCCGAGCACGTCGGGCTGAGCGTCCGCGGCCTGCAGCAGGCGTTCCAGCGGCAGGTCGGCACGGCCCCGAACGCGATGCTCCGCGGGATCCGTCTCGACCGGGTGCGCGAGGAGCTCCGCCGTGCGTCGACGGGCGACCTGACCGTGGCGAGCGTGGCGATGCGGTGGGGCTTCGCGCACCTCGGTCGGTTCTCGGCGGCGTACGCAGCGCGCTTCTCCGAGTACCCGCGCGACACACTGCAGCGCTAGGTCCGTCCGGGGTTCGCTACGCTGCCCGGGTGAGCAGACCTCGACCGTGGGTGATCGTGCCCGGGATCTGGAACTCCGACGCGGAGCACTGGCAGTCCGTCTGGCAGCGGGAGCGTGGCGACGACGCCGTCCGCATCGCACCGGCGTCCTGGGGTGAGCCGGACCCGGGGGACTGGCGAGACGCCATCTCCCGCGCGGTCGCGTCGTGCGCCGAACCGCCGGTGCTCGTCGCGCACAGCCTGGGCGTGCTCGCCGTCGCCGACTGGCTCGTCGCCGCCGCCGCAGGCACCGCAGACGCCGCAGCCGTCGCGGGCGCCGCCGGTCCCACCGTCGCCGGCGCCTTCCTCGTCGCGCCGCCGGACCCCGCGGCACCGGGCTTCCCCGCGGCCGCCTCCGGGTTCGCCGCGCCCCGCCCGATCCCGGCCGGCACCGCAGCGGCCCGCGTTCCGACCCGCCTGGTGGTGAGCGACGACGACCCGTACTGCACCGCCGACCGTGCTCTGGCGTTCGCGGAGACGATGGGGGCCGCGGTACTCCGGGTCGGCCCGCTCGGCCACGTCAACGTCGCCAGCGGTGTCGGCGCCTGGCCCGCCGGTCGGGAGCTCCTCGGCGCGTTCGAGCGGACGCTCTGACCCGACCCCCGGGGCGACGGGCGACACGCCGTTCACGTTCGGGGCGATATGGCAGGGATTGCTGCGACACACCGCGGATGTCCCGAGTTTCGGCGCGCGCGATATTTATCCTTCGGACATGGAGACCCAGTCCGGTGCACGCACCCCCCTCGTCGACCCGTTCGGTCGCGAGGTCGAGGAGTGGCTCCGCGACGCCCCGGCGACGCGCACGCCGTACGTGGCGGACCTCGTGGTCCCGCCCGTCACCGGCCCGGTGCAGCGCCCCGGCGCCGTGGCCGACGCCACCGCTGTCCAGACGCCGGACGCCACCGCTGTCCAGACGCCGGACGCCAGCACCGCGGCTGCAGCAGTCGCCGCGCCCGAAGCCAGCACCGCGCCTGAAGCCAGCACCGCGCCCGCAGCTCCCGCGTTCCGCCGCGACCGCGCCCGGCACGCCGCCGTCTGCGCACCGTCGTTCCCCGAACCGCCGGAGCGCCTCGCCCTGCGCATCGAGGACCTCGCGATCCAGGTCTCGTCGTCCACCGGTCGCAGCACCATCGAGCGGATCGTCCTGCTCGAGGACGAGGTCCGTCGCCGCGACGAGGACCTCGCCCGCCTCGCCGCCTGGGAGGCCACCGTCGACGGCGCGGACGACCCGGAGGTCACCGCAGCCCGCGCCTTCGCCCAGACCGTCTTCGCGGACCTGCTCGAGGACGCCGCCGCCGAGTCGGACCGTCGCGACCGTGCAGCCGCCCGCCGTGCCGCGACCGCTCCGGTCGCCGTCGTGACCGGCGTTGCCCCCGCTCCCGCGGTGGCCGTGGTCCGCCCCGCACCGGCGGCAGCAGCCGCACCGGCAGCCGACGTCGTCACGGCGACCCCGGCCGTGGCGCTGGTCGCCCCGGAACGCGACGAGCCCGTGCGACCGGTGCTGGGCCTCCCGGCCGTGTCGCCGGTGTCCGCGAACACGCGACCCACGCCGCTCGTCCAGCCCGCCACCGGGCCGACGGTCATCGACCGTGCCGCGTTCGCGGCCGCCCTCACCGCCCACCAGGGCACGACCGCGAGCACGCCCGTCGTGCTGCCGGACGTGATCGCCGTACCCGTCGTCGCGACGGCCGCCCCGGCGAGCGTCGACACCGAAACCGGCACCGAAACCGGCACCGACGAGCCGGCCCGGCCCGGCTGGTGGTCGCGACTCGTCGCCGGCCTCCTCCGTGCGCTCGGTCGCCGCTGACCGGGAGGCCCGGATCACCCCGCGCGGACCGGCTGCCGGTGCCGACGCGGTCGGCTCGGTAGACTGACCGGATGCCGACGCTCCGCGAACTCCAGGCCGTGATCGAAGACCTGTGGCCCGCCGCAGGAGCTGAGTCGTGGGACGCCGTAGGACTGGTCGCCGGGGACCCGGACGCCACCGTCGAGCACGTCCACCTGGCCGTCGACGCCGTCCCCGCGACCGCACGTGAAGCGGTCGAGCTCGGTGCCGGGCTCCTGCTCACGCACCACCCGCTGCTCCTGCGCGGCGTGACGACGATCGCCGAGTCGACGTACAAGGGCAGCGTCCTCGCGACCCTCGTGCGCGGTGGCAGCGCCCTGATCGCGGCCCACACCAACGCCGACGTCGTCACCACGGGGACCTCGGCCGTGCTCGCCGACCGGATCGGCCTGACCGACCAGCGACCGCTCGACGCCGGCACCGACCCCGCGACGGGCATCGGCCGCGTCGGGGTCCTCGCCGAGGGCACGACCCTCGGCGCCCTGGCACGGAAGCTCGTCGACCTGCTGCCGCCCACCGCGACCGGTGTCCGGGTGTCCGGCGACTTCGACCAGCCCGTCCGCACCGTGGCGCTGTGCGCCGGAGCGGGGGACTCGTTGCTCGGCCACCCCGCCGTCCTCGATGCCGACGTGTACATCACGAGCGACCTCCGCCACCACCCGGCGTCCGAGTTCCGCGAGCAGGCACTGCTCGGCGGCGGTCCCGCCCTCATCGACACCTCGCACTGGGCCACCGAGTGGCTCTGGCTCGACGTCGCGGCCGCGCAACTGCGCCAGGCTGCCGGCGTCCGGGTCACCGTGAGCGACCTCCGCACCGACCCGTGGGACTTCGCGGTCCTGCCGGCGGCCGAACCCACCACCCCCACTGAAGGAGTCTGACCATGAAGGCAGCACCCGAGGACCAGGTCATCCTCCTCGACGTCCAACGACTCGACAACGACGTCACCCGCATCGCGCACCGCATCACGTCGCTGCAGAAGGGCGACCAGCTCACCGAACTCGGCACCAAGGCGGCCGGGCTGCGCAGCGAACTCGTCGCCGCGACCGGCCTCGTCGAGGACGCCGAACGCGAACTCGCCCGTCTCGAGTCCGACACCGCAACTGCGCAGGCCCGCGTCGAACGCGACACCACGATGCTGCAGAACGTGTCGAACTCGAAGGACGCGGCCGGGCTGCAGAACGAGCTCGAGTCGCTGCAGCGCCGCATCGGCGGCCTCGAGACCGCCGAACTCGAGGTCATGGAGAACCTCGACGGCCTCCGCGCCCGGGTCGGCGACATCGAGGCGCAGCTCGCCGACGTCGAAGCCGCCCGCTCCGGCCTGGTCGCCGAGCGTGACGCCGAGATCGCGCGGTTGTCGTCCGACCGCGCCTCTGCCGAGCAGGCCCGGGCCGACGTCGCCGCGAAGGTGCCGGCCGAGCTGCTCGCGCTCTACGACCGGCAGCGTGCCCGCTACGGCTTCGGTGCGTCGCTGCTGCAGGGTGGAGTGTCGACGGCGTCGGGCGTGGCGCTGAACAACTCGGACCTGCAGGACATCCGCCGGGCCGCCCCGGACGACGTGGTGCTGTGCCCGGACAGCGACGCGATCCTGGTGCGGACGGCCGAGTCCGGGCTGTAGGCGCTCGCACGCTGTCGACGGCAGGCGCGGTGCCAGCTGGCACCGCGCCTCCCGTCTGCGGTGCACGGTGCGGGGTGTGGCGGCGCGGGGGCGCACGGTGCGGGGTGTGGCGGCGCGGGGGCGCACGGTGCGGGGTCCGTCACCTGGTGCGAGGTTGCACGCTCGGTGCGGCCTTGTGGCGCTGCACCGAGCGTGCAACCTCGCACGGGATCGCGAGCGCCGCACCGTGCGTCGAGCACGGGTCTCGTGGAAGTCGGGCGAATGGGCCGGCCGTACGCCGGGTTCTGTCCCGCCGCTTGCACGGCGGTGACGGCCATCTCTCTCGGACCGACGTTGCCGTCGGCCTCCAGCGGTCTACCCGAGGACTCGGCGAGCAGCCTCAGCGTCCTCTGTCTGACCTTGCTCCGGGCGAGGTTTACCGAGCGGATCCGGTCACCCGGACCCCTGGTGGTCTCTTACACCACCGTTTCACCCTTACCGACGTTGCCGCCGGCGGTCTGCTTTCTGTGGCACTGTCTCGCGGATTGCTCCGGGTGGGTGTTACCCACCGCCCTGCTCTGTGGAGCCCGGACGTTCCTCGGCACTCCCGGGGGAGTGACGCGACCGTCTCACCGACCCATTCGCAGGTCCGAGTGTACCGGCCCCGTGCCCGTGCCCGTGCCCGTGCCGGCCCGCGCCCCCGCCCGTGCCCCGAGGTTCCGAGATCTCGGCATGTCGGCGCGCACGAGGGGGCTCCGTGGAACCTCGGCGCACCGCAGGCGGGGAGTCGTGGAACCTCGGCGCCAGCGGCCGGGCGCGTCGAACCGCACCGAACGCCTCCCACGCCGCACGGTGCAGGCCAGTGCAGGCTCGACCGTCCGACGGTCCGACCGACCGCCGGGTCAGGCGCTCCGGGCAGCCAGGGTCGCGGCGCCGATGATGCCGGCGTTGTTGCGCAGCGTCGCGGGGATGATCTCCGCCTGCAGGTCGAGCAGCGGCAGGAACTCCTCGTACTGCTTCGACACACCGCCGCCGACGACGAAGAGCTCGGGGGAGAGCAGGGCCTCGAGCGTCGAGTAGTAGGTCTGCAGGCGCTTCGCCCAGTGCTTCCACGACAGGTCGTCGCGCTCCTTGGCAGCGAAGGACGCGCGCGACTCGGCGTCGTGCCCGTCGATCTCCAGGTGTCCGAGCTCCGAGTTCACGATG
The DNA here is from genome assembly GCF_004341255.1 of Curtobacterium sp. PhB142. Classification (NCBI taxonomy): domain Bacteria; kingdom Bacillati; phylum Actinomycetota; class Actinomycetes; order Micrococcales; family Microbacteriaceae; genus Curtobacterium; species Curtobacterium sp. PhB142. Next base: position 27,037 of record NZ_SLUT01000005.1, on the reverse strand, counting down.
AGCACACCGTCGTTGATGAGTGCGCTGCCGATCCCGGTGCCGAGCGTCGTGACGATCACCAGGCCGTCCTTGCCCTTCGCCGCGCCGAACTGCTGCTCGGCGAACCCGGCGGCGTCGGCGTCGTTGACGAAGTGGATCGCGCGGCCGAGCTCCTTCTCGAACAGCGCTTCGGCCTCGAAGCCGATCCACTTCTTCGAGACGTTCGCAGCAGACATGGTCTTGCCGTCCCGCACGATCGCGGGGAAGCACACGCCGACGGGGACGTCGGCCGCGGGGGCGAGCTCGTCGAGGATCGAGGCGACGACGGCGGTGATGTCGTGGGGCTTCCCGCCCTCCGGGGTGGCCTTCTTGATGCGGTCCGTGGTCAGTTCACCGGACGCGACGTCGACGATCGCGCCCTTGATGCCCGTACCACCGATGTCGACGCCGACTGCGAGGGAGGTCATGAGGTTGTCGTGCCTTTCGGTTGCCTGCCGGAGTGCCCGGTCAGGAAGAGGGTCCCGTCAGGGAGACGGATCCGGTCAGGAGACGGTGAGGAGCTCCGCGCCGCGTTCGGTGACGACGAGGGTGTGCTCGAACTGCGCGGTCCACGACTTGTCGCGCGTCGAGACCGTCCAGTCGTCGGACCAGATGTCGGCCTCGATCCCGCCGAGGGTCAACATGGGCTCGATGGTGAACACCATGCCCTGCTCGATGACGTCGTCGTACTGCGGCGCGTCGTAGTGCGGGATGATCAGGCCGGAGTGGAAGGCACGACCGACACCGTGGCCGGTGTAGTCGCGGACGACGCCGTAGCCGAACCGCTTCGCGTACGCCTCGATGGCGCGGCCGATGACGTTCACCTGCCGGCCGGGGGCGACGGCCTTGATGCCGCGTCGGAGCGCTTCTTCGGTCCGCGTCACCAGGTCCGACACCTCCTGCGACGCCTGCCCGACGATGAACGTGCGGTTCGTGTCGCCGTGCATCCCGTCCTTGTAGGCGGTGATGTCGATGTTGACGAGGTCGCCCTCCTGCAGGACGGTGTCGTCGGGGATGCCGTGGCAGATGACCTCGTTGAGGCTCGAGCACAGTGACTTCGGGTAGCCGCGGTACCCGAGCGTCGACGGGTAGGCGCCGTGTGCGACGACGAAGTCGTGGCCGATGCGGTCGAGTTCGTCGGTGGTCACGCCCGGACGGATCGCCGCGCCGACGGCGTCGATGGCCTGGGACGCGATGCGGCCGGCGGTGCGGATGCGCTCGACCTCGTCGGGGGAGTACGTGTCACCGAGGCCGTGCTCGTGCGGTTCGACCTTGCCGACGTACTCCGGGCGTTCGATGTCCTTCGGGACGGTCCGGAGCGGGGAGACGCGGCCGGCGGTCAGGTGTCCGTGTTCGTCCCGGGGCATGCCGACCACTCTAGCCGCGGCGCGACGCGCCGAGCGCAACCGCCCTACGGTGCGGCCCGACGGGGTGGGCGTGCCCGCCCTCCGGTGCGGCCCGACGGGGTGAGCGCGACTGCCTGGAGGCCCGCTGCCGGTCCGCCGGGCCGGCACCGGGCCTCCAGGTCGTCACCTGGGTACGGTGGGCGACATGAGCGACGAACGCATCGAGTCCCAGTGGTGGTTCAACGACAAGACCGGTCAGGTCGAGCAGGGTCCGCAGTCCCCGCAGCGTGACCGCATCGGCCCGTTCGACACGCGCGAGGAAGCGCAGCACGCGCTCGACCGGATCGCGGCGAACAACGAGAAGTGGGACGCCGACGACCAGTGACGCACCGGCGACGGCACGGTGACGGACCACTGACGCGTCGCACGGCCCCGCGCACGCCGCGGGACCACTAGCCTGGGACGAGGCCCGCCCGCGGCCACCCGATACACGGAAAGGTCGTGCATGGACAAGCAGACGGACTTCGTGCTCCGCACCATCGAGGAGCGCGGCATCAAGTTCATCCGACTCTGGTTCACGGACGTCATCGGGACGCTGAAGTCGGTGGCGATCGCCCCGGCCGAGGTCGAGGGCGCCTTCGCCGAGGGCATCGGGTTCGACGGCTCCGCGATCGAGGGGCTGTCGCGGTCCTACGAGGCCGACGTGCTCGCGCACCCGGACCCCTCGACGTTCCAGATCCTGCCGTGGCGCGGCGAGGTCGACCCGACCGCGCGGATGTTCTGCGACATCACGACGCCGGACGGCCAGCCCGCCGTCGCCGACCCGCGCAACGTGCTGAAGCGCACGTTGGCCCGGGCGAGCGAGCGTGGCTTCACGTTCTACACGCACCCCGAGATCGAGTTCTACCTGCTCAAGAGCCGCGAGTGGAAGGACGGCGGGCCGCAGCCCGTCGACCAGGCCGGCTACTTCGACAACGTCCCCGGCGGCAGCGCGCACGACTTCCGTCGCCGTTCCGTCCGGATGCTCGAGGACCTCGGCATCTCGGTGGAGTTCAGCCACCACGAGGCCGGCCCGGGCCAGAACGAGATCGACCTCCGCTACGCCGACGCACTGACGATGGCGGACAACATCATGACCTTCCGCACGGTCGTGAAAGAGGTCGCGATCGAGCAGGGCGTCTACGCGACGTTCATGCCGAAGCCGATCTCCGGCCAGCCGGGTTCGGGCATGCACACGCACGTCTCGCTCTTCGAGGGCGACCAGAACGCGTTCTACGAGGCCGGCGGCGAGTACCAGCTGTCCCGCACCGCCAAGCACTTCATCGCCGGTGTGCTCAAGCACGCACCGGAGATCACCGCGGTGACGAACCAGTTCGTGAACTCGTACAAGCGCCTCTGGGGTGGCGACGAGGCCCCGTCCTTCGTGACGTGGGGCCACAACAACCGTTCGGCGCTCGTGCGCGTGCCGCTGTACAAGCCCAACAAGGGGCAGTCCTCGCGCATCGAGTACCGCGGCATCGACTCGGCGGCGAACCCGTACCTGGCGTACTCGCTGCTGCTCGCTGCGGGGCTCAAGGGCATCGAGGAAGAGTACGAGCTGCCCGCCGAGGCCGAGCACGACGTCTGGAGCCTGACCGACGCCGAGCGTCGTGCCCTCGGGTACAGCCAGCTGCCGTCGAGCCTCGACCACGCCCTCAGCCTGATGGAGGACTCCGAGCTCGTCGCCGAGACCCTCGGCGAGCACGTGTTCAACTTCGTGCTCCTCAACAAGCGCCAGGAGTGGAAGCGCTACCGCGACCAGGTCACGCCGTTCGAGCTCGACACCAACCTCGGCGCCCTCTGAGCGAGCGCACCACATGACCGGTCGGACGACGTCGTCGCGTTCCGAGTTGGCCCGCCTGGGCTTCGCTGAGCTGTCGGAGAGCCTTGAGCGGATCGCCGACCTGGAGGCGCGGTTCGGCTCCGTCGTGCCGCTGCCGGTCAGCGGCACCCCGGCGCTCTGGGGCATCACCGCGGATCCCGACGGCGCGCTGCGGCTGCTGGAACGGCTGCTGGAGCGTGCTCCGGACGAGCTCCGCCCCGTCCTGACGGACGAGGCCGCGACGGAGCGGCTGATCCGCCTGCTCGGCGCCTCGGTCGGTCTCGGCGAGTTCCTGCACCGTCGTCCTGCCGAACTCGCACTGCTGCTCGAGCCCGTCGTCGCACCCTGGTCGCAGGAGCGGTACACGGCGTCCCTGCTCGAGGCGATCGACGGCGCCACCGGCGAGGACGCACGGATGTGCCTGCGGGTGCGGTACCGCCGGCACCTCGCGCAGATCGCCCTGTACGACGTGCTGCACTCGTCGCCGACCGAGGCGTTCCCGGCCGTCGCTGCCGGACTGGCCGACCTGGCCGGCGCAGCGCTCGACGCCGCGGTCGACGTCGCCCGGCGCGAGGTGCCGTTCCCGGCCGCCGACGTCGCTGCGACCCCGCTCGCGGTGATCGCGATGGGCAAGGCCGGCGCTCGCGAGCTCAACTACGTCAGCGACGTCGACGTCATCTTCGTCACCGAGGCCACCGACGACATCGGCACCGACCGTGCCGTCCGCATCTCGACGCGGATCGCGATCGCCGCGACCCACACGATCACCGACCTGGCCGCCGAACCCGGTCTGTGGGAGGTCGACGCGAACCTGCGACCGGAGGGCAAGGACGGCGCCCTCGTCCGCACGCTCGACTCGCACGTCGCGTACTACGAGCGCTGGGCGAAGTCGTGGGAGTTCCAGGCGCTCCTCAAGGCCCGGCCGATCGCCGGCTCGGCCGACCTCGGCGCGCGCTACGCCGAGGCCGTCGCACCGTTCGTCTGGAGCTCGTCGGCGCGCCCCGGGTTCGTCGAGTCGGTGCAGCGGATGCGCGAGCGCGTCACCGACCACATCCCCGACGGCGAGGTCGACCGGCAGCTCAAGCTCGGTCCGGGCGGCCTGCGCGACGTCGAGTTCACCGTGCAGCTCCTGCAGCTCGTGCACGGTCGTGACGACGAGTCCGTTCGGGTCCGTTCCACCCTCGAGGCGATGGACGCCCTGACCGCGGCCGGGTACGTCGGACGCGCCGAGGCCGCCCACTTCGGTCCGGACTACGCGCTGCTCCGGGTCCTCGAGCACCGTATCCAGCTCCGCCGACTGCAGCGGACGCACCTGATGCCGACCGACGAGGAGGAACTCCGCGTCCTCGCCCGGTCGAGCGGTCTGGCCACCTCGGCCGCAGCCCTCGAGACCCGGTGGCGGGCGGTCAAGCTCGAGGTCCGCGGCCTGCACGAGCGGCTGTTCTACCGTCCGCTGCTGTCCGCCGTCGCCACGACCGAGGGCGAGATCGTGCTGACCGACGACCAGGTCGTCGACCGGCTCGCAGGCGTCGGGTTCGTCGACCCGCCCGGTGCGCTGCGGCACATCCGGGCGCTCACACAGGGCACGAGCCGACGTGCGGCGATCCAGCGGAACCTGCTGCCGGTGCTCCTGCGGTGGATGGCCGAGGGGCCGGCGCCGGACCGGGCCCTGCTGGCGTTCCGACGGCTCAGCGACACCCTGGGGGAGTCCAGCTGGTTCCTCCGGATGCTCCGCGACTCCTCCGGGGCTGCGCACTCGCTGACCACCGTGCTGTCGGAGTCGGCGTTCCTGTCCGGTCTGCTCGAGCGGTTCCCGGAGGCCGTCGCCTGGCTCGACGAGCCCGAGTCGCTCCTGCGTGCCCGCCCGATGGACTCGTTGCTCGCCGAGATGACCGCGACGACGGCGCGGCACGGCAACGACGTCGACGGTGCGGCCAGCCTGCTGCGCTCGGCGCGCCGCCGCGAGACCCTCCGCCTCGGCATGGCTGCGGTGCTCGGCCACCTCGACGTGGACGCCCTGGGTGCTGCACTCAGCGACGTGACCGAGGCGACGCTCGCCGGGGCCCTCGCGCTCGCCCGACGGGACACCCCCGCGGACTTCGAGTTCGGGATCATCGCGATGGGCCGCTACGGCGGGCGTGAGCTCGGCTTCGGCTCCGACGCCGACGTCCTCTACGTGTACCGCGCGCCGGACTTGGCGACCGAGGTGGCCTCCCGGACGGCACAGACCATCGTGCGCGAGCTGAACCGGCTCACCGAGGACACCGTCCACCCGCTCGACCTCGACATCGACCTGCGCCCCGAGGGGAAGAACGGCCCGGTGGCGCGCACGCTCGAGTCCTACGGCGCCTACTACGCCCGGTGGTCGCTGACGTGGGAGGCGCAGGCGCTGCTCCGTGCCCGCGGGGCAGTCGGCGACGCCCAGCTGCTCCGGGACTTCGAGCACCTGGCCGACCGGACGCGCTACCCGGAGCGGATCGACGAGAACGAGGTGCGCGAGGTCCGACGCATCAAGGCCCGTGTCGAGTCCGAGCGACTGCCACGCGGGGCCGATCCGGCTCGCCACCTGAAGCTCGGGCGCGGATCGCTCAGCGACGTCGAGTGGTTCGTCCAGCTCCTGCAGCTGCAGCACGCCCTCGAGTTCCCCGCGCTCCGCACGACCTCGACGCTCGAGGCACTCGACGGTGCCGTAGCTGCCGGGTTCGTCAGTGCCGACGACGGCGAGCGGCTCGGTGCGGCCTGGCGTTTCGCCTCGCGGACGCGCAGTGCGCTGGTGCTCTGGTCGGGGAAGACCACCGACGTCCTGCCCGTCGACCGAGTCCAGCTCGAGGGCGTCGCGCGGCTGATGGAGTACCCGCCCGGCTCGGCGAGCGAGCTCGAAGAGGACTACCTCGGCGTCACCCGACGTGCACGGCAGGTCTTCGAGCGCGAGTTCTACGGCGCCTGACGCCGTACCGACACGCCCGGGCGTGCTCCCCGGACGCGAAGGTGACGAGTCGTCGCAGGTTAATTCCCCGTGTCGCGCACCGTCCCCCGTTCGTTTCGGACTGTACCCCGATTCGGACAGACGGGCCCGTCGTTACCGCGCCGTGACCACCACGCGCCGGGCCGCCGGCAGACGTGCCAGAGGTCCGCGCCGACTCGCCCGGTGACCCAGTCGTGAACAGGGGTTTCCCGGTGCGGTGATCCGCGCCTCCTGGCAGCAATCGCCGCCCTCCAGGGTGAGAGGCAGGGTGAACGCGGTCCGCAGGAGTGCTGTCAGCACGAGGGGGGACCACCGGTCCCGGTGGAGATGGGGACAAGTGTGTACCCCGTAACGCGTTGGAAACGCCCCCGGACGGGGGTCGCGTTGCGCTGGGGTTCAGCTTTCTGCGTCAATGGGGTCACCCGAACCGACCCTGATTCCCCAACGTCGCGGAATCTCCACCTCGAACGTTGAAGCAGGGATCAGTGTTCACCTTCATTCTGCAGATCAGGCAGATGGTCGAAGGCCACCCCGAGTTCTACCTGTTCGCCGTGTACTCCGCGGTGATCTGGTTGCTCTGGTTGGTCAAGGTCGTCATCTCCGCCCGCTACCGCCCGTTCACCGGCACCTTCGTCGGTACCACCAGCGTCGTCGTCCCCGTCGTGGACGAACCGCTCGACCTGTTCCGCGACGTCATCGGTCGCATGGTCGAGCAGCGACCCGGCGAGATCATCGTCGTCATCAACGGCGCCCGCAACGAGGCGCTCGAAGCCGTCTGCGACGAGTTCGCCCCGCTCGTCCGCTGGACCCACACGCCCATCCCGGGCAAGCGCAACGCCGTCAAGGTCGGTACCGAGATGTCCAACGGCGACATCACGGTGCTCGTCGACTCGGACACCGTCTGGACCCCCGGCGCGCTCGAGGAACTCCTCAAGCCGTTCGCCGACGAGTCCGTCGGCGGTGTCACGACCCGGCAGCGCATCCTCGAACCCGAGCGCAGCTGGATCACCCGCTGGGCCGACTGGCTCGAGAACTCGCGAGCGCTCTACTCGATGCCCGCCCAGAGCGTCCTCGGGCAGATCGGCTGCCTGCCCGGGCGCACGATCGCGTTCCGGCGGAGCATCCTGATGCGCGTCATGGACAAGTTCATGCACGAGAAGTTCATGGGTGTGTTCCTCGAGGTCTCCGACGACCGCACGCTCACGAACCTCACGCTCAAGGAGGGGTACCGGACCGTCTACCAGTACACCTCGCTGGTCTACACGGACGCTCCGCTGCAGGTGAAGAAGCTGTTCAAGCAGCAGCTCCGCTGGGCCCGTGGCTCGCAGTACAACACGTTGCGCATGCTGCCGTGGATGCTCGGTCACGCCCCGGTGCTCGCGGCGTTCTTCATCACCGACATCCTCCTGCCGTTCATGCTCTTCGGTGTGATCGCCGGTTGGATCTACCGGGCCTTCACCGGGCAGGGCGAGAACCTGTACCAGGGCATCCTGTCGCAGTACGGCTTCTCGACGGGCTTCGTCTACGTCGCCGCCCTGATGGTCGTCTCGTCGGTGCTCAGCATGGCCATCCGGCAGATGCGCCACCTGGCCGAGAAGCCGAGTGACTTCTTCCGCCTGCCGATGTTCATCATCGTGTCGACGTTCTTCCTCATGCCGATCCGGCTCATCGGCTTCTTCCGCCTGGCGCACGCGTCCGGCTGGGGGACCCGCGCCGGTGCCTACGCCGGCGGTCCGATGCAGGAGGACCCGTCCGACGCCGCGCAGCCGTCGTCCTTCGGCACCGAGACCCCGGTGAGCCCGATCGACGCCGCGGACCGTGCCCGGGCCGTCGACGGACGCGTGCCGCTCGGGAGCGACCAGGTGGCCGTGGACCGCGCGTTCGACGAGCTCTTCGGGGCCGACGCCACCACCAACTCCACCACGACCGTGCTCGCGACCCGGCGCGAGGCCGCTGCCGCAGCAGCAGTGCAGCCCGCAGCCCCACGGACCGCCCCCGTGAAGGCCCGCCGGTACAACCCGTACGCCGCGATCCCGTACTGCATCGGCATCGCGATCTTCGTCCTGGAGGCCTTCCTCATTGTCTGACATCATCCGCTCCTCCAGTACCTGGTGGGCGCAGTCGAGCAAGCACGCCCGCTGGACGGCCGTCGGCACGACCGCCATCGTCCTCGCCCTCGCCCTCATCACCTGGTCGGTCTGGGTCTCCCCGGCCGGCCCCGTCTCCACCGCCGTGCACCAGGCCCTCGGGGTCACCGCCCCCAAGGCCAAGAAGGTGTCCGCCGCCGAACTGCAGACGCAGCTCGACGCTGCCCAGGACCGCATCTGGGCGCTCGAGGGCAAGCTCGACTCCCGCACCGCCCAGGCCGGGTCGCGTGGCGACCAGATCACGGAGCTCAAGGCGCAGATCGCGTCGCTCCAGTCCCAGCTCGGTTCCGCGAAGGGCTCGGGAGGCTCGTCCTCCGTCACCGCGTCGGGTTCCGGTGCGAACGGGGCCGGCACCTCGGGCTCCGGCTCGGGTTCCGGGTCCGGCGGGTCCGCCGTCTCCGACAACGGGTCCGGGTCGGGTTCCGGCTCCGGTTCCGGCGGTAGCTCGGCCGGTGGGTCGGGTCCGGGTGGAGGCTCCGACGGCGCGGGTGGTGGCTCCGGTGGGGTCACCAACCCGAACCCCGGCCCGTCGACCGACCCGGGCACCACGCCCGTGGCGGTCCCGACCAAGGCAGACATCCTCGGGCAGCAGTCCCGCTGGTACGGCCTGTACACGGCGCAGTCCCCGTTCAACTGGTCCGAGTACGACCAGGTCTCGCAAGAGGTGGGGAAGGCGACGAACATGGTCGGCTTCTTCCAGGGCTTCGACCAGGACTTCAACCAGAACGCGGTCCAGCGCTCGTGGGCGAACGGTCGTCTGCCGATGATGACGTGGGAGTCGGTGCCCGCCAAGACGGGCAACGACGAGCCGTACGTCGAGGGCTACACCAACGAGGACGTCATCTCCGGCAAGTTCGACGCCTACCTGACGCAGTACGCCAAGTCCCTGGCGGCGAACGGCCAGCCGCTCGTCATCCGGTTCGACCACGAGATGAACGGCCAGTGGTACAACTGGTCCGAATCCGCGAAGCAGCAGAACGCCGCCGGTTCGTACACCGCGATGTGGCAGCACGTCTGGAACGTCTTCCAGGCCAACGGCGCGAACCAGTACGCCATCTGGGACTGGTCGCCGTCGCGCATCGACAAGCTCGGCAACGCGAAGTACCAGACGCTCGAGTACATGCAGAACTACTACCCGGGCGCCGAGTACGTCGACTGGGTCGGCATGAGCGGCTACTACCGTGACGCCACCGAGCAGCCGACCTTCGAGAACACCTTCGGTGCGACGCTCGCCCAGATCCGGCAGGTCGCGCCGGGCAAGGGCATCGTGCTCAACGAGATCGGGGCCACCGAGACCGGGGGCAGCGTCTCGAACCCCCAGAAGACCCAGTGGATCAACTCGCTCTTCGACGCCCTGGCCGACCCCGCCAACTCGGACATCATCGGCTTCGCGTACTTCAGCGAGACCGCGACCACGATCGTCGACGGCACACGCACCACGAACGACTGGCGACTCAACTCGCGAGCCGACTCCCTGGCGGCCTTCGCCGAGGGCATCAAGCGCAACGACATCGACTACGACCTGCAGGAGGTCACGCCATGACCGCGTCCAAGAAGTCGCCCGACCAGGCCGACACCCGTCCCGCACCCGTCATCAGCGTCATCGGCACCGGCTACCTCGGTGCCACCCACGCGGCCGCCATGGCCGAGATGGGCTTCGAGACCATCGGCGTGGACGTCGACCCGGCGAAGCTCGCCGCGTTGTCCGCCGGCGAGGTCCCGTTCTTCGAACCCGGCCTGCCCGAGCTCATCACGAAGCACGTCGCGAGCGGCAAGCTCCGGTTCACCGCCGACATCGCCTCGGCCGTCGCCGCCGCGGACGTCCACTTCGTCTGCGTCGGCACCCCGCAGAAGGCGGGCTCGCACGCCGCCAACCTGGCGTACGTCGAGAGCGCCACCCGCGGCGTCGCCGAGAACCTCACCCACCCGGGACTCATCGTCGGCAAGTCGACGGTCCCGGTCGGCACCGCGGCGCGACTGCGCGGCATCGTCCGCGAGTTCACGCCCTCGGGGATCGACGCCGAGCTCATCTGGAACCCGGAGTTCCTCCGCGAGGGCAAGGCCGTCGAGGACACCCTGCACCCGGACCGCCTGGTCTGGGGCGGCGCGTCCGAGGCTGCCGACGCCGTCATCCGCGAGGTCTACGCCGCGCCGATCAGCGAGGGCACCCCGGTCATCACCACCGACCTCGCCACCGCGGAGCTCGTCAAGGTGAGCGCCAACGCGTTCCTCGCCACGAAGATCTCGTTCATCAACGCGATCTCCGAGATGTGCGCGATCACCGGCGCCGACGTGTCGACGCTCGCCGATGCCCTCGGGCACGACGCTCGCATCGGCCGGAAGTTCCTGAACGCCGGCCTCGGGTTCGGCGGCGGGTGCCTGCCGAAGGACATCCGAGCGCTCATGTACCGCGCGAACGAGATCGGCGCGGGCCAGGTCGTCGGCCTCATGCAGCAGGTCGACGAGATCAACATGGGCCAGCGTCAGCGGGTCATCGACATGGCGATCGACTCGGCCGGGGGATCGGTGCTGAACCGTCGCGTGGCCGTGATCGGCGCTGCGTTCAAGCCCCTGACCGACGACGTGCGGGACTCCCCGGCGCTCAACGTGGCCGCTGCGCTCCACCTGCGCGGCGCCCAGGCCACCCTCTGGGACCCCGAGGCGATGGAGCCGGCGAAGCGCTCGTTCCCGACGCTGAGCTACGCCGCGTCGATGGCGGACGCGATCGAGGGCGCCGACGTCGTCCTGGTGCTCACCGAGTGGGACGAGATCATCACCGCCGACCCGGTCGCCCTCGGTGACCTCGTCGGTCGCCGCGTCGTGATCGACGCGCGCAACTGCCTCCCGGTCCACGACTGGGTCAAAGCGGGGTGGACCGTCCGTTCCCTGGGGCGGCCCACGCCGGTCACGGGTGCACCCGTGAGCGTCGCAGCGGGGACGAACGACTCGTTGGCCACGGCTCGCTAGTCACCGTTCGCGAAGCGGGGTCCGTGCCGGGCGGCACGGACCCCGTTCCCGTGTGTGCGGTGCCGGGTCGGATCGAGCACAGGTGGTCGAAACGGGCGTACCTGGTCGGAACTTTCGACCAGGTACGCCCGATTCGGCTTCCCAGTCCGGGTGCGATGGGAAGGAACGTGCGTCGCGACCAGCCGGGAGGCCCGGTGCCGGCCCGCCGGACCGGCACCGGGCCTCCAGGCGGTCGCGTCCGTACCCCCCCCGCCGAAGCGACACATTCCTGCGGATGGTTCGCGGCACACTGTCGCTGTCGCGACACACACGAAGGCCCCGCACCTGACGGTGCGGGGCCTTCGTGTGTCAGCGAGGATCAGACGCCGAAGTACAGCTCGTACTCGAACGGGTGCGGGCGCTGCGCCAGCGGGAGGATCTCGTTCTCACGCTTGTAGTCGATCCAGGTCTGGATGAGGTCCTCGGTGAAGACGTTGCCCTTCGTGAGGAACTCGTGGTCCGCCTCGAGGAAGTCGAGCGCCTCGTCGAGGGAGCCGGGGACCTGCGGGATGCCCTTTGCTTCCTCGGGCGGGAGCTCGTAGAGGTCCTTGTCGACGGGCTCGTGCGGCTCGATGCGGTTCTGGATGCCGTCGAGGCCCGCCATCAGCTGCGCGGCGAAGGCGAGGTACGGGTTGCCCGAGGCGTCCGGCGCGCGGAACTCGATGCGCTTGGCCTTCGGGTTGGTGCCCGTGATCGGGATGCGGATCGCAGCCGAACGGTTACCGGCCGAGTAGACCAGGTTGACCGGAGCCTCGAAGCCCTTGACCAGGCGGTGGTACGAGTTGATCGACGGGTTGGTGAAGGCGAGCAGCGCCGGAGCGTGCTTCAGCAGACCGCCGATGTACCAACGTGCCAGGTCGGACAGGCCGCCGTAGCCGTTCTCGTCGTAGAAGAGCGGCTTGCCGTCCGACCAGAGCGACTGGTGGGTGTGCATGCCCGAGCCGTTGTCGCCGAAGAGCGGCTTCGGCATGAACGTGGCGACCTTGCCCCACTGGTCCGCCGTGTTCTTGACGATGTACTTGAACTTCAGGATGTCGTCCGCGGCGTGGACCATCGTGTCGAACTTGTAGTTGATCTCCTGCTGGCCGCCGGTACCCACCTCGTGGTGCGAGCGCTCGAGCTCGAAGCCCGCGTCGATCAGCTTGAGGGTGATGTCGTCGCGCAGGTCGGCGGTCTTGTCGACCGGCGACACGGGGAAGTAGCCGCCCTTGTACGGGGTCTTGTTGGCGAGGTTGCCGCCCTCTTCGTCACGACCGGTGTTCCAGGCGCCCTCTTCGGAGTCGACCGCGTAGAACGACTCGTTCTGGGTGACGGAGTAGCGGACGTCGTCGAAGATGTAGAACTCGGCCTCGGGGGCGAAGAACGCGGTGTCCGCGATGCCCGTCGACGCGAGGTACTTCTCGGCCTTCTTCGCCACCTGGCGCGGGTCGCGGCCGTAGATCTCGCCGTTCCGCGGGTTGTAGATGTCGAAGATCATGATGAGCGTGCGCTCGGCGCGGAACTGGTCCACGTAGGCGGTGGTCACATCGGGGATCAGCTGCATGTCGGACTCGTGGATCGACGCGAACCCGCGGATCGAGGAGCCGTCGAAGAGCTGGCCGACCGAGAAGAAGTCCTCGTCGACGGTCGAGGCGGGGATGTTGAAGTGCTGCTGCACACCCGGCAGGTCCGTGAATCGGATGTCGAGGAACTTGACGTCGGTGTCCTTGATGAAGGCCAGGACCTCGGAGGAATCGCTGAACATGGGGGCCGATCTCCAATGGGTTGGGTGATGTCGGAGGTACCGATCAAGGCACCTCCGACGAGGCTATTGACACGGGGTTTCCCGGACGTGACTGAATTGTTTCGGGCGTGTTACGGGCGGCAGGTCGCCTACGCTTGGGGGCATGGCCCGCAGCTCCTCCAGTCCGTCCGCGCCCTCCGAGCACCCCGACGGCTGGCCGGGCAAGGACCTCGGTCTGCCGGAGGAAGGACCCCGCAGCGTCGGGCGGATCGGACGGCGGATCGTCGCCCTGCTCATCGACGGTGCCCTCGCCGACCTCATCGCCTACGTGACCGGGGTCTGGTCGCCGGTGAACGGTTCCGGGGACATCGCGCACTCGTGGGTGCAGTTGGCGATCTTCGCCGCGCTCCAGGTGCTCTTCATCTGCCTGTTGTCCGGCTCGTTCGGGCACATCTGCGTCGGGCTGCGCGTCGTGCCGATGCGCGGGGGCTACGTGGGGGTGTGGCGTCCGGTCGTCCGGACCGTCCTGCTCTGCCTGGTGGTGCCGGCGCTCATCATCGACCGGGACAGCCGCGGTGCCCACGACCGCATCGCCGGCACAGTGCTCGTCCGCCGCTGACCCGGGGCCGCGCCACCGGCCGCACCGCACGGTGCGAGGTTCGTCGGCGCGCGCGCCGGGATGCGCGCCGCGGTGCTGCTGCGCACCGTGCGAGGTTCGTCGGCACGTGCGAGGTTGCCCGCTCGGTGCAGCGCGACAGGCTCGCACCGAGCGGGCAACCTCGCACCAAGTGGCCGAAGGCGCACGGTGCGCCCGGCTTGCGCCACCGACCGCACCGACCGCACCGCACCGCACGCAGACTGCAGAACGCCCCCGACCTGGCACGGTCGGGGGCGTTCTGCGTGGTGGTTCGGGGTCAGGTCAGCGCGGACGTCCGGCACGGGCACGCATCGGGTCCATGCCCTTCGGGATCGCCGCGGCGGGGCTCTGCGTCAGCGAGTCGAGGCGGTTCGCGACGGCCAGGACCTCGTTGCGGTTGAGCGACTTCTTGAACTTGTTCATGGCACGGGGGAGCTTGTGCAGCGTGAGGGTGTCGTCGCCGTCACCGACGCTGACCACGTGGACCGCGACGTTCGGGACGATGCGCTGCACCTTGCGACGCTCTTCGTCGACCTGACGCTTCAGGTTGCCGCGCTGGCCCTCGGTGATGAGGACGACGCCGGGACGCCCCACCGCGCGGTAGACCGCGGACTGCGAGCGACCGTGCACGGCGACGGGCATCTCGCTGGAGCGCCACTGCCGACGCAGCGAGTTGGAGAGCACCGCACCGACGGCGCCGGGCTGGCCCTCGATCTGCGAGTACGCCGCCCGCTCGGCCAGCCGGCCGAGGACGATGAGGAAGAGCAGCACGCCCATCAGGACACCGGCGACGATCCACAGGATCATCGCGAGCCAGTTCTGGCCCGGGAGCACCAGCGCCAGCACGATGCCGAGGACGACGGGGCCGACGAATGCGAGGGCGAACCACCAGACGGACGACGGGTCGGCCCGTCGGGTCATCTGGAAGACCTGGAACATCTGCTTGAGACGCCCCGGCTCCTTCGCCTTCGTGTCTGTGGAAGTGCTGCGTGCCATGCTGACAGGATACGGCCTCCGCGGTCCGGGGGAGACCGCAGTCGGTCCGGCTGTGCGCGAACACGCGTTGTCCACAGACCGGGCAGGACGGACAGGAGGCCCGACTCGCCTCCGCCACGCTCGTCACCATGGACACGAGCACCGACCAGAGCATCGAGGACGCCCGCAGCGAGGGCTGGGTCGCGCCGGCCGGCGACGCTGCCGTGGCGGCCTGGATCGCGGACCGGTGCGCCACCGGACACCGGCACCTGGTGCCCGTCGAGGCAGTGGGCCGGACCGGGGCCGGCGGGCTCGTGACCCTGCTCGACCGCCCACACGGGACGCCGCTCCCGGTGGCGCTGGACCGTCTCGGCACCCCGACGACCGGGGTCGCGGTCACCCTCTGCGTCCCGCTGCTCGAGCTCCTCGTCGCGGCCGTGGACGGCGCGGTGCGGCTCGGCGTCGCCGGGATCGACGACGTCCTGGTGGACGACGCGGGCGCCGTGGTGCTGTGCGATCGCCCGGCTGGAGCCGTCCGCGACGGCACGGAGCTGCCCGGTGACGATGCTGCACGGGTCCTCGTACTCGCTGCCCGGGTCGTCTGGGACCGTGTCGACCCGCGCGATCCGAGTCGCGACGAGGTGGACGCTGCGCTCCTCGCGGCGCTCGACGGCGACCGCAGCACCGTGTGCGCGGCGCTCGACGCGGTCCGGGGTGCGGCGCCGCCGCGGCCGTTCCGATGGGCCCCACCGCCAGCCGACCTGGTGTTCGTCGAGGCGGACCCGCCGCTCGACACGACGGGCCCGGCAGCTCGACTGCGCGAGGTCGTCGAGCGCGGCATCCCGCTCGGTGCTGGTCGGCGGTTGCCGCTCCGCCGCGCCGTGGTCGGTGTCGTCGTCGCGATCGGTACGGTCGTCGCCGCGGTGTCCGTGCTCGGTGCCGGGACGGACGCCGGGACCGGTGCGGGTGGTGGTGGCTGACGCGCCCGGACACACCCGGCCGCCCCCGGCCGCCCCCGGACGCCCCCGGACGCCGACGAACCGGAGCGGGAACGGAAACGGGAACGGCCCCGGCTCCCCACGAGGGGGAACCGGGGCCGTCGGCCGTGGTGCTGGGGTGCTGGGGTCAGTACCCGAGGTTGGGGGCGAAGTTGCCTTCTTCCAGGCGGTTCTTGACCGCGACCAGGTAGCGCGAGGCGTCCGCACCGTCGATGATCCGGTGGTCGTACGACAGCGCGAGGTAGACGAACGAACGGATCGCGATCGCTTCCTGGCCGTCGACCTTCACGACTGCGGGACGCTTCGTGACGATGCCGGTCCCGAGGATCGCCGACTGCGGCAGGAACACCACGGGGGTGTCGAACAGCGCGCCACGCGAACCGGTGTTCGTCAGCGTGAACGTACCGCCGGCGAGCTCGTCGGGCTTGAGCTGGTTGTTCCGGGTGCGCTCCGCCAGGTCCGCGATGGACTTCGAGAACTGCGCCAGGTCGAGCGAGGCTGCGTCCTTGATGACCGGGGTCAGCAGGCCGCGCTCGGTGTCCACCGCGATGGAGACGTTCTCGGACTCCGGGTAGACGATCTCGTCGCCCTCCACGGTCGAGTTGATCTTCGGGTGGGCCTTGAGCGCCTCGGACGCCGCCAGGGCGAAGAACGGCATGAAGGAGAGCTTCGAACCGGTCTTCTCGAGGAACTCTGCCTTGTGGGCGTCGCGGAACTGCGCCACCTTCGTGACGTCCACCTCGACGACGCTCGTGAGCTGTGCGGTCGAGGTCATCGACTGCACGGCGCGCTCGGCCACGACCTTGCGCAGGCGGGTCATCTTCTCGCGGGTGCCGCGCAGCGGCGAGACCTCGGCGACGAACGGACCGGACGCGGCGGCGGGTGCAGCTGCACCACCGGCGGCCGGGGCCTTCGCGACGGCCGCGAGCACGTCCTCCTTGCGGATGCGCCCGCCGACACCGGAACCGGTGACGGTGGACAGGTCGACGCCCTGCTCGTTCGCGAGCTTGCGGACGAGCGGCGTGACGTAGCCGGAGGCTGCGCCGTCCTGCGTCGGGTTCGGCACCGCGGCGGCAGTGGTCGCGCTCGGCGCGGCCGGTGCGGGTGCGGCAGCGGCCGGCGCCGGGACGGCGGCCGGGGGTGCGGCGGCGGGCGGCGGGACCGGAGCGGCCTGCGGGACCGGAGCGGCTGCGGGCGGTGCCGACGGGGCTTGCGGGGCCGCGGGCTGCGTCTGTCCGGCGGGGGCCGGCTCGGGCTCGGTGGGCTCCGGGGCAGGGGTCTCGGACTCCTGCTCGGTGCTCGGCTCGGCCTCGGGGGCCTCTGCCTCGGCAGCGGCTTCGTTCGAGGACTCGTCGGACGAACCGGAGTCGGAGGAACCGGAGTCGGACGAGCCGTCGCCGATCTTCACCAGCGCGGTGCCGACCTCGACGGTCTCGTCCTCCTGCACGAGGATCTCCTCGATGACGCCGGCGACGGGCGACGGGATCTCGGTGTCGACCTTGTCGGTCGAGACCTCGAGCAGCGGCTCGTCGACCTCGACCCGGTCACCGACGTTCTTCAGCCATCGGGTCACCGTGCCCTCGGTGACGCTCTCGCCGAGCGCCGGGAGGCTGACGGATTCGCTCATCGGGTGGACTCCTCTTCGCGGGGGGTTGCAGTTGTTGTGGATGTCATTGTCACAGGGCGCGGACTCGTGCGGGTCACAGCGCGTGCAGCGGCTTGCCCGCGAGGTGCATGAACGCCTCGCCCAGGGCCTCGTTCTGCGTCGGGTGCGCGTGCACGAGCGGAGCGATGTCCTCCGGGTACGCCTCCCAGTTCACGGCGAGCTGGGCTTCACCGATGAGCTCGCCGACGCGGGCGCCGATCATGCTCACGCCGACGACGGGGCCGTCGACGACGCGGACGACCTTGACCGAACCGGACGTGCCGATGATGTGGCTCTTGCCGTTGCCGGCCAGGTTGTACTCGTACGAGTCCACCTTGTCGGCGCCGTACTCGGCCTCGGCCTTGGCCTGCGACAGGCCGACGGAGGCGACCTCGGGGTCGGAGTACGTGATCTTCGGGATGTTCTTGTCCTCGATGATCACCGGGTTCAGGCCGGCGATCTCCTCGGCGACGAAGATGCCCTGCTGGAAGCCGCGGTGCGCGAGCTGCAGGCCGGGGACGATGTCGCCGACCGCGTAGACGTTCGGCAGGTTGGTGGCGAGGCGCTCGTTCGTGGTGACGAAGCCGCGGTCCATGGCGACGCCGACCTCGTCGAAGCCGACGTTCTGCGTGACCGGGCCACGTCCGACGGCGACCAGCAGGACGTCGCCGTCGAAGGTCTTGCCGTCCTCGAGCGTCACGACGACGCCGTTCTCGTGCTGCTCGACGCCCTGGAACCGGACACCGAGCGAGAACTCGATGCCGCGCTTGCGGAAGGCGCGCTCGAGCTGCTTCGACATCGACTCGTCTTCAGCGGGGACGAGGTGGGGGAGCGCCTCGACGATCGTGACCTCGGCGCCGAAGGACTTCCAGACGCTGGCGAACTCGACGCCGATGACGCCGCCGCCCAGGATGACGACCTTGTTCGGCACGTAGTCCATGCGCAGTGCGGTCTCGGAGGTGATGACGCGGCCGCCGATCTCGAGCCCGGGCAGGGACTTCGAGTAGGAGCCGGTCGCGAGCACGACGTTCTTGCCGACGATGTTCTGGTCGCCGACCTGCACGGTGTTCTGCGAGGTCAGTCGACCCCAGCCCTCGACGACGGTGATGCCGCGGGCCTTGATGAGGCCCTGCAGGCCCTTGTACTTCGAGGTGATGACGCCCTGCTGGTACTCGATGACCTTCGGGACCTCGACACCGGCGAACTCCGCGATCACGCCGTACTTCTCGGCGTCACGCGTCGCGTCGGCGACCTCGGCCGCGTGCAGCAGCGCCTTGGTGGGGATGCAGCCACGGTGCAGGCACGTCCCTCCGAGCTTGTCGCCCTCGATGAGCGCGACGCTCATGCCGAGTTCGGCGGCCCGGAGCGCAGCGGCGTAGCCACCGCTCCCGCCACCGAGGACCACGACGTCGTAAGTCTGTTCCGTCACCTGGTGCAACTCCCTCGTGCGTGTCGGGCCGATCGGGCCCTACGTGGACACCGCGGGGGCGGCGTCCGACGGTCGGACCGCGTGGTTCCGGTCCCGTCCCGTGCAGTACCAGTGGGAGGCGCGTCGATGCCCCGTCCCACCGGTACCAAACCTACTACTCGGACTGGAGGTCTTCTGCGAGCGCGATGAGCGTCCGGACCATCACACCCGTCGCGCCCTTGCCGAGCCACCCGTAGCCGCCGCCCTTGTGCTCGGACGGGCCGGCGATGTCGAGGTGCGCCCACGGGATGTCCTCGCCGACGAAGCGCTCCAGGAACTTGCCAGCGAGCAGCATGCCGCCGGCCGGGTTGCCGACCGTGGCGTTGACCATGTCGGCGACGTCGCTGGCGAGCCGGGCGTCGAGTTCCTCGGGCAGGGGCATCGGCCAGATCGGCTCCGACACACCCTCGGCCACGGCACGGAGCTTCGCGACGAGGTCGTCGCTGCCCATCAGGCCGGTGGTGCGGTCGCCGAGCGCGACGACCTGCGCGCCGGTCAGGGTGGCGACGTCGACGATCGCGTCGGGCGTCTCGAGCGAGGCGGCGGCCATGCCGTCGCCGAGCACCAGGCGGCCCTCGGCGTCGGTGTTCGTGACCTCGACGGTCTTGCCGTTCTTGAGGGTGAGGACGTCACCCGGGCGGGTCGCCGTGCCCGACGGCATGTTCTCGGCGAGTGCGAGCCAGGCGGTGACGCGCACGTCGAGGCCCAGGCGTGCGGCGGCGACGGTCGCGGCGAGCACCGTGGCGGCGCCGGTCATGTCGGTCTTCATGCCGAGCATCGACGCCGCCGGCTTGAGCGAGAGCCCGCCCGAGTCGAACGTGATGCCCTTGCCGACGAGGGCGAGGTGCTTCGTGGCGGACTCCGGTGCGTAGCGGACGACGACCAGGCGCGGGGGACGCGCCGAACCACGGCCGACGCCGAGGATGCCGCCGAAGCCCTGCTCCTCGAGTGCCTGCTCGTCGAGGACCTCGACGGTGAGCGGGAGGTCCGAGGCGAGCCCGGTCGCCACGTCGGCGACGTCCTGTGGTCCCAGGTCGCCGGCGGCGGTGTTCACGAGGTCGCGGACCAGCGACGCGGCGTCGGCCACGATCGCCGGACGGACCGCGGCGTCCGTCGCGGCGGACGGCGCGAGGACCGTCACGCGCTGGTCGCCACGCGTCGGCCCGGTCGTGCCGGCGCCCTTGTGCCGCGTGAAGGCGTAGGCGCCGAGCGCGGCGCCCTCGAGCGCGGCCTCGACGAGTGCGTCGGTGTCGGTCGGCAGCGCAAGGGCGATCGACGCGGCGTGCGGCAGCTGGCGGACGGCGCTGCCGGCGGCCGAGCGGTAGGCGGCGGCGTCGGTCCCGGTGCCGAGCCCGATGAGCGCGATGCTCGCGGCGTCGACGCCGACGGCCGGGATGCGCACGAGCTGGTCCTTGGCGCCGGTCGCGCCGATCGCCGCGAGGTCGAGGTCGTCGAGCGCGGAGAACGGTGTCGTGGCCGGCTGGGCGATCGTCGCGGGGGCACCGTCGGCACCGGGTCGGACGCCGACCACGAGGACGTCGGCGGAGATCGAGGAGGGGGCGGAGGAGTCGGTGGAGAGCGTCGGTCGGACCATGCTCCAACCCTATCCACGCACTGTTCGCTGTCGGCGTGGCCGTCCCGCGCGGGGGCGTCGGTGGCCCCGCCTAGCATGGGGACGGTGAACCACCCCGAGGAGCTCTACACGTTCGACGAGGCCGCCCCGACCGTGCCGGCCGGGCTGCACCTGGTCGCCGGGCTCACCGGGTTCGCGGACGCCGGTTCGGCCGTTGCCCAGGTGACGACGTCGGTGCTCGAGGACCTCGACACGCAGCTCGTCGCCGAGTTCGACCCCGACGTGCTGCTCGACTGGCGTGCTCGCCGGCCCGTCATCACCTTCGAGCACGACCACATCGCCGCCGTCGAGCCGCCCCGGCTGGCGCTGCACCTCGTGCGCGACGAGATCGGCCAGCCGTTCCTGTTCCTGTCCGGGTACGAGCCGGACTTCCAGTGGAACCGGTTCGTGGACGCCGTCACCGGCCTCGCCGCCCAGCTCCAGGTCGCGGACACCACCTGGGTGCAGTCGATCCCGATGCCGGTCCCGCACACCCGCCCGATCAGCCTGACCGTCTCCGGCACCCGCGCCGACCTCGTCGAGCAGATGAGCGTCTGGAAGCCCGAGACCCAGGCGCCGGCGAACGTCCTGCACCTCGTCGAGCACCGGCTCGCATCCACCGGTGCGCAGGTCACCGGGCTCGTCCTGCTCGTCCCGCACTACCTGTCGGACACCGAGTTCCCGGACGCGGCCGTCGCGGCCCTGTCCGGCGTCGCCGCGGCCACCGGCCTCATCTTCCCGACGGACGCCCTGCGCGAGGCGGGTCGCGAGTTCCTCACCCGGGTCGAGGAGCAGGTAGCCGGCAACGCCGAGCTGCAGCGACTCGTCGGTGTGCTCGAGGAGCGGCACGACACGTACATGGAGGGCAACCCGGTCGCGTCGCCGCTCACGGACGTCGACGGCGAGGTGCCGACCGCGGATGCGATCGCGGCCGAGCTCGAGCGCTTCCTGGCGGATCGTCGCACCCAGGGTGACGGCGGCGAGTAGCCGGGTCGGGCCCTGAACGGTCCGGAACAGCGGCCTGGAGGCCCGGGGCGGGCCCGCACCGTCCCTCCCGTCGGTCGTCCGGTCGCGACCAGGCCGTCACCTGCGTCGGCGACACACGTCGCGTATCCGGCTCCGCCGGATCGGTAGCCTGTCGGGGTGAACTCCCGTCGCGCCTACCTGATCTGGGGCATCGCGGTGCTCGCCTACGTCCTGGCGGTCGTGCAGCGGTCCTCGCTCGGGGTCTCCGGGGTGGACGCGCAGGACCGGTTCGCCGTCTCGGCGGCGGTGTTGTCCACGCTCGCGGTCGTGCAGATCGCCGTGTACGCCGGACTCCAGATCCCGGTGGGCGTCGCGCTCGACCGGGTGGGGCCGCGCAAGCTCGTCCTGCTCGGCGCCGCACTCCTCGTGGTCGGCCAGGCTGTCGTGGCCTTCTCGCCGACGATCGGCCCGGCGATCGCGGGCCGGGTGCTCGTGGGTGCCGGCGACGCGATGACGTTCATCTCGGTGATCCGCCTGGTGCCGATGTGGTTCAGCGGCCGGATCCTGCCGCAGATCTCGCAGTGGACGGGCAACCTCGGGCAGATCGGCCAGATCCTGTCGGCGTTCCCGTTCGCGGTGCTCCTGCACGCCGCGGGGTGGACGCCCGCGTTCGGGGTCGCCGCCGCCGCGAGTGCCGTCGGGCTCGTCCTGGCGTTCGTCTTCGTCCGCAACGGCCCCGTGGTCGTGCGGACCGGAACGATCCCGCTGCCGCACTCGTGGGGCGCCGCGTTCCGGACGTTCGGGCACGCGTTGCGTCGACCGGGCACGCAGCTCGGGTTCTGGTCCCACTACGTGACGCAGTCGTCCGGCACGGTGTTCTCGCTGCTGTGGGGCGTCCCCATGCTCCGCGGGCTCGGGTACAGCCCCGCCGAGGCCGCCGGCTTCCTGACGATCATCGTCGCCGTGGGCTTCGTCGCCGGGCCGGTGCTCGGGCTGTTGTGCGCGCGGTTCCCGATGCGCCGATCGAACCTCGTGCTCGGCGTGGTCGTGCTGCTCGCCGTCGTGTGGACCGCGATCCTGCTCTGGCCCGGCCACCCGCCGACCTGGCTGCTCGTGCTGCTCGTCGTGGCGATGGGCATCGGCGGCCCCGGTTCGCTGATCGGGTTCGACTTCGCCCGGACGTTCAACCCGGTCGGTTCCCTCGGGTCCGCGAACGGCGTCGTCAACGTCGGGGGCTTCCTGGCTGCCTTCGTGATGATGTACCTGATCGGGCTGCTGCTCGACGTGATGTCCCGCGTCACCGGTGAGACCGTGTTCGCCTGGGACAACTTCCGCGTGGCCCTCACGGTGCAGTACCTGGTGGTCGGGTTCGGTGTCGCGATGCTCCTGCACGCCCGGCACCGCACGCGCCGGGTGCTCCACGCGGAGGAGGGAATACGCGTCGGACCGCTCTGGGTTGCACTCGTTGCGCGCCTGCGGAAGCGGCACGTGCAATAATGATCACGGACCCACTCAGGACCCCCATCCTGTCGGAGCACTTCGGAGCGCCGATCAACCCGGGGGACTTGACATGGGTCTTAGTGCTGCCCGGAACGGTAGGACTCGACGACGCGGGGGACTGCGGCTCGGGCCCTGGGCGGCGAGGGAGGCCACGACCCCACGAACGTGGCACGACGAGAGAGGTGATCGCATGGCTGCCCGGAGCACGACGATCGATCCCACGAAGGACACTCAGCCCGAAGGTGATGTGGCAGAGGACGCCACGGACGCCGAGGGAACCGCCGCGCCGAAGAAGCGCGCCACCAAGGCCCCCGCCAAGAAGGCCCCGGCCAAGAAGGCCGCCCCGAAGGCGAAGAAGGTCGACCCCGTCGACGAGGCGAACGAAGCCACCGACGAGCCGACCGAGGACGTCGAGGACACTGACGACAAGGCGATCAAGCCCGACGCCGCCGCTGCGGTCGCCGCCGGCGCGCTCGTCATCTCGCAGACCGACGACGACGAAGCCCCGGTCTACTCCACGACCATCACGGGTGCGACCGCCGACCCGGTGAAGGACTACCTCAAGCAGATCGGCAAGGTCGCCCTGCTCAACGCCGAGCAGGAGGTCGAGCTCGCGATGCGCATCGAGGCCGGCCTGTTCGCCGAGGACAAGCTGCAGCACTCGACCGGGCTGACCAAGCCGGCCGAGCGTGAGCTGCGCTGGGTCGCCCGCGACGGACAGCGCGCCAAGTCGCACCTGCTCGGCGCGAACCTCCGCCTCGTGGTGTCGCTCGCCAAGCGCTACACCGGCCGTGGCATGCAGTTCCTGGACCTCATCCAGGAGGGCAACCTGGGCCTGATCCGTGCGGTCGAGAAGTTCGACTACACGAAGGGCTTCAAGTTCTCGACCTACGCGACGTGGTGGATCCGCCAGGCGATCACCCGCGCCATGGCCGACCAGGCCCGCACCATCCGCATCCCGGTGCACATGGTCGAGGTCATCAACAAGCTCGCTCGTGTCCAGCGCCAGATGCTGCAGGACCTCGGTCGCGAACCCACTCCGGAAGAGCTCGCCCGCGAGCTCGACATGACCCCGGAGAAGGTCGTCGAGGTGCAGAAGTACGGTCGCGAGCCGATCTCCCTGCACACGCCCCTGGGCGAGGACGGCGACTCCGAGTTCGGTGACCTCATCGAGGACACCGAGGCGGTCGTGCCGGCTGACGCAGTGGGCTTCACCATGCTGCAGAAGCAGCTCGAGAGCCTGCTCGACTCCCTGTCCGAGCGCGAAGCGGGCGTCATCCGCATGCGCTTCGGCCTCGGTGACGGCCAGCCGAAGACCCTCGACCAGATCGGTGACACGTTCGGCGTGACGCGTGAGCGCATCCGTCAGATCGAGTCCAAGACGATGGCGAAGCTCCGCCACCCGTCGCGGTCGCAGTCGCTGCGCGACTACCTCGAGTAGGCCGATGCGGTTCTTCATCCCGATCCTGATCGGGCGGATCCTCCGTGCCCTCGCCAGAGCGCGGGGCGGGGGATCCGCGTACCCCGGCTTCATCGTGCTCAAGCTCGTGCCGGACTTCCTGCAGCACGTGACGAAGCAGTTCCCGAACGGCGTCGTCTTCGTGCTCGGCTCGAACGGCAAGTCGACGACCACGCACATGATCTCGGACATCGTCCGGGCGCACGGGCTCCGCGTCTTCACGAACCCGTCCGGGGCGAACCTGCCGCAGGGCATCGCGTCGGCGTTGCTGTCCGAGGTGTCGCTGACCGGTCGCCTGAAGGCGGACATCGGCATCCTCGAGGTCGACGAGGCCTTCGCGGTCGAGCTCGCCGGCATCCTGTCGCCGTCCACGGTGACGATGCTCAACGTGCAGGTCGACCAGCTGTACCGGTTCTTCGAGACCGAGCGCGTCGCCGACATGATGCTCGACACCGCGGCACTGTCCACGGCGAACGTGATCACGAACCGCGACGACCAGTTCCTCGACGCCTACGTGGCGCGCACCGGCCAGCGGGTGCTGCGCTTCGGTGCGAGTGCCGAGGTCGTCGCCGCCGCACCGAACGGCCTGCAGAACGCCGACGACTTCGACCGGCAGGACGCCCAGCCGAACGTCGCAGAGTCAGAGGTCGTCGTGAACACCGGTGACGGCGCGACGATCCGTTTCGACGGTGCCGACATCGCGGTTCGCCTGCCCGCACGCGGCCTGCATTACGCGGTCGACGCTGCTGCTGCCGCCGCCACGGCCAGCGCGGCACTCGGCACGCAGTTCCGCGCCGACGCCGTCACGAAGGCCTTCGGCACGATGAAGCCGGCGTACGGCCGCGGGGAACGACTCCCCATCGCCGGCGAGTCCGCAGAGTTCACGATGTTCAAGAACGCCGCGAGCCTCCAGCTCAACCTCGACGCGCTGCCGGACCGCCCCGAGCAGGTCCTCATGGCGATCGACGAGGGCACGCCGGACATCTCGTGGATCTACGACATCGACTTCTCGAAGCTCGACCACGTCGACGTCGTCTCCGGTGACAAGGCCTGGCAGATCGCGATCGCCCTCGAGCACGCCGGTGTCCGCATCGGCCGGGTCGACCCCGACGTCGAGGCCGCGATCAAGCACATGGAGCAGCTCGGGTCGACGACCAGCGGGACGAAGAACTTCATCGTCAACTACGAGATCATGATGATCGCCCGCAAGGCCCTCGGCCACCCGGACATGGAGAAGACCGCATGACGGCCGACCGGCTGACCATCCTGCACGTCTACCCCCGGCAGATGGGCGTCTCGGGGGACCGCGGCAACGTCGCGGCCCTCGTCCGCCGTGCCGCCGCAGCCGGCCTCGACACCGAGGTGCTCGAGTACGCGCCCGGCGACGACCTGCCCGCCGCGGCCGACGTCGTGGTCATCGGCAACGGACCGCTCAGCGCGATGCGTTCGCTCGGTGCCGACGTCGCCCGCATCGGTGCTCCGCTCCGTTCGTTCGCGAGCGACGGTGTGCCGGTCATCGCCGTCGGCGGCGGGTTCGACCTGGCGACGAACGAGGTCGTCCCCACCGAGGGTGCTCCGCTCGCCGGGTTCGGCGTGTTCGACGCCCGCGCCGTCCGCGGTGCCGAACGTCGGGTCAACTACTTCGTCCTCGAGACCCGGTACCCGCTGCTCCCCGGTGCGCCGAAGCGTCTCGCCGGCTTCGAGGACCACGCCACCACGATCGAGCTCGCGGCCGGGGTCACCCCCTTCGCCGACGTCGTGTCCGGCGGGGGCAACCAGGCGGGAGCCCCGGTCGAGGGCGCGATCGTCGGCACGTCGTTCGGTACGCACACGCAGGGGCCGATCCTGCCGCTCAACCCGCAGCTGACCGACGGTGTCCTCGCCGCAGCCGCCGCACGCCTGGGCCGCGAGTACTCGCCGGACCCGGAGCAGACGGCGACCATCGACCGCTACGCACGCGAAGCGCGCGCTACCGTCGACCGCTACGTCGACAAGGCGTTCAAGCGCATCGCGTGACGCTCACGAAGGCCGGGTCCCGACGGGACCCGGCCTTCTTCGTGTGCACCGCCGTGGCAACAATTGCCAGCTGTGACACGTCGCGTTCCGGATGTGACATGTTGGAAGCCGAACAAGGAGGTTTTCATGCACCACAGCAAGCACGCCCTCGTCCTCGTCGGCGCACTCGTCATGACCCTGACCACCGCGGGGGAGGTCATCCAGCCAGCACCCGCCGAAGCCGCGACGACGCGGATCGCCGACCCGTGCGGATCGGTCCCGACGACCACGACCGAGTTCGACGGCGTCCCGGGGACGATCTTCTACAAGCGGCTCCAGTGCCTCGGCAGCATGGCGGGGTACTACGGCTACAAGGGGCCGATCGACGGGATCATGGGTCCGAACTCCTGGACGGGTGTCTCCGAGCAGCTCGCGAAGGGCGGGTACTTCCGTGCCGGCGACCTCCACAACTGGCAGAGCCCCGAGATCATCCGGGCACTGCAGCGATGGGCGGCCGCACACGGCCGCTACAGCGGCCCCATCGACGGTGTCTGGGGGCCGAACAGCTACCGCGGCGCCGCCTGGGCGCTGAACCGCGCGTTCTGAGACGGGCAACAGACAGACGGGAGGCCCGGTGCCAGTGGACTGGTCCCCGGTTCTTGGACTGATTAGTCGGTTCGAGATCCGGGGATGGTTCGTGTGGGTGGTACCGCGTC